>CALRGJ010000005.1 GCA_943357285.1 Candidatus Peribacteria bacterium | reverse complement strand
TTCAATAGCTGCGGAATACATTTGCTTGTCGTCAACGTCGGAAAAGGCGAAGGCAGTGGCGGAAAAACCTGAAACAAAAACTGAGCAGATAATTAAGTAAATTTTAAATTTATTTTTCATAATTAATTAGTTATATCAACTACCGGTGCTGGAATTTCGCTATCTCCTTTTTTAAGCAAACTCATCATTTCTTTATCTATTACCTTGGTAAGGAAAAGCATTCCGACATAAATTGCTCCACCAATTGCAGCTAGGACAAATACGCCCCAATTTTGCAAAAATTTATAAGAAATTGGTTGGAGATAATAAACAATTGCACCCATCACTCCGGCACAGAAAATAATTTTAAATACATTGATGAAATTTAGCGAGAATTTCACGTATCTATGCGCCATAAATGCAGCCACAATTAAAATAAATAATTCACTGATAACGTAGGTAATGCTAGCTCCGATAAATCCGTAGCGGGGGATAAGATAGAAGTTAATCAACAGATTGAGAGTGACGCAGGCACCATTTATATAAAGTAATTTGCCTTGTTTGTTTGCGGCGATGAGAATGAAGGCAAAAAGAATATTGATGAATTGGAATAGTAAGGCAAAAATAAGAATTTTTAATGCCATATCCGATCCATAAAATCCTTCAGCGGTGCGACTCAAAAATTCAGGGGTGCTTATTATAAATACGATGGGATAAGCGAGAATATAAATTCCCACAACCATAGGTACGGACATGGCTACGAGAAAATCGAAAGAATAACGAATAATTGTTTTATATTTTTCCCCACCTTCCTTTATTTTCTTTGATAATACCGGCAAAACCGAGTTCATAAAATAAAGTGGAATAATGGTAAATTGCTCCAGAAGTTTGCTAGCCACTCCATAAATTCCCAACTCTTGCTGAGCGCGAGGCATAGGAAGAAGGGTAGAAATAAGCACTGAATTCATACGGAAATAAATTGTACTGAGAATAAGTGCAATACCGTAAGGTAAAGATTTTGTAATAATTTCTTTCCAAATTGCGAGATCAAAACGATGCTTTAATGGTGTAATTTTGCGGACATAATAATTGGTGCCAAAATTCATAACTACAGCACCGGCAACACCGGCAACCATAAGCATATTAAATCCCATATTCTTATCTTCCGGATATCCATAATAAATCACGTAAACCATAAAAAGTACCGTCACTATTTTTCCGGCAATAGTGGCGATGGAGGCGATGTGCATTTTCATTTTTACCTGAAGAACGCTGGTGATTGTGCCATTCATCATCGTAAAGAAAACCGTGATGGAAGAAATGGCTATACCAAGAGGAATACGCGTATCACTGTATTGATTCATTGAGAAGGCGAGAGCTATAGCTCCCAACATGGCAATAACCACAGAGATAGTACGCAGAGTGAGAATATTGCCAATAATCATTGGAATTTTTTCTTCGTTCTGAGACATTTCTTTTACACCAATTGTGAAAAATCCAAGGTCGGCGGCAATTCCAAAAAAAGCGAGAAATTCATAGACTGCGGTATATTCACCATATCCATTTACGGCAAGATAACTAGTGGTCATTTTTACCGTAGTAAGGCCAATAATCGTCACCAAAAGCTTCCCAACAATTTGAGCTAAAGTATTGGAGACAATTTTGCGCGCAGTGGACATGAATTGACGCTTGAAAAAATATGATATACTCGACGGCGATACTTTACATTTTTTTATGCATGAAATAAAGGCACAGCTTGAGGATATTAAAAAATTAATTGAAGTTGGTTTAAAAAAAGTAGACTTAACTTCAAAGAAAAAGGAATTAGAAGTTTTGAATGAGGCAATGCAGGCTCCGGATTTTTGGAACAACAGAGAAAAGGCACAGGAAATTTCACAAAGAGCCAGTAATATAAATAAATTAATTGCATTGTGGGAAGGCGTGACTGGAGAATGTCAGGAACTTTTAGATATGTTCCCGGAAATTTCACCGGAAAAAGATGAAAAGGCTGCCAATGAATACAAGGAGATGGTCAAAAATTTGGCTGAAAGATGGAGAAAACTGGAGATCTCTACTTTCTTGAACGGAAAATATGACGAGAATAATGCTATCGTTTCTGTTCATGCTGGAACAGGTGGTACGGACGCCGCAGATTTTGCAGAAATGCTGATGAGAATGTATTTGCGATACGCTGAAAGAATGGGATTTGAGGCGGAAATAATGGATAAATCCGTAGCGGAAGAAGCGGGGATTAAGAGTGCGAGTTTTCTAGTAAAAGGGCAATTTGCTTATGGCTATTTGAAGGGAGAAGGCGGAGTGCATAGACTGGTGAGAATGTCTCCATTTAATTCAAAAAATACTCGTGAAACTTCTTTTGCTTTGGTGGAAATTTTACCGGAAATAAATTATTCGGAAGAAGTAAATATTTCGTCTGAGGATTTGCGCGTGGATGTGTATAGATCTGGTGGAAAGGGCGGACAGAATGTAAATAAAACTGATTCAGCGGTGAGAATTACGCATATTCCTACCGGGCTTGTAGTGGCATCACAAAATGAAAGAAGCCAATTGCAAAACAAGGAATGGTGTATGAAAATGTTGCATTCAAAATTATTGGATTTAATGGAAAAACAACACGCTGCGGAAATTTCTGACCTCAAGGGTGCCGTAAAAGATATCGCTTGGGGAAGCCAAATTCGCTCATATGTTTTGCATCCATACAAAATGGTGAAGGACCACAGGACTGATTACGAAGAAAGTAATCCGGATAAAGTTCTCGATGGGGAATTGGATGGATTCATTGAAGCGGAGTTGAAGAAAGTGGGTTGATTCTCGGACTCCCAAGACACGATGCCTTAGCGTGGGGTAGGCACGAGCGTTGTACTATATTCCTTTGTAGATATCTCCTCTGAAATCGGCATTAAGGATAAAGCCTGTGCTGTTTTGTTTTGTAAAAATTATTCTTATTTTTCCTTTTCTTAATCTAAATAACCCTTTCAATCCTTTTAAAGCCTGAACATCGTATTTCTCTAGATTTAGGACTCTAATATCCTGAAATATTTCTATATATATTGAACGCCTATCTCTGTCTAATTTTAAAAGAAATTTTTGTATTCTATCCATCTATTTTTTTGATAGCGTCTATTAAAACTTGTGGATCAATTGGCTTTTTGAAATTTAGCCCAAATCCACCTTTATCTTCATAATATTCAATGCTGTCATTCTCAACCATGCGCATAATTTTTAGAGTAATAATGCCCTTTCCTTGGTCTTCAATAACCACAGGAGTGTCCTTACCAATATTATATTTAGTCCTTATTTCTGCTGGGATGGTAATTTGCCCCTTGATAGAAGGGATGGCAGTATGGGTCATATAATTTGTAGATAGTATATATTCTGAATGTATACTATCGGAAAGTAGGCTAATATTCAAGGCTGTTTGTGTTATGAATTGTTTTGACCGTAGCAGCCGAACATTAAATTTTCTTAAATTAATTAACTATTAAGTTGCTCAACTAAAAGAATTATTGTATTCACATCTGCGCGCGCAGACATTATAATCTCAGCAACTAAAGTAAATTTATGGCAAAACTAAAAATTGTAACTGGGGAAAATAATCCGATTTTGCGGGCGATGAGTGTGCCGGTAAAAAAGTTTGATGCGAGTTTGAAAAAGTTTGCGAAGGATTTGAAGGATACGATGCTTAAAGCTGATGGACTCGGAATTGCGTCACCTCAGGTTGGGAAAAATATTCGTCTTTTTATCGTGACGATGAATTACAAAACCGATCATCAAGTAATAGTAACTATGGTGAATCCGGAGATTCTTTCACATGGTAAAAAAACTGAAGTGAAAGAGGAAGGGTGCCTCAGTCTTCCTGGAGAATATGGCAATGTAGAGCGTTTTACGGAGATTACAGTAGCTTTCCATGACCTAAGTGGAGCGAGACAAGTTTTTGATCTAAAGGGCCTTAATGCGCGCGTAACTCAGCACGAAAATGATCACATCAATGGCGTGCTTTTCATCGACAGAATGAAGGAAATGGCAGAGAGAGAAAATTTGGTTTTGTAGTGGCTGGCTGGGCAAAATAAAATCCCCACAGATTGTGCGGGGATTTTTGAGAATATCTATTTATAACAATTTATTCTTTATTTAATTTTCTGTAATCATTTGCCCCATTTGGCACCATCCAATATTCATAACTGTTGTCGGCTAATCGATTACGTGCAAACTTATTGTAATAGCTAAATCCATCATTTGATTTAGCTATCCAATCATTTTGATTTAACAATTCTTCAATAATATTGGCATCACTTATTGCCCTAGGACTAAAAATTATCTCTTTAATTGAATCCGAAGAACCAGTTTTTATATTGAACTGCCAAGGTTCTCCGTATCCCATATATACAGATACAGGGGGTGTTAATTTTGGTTTAATATCTATAAGTGCTGAGACAAATCCATTAATAACAACCTCACACAATTCTCCTGATTTTTTTTCCTTAATCTCAAGTTTTGTATTATCATTAGTTTTAATAGTATATTTTTTGGTTGTACCATCATTCATATTTAAGGTTAACGTATTGCCAGAAATAGTGAGTGGTAATTTTGGTTCTGGGAAGTCTACTACTCTCCCATCTGGAAATGTCCTCTTTCCTTTGATGAAAGCGCGAGTGTCTTTATCAAAATCACCTTCTAGAATTTCTCCACTTTTACTTGTGGCTTTTCCTTTGATTAAATTACCAGTGTCTTTATCAAAATCACCTTCTAGAATTTCTCCACTTTTATGTATGCATTTTCCTTTGAGAAAACGACCAGTTTCTTTATCAAATAAACCTTCGTATATATCTCCATCTTTAAATGTGGCTTTTCCTTTGAGAAAACGACCAGTTTCTTTATCAAATAAACCTTCTGTTATTATTCCATTCGAAAGCGTCCTCCTTTCTGAGGCTGGGTTATTACTTTCTGAGTTATTGGCTTCACTAGTATCTGTAGCAGGCTGAGGATTGTCTACTGGGGCATCTGCAGGTGTATTTTTTGGAATTACATTAATTGTTCTTGTATTTTTATCGTAAGAAATAGTAGTAGTGTCGTGAAGATCTGGAAATCCATCAATAGGTCTTGAATTGAAAACTCCAGTTTTTGGATCAAATTCAAAGTAAGCCGAGAATTGTTTGCCATCTATTTTCTTATCTAGGCGGACATAGTTATTATCTCCAGAATCAATAGCTGAAAGTGAAACTTCTGCCTGATTGTTTAATTTGAACTGCCATTTTTCCCCACCTCTTTCTACTTGAAGATCTTTGCCATCATTAATAAACAAATATGTATAATCTTTTACTGGAGCTTCTGGCACCTTATCTGTAGTCTCCGTTGGAGTTGCTGGTGCATCTACCTGCGTAGAGCCATCTGGTAAAGCTGTGGCTGGTTGCGCTCCTCCTTCGGCTGCTGTTGCTGTACCTGGGAGATCTGCTGCTGGTTGTGCTCCTGCTCCGTCTGGAGTCGCTGTGTCGGGAAGATCTGCGGCTGGCTCAGGGGGTTTAGCTACTTCTTTTCGTTTTGTAGCGTAATTTGTTGGATGAGCCTTGTTGTCTTCATCGGTGGCAGCCCAATCATATCCATCTTTTGGCTTAAGTTTATTGTCTGTAGTAGTTTCTAACATTCCCTCTGCCTTTGCTTCGGCTTCAGTTTTATATGGAACTTTTTTTTCCTCATAATATTTTCTATCAGTTGCTTCAGCTTCACTATCGTTTGGATGTTCTTTATCCTGAGGAGTTTCGTCTTTCTTCTCTTCTATTTTTTTAACTTCGATTGTTCCTTGTTTATCTCCTTTTGGCTCCACAATTGTCAGAGTGCAATAAGCCGTAAATTTCTTATCTTCATCATTAGGATCTTTATCTTTCGAAACAAGTTTCTCTCCTTCTAACTCTAGAGTAGCTACACGACCTTCAACCGTAATAGTCGGAGGATTTCCAGGTTTCAATTCTGCCTGAAGTGATGGAACCGTACTCAAAGTGTAAGTTAATTTTACAGGCACATCATTTGGTTTCTGAGGATCCTTAGGAAGAGTAACCACTACAGTACCTCCTTCCACTTCATACTGAGGTTTAGTCTCATCAACTTCCGGTTTTTCCTCAATATTGAAAGCAATACCGGATTTCTTTTCTTCATTGTCGGCAGCGGTAGAATTACCTAATTCAATATTGAGATATCTCTGAGCTGGATCAAATGATTCTTTTACTCTCTCTGCCTTGTCTTCAGCACGTTGAAGGGCCAAAGCTTGATCAAAAAGCATACCACCAGAGAGAAATTTATCTTTGTGAGCAGCATCATTCAAGAAATCGGCTTGAGTACCAGCTGCAACAGCTGTTTTATAAGCCTCAATTTCCGTTTTATTATCAG
This sequence comes from Candidatus Peribacteria bacterium, assembly GCA_943357285.1. Classification (GTDB taxonomy): domain Bacteria; phylum Patescibacteriota; class Gracilibacteria; order UBA1369; family LOWO2-01-FULL-3; genus JACRIB01. Next base: position 77,556 of record CALRGJ010000005.1, on the reverse strand, counting down.
CTGTAAGTGGAGGATTGAGATGCCCAGCAGAATCGAAAGCTACAAGTTTATCAAATGCAGTAACTTTTTCATCATGCCATTCTTTACTCTTCATTAATTGGTGATCTGTACCATCGGTACCTCCCATAAAATCGATACGGATTCCGGCGGCAATAAGTTTATCTTTTATTTCCGGACTTAGAAGTTTATCCAAAGTTTTTTTAGCTTCTGCACTTTCTTTTCCAGGTTTAAATTTCCCAAGGTCATAAAGGCTGATAGCTGATTTAATTTTTTCCGGAGTCAATTCTTCATCACCCAAAACATCAGCAACATGTGCGTACATAATCTCTTGCTGATACGCTACAAATGAATTTGGGTTGAGAGGTTTTCCTTCCTTACTTTTCTTGATATCTTCGGCAATTTTGTCAAAGATTGCGGTCTTAGCAGCGGAAGCTTTTTCTCCGAGAGTTTTCACGTCCTTCGGAAAATCATTAATCTTTTTAACTTCTTCTAGAACTGCATTGTATTGTGCGGTGAAGTCCTTAGTGGTGAAAATTCCTTTAGTTAAATTTTTAATTTCTTTAGTCGCCTCGGCGAGATTTTTATCTGCATTTTCATCACTGGCACCTTTTTCAGCACCATCAAGTATCTTAGATACAAACTCAAATTGATTTTTCAATCTACCTTCGGCATTAAATTTTTCTTTAATAGCCTCCAAAATAGATTCGGAAAAATCACCTTCAATCAACATTGATTTCTGTGCTTCCCAAATTTTATCTGCAGTGAGTTCAGGGTCAGTTTTTGCGGCTTCCAGAGCTACTCTTTGAGCCTGAATACTTTTATTTCTTTCGAGAGATTTATTTTCATAAGATTTTTCCAATTTTTCATTAAATATCTTTAAATCCGCTTTATCCAATTTTTTATCACCCTCTAATTTTTTAGTAATTTCTTCAAATTTTTCTTTAATCTTTTTTGTTTCTTTAATAAAATCCTCAGTATAACCACTACCTTCAGCCAAAACTTTTTCAAACTTTGGTGTCAAAGCGCCAATAGCTTCTTTTATTTTTGCTTTTTTCTCTTCTGGAGTTTCAGGTTTTTTTTCTGCTCCCTTTGCCTCCTCAGGTTTTGCCGGAGCAGCATCTTTTGGTGCTTCAGTTTTCGCAGCTTCTCCGCCCTTTGTGGCCTCAAAAATTAAATTCTTTTCTTTAAAAGATTGAGTCAGAAGATTGAATAGATACGTTTTCATATTTTTATTTTTATTTTTTTATTTATTTATCGAGAGAGGCCAAAAGATCATCCATATTCTCATCATCTTTTTTGCGCTGTTTTTTCTCCGGTTCTTTTTTGAGTAACTTGGTAAATTTTTCTCCAAGCTCGAGGACTTCATTATAAAGTTGATCAAGAATTTGCATTTTTTCTTCATTTGTCATGTCATCATTTTCTTTAGCATTTTCATCTGTAAAAAACTGACAAAGTGACTCTTCTTTTTCAGAAGAAATACTTTTCATATTGTCCAAATGTTTTTGCTGCTGAAACTCAGAAAGAGCCTGGAATTTGCGAGAAGCCTTAACCAGGTTGCGAAGTTTTTCGTTTTTAATAACAGAAAGATCGAGCATTTTTTGTTTTTATTTTTTTGACTTCTAGGTATTATACCATGTTTTGCCGTTTTCCCCAAGCTTAGTTATCGCACTTTTTTATATGTGCGGTAAAGATAATAGAGAGCTTTTTTGAAAATGAATTCCTGAGGTTTTTGATAGGAAACTTCTATTCCGCCGAATTTCTTTTTGAATTCGGTGACTCCGGCCCAAGCGTGGTTTACGGCGTTCTCAGGGGCGATACCAAAAAAGTCGTAAAAGTTGTAACCTTTGGCCTTTGCCTCGACGATAGCGTGCCAGTGAAGAAGATAAGGGGCCATGACATTGCGATGCTCGTTCGAAGAAGCTCCATAATAGTAAGTGGCTGTGTTTTTGTAGAAAGTATTGAGACAGCCGGCGATGACCTGGCCTTCAAATTCGGCGAGATATAGTGAGGCATTTTTGCCGAGTGAATCGAGCATATTCTGATAAAATTTCTGATTGTGACCGTGAAAACCATCGCGAGAAGTGGTTTCGGAAAGAATCTTATAAAAGTCGGCTACATCTGTAGATTTGCGAATAGTGACGCCTTTTTTCTCGGCGAGTTTAATATTGTAACGACCTTTTGGTTTCATTTGTTTGAGAATGTCGTCTTCAGATGGTGTCAGATCGAGTAGGAGAGTGTGATCTGGCTGAGAACCGTGAATATTTTGTCGAAAGTGGGGGAATGAGATGGGTGATTGACTCTCTACCTGTATCAATGGATCGACTCTGAAAAAAATGGCTTTTTCCTTTCTGGCTAGCTCTTTAATTGTGTCCATGAGTATGGACATTTGCATCTGTGTAGAGCCAAAATCTTCATAATTCAAAAGCGGACCGCGAGGAGCATATAACCAGCTGTATCCACGAGGAAGAGATTGGCGAATAAGAAGTGTGCCGGCGATGATTTGTGTCTGTCCTGCGGCCTTTTCCTCGAGCACAATTATCCAATGTTTATCATTTCCAGGGACATGGCCTCGAAAGTGTCCCCACTCTGGAGTTTGATGAATATTTCCTTGAGGATGTTTCTCCACAAAAGCTGCCCAAAGGTGCTCTTCTGACTGATTTAAAATTCTGGCTTCCATGAGAGGAATATTAGCAGGAAAGGGGATTAAAGTCACTGTCTACTGGGCTAGGGCGAGCTTAGAAGCTTTTTTTAGTTCTTCATCGAAAGTGGCTATTTCATAATCGTTTAGTTTAGCAGAGGCTAGGATAAGACAATCAGTAAAAGAGAGTTTTTTGAATTGAAAAAAATATTCGGTGGCGAGGCGTACTAGGATGTGATCAGTAAAGAAAACTGAAATATCCCAGTAATGAAGAAGCTGCTCAAATTTAACACAAAATTCATCTGAAACTTTATTCCTAAAAACTGTCATGCTCTCTGTAAATATGTAATCAAATATTACTATATGTTCAGAATTAAGGCCTTCAAATATTTTTTTTGCTCTATCATGATTAGAATCCAATGGATTGAAAAGTGATATCCAAACTGATGAATCTATAATAATCATTTTTTTCTACTCTTATTAATTTTGTTAGGATAGGGATAAGCAGCTTCGTCTATTTCACGATTAGAAATAGGAGTAAATCCTGGTAGGTCCTTCGTATATTTATCAATCATTTCTTGAGTAATGATTTTGGATTTACGTTGGGTATTCTTTTCCCATTCTGGATAGGGGATGAGAACTCCTTCTGGCTTACCGTGATTGGATATAATCACCGTCTCGTTGGCAGCGATGAATTTCTTGTAATTACGGAGGAATTCTCGGGTGTTAATAGTTTTTTCGTTCATAAGTAGGCCTTTTAATCGTGACCGCCTTAATTTTACCGGAATTGTCAGATAATTGTCAAACATTCTGGGTGAGTGATAGTGTTTATCAGTATCAACATCTTCTGTATATCAAACAAACATTAAATTTTCTTAAAATTTTTCTAAATTAATTTGGCGGGGGACTCCCCCCTGTTGACTTATTGCAACTTATATTATAAAATCTACTCTCTTAAATTTTATATGTTAGAAACACGCGTAGAAAATAATAGAAGGTTTTCTCTCCTTTCAAGCGACTTGGCTGAGATAAGCCGTGCTCTAACTTCTAGATTTGAAAACGATAGAAATTTCAAGATATGGATAGGCGGAATGGACCTCTCGGTGTTTGAAACCGATATTTTTGATGAAAAATTTGCCTTTGAGGTGGCAGAATATTTAATGAAAAGATTGCATGCTTTTGGCCACAGTATGCCTATACCAGCACTTAAACTGGAGGCTCATTACAAAGAAGCACAAGCTGGCGGTGACGACTACTGGATATTCGCGTTAAAAGCTCAACAAGATAGATTATCAGGAACTGTAAGAGGTGTACCACCAATTGACGACTTAGAAAGACAACTAAGAAATGTTCAGAGAGGGCTTGAAAGAGCTTCTGACACATTGACAGTTGAATCCGATCTTGGAAATCAATTGAGAATATTAGCAATGAGAATTAATACAAAAATACAGAAACCCGGCTGGCTGCAATCTCCAGACTCAGCTCATGATGTCGTAGGTGGTTTTGCAGAAGAAATTAATAGAAAAATAACTGCAGTTTACAACAAAATATTAGACATGGAAGAGGTGGAGGCTGATCTAAAGGGCAAAATAGAATTGCGAAAATTTGTGGATGAAATAATTGAGGCTACCAGAGCGACATTATTGAATATTGGAAAAAAAGATATAGCTCCTAAAATTCATGCACTAAGAAAACCTACTCCTGAAATCGTAGAAAGAGCAGCAACTAAAAAACGTGAAACTTCAGCTCCTCTACCTATTGATAAAGATAAACCAAAAACTGAAGCGAAAGATGGATTCGATAATCTGGAAATTACCAAAGCAAAACTTTCTCAACTCATAGAAGCAGCGCGTGCATCTGGGAATAAGCTAAAAATACTTGTTCCACCCGAAGGTAGATTGCGTGTTAGATTTGAACAACAATGGAATGGAGTCCTATCGAAAATGGGCTTTGATGGTTCAGTAGAATTCGTGGTTTACGAAGATCTAAAAAGAACAACTGATACAAAAACTCCTCTTATAGTTTTTAAAGGAATGAATACCCACGGCAATCTATGGAATAGAGCAAGATTCGAGAGCGTTTCCGTCATAGATATGACTCCGTTGTTGATTATAAATTCGTTATAAAAGGCTTATTTAAAACAAACTTTTAGTTGTCATAACTTTTTTCTATTTTATGCAATTTTTCCAATCTGTTAATTTCGCGTGTTCAAATATTAATTCTTAACAAATTTTGGCGCTGAACATAGTCTTCTTGATACGAAATATTTGAAACTAAAATAAAACGATGCTAGAATGACCAGATTTCAAAAAAAATCAAAACAAAAATAAAAATCAAAACCATGTACATCCACGAAAACCGTTTAGTATTCCTAGAGAGACCTAAAGATGCTCCAAAACAAGAGGCAGCAAAGAAGATGATAGAAGAAACGTGGAAAGTTTCTCCATTTAAAGGTGTAGAGATAAAGCTTAGTGCTGAATCTGCTCAAGCCTTGGCGAAAAAAGAAGCTGAAAAAATAATCAAAGGTGATGGCAAAAAATTAGCAGATTTTTTGACTGATACAAAAAATGTAAAAGTAAATCCTGCAGATGTAGCTAAAAAAAATGGTTATGATTCAGTAGGGGAATACGAAAAGGGCGTAGCGATTGCAAACAAGAATGGTCTTTCCTTTGTCGTGGATGAAAAAGGAGATATTCTTAGCCAAGAATATTTTGAAGTTGAAGAATATCATGATGGAATTGCCTGGGCTAGTACTGATGATGGATATGTAATGTTAAATTTGAAAGGTAAAGAAGTAGATGGAAAAATCTATACTGATGCTCAGTGGTTCTTTGAAGGAAAAGCCGCAGTAAAAGATGGAAAGAAGTGGCACTTTATTGATACAAAAGGTCAAGATTTGAAATTCGGAGAATACGATGAAACTTATCCTTTCTTCCAAGGAGTTGCCGGAGTAAGAAACGGACCTTATTGGAAATTCCTCAAAGCAGATGGTTCTAAACTAAATGACAAGAGCTATAGCAAAGTAGAAGACTTTGATGATGGCTTTGCTCATGCAAAAAGAGGCAACACATGGTACGTAGTAGACCTCAAAGGTAAAGAACAGTTAGCTCCGAAGGAAACTGCACAAGACTAGGGATAAGGTTATTTTTGCTCATCGCAAAAATGTTAGGCTCGCTCTTACGCTCGCTAGAGCACAAGTGCTCTTACTGCATCTTCTGTCTAATGAAAGCTGGGATGTCTAATTCATTCTCAGTCTTTTTGATTGGCATAGCTTCTGCAGCTGTCTGTGCTGGAGTATGCATAGTGCGTGGGCTGAAAGCAGACTTCTGACGAAGCATTGAGCTTTCATTACGACTATAATCAAAACCTGTAGCTACAACAGTGATTTTAACTTCACCTGTGTATGAATCGTTGATAACAGCACCAAAGATAATGTTTGCTTCTGGATCAGCAGCTTCTGTAATAATACGAGCAGCTTCATCAACCTCAAACATACTCAAGTCGTTACCACCGGTAATATTGAATAGAACACCTTTCGCTCCGTCGATAGAAAGTTCCAAAAGAGGACTTTCAACAGCAGCTTTCGCAGCTTCAACAGCACGATTTTCACCAGTGCCATAACCAATACCCATAAGGGCTGAACCAGCGTTTTCCATAACAGCCTTAACATCCGCGAAATCCACATTGATCATACCGTGAATAGTGATAAGGTCAGCGATACCTTGAACACCTTGTCTAAGAACATCATCCACAACAGCGAAAGCGTCGTTAAGTGGAGTTTTCTTATCGATAATAGAAAGAATTTTGTCGTTTGGAATTGTAATAAGTGTATCTACTTTGTTCTTCAAATTCTCTAAACCTTCATCAGCCTGACCTTTGCGACGTTGACCTTCAAAAGAGAAAGGCTTAGTAACAACGGCAACAGTCAAAATTCCCATTTCTTTAGCAACACCAGCAATAACTGGAGCACCTCCAGTACCAGTACCACCACCAAGACCACATGTAATAAAAATCATGTCGCTACCTTCGATAGCATCACGAATTTCATCAATGCTTTCCTCAGCAGCTTGACGACCAATATCCGGATTAGATCCTGCACCAAGACCACGAGTTGTAGCGTGACCAATATTAATTTTTGTACCAGCCTCAGAATGATAAAGAGCCTGAGCATCTGTATTGATACTAATAAATTCAATTCCTTTTAAACCAGACTTGATCATGCGGTTTACAGCATTGCAACCACCACCACCAACTCCGAGCACTTTAATATTCGCAACCGGTGTAATTTCCGGCTTAATTTCCATGGTCTTTAATTTTGATGTTGGTTTAGAATTATCTCTTCCTTTTGAGAAAAGATTCTTAAGATCCAAATTATCGTCTTGTGTTGTCATGGTCTAGAGGTTAGATAACTACATCTGTTCTTTCCCATAGTTGGGAGCTCATTATTACCGCTCGCTTGACATAATGTCAAGGTGAAAGGTAATTCCGTAAAGGGTTACGGAACCAAGTTCTTAAACCATTTTTTCAAGCTATTCATTCCTTTCTTGAAATTGATGTTTTTCAAGCCTGCGTGGTGACGTCCTTCGAAGCGTGAACCCCAAAGTAAAAGTCCAATCGCAGTAGCATAAGCCGGGTCATCAATTTTATCTACAACACCGTCATAATTTTGTGGGAAACCAATTTGGCAAGGTAGGTTCAAAGTCTCACGAGCTAAATCAATAACTCCGGCCATCTTTGCACCAGCACCAGTAAGAATGACTCCCGCTGGAAGCATTCCGTCACGGTGGATTTTTGCTAATTCGTCTTTAACGAGAACAAAAATTTCGCTGTAACGAGCCTGAATAATTTCTACTACCTGCTTCTTTGAAACCAAATGTGTATCTATTTTGCTTAATAGTGAAAGATCGATTGTCTCTCTCTCGTTTACGTCTTCCGGAATCACTGAACCATATTCAATTTTAATTTTTTCAGCTGTATCAATAGAAGTTCTCATACCGATGGCTACGTCGTTAGTAACATTTTCTCCACCAACCGGAATTACAGAAGTGTGAAGAGTAGCACCGTCTTCAAAGACAGTTACTGAAGTACCACCGCAACCAATATCTACAACCACAACTCCAAGCTCTTTCTGTCTCTTTGAAAGAACAGCTTCGGCAGAAGCAAGACAAGCTGGAATAATATCATCCACGTCTACACCTGACTGAAGTACACATTTTTCAATATTCTTAACTACCGGTTCAAATCCAGTAATAATATGTGTTTCAACTTCTAGACGAATACCAGTCATACCAACCGGATATTTAATACCTTTTTGTTCATCAACTGTGAAAGTTTTTGGAATAATTCTAAGAATTCTACGATTGCTTGGAATTGTTACAGCCTGAGCAGCTTCAAGAACACGATCTACGTCCTCTTCTGAAATTTCGTTTTCAGCGTGAGCTACAGCAATAACACCACGGCTATTGAGGGAATCAATATGATTTCCACCAACACCAAGGAATACATGGTTAATTGGTTCTCCAGCCATTCTTTCAGCATCTTCAAGAGAAGAAGAAATGCTGTTGATGGTTTCTTCAACGTCAATTACTGCTCCTTTTCGGAGACCAGTAGAAGGAGCGATACCAACTCCGATAATGTTAGGAACTTTGGAGTCATCATCCATTATACCAACAACCGTTCTAATTTTTGAACTTCCGATGTCTAGGCTCGCTACTATTCTTGTTTTAGCCATGTTTATTGATTAATCTTAAGTCGAAGGGATATTACTAGAAATTTATTTTGCTTACAAATGAAATGCGTCAGTTTTTGGCCAATAAATGCGCCTCGTTCAATTTTTTTATTCGGTCTAGAAGGCTCTGCGAAGAGCTGTTTGCCGATGTCAAAAATAATAAAAATTCACTTCACTTCCGCTTGATAGCTCTCGAATCTTTCGTGTGCTATAAATCGCTCTCAAGGGTGGGGGTTTAGTTTACGCACAGAAGAGAGTTTTGTCAAACAGATGGGGGTATAAACTTATCTGTTTTACTTAACTTCTTCCAGTTTTTTTGAAACCCAGTCGGAGGTAGACTTAATCGCTGATCCCATGGATTTTTCTAATGCCTGGATTTTTTCAGGGTAGGTTGCTCCTATTGCAGCTCCAATACCCATAACTAAACCAGCAATTCCAGATGCTATAATAAGACGTCTGGTTTTTGCTCTAGTGTCGCTTACTTTTGTGGGTGCCGGATCGAGAGCGTCTGCCTCCTTTAGCGATTCCGTGGAACCAAGAATAGCGTCAATGTGATAATCCTTAAGCTCACTAGTTTCACCAAGGTGTGGTTTCGGTCTCATTACTTTAATAGCCTTAGCTAGAGATTCAACTCTTAATAATCTCGCTTCTAGTAGATTTTTGCGTGGGCTACCTTCAAACTGAGCAATAAGAGTATGAAGAACTTTGAAATGAAGACTGGTAGCCTCTGATTCGTTCAAATCACCATTGGCATAAGCATATGCAATGGCTACAAGAACGTGAACAGACCTTTCTCCTAATTTACCAAAATTACAGACAATTTCTGCATTTGGATTAGAGTTTATATCTATCGTTAAGGCATCAGTCCTAAAAAATGGCAAGCTTTGAGGAGCTCCATCTACGGATTTAGGTTTATTCGTAGAACCACCATCTTCCATTTCGGAAACTTCTGAAACGACATCAATAGCCAATAAACGCTTAACAATCTCCCTTTTTCTGGGACTATCTTGTTCAACTTCCTCTGACTGACTATATTTAGGATCTTCCATAAAAAATTATTCAAGGAAAGATTCTAAACCTTTTTCCCTGTTTGTCAATATGGGGAGACTAAAACAATGACACCTGTATATTATTTTCCACAGCTTTCTTTTCGCTGGAAAATTTATGAAAAGTATTTAGGCGAGCGAGGAGGCTCTTAAATTCTAGTTTTTCGAAAATTTCGCGCAGAGTAGCTTCGTCGTAGTCATGAGTTTTACAGGCTTCAATGTCGAGAGTGATTCCCGGGACGTCGGTAATAATTGTAGCGAGATGTTTGCTTTGGAAAGCTTCCTCTTTGTGAGCAGCAAGTTTGTCGTGAACGCCACCAGTAATTTCATCGAGGTTTTTATAAATATTTTCTAACGTTCCATATTTCTGAAGAAGAGTACAAGCAGTCTTAGGACCTATTCCTTGCACACCCTTTATGTTATCAGAATTATCTCCCTGAAGACCTTTCATGTCGGTAATTTGGCTTGGCTGTAAGCCAAATCTTCCCATTACTTTTGCGATATCGTAAACAATTGGTTCGGAAAATTTCTGAGTGTTTGCGAGTACTTTAATTTTATCAGTTACTAATTGCATCGTATCCATATCGCCAGTCACGATGTAAGTATTGATGTCCATTTTCTCCGCTTGCTTCGCGAGTGTGCCTATCACATCATCGGCTTCGTAGCCTTCGGTTTCATAAATTGGAATTCTGAAAGCACGCACTACGTCACGAATACGAGGAATCTGAGCATAGAGTTCGTCGGGAGCTTTCGTGCGAGTAGCTTTGTATTCTTTATACTCAATATGGCGAAAAGTGGGAGCCTTCATATCAAAAGTAACAGCGATATAATCGGGCTGTTCTTTATTCAAAATATTTAAAAGAATCGAGGAAAAACCATAGACGGCATTTACTAATTCACCGGTAGAAGTTTTGAATGGTGGAAGACCGTGAAAAGCGCGATGAATAATAGCATTACCATCGATGATTATTAGCTTAGACATGCGGTTTTTGGGCTATTCGAATTAAATAACAACTCACGCTATCGTCAAGGGTATAGTTCTCGACTTAAGTCAGATTATAAGGTATAATGATTGAATAACAAAAATAAAAAAAATATGTACAGCTCCTTAGAAAATTTCGTTAAACAAAAAAAGGAAGTAAAAGGATTTCTTTCAAAAAAATTATCATTTAATACTAGGAAGCCTCTTCTAGGAATTATCCTAGATAAAGAATTGTCTCCGGCTATTGAAGATACTTTAAAAAAGATTTTGGAGGCAACAGCTCACGTAGATGTGCAGGTAGTAATACTTGCCGATACTAATCTCGGAGCTTTCTCAGTGCCTCACACGGTTGTTTTGCCTTATAGTCGCAATAACAGAAAGGTCGTACTACAAGCTGCGGATATCGCGCTTGGATTCAATTTCAGTGATGTGGAAGAAATGCTCCTAAATGGAACAATTCCGGTAAGTCCAAATCGCGCTGAAGTAGAAGACTACAATCCAAATCACGAAACAGGAAATGCTTTCATATACAGAACAGGGGACTCATGGTCCATCTTTGCCGCTCTAGTCCGCGCACTAGAAACGTTCAAATTTCCATATGACTGGAAAAATATAGTGAGACAAGGATTGGAAACGGTGTTGGTGAAATCCTAGACTAGGGTACAGCTTTCAGTGTCACATCTTGTCCATTGTGTTTTATTTGAACACTAACTAGTTCTTCATAAGCAATATTACGCTCCGCTAAAGCCTTTTTTATATTTGGAGAGTCGAAAGTTTTACCACGAAGTGGTAAAGTAAAATTTAATCTTGAGCCTGAACGTAAGGATAAAGTGACTTTTACTTCGCCCTCAAAAGGCTGCAAATGAAAAAGTTTTGGATACTTACTAATGTCTTTGCCTGCTTTATCGTTTAAAGATTCCTGTGATAAGGAGAGTATATGGATCTTACCATCTTTAAAAATGGCTCTTATAATTGGCCCTGGCTCAGCCATTTCAAAGATTTTTTGACTTTCAAACCAAGAGGCAAATTCAGGATTAATTTTGCTACCGGCAGCAACGAAATCAGTGACTGTCCAAACTTTTTGCGGTTGATCTTTTTGAATTCTGGCTTGTTCGCGGTGAAGATTTCTTAAAAAATCAGTATTCGCTGGTTTTTCAAACCATTTTTTCCAAGCTCTTCTTTGCATCTCTCTTTTTAGTTTCGCAACCAATTCCGACTTCCGAGGCAAATCTTTAACAAAAGCTTTACCATGACGTATTTCATCTTCTAAAGGGATGGCCAACAAATCCGGGAAAAGCTCAAAAAAATCTTCCAGGGAAACAGCAGAATTAAGCAGCTCTATCTCGGATGGAGCTCCTTCAATAAATTCTAAATATTCAGCTAAACCTTCCTCTATTCCCTCATGTGAAACCATGATTCCCTGATCCGCTCTAATGTAATGTAAAAGTTCATGACCAAGATTTGTAGGGGTAATGTCGGACGAACTTAAATTAATAACCTTATTATCAAACTCAAGACCAACAGGTTTGGAGTATCTTCCTTCTTCATTTGGGCCGATTTGAAAAGTTACCGGTACATTTCCGCCCGCACCTCCTAGTTCTTCAGGATTTCTAATTACTAGGCTAATTTCAAGACCTGTGGGAACATCTATATATTTGGCATTGAGATCTACCGCTCCTTCGATTGCTGATCTCAAAACAGCTAAATCTGGTGGATTGTGTAAACCTTCTGAAAAATGAATATTGAAAATAACACCTTTCACTTCAATTTTTTCGATAAACTTTTTAGAATCGATATCTTTTTCCTTAGGGCTAATAACTGCATTAGCTCTTTGCTGAGTATCCTCGCGGTAATCTTTACAGCCAGGAAAAAGTTCAGCAAGGGCAGCTACGCCAATTGCACCTAGACTACGTTCCAAAAAATTTCTTCTTCCCATTTGTTCCATACAAGATAAAAAGGATACTATAGATCAAGTATTCTTTTTAACATGAAAAAAATGGCTTAGTCAAGGGGTCACTGTAACCCGCCGCCATTCGCTCCTGTAGTGGTGATGCCCTGAATAGTGGCAATAATATCACCAAAATTCAAGTATCGGATGATGTCTAAGCCCATAGCTTTACCTACGGTTCCTACTATTACAGTTGCCAAAATAGTTACGATTAGACCGATAATAGCGTAACGAATAGTGGAAACGGCTGATTTAATTTTGTCTTCAGCTCCTCCTGAAAGGATGAAGGAAATACCTCCGATGAAGATAAAAATTACGGAAAGTAGACCTGCAATAATAATTGCATAAGCCAATCCGCGATTAAGGATTTCTAGAATTTGATAATTTTGAGCAGCTTCTACAATAGATTTGCTTCCAACAGGTTGGCTGCTTCCGAGGGTAGAGCTACCGTCTGATATGTTTGGCATGACTGTATATTAAACTGTTTCCTGCCCAGGTTCAACTATCTTCAAGTTGACACGTGCGTTATTCTTGGAACCAATTATTCTTAAAAGGATACGGAGAGCTTTAGCTGTTTGGCCGCTCTTTCCGATGATTTTTCCCATATCGTCTTTAGAAACTTTGAGCGTAATAAGAACTCCCATTTCGTCTACAACTCTTTCTACTACAACCTCTTCAGGTTTTTCAACTATTTGCTTCACAACGTATTCAACAAAATCGCGATCTGCAGTTGTTTGGTCTGTCATGTCTGTGAAATTAAAAAATTAAAAATTAAAGGGAATTTTTAATAATGTGTATTAAGCGGCTGGAGCAGCTGGAACAGCCGGAGCGGCTTCAACAGCTGGAGCTTTTTTATTTCTAGTCTTTTTATTGCGAGGTGCAATAAATTGATCCATATTTTCAATACCTTGTTTTTTCAATAAAACAGCGATTGTATCAGATGGCTGAGCACCCATTTTTAACCAATGCTTAACTCTATCGAGTTCAAATTTGACCTCTTTAGGTGTAGCAGCTGGTCTGTAGTATCCAAGCTCTTCAATAAATTTACCTTTTACTGGAGATGTGTGTTCCTGAAGAACTACACGGAAACTAGGTTGTTTGTTCTTTCCAATACGAGTTAGTCTGATCTTTAGCACGTTGTTTTTCGTTACGAGTAAGCGGGCTTTATTTTAGACAGAAGCGTTTTAAAGTCAAGAAAAAATCATTCTTTTGTCTGCTAACAGAGGAAATTTCGACTAAAATTGTTATTTTTTTGACCTTAGTACTGTCCTGAGCTATGAAGTTGAGTATAAAGATTCTTTATTATTTCCTTGCCGGCTTTTCTATTCATTTCGGCGATAATTTTTGGACGACGAATAATAATTTCTTGAGCCCAAGCTGGATTTAAAACATTGAGAACGAGAGTTTTGTTCTTATAAAAAGCGGGCTGAATGTATATATCGGCTTGAGGAATTCCTTTCAAGAGTTCGGGCATAATTGCGCGAAAATCGTTGCATATTTTTGCAGCTTCCATCTCTTTGGAAATGCCATATTTATTGGCTGCTCTCTTTAAAAAATCTTGAAAAGGATAAAAAGTCATTGGTGATTTATTATTTGCCAGGTTTCTTTAGCGGTTTTGATCCAAGAAAATTTGGCCGCATGGTCGAGGCCATTTTTGATTAATTTTTCTTGAGCAGTAGGATTTTTATATAGGGAAAGGATGGTTTCAGCAATGGAGTCTATACTATGAGGATTGAAAAATACGGCATTACCTTCGCCACAAACTTCTGGGATGGAAGAAGAATTTGCGGCGGCTACGGGCGTACCGCAGCTCATGGCTTCAAGAGGAGGAAGACCGAATCCTTCATATAAAGAAGGGAAGACGAAAATCGTTGCTTGGTTATAAAGCTTAATTAATTCTTGTTCCGGAACAAGGCCAAGAAATTTTACATCATGCTCCAAACCGAGAAAACGAACTGTGTGTTTTACTTCTGGATAGTGTGGATCAGGTTTACCAGTGATTATCAACTTAACATCTTTGAATTCCGGATTCCTATTTTTCAACAGATGGAAAGCGGAGATAAGACGAGGTAAATTTTTATGGCTGCGCCAAACTCCGGCATACAAAAGGAAGTCTTCATGTGCAGCATTTTTATATTCCGGAACAACTTTTAAATCTGGAGAAATACCATTATAAATTACAGTTATTTTTTCTTCCGGAACGCGAAGTAGTCGTATCAAATCTTTTTTCGTATTTTCAGAAACAGAGATAATTTTTTTAGCTTTTTTAACGGCGTTTTTTATCGTGAGATTGTATCCAATGCGATGATACCATCTGGTCATTTTTTGACCTGGAAACATAGAAAGCGTGAGGTCGTGAATGGTAACGATGTATGGTCTAGAGTAGAGAACTGGAATATTGAAATGCGGAAAATGAACCAGATCAAGTTTTTCCTTATTTAATTTTCTGAGAAATATAAATTGTTCGTCGATGGAATAGTGCTTGGCATTCACGAGAACTTTTTTGGTGTGATTGGGGTAGATAAAATCTTTATATTCAGGCTCATTAAAGAAGAGTATAAGCTCGTGAGGAGAGGTGAGAGCAGAATTGAGTTTAATGAAATTCTCCACCAGTTCATGGGTATAACGACCAATTCCGGTAAATTTTGAGCTGAAAAAGCGACAATCTATTCCAATTTTCATGCAATAATCTTAGGGGAAAACGCTCAATATCACAAATTTACTTGTTTTTGGGTGCGAATTATATTATCGTCCACCTGCATTATTTACGTGGAGCGGTAGTTCAGCTGGTTAGAACGCCACACTGTCACTGTGGAGGTCGCGGGTTCGAATCCCGTCCGTTCCGCCATTCAAATAGTGTAGAGCAGCCCAAAAGGCTGTTTTTTTTGTTAAAGTTGGCAACAGGAAGCTTTTAAGCTATTTTATGCGAGCTATGAATTCTAAAATAAACAACTTACGCGTTTCGTCTTTTGGAGAAATTGCTTCGCCGGCGACAGTTTTGAAGCAGGCAAAGATAACCAAGCGTGCATCTGAAACTGTGCTTAAAGCGCGTGAAGATATTCAAAATATTTTGGATGGGAAAGATTCCAGAAAAATTATCGTGGTGGGTCCTTGCTCTATTCATGATGCAAAAGCGGCTTTAGAATATGCGGAAAAACTAAACGAACTGCGCAAACAAGTTGAAGATAAATTCGTGATTGTAATGAGAGCATATCTAGAAAAACCTCGAACAACCATTGGTTGGAAGGGTTTTATTTATGATCCTTATTTAGATGATTCTTATAGTTTGAAGGAAGGTGTGCTTTTGGCTAGGAAATTGTTAATACAGATAAATGACATGGGATTACCAACTGCTACGGAAGTTTTGGGACCGATCGTTATTCAATATCATTCGGATTTGATCTGTTGGAGCGCTATTGGCGCCAGAACTGCAGAATCACAAACCCATAGAGAATTGGCCAGTGGTTTATCCATGCCGGTGGGTTTCAAAAATGGAACTGAAGGCAATGTAGATGTGGCGGTGAATGCAATTCTATCAGCGGAAGCTCCTCATAATTTCCTTGGAATGGATGATGAAGGAAAAGTTTCCGTAGTAAGCACCACAGGTAATCCATATGGGCATGTGATTTTGAGAGGAGGAGTGTCTGGACCAAATTATTCATCAAAAGATGTAGCTCTAGCTGCAAATTTCTGCAAAAAAGCCGGAGTTAAACCAAGAATTATTATTGATTGTAGTCATGCAAATAGCGAAAAAGATTTTAGAAATCAGCCGAAGGTTTGGAATGATGTGATGGGACAGATCAAAAATGGCTCCGATAATATAGTAGGATTGATGCTAGAAAGTCATTTGTTCGAAGGTAGTCAGAAAATAGGTGGAGGCTGGGGAGAAATGAAATATGGAGTGTCTGTAACTGACAGCTGTATAAGCTGGGAAGAAACAAAGAAAATCATACTAGAGGCGGCCAAAAATCTCTAATTAGAGCGTAATAGTCTGTATTTGACTAATGACCCATTTTGTTGTATAATATTGTCGTGATTAGATTAAAACAAAAAAATATAAAGATCTAAAAACAGGGGGAATTCGAAAGAATTTTCTATTTTATTATTTAAACAAAAACAAATGAAGAAAAACAAAGGTTCTACAGGAAATCACAAAAAAAATGTCGGACTTATTGTCGCGATGGTTTTGTCAGTTATCACAATTGCTGCCAGTGATATGGCAGATGTGAATAAAAAAATATCTAGCGACAGTCTGTTTTCCAATTACGTAAGTGATGAGGGGAATGACAATGATAAAAACGATGATACCAATGACGAGAAGGATTTATCAGATGGAGATGAATTGGAACTGAATAAGGATTTCATTATTAAAAATAATCTTAAAAAATTAAAACTCCGTGAAAAAGAGTTGAAAGAAAAAAAATTCGAAGATGAATTTTTGGATAATACTAAAGAATTAAATTCAAAGATTGATGAGCTAATTAATGCGAAGCTAGACAGTCTATCTACGGTTACCGATGAGGCAACAATGGCAAAAATTAAAGATGCTATGGCCAGCCTTAAAAGTGATATGATTTCTAAATTCACAGAAAATCAGGACAAATTTTCAATGTTTTCAAAAACTGCAGGTGATGCTGTAACCAAACAGCAAACTTACACAGCCGAAATTATTCAAACTTTAGATAAAATTGTGACAGTTAGTCCAGCATCTAAAGATATGGTTGAAAAATTGCGTACAATGATTACAGAAAGAATTTGGCCGGTGAAATATTTAGCTGAGTTTAAAGAACTCGCAAATAAGGCATTTGCTTATGCAAATGAAGGAAAAGATCCTGCCAAAATTTTAGAAAAACTTTCTGAACGTAATGCTTCAGACGATAAAGAATTGAATCGTCATTTAAGCAGTGAAGGATTATGGGCTTTCCCTGACGTAGACCAAGATTCTTGGTATGCGGAATCCGCTAATGAAGCCGCTGCTCTTGGAATAGTTGAGGGAACGGAAAATGATGACGGGTTCAAGGATTTGAGACCAGAATACAAACTAAACTGCGCCGAAGGTATTGCCATGATTGATAAGGCGGCAAAATTGAAACCAGATTCAAGTGTTTCTCCTGAAGTTGACGCACTTGGTGGAAATATTGAATGGGCTAAACCATTCTTGCAATCTATGGCTAACGTGATCGGTGTAGAAAAATTAAAAAGCGAGATTGCCGCTTGTGGCGGGATCGCAGGAGAAATGAAAAGAGAAACATTTGCGGATACGGCAATTGCTGTATACGAAAAAATGACTGGTAAAACAATAGATGTAAATGCCGTAACTGAAATTGGTGATTATCTGGATTTTAACCAGATGAACGAACACCAGAAAGAAAATTTTGCTAAGGCTCATAACCTTGGAGTAATTACTGGTGCTGACAATGGCACTAGAGCGAATTTCAGAGGAACAGCTATTAGAGCGGAAGCAGCAAAAATGCTGATCATGCTTCGTAAGGGATTAACTCAAGAAGGAGTTCTAAAAAAATAATTTTTAATGTTCGTATGGGAAGGATCCCTTTGTCGGGGATCCTTTTTATGTAATAAAAAAATTGACAAATGAGAAGCTTCAGATAAAATTGAGCCCGTTAACGTAATAATCATATGGAAAGGAAAGAACTAAAGAAGACTAAGAAGATGCTCCCAGCGGAGTAAGTTCTTAGAATTCTGAATTTCTTAGAACCTAGTCTCCGCCTAAAGCGCGAGACTTTTTTTATTTCATTTCTAAACACTATCAAATGGAAAACGTAGTAGCAAAATTCGGTGGTACATCAATGGGGTCAGCAAAAGCGATTCAGCAAGTTGCTGATATATTAGGCAAGATGCCTGGTGCTAAAACCGCGGTAGTATCAGCAACTTCAGGCACGACTGATAAATTAATTTTACTGGGAGAAACTGCTGCAACTGGTGGAAATTGGCAAGAAGGCATTAAGGTTCTAGTAGAAAAACATGAGGCAATTTTGGCAGAATTGGGAGTGACTGTGAATTTAGAAAACTTATGGAAAGAATTGAAAGAGTGTTGTGAAGAAGTTCAGAAAAAAGGAGAACTTCTTACTTATATGAAAGATAAAATCTCCGGATTTGGCGAAAGAATTAGCAGCAATATTTTGCCGGAAGTTTTGAAAAAGAATGGATTTAAGAGTGTGGCCGTAGATTCTTATGAATTGGTTTTTGCAGATAATAATTTTGGCGAGGGAAATGTGGATTTCGAAAAAACTTATAAAGCAATCGAAGAAAAATTGGTTCCACTTTTGAAGAGTGGAGTGATTCCGGTAGTGACTGGATTTATCGGTCAATCTGAAACTGGTGAATATATTACTCTAGGACGTGGTGGAAGTGATTATAGTGGAGCAATTGTTGCCGGAGCTTTAAACTCCAGTGAATTACAAATCTGGACTGATGTGGATGGAATTTTCAATTTCGACCCAAGGAATGAGCCAAGAGCAAAAGTTCTACCAAAATTATCATTCAAGGAAGCGGCAGAGTTGGCTTTCTTTGGAGCAAAAGTGTTGCATCCAAAAACTATTAAACCGGCGATTGCAAAAAATATTCCGGTGAAAATTTTGAATACTTTTAATCCAAGTGCACCGGGAACTTTGATCACAAATGAAGAAGAAGAATCTATTAAATCTGTGACTTTCAAAAAGAATATTACCATCGTGAATATTTGTTCCGCGGGCATGCTCAGTGCTCCCGGATTTATGTCTAAGATTTTCCAGATTTTCGCGAAGGCTCATATCGATGTGGATGTAGTTTCCACTTCTGAGGTGAGCGTGTCTGTGACGGTAGATAATGGTGAAGCGGATAAAGTAATAGATCAATTGAGCAAATTTGCAAACGTGAGAGTAGAGAAGGGAATGGCTATCGTGTGTCTTGTGGGTGCGGGAATTATTCACGACAAATTGGCATTACTAGATCTTTTTACAGCTGTGCAAGAACATGATGTAAGCATGGTTTCTCAAGGTTCTTCAAAAAGAAATATTACTTTCTTGGTGAAGGAAGCGGAGGTGCAGGAAGTAGTGAAAAAAGTATTTAATAAATTTTTTATAGATTGAAAATTGAAATTTTAAAATTCTCTTTTTGCTCAAAGTCGCGCCGTAGCAACGTCGCTCCATTCGCAAAAATTTAATTTTATAAATTCCGATTTTTTTAACCAAAAATATTATGAAAAATGTAGTGATAGTAGGGGCGACAGGGGCGGTGGGTGTGGAGATGATTAATTGTCTCAAGGCTTTGAATTTTCCAGTAGGGAAGTTGAGACTAGTGGCATCAGAAAAATCTTTAGGAAAAGTAATTAAAACTCCATTCGGAGACGTGGCTTGCGAAGTAATTTCCGATAAAGTTTTTGAAGAAAGTGACGTGGCTCTTTTCTCAGCAGGAAGCGATATCAGCAAGGAGTGGAGAGACCGCGTAGTGAAAGCTGGATGCTTGATGGTGGATAATTCTTCAGCATTTAGATATGAGAAAGATGTGCCTTTGGTGATTCCTGGAGTGAATTCTGAAGCAGCGAAGGTGAATCCTGGCGTGATCGCAAACCCAAACTGTACTACAGCGATTGCAGCGATGGCGCTATGGCCAATTTATAAAAAATTTGGCTTGAAGAAGGTGATTGTTTCGACATATCAGGCTACTAGCGGAGCGGGCGCAAAAGGAATGAAAGAATTAGTAGACCAGACTCGCGCTGTTTTTGAGGGGAATGATTTGGGCAATAAGGGAATTGAGGAATTATTGGATCCGGAACATGTAAAAGTGAAGGCTGGTTCAGAAGCGAGTCCAAAGTTTTTTGTTCATCAAATTGCTTTCAATATTATTCCACATATCGATAAATTTCAGGAGAATGGTTACACAAAAGAGGAAATGAAAGTGGCTTGGGAAACTAGAAAAATTTTTGGAGATGAGAATATTGCGTGTTCATGTACAGCAGTGAGAATTCCGACTCTTCGTGCACATAGCGAGAGCATTGTGATTGAAACTGAGAAGCCTGTGACAGTGGAGGGCGCTCGTGAGGTTTTGAGTAGTGCTCCAGGTGTTGATCTAGTGGACGATGTGAGCAAAAACCTCTATCCTATGCCTATAAACGCTGCTGGAAAGTTTAACGTGGAGGTGGGCAGAATTCGTCAGAGTTTGATTTTCGGAGATCATGGATTGGAATTATTTGTGAGTGGAGATCAGTTGCTCCGAGGTGCGGCGCTAAATGCAGTAGAGATTGCGATGTTATTTGTTTAGGGAAAAGGAAAAGTTGACCGATTCAAAATTTTATTTCTAATATGTTCATGGGGACACTTTCTAATCTGTAATTATTATGAAAATTGCATTACTAGGGTTTGGTGGAATGGGAAAAGTGGTGAGAACAATTGCACTTGAAAGAGGGCATGAAGTGCCAGTGATTGTGGATCCAAGTGCTGCTGAAGCAACAGCTAAAAAATTGGATGTGCTGATGCTAAAAGGCATAGATGTGGTGATTGATTTTTCCGGTGGAGATGCAGTTATGGAAAATTTAAAAATTTGTAAAGAAGCGGGGGTGAATTTGGTGGAAGGTGCGACTGGATGGTATGGGAAATCAGATGAAATGAAAAAAATCGTGGGAGCAAAAGATGGTGGCGGCGAGATAGGATTTCTGTGGTCCTCAAATTTTTCTATTGGCGTAAATATGTATTTCAAAATTGTGGAGGCGGCAGCAAAATTGGTAAATAAATTCGATGAATATGATGTGTGGGGAACTGAAATCCACCACTGTAATAAAGTAGATTCCCCATCTGGTACGGCAAAAACTTTGGAGAAAATTTTGCTAGAAAATATTGAAAGAAAAACTGCAGTAGTGGAGGACAAATTAGATCGCAAACGCGAGATGAACGAAATTCATTTTTCATCTGTGAGAGGTGGTCTAGTAAACTTCGGACACACTATTGGTTTTGATTCAGCTGCAGACAGAATCACTATTACTCATGAGGCGCGTTGTCGTGATGGCTATGCTCTAGGAGCGGTGAAGGCGGCGGAGTGGATAGTTGGTAAAAAGGGATACTTTGAGATGGAAGATTTTTTGAATGGATAGTTTTATTTCGTAAATTATTACCCTAATTATATGCCAAGAAAATATGCAGGAACATGGACCGCGATAGTGACGCCATTTGCTAAAGATGGAAGCGTTGATGAATCGGCTCTACGCAATATGGTGCAGAGACAAATCGCTAGTGGAGTGACTGGAATTGTACCGGTAGGCACAACGGGCGAATCTCCCACTACTACGACCGAAGAAGATGCAAAAATTTTCCAAATTGTGGTGGAGGAAAGAGATAAAGCGGTAGCTGCAGGTGGACCGAGAGTAATGGTAATGGCAGGCGCAGGAAGTAATTCTACTCATGAAGCGAGCGAATATATTGGCAATGCTAAGAAGGCTGGTGTGGATTGCTGTCTTATCGTTTCTCCATATTACAATAAGCCGACTCAGAAAGGTTTGAGACTACATTATTTGGCTTTAGCGGAATTGGGATTGCCTATAATTGTTTACAATATTAAGGGACGTACCGGCGTAAATATTGAGACGGATACTTTGATGGAAATTGCTAAACATCCGATGATTGTGGGAGTGAAGGAAGCGAGCGGCGATATGGTTCAAATTAAAGATGTACTAGCGAGAAGACCGGCTGATTTTACAGTGCTTTCAGGTGATGATGGACTGACAATAGAGGTGATGAAGAACGGTGGAGATGGAGTGGTGTCTGTGGCTGGAAATTT
This sequence comes from Candidatus Peribacteria bacterium, assembly GCA_943357285.1. Taxonomy (GTDB): domain Bacteria; phylum Patescibacteriota; class Gracilibacteria; order UBA1369; family LOWO2-01-FULL-3; genus JACRIB01. Next base: position 55,446 of record CALRGJ010000005.1, on the reverse strand, counting down.
AGTTCCAAAAGAATTGAGTGAGATGGTGAAATTTGCGAGTGAAGGAAATTTTGAAGAGGCAGAAAAAATTAATACAAATTTGGTGCGTTTATTCAAAGATATTTTCGTAGAAACAAATCCAATTCCAGTAAAATATATTGCATCGAGAATGGGCTTATGTGAGCTATCTTTCAGATTGCCGATGTGTGAACCGGAAGATAAAACAAAGGAGTATTTAGAAGAGACTATTAAGCAGTATGGATTAATTTGAGGGGGCGTTGGTGCGCGGTAAAAATCAACAGATTGAAAAGTCCCGCCGGCGGGGAATAGTAAATCTAAAAATAAATACGTCAACGAAGGAAATTTAAAAAACTATAAATTTAAAAATGAATATGCAGACCGAAGAAAATAAAGACGTTATTTATTATCCGGAGGCGGGGATAAAAAAAGCTGTGGAAGAATTTGAGACCCCATTCTTCGTGTATGAAGAGAAAAGACTCCGAGAAAATTGCAGAAATTTGAGGGGAGCGTTTACGAAATATTTCCCGGGTGTGGATGGGAAGGGCGCGTTTCAGCCTCTATATGCTGTAAAAGCCAACTCTAATCCGGAAGTTTTGAAAATTATAATCAGCGAAGGATTTGAGTTTGATGCGTCGAGCGATACAGAGGTAATTCTCGGACAAAAATTGAAAGTCGGCGGAATGTTTACTGGGAATTATAATCCGGCGAGTGAATTAAAAGTGGCACAAGATGCGGGATTTATTCTGAATTTAGATGACGTGAGCATGTTAGATTTTTTTGTGGGAGATGGAGCATTGAGCGTTCCTGAAACTATTTCTTTTCGTATTAATCCTGGTGTGGGCAAAGCAACGATCGCTAGCAATGTTTTTGCCGGACCAAATGCCAAATACGGCGTTCCGTTCGAAAAAGCATATGAAGCCTATGAGAAGGCCAAAGAAATGGGCGTGAAACATTTCGGAATTCACATGATGACTGGCAGCAATGTGCCGATGGAAGACAAAGATTATTTTGCCGGCATCATTAGAAAATTGTTTGATATTGTGGCTGATATTAAAAATAAAACCGGAATTGAAATTGAATTTATGAATATGGGTGGAGGTTTTGGCGTGCCATACAAACCGGAAGAAAAAAGTCTCGATATGGAAGTCGTGGCAAAAAGTATTCGCGGAGCTTTCGATGAAAAGTGTAAAGAGTACGGATTAAAGGAACCGAGATTAATGGCTGAGCCTGGACGTTTTATTGCAGCGGATGCCGGATGGCTGGTTTCAAAAGTAATTGTGATAAAAGATTCTTACAAAAAATTTGTGGGAATAGATGCGAGCTCAAACGACATGCCAAGACCATCAATTTATGGCGCATACCATCATGCCACTGTGATGAAAGAAAGTGATGAAAAAGAACTCGTTTCCATCGTCGGCAGAATTTGTGAAAATAATGATCAGTTAGCGCAAGATAGATTATTACAAAAATGTGAAATCGGCGACATCGTTCTCATTCACAATTGTGGAGGACATGCTTTTGCTATGGGACATAATTACAATGGAAGACCAAGACATGCGGAATATTTATTGCAGGAAAATGGCGAATTGCGTATGATCCGCCGAGCAGAAACTTTTGAAGATTTATATAAAACAACTGAAGTATGAAAATAGAGCCATCAAAACGTTTACAAAGTTTACCGGCATATGCCTTTAAAGAAATTAATGACAAAGTTGCAGCATTGCGTGCAAGCGGCGTAAAGGCCATAGATTTCGGAGTAGGTGATCCGAGCGAGCCAACTCCCGACTTTGTAGTGAATGCCCTCGTAGAGGCTGCAAAGAAGCATGTGCTTACTGGATATCCAAGCTACGTGGGTTTGAAAGAATTCCGTGTGGCTGCAGCAGATTACATGAAACGTAGATTTGGTGTGACTCTCGATCCTGAAAAAGAAATTTCTTCCAATATTGGTTCAAAGGAGGCGATATTTAATTTTTCTGAAGCGTTTGTGGATCCAGGTGATGTGGTGATTTGTCCTTCTCCAGGATATCCACCGATGAAGACCGGAACATTTTTTGCTGAAGGAACTCCATTTTATGCGCCGTTATTAAAAGAAAATAATTTTCTGATTGATTACAAAGCAATTCCGGAAGAGATCGCAAAGAAGGCGCAGATTATTTGGACTAATTATCCGAATTCTCCGACTGGAGCAGTGGCAGATAAAAATTACTACAAAGGACTAATAGAATGGGCTCGCAAATACGACATTGTGATTGCAGCGGATGAAGGTTGTTATATTGATATTTATTTTGACGAAGCGCCGATTTCTATTCTACAAGCTGCCGATGAATTAGGGCTTGGAAGAGAGGGAATCATTGCTTTCTACTCTTTGAGCAAACGTAATAATATGACCGGATATCGCGTAGGATTCGTGGCGGGAGATGAGGGAGTGGTAAATGTTTATAAACTTTTGAAAACCAATATAGATTCCGGTACACCAAATATTATTCAGGAGGCGGCAATTAAGGCTTTGGAGAATGATGTGCATGTGGGTCAGATGAGAGAACTTTATAAAGAAAAAGCTAAGATTTTAATTAATGGTTTGCGGGCAATTGGTCTAGAGGCTGAAATGCCGAAAGCTACATTCTACATCTGGCAAAAAGTTCCGGCTGGAATGACTGATGTGGAATTTGCAAAAAAACTATTAGATCCTGAGATTGGAATCGTAGTGACTCCGGGAAGTTTGATCTCTGATGAATGTGATTATAATGGAAGAAAAATCAATCCTGGCGCTGGCTATGTCAGATTCGCATTGATGCCAACTCTCGAAGAAATCAATGAGGCAGCGATCAAGCTTGCCAAAATCAAGATTTAGTGGGATAATCATCTCTATGGAATCTCAAGGTGATCAAGAATTGGTATACTATTATCCAGATGCAGAAACTGAACTGGCGGCAGTGGATGATTTTATTTATGCTGAAATGTTGGCTGAATTAAATACTGCAAAAATTTCCTATAATATGATTGCAGATACACGAACTGACGACTACACTCGTCAGGCATTTATTAAAAAGTATTTTGATATATTGAAGGTAGGAAATCTTGTTAATCCAGGAGTATTGCTACGCAAAGAAACGTATGCAAAAAGACCTCAGCTGGCGTTGATCATGGATCATACTTGCCATTTAACGATTGCACTTTTAAGGCAAATGAAAATGTTGGATGCGGAGGGTAATGTGGATATGAGTTTTATAATATTGGTAAACGATAGAGTTCATGCTGAATTAACTTATTTGAATGAATTTAATGCAGCTATAAGGGAAGCGAGCAGAGAGCGATTTGCAAAAAGCGACCGTACAGAATAGATTGGATGTACCTTCTAATTTTTTCCTATGCTTTTTACAAATAATATCGATCCTATTTTAGTTTCTTTTGCTGGGCTGCAAGTGCACTGGTATGGATTATTTTTTGCGCTGGGAATTGTATTTTGTTATTTGTTTTTGATTAAGAGTTTTGAGAAGCACGGTTATCCGGTGGAACACGTTGATAGCATTGCTATCTATTTATTTTTTGGGCTTTTGATAGGAGCAAGACTTGGACAAGTGTTTTTTTATGAGCCTGCTTATTTCCTCGAAAATCCGTCTGAAATTCTCAAAGTATGGCATGGTGGGCTATCTAGTCACGGAGCTACAATCGGTTTATTTATTTCTTATATAACTTGGGTAAAAGTTCACAAAATAAAATTTTCAAAATATGTGGACTTAGTTGTGGTTCCGATTCCTATTGCTGCGGCTTGTGTGAGAATTGGAAATTTCTTTAATTCCGAAATTATCGGTAATCCTACAAATAGCAATTATGGAGTTATCTTTAAAAGATTAGGAGAAGATTTTCCTCGTCATCCAGCGCAATTATATGAGGCGATGCTATGCCTAGCCACCTTTGGTGTAACTTATTTCTTATACAAAAAATATTACACTAAATTGCCACAACTATTCATTTTGAGCGCTTTTCTTTTCGTATATTTCGGAGGCAGATTTTTGCTCGAATTTTTCAAGGATTTACACGGACCATTACCAACAGACTTCCCGCTATCAATGGGGCAGGTATTGAGTATTTTGCCGGTATTAGCGGCGGTGGGGTATTTTGTGTGGTTGGTGGTTAGAAAAAGAAAATAAAATTTAAATTACTTTTCTCGCTCAAGAGACGCCCCGAGGCTACGGGGCTTATTCGCTCGAACGCAATTTAAAATTTATTTTCTTCATTCAAACATTACACCAACCAATTCTTAATTTTCTTATTGATGAAGTAGTCGAGGCCCCAGATGGTGCCGGCGCGAACATATATCAAGGCTGCGAAGACCAAAATGTATATTACTTTTTCGTCTACAATAAATCCGTTTTTGACGTGTGGGAAATCCAATCCCGGAAAATAAAAAAGTGCCAATAATAAAATTGCGAAATAGGAGGCCAAACGGGTGAAGGTCCCAAATATTAGACCGAGTCCGATAGAAAGTTCTCCCCACGGTACGATGGAATTAACCCAACCGATATTTCCGGCGGAAGCGAACGAAGCATAGAGATCGTGAAAGGTCTTAGCATTCAACAAAAATCCGGATGCCGTCCATTCCGGATTCATCAGTTTTTCCACTCCAGCGTAAAAAAATAACCAGCCAAGTGCAATTCTCAAAAGAAAAATTATTGTTTCTTTGACGTAATCATTGTTGAGGTTTTTTGTTGCCATATTTTTTTATAATTATTATTCCAAAAATAAATAATAAGGTGGAGGTTACTGCAGAAATCATGCAGTACTGACAAATGGCTTTAATTACAAACAACTGTAAAAATACGAACCAAAAGGAAGCAGCTAATCCTGCGTTAGTGGCCCAAGCAATATATTTAGGTAAATATGGTTTTCTAGTATCAAAATAGAAAAGTGTCGCCAATAAAATTGTGAGATAATAGAGCACGCCCATAAGCGCAACAGGAACGCCTAAAACAACCGAATATGGACTAGTGGTAACCTGATCACAGCCACTAAATACACTGCAACGCAAAGCCAGTCCGGTATAGTGAGCAATCGTAAGATAGCTGGCATCGAGAAATCCTATGAAGCTTACGATTATTAAGCTCCAAATAAGCCATTTAGGCAGATGCGTCGACTGCATCTCTGAGGAGCTGTCTAAAGTTGTCATTATTTTGTGGTTTAATTTCTGAATTATTTAAGAAAAATGTTGGTGTTGAATCTACTCCTGAAGCTTTACCGCTATCTGAGTCTTCATCAACCAAGCTCTTTGCTTTATCGGAGACAAGATCTTTTTTGAATTGTTCTACGTTAAGTCCCAGGTCAGCTGCATAGCTCGCGAATGTTTCCTTAACAACAGTAGATGTCTGAGGAGACCAAATTGATTGTTTTTCAAATAGAAGACTGTGCATTTCCCAGTATTTCCCCTGCATTCCTGCAGCCTCAGCAGCTTGAGCGGAAATTTGTGCATTCTGGTGAATAGTTTTGAGTGGGAAGTTGCGATAAACCAAACGAACATGATTACCAAATTCGCTCATAAGGCTCTCAATTCGTGGTTCCCAGGCACGGCAAGCAGGACACTGAAAATCGCTATATTCTACCAAAGTCACCTTTGCGTCTTTATCTCCTTTTATCCATTCATCAGCAGATGCAGGCTTGCTGAGTTTACCTGGCGTAACTTCAGGCCCCTTATTCATAAACATGAGAGCTAAAAAGCTTCCAATAAGTATTACTCCGACCACAAACCAAAGAGCAAAACGTTTTATATCTTCATTATTATCCATAAATTTATTTAGTTATATTTTGTTGAGTTGTTGTTGAAGGAGATTTAAAGGACTGTTCAGTTTGAATTTGATTAATTACTTCCTGAACAAAATCTCCGAGAATTGGTACTAAACGAATTTGGGCTAATACATAAATAAAAATTCCTACGAGCACTGAAGCTCCAAGAACAGAGCCAAATCCTATCATCAATCCTTTAAGAAAAGAATAGAAAAGAAATTTTATAGGATGGTTGAATACTTGCATGAAATCCATCTTCTTTAGGCGAGAAATTTCAGTTGTAAGTTCTTTTACCTCTCGTGCCAAAGCTATACTATGATCGCGATGCTCAGTAGTTTGATTGCTCATGGATCGTATTATATAATCCAACTATGAAAATTACCACAAAAACTGGAGATAAAGGTGAAACAAGTTTGTTTGGCGGAAGAAGAGTGAGCAAAGCATCTTCGTTTATTGAGTTGGTGGGGGAACTGGATGAACTACAAGCTTTAGTAGGATGGTGCAGAGTTTCGATGAAGGGTGAAGATTCTTTGGCGATGGATAAAGTACAGGATGATTTGTATAGAATGATGTCCGTGGTTGGTTTTGAATTTAAATGTCCGTCGAATATTAAAATGATTGATGAGAGTGATGTGGAATTTTTGGAGCGAGAAATGGGTAAATATGAGGAAGAGATGGATAAAGTAAAAGAGTTTGTGAGGCCGGGTGGATCAGAGTTGGCTACGAGATTACATATTGCGAGAACGGTGTGTAGGAGAGTGGAAAGGGGTTTGGTGGAGATGTCTGGAGCAATGAATGATGAGGGGAAAGAAGTGGCTGGGACAATTCTAAAATATCTAAATAGGCTGTCGGATTTCTTGTTCGTGTTGGCATATAGGGCTTAGATATGATTGCCAGATCAGGAAAAACTGATAGAATTCATGTATGGCTAAGATAAAAGTAGTTTACGGGTCTGTAGGAGGAAACACTGAGTTGGTCTGCGAGAAGGCACAAGAAGTGCTGGAAAAAGCAGGAAATTCCGTGGAATTACTCGAAGCAAGATTGGCTGATCCGGTGTATGCCGCTGATGCCGATTTATTGATTCTTGCCTGTCCTACTTATGGAATCGGCGAGCTGGAACATTTCTTCGAATTATTTTTAGGGAAATTGGCAACTGTGGACTTGAAAGAAAAAAAATGTGCAATCATTGGACTTGGAGACCCAAAATATGATAAAGATTACCATCTGGAGTCTGCGAGGATAATAATGGAATTTCTGCAGAAGAAAGAGGCAAAAATCCTACACATGCCTCTCAGAATTTCTAAAAATCCTATGGTTTTAATACCAACTGGATTCGTAGATAGATGGGCGGAAAAGATTAATGAATTAATGAAATAATGAATAGATTTTCAATAAAAATTGCAGGAGCTAGCGGAGGTGGATTGCTCAGTACGGGCGACATCATTTTGAAAGCTCTACAGAATATGGGATTTTATCTCGTGGCCGAAAGAGAATATCCTTCGGTTATTAAAGGTGGCCATGCTTGCTTCAATATTACAGCGAGCGAAGAGCCTATCTATGCTTTGCGTGAAGAAGTGGATTTGATTATGGCGATTGATTCTTTGAGTTTGAAAATGTATGTCGATAGTTTGAAAGAAGGCGGAATTTTGGTGCATGGACAGGAAAGAGTAATTGAAGGAAAGGAGGCTCTAGAAAAAGCGAAAGCAAAAGGTGTGAAAGAAGTACATTTACCGATAAGAACTGTGGCTTTGGAAAGTGGTGGAAATGTATTGATGAGTAATGTCGTTCTATTGGGAATGATGTGGAAAGCTCTTGGCTTGGAATACAAATATATTGAAGCGGAAGTAACTGAAAGATTTAAGAGTAAACCAAAATTATTGGAAGCGGATTTGAGATGTCTGAAAGCGGGATTTGAGAAGTCGGAAAAAATTATGGATATAAAAATGCCGACAAGTGTGCCAAAAACAATTTTGATGGAAGGGAATAAGGCGATTGCACTTGGCGCGGTGCATGCGGGATGTCGTGCTTATTTCGCTTATCCTATGAGTCCGGCAAGTACGGTGCTAACCCATATGGCCAATTTTGCGGCGAAGACTGGAATGCTCGTAAAACAAGTGGAGGACGAGATTAGCGTGGCAAGTATGACATTGGGTGCAATGCATATGGGTACGAGAGCCTTTTGTGCTACTTCTGGTGGAGGATATGATTTGATGACGGAGACTGTTTCTTTGGCTGGAATGATTGAGTGTCCACTGGTGATTTGTATTGCGCAGAGACCTGGTCCGGCAACAGGTATGCCGACTTGGACTTGTCAGGCGGATTTAGATTTGGCTATTTATTCAGCACATGGAGAATTTACTAGATTGGTAGTGGCTGTGGGCGATCCTTCTGATGCTTTTGATTTAACTCAACATGCTTTTAATTACGCGGAAAAATTCCAAATTCCTGTCGTTCTTTTGACGGAAAAGGGGATTGCAGAAACGTATTGGACTATTCCGATGTTTGACCAAGAAAAAATCAAGATCGAAAGAGGACTGGTAGAAGGAGAAGATCTTAAGAGTTTAGTGAATGAAGACCGATTTAGAATTACAGGAAGTGGCGTGTCTAAGCGCTGGGTACCTGGTGCGAGTGACGCTTATTATTTCGCAAATAGTGATGAACATTTGGAAGATGGAAGTCTGACAGAAGATGCCGAGCCATCAAGAAAAATGATAGATAAGAGAATGAGAAAAATGGGAGCTTTGATTGAAGCTTTGCCGGAGCCGGAAATTTATGGCGAAGTGGGTGCTGACATTTCTTTTGTAGGATGGGGAAGTTCTAAAAATGTAATGCGCGATATTATCAAGGAGTATGCGGAAAAAGGAGTGAAGGTAAATTATCTACATTATAGTTTTGTGTTTCCATTGAAGACTGAAGTATTGAAAAAATTCTTCAAGGAAAATAAAGATGTGAATTTAATTGAAGGAAATTATCAGGGACAACTAGGCAATTTAATTGAAGCAAAGACAGGTTTAAAATTCAAAAATCGCTTACTCAAATATGATGGACGACCATTCTATTTGAATGACCTAGAAAAATTTATTGATGCAAACAAATGATCAAAAAAATGGACAAGAAAACTAGGGATGAGTTGATCGCTAAGGCGGACAAATTACTCAAATATGAAACTGATAAAGTGATTACTTGGTGTAGTGGATGCGGAAACTATGGCATTCAAAATGCTTTAGCGAGAGCTCTAGTTTTGGAAGGAAAAGAGAGAAAAGATTTTGCTTTGTTTTTTGACATTGGATGTTCTGGAAATGGTTCCGATAAATTTGAAGCTAATACTTTACATGGATTGCATGGCCGTATTATTAGCACAGCGGCAGGTGCAGCTTTGGCAAATGACAAGATGAAAGTGATTGCTTTTGCCGGTGACGGTGCGACTTTTAGTGAAGGCGTGGGACACTTGGTTCATGGTGTAAGAAATAATTTCCCTATGGTTTTTGTTCATCATAATAATGAAAATTATGGTTTAACAATTGGTCAGGCTTCTTCTACTACTCGTATTGGAGCTAAAATGAATGGAACTCCTGGTGGTGTGTCTATTGAACCGATAAATACTTTGGAATTTGTGTTGAGTTTGAATCCAACTTTTGTGGCTCGTGGATTTTCTGGAGACGTGGATCATCTGACGGAATTATTTAGAATGACAATGAGACATAAAGGTTTTGCTTATCTGGAAATTTTGCAATCTTGCCCAACCTACAATCGCCTAACGACGGAAGATTGGTATGCTTCACGCGTAAAATACGTGGAAGATTTGAAAGGATATGATAGGAACGACATTTGGGCAGCAAAAAAATTGGTACAAGATATGGATAAAGAAATTTATCTTGGATTAATTTATGAAAATATTGAGAAAAAAGATTTCTTGAGTTTGCAGACGAATAGAGAAGGTGTGAAGACGAGTTTAGTAGATGAAGTGAGGCATTACGACGTGAAGGATTTGATCTAATAGTTCACTATTCGCAAGGTGCTTGACTCAGATCTGTTTTTAGCGTATAAACATCTCTTTAAATCTAATTCACACTATGCATTTCGAACCAGAAATATCAATGTACGGAAAATTTTCGGCAGAAATGGATGATGCCGGCCTTGGTTTAAACGTTGACGGAGACTGCTTGGCTCCAGATTGTCAGCCAAAGAGCCTATCATGGTTAGGGGAAATAGTGCAGTCTGGCGATATTCTAAAAACAGTTAATAGATTGATGTTTTCTACCATTAGGCAGGGGAAGGGAAATATAAAAATCTTAGAAATGAAGACTTACGAAGACGATCCTCAGGCTGCGGAGCTGGAAGAATTATTTGAAATGATTTCTGAAGGAGTCATCTCACCTGAAGAAATAAATCTTTTTTATCTCTGTGTTGATAAATTTTTGAGAGATGGTCTTAAGGTGTGGGACTATTCCTATGGAAACCCGTTCAAAAGTGAGGAATTTAAAAATGTAGTAATGACCCGTTTGGAAGTTAAAATGCGATCCGTCATTATGGGATTAGGAATAGATGGTCCAAAGACTGAAGAATCACCATATTCCACAATAAGAATTCAAGAATTTATCATCTATTGCTCTAAATTTATAAGAAAAATTGTAGACGCTACTTTCGCTGATGGTGAACTGCGTAATTTTAAGGAAAACGAAACGAAGTCTAAAGCCGTAAAATATTCTTCTACCGAAATACATTAAATAAATATTTTTGCAGTGCGGGTGAGCCCCTTTCTTTTTGCGCGCATGACAGGCGAGCCGGCAAAAGTTTTCAGAAAGGTTTCTTCGGAGGCGCAGGTTTTAGCGAGAACTTTTTTTATTTCGAGTGAGTCTCCGGCGATTGGTGTGAATAAACCGTCTTGTGGAGCGGTGGCAATTTTGGCTCGTGCATCGTTATGCGGGCAAACCTCCTGACAAATATCACAGCCATACAGACGTTTAGTTTTTTTGATAATTTTTGCGAGGGCTGGTGGAATTTTTTCTTTATTTTCTATTGTGAGATAGGAAATGCAGAGGCGAGAATCTACCACTCCAGGAGCAATAATCGCACCAGTAGGACAAGCTGTCATACATTTGTTGCAGTTGCCACAGACATTGAAAGATTTTTGGGATGGAGAGGACCAGCGGGAGGAGGACGGCTGTATTGCGGAGGTGGTGGCGGGTGCGAAATTTAAATCCAACGTCGTAATAATTTCGCTGAGGAAAATCCAAGAACCAAATTTTTCAGTAATGAGGAGAGAATTTTTCCCAATGCGTCCGAGTCCGGCTTGTTCAGCAAGAGCGCGTTCTAAGATTGGTCCTGTGTCGACGTAGGATTTGGAGAGAATTGGTGAAGTGCTGGTCAATTGATCTTGGCAAATCTCCCCAATGAATTTTTCTACCAATTTTAATTTCTTCCCAATGATTTTGTGATAATCCCTGCCATAGGCATAGCGTGCGACACGGCCATGACTACGCTTGAGTGGCGGCTGCTCGTGAAAATAATTCATGCCAAAAACAATCACGGATTTTGCGTCTGGAAGAATTTTAGAGAGATCGCGGCGCTGCTCAATTTTCTTCATATATTCCATGCTTCCTTCGCGACCATTTCCTAGCCAATCTTCAAAAGCATGCAAATATTTTTCTTCAATTTTTGCCGGAGAAAATCCTACCAAATCAAAACCAATAGACTTAGCGTAGTCAGAAATTTTTTGGCGCAACGTGAATTTTTCGGCATTTGTTAGCTGCATGTCTGCTATGGTGGAATATCTTACCTCTTTTTGCAATCTGTTTTTATACTTAAGCCTTCCCATTAAACAAAAATCTTATTAAGATTAACCCCTTTATCAGCATTCATGCTTTATATCTCGGAAGAACTAAAAATAGAGTTCCAGAAGGCAAAAAAAGCCTTGTTGAGTGCAAAGAAAATTTGCATTATTTCTCATAGAAGCCCTGATGGAGATGCAGTGGGAAGCAATCTCGCGCTAAGACTCCCGCTGGAAGCTTTGGGAAAAGAGATAGTAAGTGCATCGGTGGATCCGGTTCCGGAAAATAGCATATTCCTCAAAAAGGCTGACACTTTTGTTCAAGATTTTAATTATGAAGATTTTGATCTAATTATGAGCGTGGACTGTGGGGCCCTTAAACTCGTAGCATTTCATGAAAAAAAACCTGAAATTCTTTCTGCCCAAAAGCCTTTCATAAATTTCGATCATCACATTTCCAATAATCATTTTGGCACTATTAATCCTGTGGATCCTGCTGCTTGTTCTACTTGCATGATTCTTTATAAATTTCTAAAGTTTTGTGATTGGCCAATTACAATAGATGTGGCTACTTGTTTACTTCATGGAATTTATTTTGATACCGGTGGGTTGGTTCACAGTAATACAAGTGCGGAAGTAATGAAGGTTTGTGGTGAATTGATGGCCCGTGGTGCTGACCTAAAACGCATTTCAAAAGAACTTTTTCACACCACTCCGGTGAATCGCCTTAGATTGTGGGGAAAAATTATGGAAAGGGCTTATGTGAACGAAGAGGGCGTGACGGTATCTGCGGTAAATCGTCAAGATTATGAGGCCTGTGGCACAGATTCTCACGATACCGGTGGTGCGATTGATTACCTCAATGCAGTGCCGGGAAGTAAGTATTGTGTACTATTGAGTGAAGACGAAAAAGGACTAGTAAAAGGCTCACTACGAACACAAAGAAATGATATAAACTTATCTGATGTAGCTGGACAATGGGGAGGCGGTGGTCACCCAAAAGCCAGTGGATTCGGAATGCCAGGAAAACTACAGCCGGTAATGAGCTGGAAAATCATGAGTGGAAGTGAGGACGAAGCTCACGGTACCGAGATCAGTTTCTAGTTGCAAAACAGAAGAAAAAAAAGTATAAAATCTTCTATTATTAAAGTTATATATGGAAAGTTTTAAATCAATTGGGAATAAAGTAATGCCAGTATTGGCGGCGATGACTATGGCTTGTTCGACTGAATTGCAATCAGACGAGCAGATGAATGCTGCGCTTGCCACTCTTCAAAAAGAAACTGATGATTTAGCTAGAGAATTTGAAATTGCGGCTAGTAACGCTATCTCTACAGGTGAAAGCTTTAAAGAATTTGGTAGCCAGAGTGGAGAGGTAATTGTCGTGGATGGTGCCGAAACATATGGTTGCCAAAATAGTAATATTGGAGAGGGAGTCATTTGTGAAAAATCATCTTTTACGGCTTTGAACACTAATCCTAATCAGGTTTACCTAAATAGAGGCGAAAGTACAATTGTTGTGGCTGGTAAGAATGGAGTGCAGGTGGTGCGTCGTTATGACAAAGGAAAAAGCCAATCCGCTTCAACAATGAACTTGAATGACAGTGCCTGTACAATTCATGATTCGAAAGAAATCGGTAGTAACTCAGCGAGCTCCTCAAGTGAAAATATTAAACAAATGTGTGCAGCTCTTAGGGATAAGCTAATGGCTAGACTGGAAAAGGTATTGCAGACAACAGAGGGGATAAAATAATTAACTCGTGCTTGACCTGATGATCTTTCTTCTCTAAAATTGGCGAAGATGAAACGAGCTAAAAAAAATTTGGCCTCCAAAAAAAACGGGGCTTTAGTTTTTCCTAAAAAAGTTTTGATATTGGGAAGTGGCGCCTTGAAAATTGGTGAGGCTGGAGAGTTTGATTACTCCGGTTCCCAAGCCATAAAAGCGATGAAGGAAGAAGGCATCCAGACCGTTTTGGTGAATCCGAATGTAGCTACAATTCAAACTAGCAAAGGACTCGCTGATAAGATTTATTTCTTGCCGGTGAATGATTATTTTGTGGAGAAGGTAATTAAAGAAGAGAAGCCAGATGGAATTCTCTTGGCTTTTGGTGGTCAGACGGCGCTGAATTGTGGTGTAAAATTATACGAAAAAGGAATTTTCGAAAAATATAATCTGAAAGTGCTCGGTACTCCGGTAGAAGCAATTCAAAAAACTGAGGATAGGGATTTGTTCAACAAAGAGCTGACAAAAATTGGCGTAAAAATGCCAAAGAGTATTGCATGTACAGACAAGAAATCCGGAATGTTAGCAGCGAAGACTATTGGCTTCCCGCTAATGATAAGAGCAGCTTTTGCTCTTGGTGGAAAGGGAAGTGGTTTTGCTTACAATGACAAACAATTAGAAGAGATGCTTGATACAGCTTTTGCTTATAGTCCACAGGTTTTGGTGGAGGAGAATTTGAAAGGATGGAAAGAAGTGGAATATGAAGTGGTGCGTGACAGGGCCGATAACTGCATCACGGTTTGTAATATGGAAAATTTCGATCCACTTGGAATACATACCGGAGAATCGATTGTAGTCGCTCCTTCTCAGACTTTGACTAATAGCGAATATCACAAATTAAGAGAAATTGGCATTAAAGTAATCAGACATTTGGGAATCGTGGGTGAATGCAATATTCAATACGCTCTCGATCCAAATTCAGAAGATTATCGTGTGATTGAGGTGAATGCGAGATTGAGTCGTTCATCAGCTTTGGCTTCAAAGGCGACTGGATATCCTCTCGCGCATGTGGCGGCGAAGCTTGCTCTCGGATACACATTGCCTCAATTGAAGAATGCTGTGACTAAGACTACTACGGCTTGTTTCGAACCGGCTTTAGATTATTTAGCTTTGAAAATTCCACGTTGGGATTTGAATAAATTTAGAATGGTGAGCAAAGAAATTACGAGCGAAATGAAATCTGTGGGAGAAATTATGGCCCTGGGTCGTAGTTTCGAAGAAGTAGTACAAAAAGGCTTGCGTATGCTACAAGTAGGACTTCATGGACTAGTGGCAAATGAGGACGTGAGACTGGAAACTAATGAAATTGAAGAAGATATCATTCATCCAACTCCGAAAAGAATTTTGGTAATTGCTGAAGCTTTGAGGAAAGGTTGGACGGTAGAAAAAATTGCGAAACTTTCCGGAATTGATAGCTGGTTTTTGGATAAATTGAAAAATATCGTGGAGATGAGTGAGAGCTTGAAAAAAGCAAAAACTCTCGATGAAGAGACGATGAGAAATGCGAAGAAAAAAGGATTTTCAGATAAACAATTAGGATTTATGCGTGGCGTAGGCGAATTAGAAGTAAGAGCTTTGCGCAAAAAATTAGGCGTACTTCCTTCCTTGAAACAAATCGATACGATGGCGGCAGAATATCCTGCAAATACGAATTATTTATATGCTACTTATCATGGTGATAAGAACGATGTGGTAGCTGGAAATAAGAAGAAAATCATCGTACTTGGAAGTGGTGCTTACTGCATTGGATCAAGCGTAGAGTTTGATTGGTGCTGCGTAAATGCGGCTCAAACTGCAGGGAAAGAAGGCTACGAAAAAATAATGATCAACTACAATCCGGAGACAGTTTCTACGGATTACGATATGTGCGATAAATTATATTTTGATGAACTTTCTCTGGAGAGAGTTTTGGATATTTATGAATTTGAAAATGGCGGAATGAAGGGAAAGAATGTAACTGGAGTAGTGGTTTCTACAGGAGGACAAGTAGCCAATAATTTAGCGCTAAAATTATATAAATTAGATGTGAAAATTCTTGGAACTGATCCAAAAAATATTGATAGAGCGGAAGATAGACACAAGTTTTCTGGAATGCTGGATAAGCTTGGCGTGGATCAACCAAAATGGAAAGAATTGGCTAATTTGAAAGAGATAAATAAATTTACAGATGATGTTGGTTATCCGGTTTTGGTGAGACCTTCTTACGTACTTTCCGGTGCAGCAATGAGTGTGGCTTATGACGAACATGCGCTCAGCACTTTCTTGAGCAAAGCGGTGAAAATTTCTAAAGATGCGCCGGTAGTAGTTTCGAAATTCGAGACTGGTGCTAAAGAAGTAGAGATTGATGCTGTGGCTTACAAAGGCCGTATTGTGGTGTATGCAATTTCCGAACATATTGAAAATGCCGGTGTACATAGTGGTGATGCGACGATAGTTTTGCCACCACAGAAATTGTACATGGAAACAATTCGTAGAATTAAAATTATTGCGAAACAAATTGCAAAAGAATTAAACATTAGCGGACCTTTCAATATTCAGTTTTTGGCTAAGAGCAATAGGGTAATGGTGATTGAATGTAATCTACGTGCGAGTCGTAGTTTCCCATTTGCTTCGAAAGTTACTGGATATAATTTCATCGAAATTGCGATGGAATCTATGTTGGCGATGACGACTGGAAAGATGACAAAGAATGGAAAAAAATTATTAGAATATAGAGATTATAAGACTTTGGATTTAGATCATGTGGCTGTGAAAGCGCCTCAGTTTAGTTTCCCTCGTTTGAAGGGTGCTGATCCTGTACTTGGTGTGGAAATGGCGTCTACGGGAGAAGTAGCGTGCTTTGGTGAAGATTTATACGAGGCTTTATTGAAATCAATGATAAGTGTGGGATTTGAATTACCTAAAAAAGGAATTTTATTTAGTGTCGGTGGAGTGGAAGCGAAGGCAGATATTTTACCGGCAGCACAAAAATTTGCAGAGATGGGATTCAAAATTTATGCGAGCGATGGTACAGCAGAGTTCTTTAACAAAAATGGCGTTAAGGCGCATAAGTTAAACAAAATTTCTACCGGTCTAAAACCAAATATTGTGGATGCGATGATGGATCACGACGTGGATCTCATCGTAAATATTCCAAAAAATTATACTCGCAATATGGTGACTGATGGATATTCAATTCGCAGAAAAGCTTTGGACTCAAATATTCCACTAATCACAAACGTGCAGGTAGCAAAAATCATGGCGGAAGCTTTGGAGAAGTATAAATTGGAAGATTTAAAAATTAAGGATGTGGAAAGCTATTTTAGATAGGGATTAACCTAAGGAGTCGTCTGTCTCTTCCTCCTTTTTCTCGTCCTCTAAATATCCACCCACCTGCAAATTCCAGAGTTTTTTGTAGAGGCCGGATTCTTTGCTGACGAGATCTGAATGAGTTCCTTCTTCGATGATGTGGCCGTTTTCTAGGACGAAAATATGGTCGACATTCATGATGGTAGAAAGTCTGTGAGCAATAATAAAAGTGGTCTTATTTTTGATAAGATTTTTGAGAGCATCTTGAATTAATTTCTCTGATTCAGAGTCGAGACTACTAGTAGCTTCATCGAGAATTAGGATTTTAGCCTGGCTGAGAATTGCCCTAGCAATAGCCACTCTTTGGCGCTGACCACCGGAAAGTTTGATTCCGCGTTCACCTACGTGAGTGTCGTAACCATGAGGCAATTTTTTAATAAATTCATGACAGTGGGCCATTTTTGAAGCAGCCATGATTTCCTCATTAGTAGCATTCTGATTTCCATAACGAATATTTTCTATCAGTGATCGGTGAAACAAAATCGGATCTTGTGGCACAAGGGCAATTTGTTTACGAAGACTATCTTGAGTGACTTTCGAAATATCTTGTCCATCTATTAAAATGTGGCCTTTTTTGATGTCAAAAAGTCGGAGAATTAATTTTGTCAGCGTGGATTTTCCACCGCCGGAAGGACCGATAAGAGCTACCTTTTCGCCTGGAGCAATGCTAAAGGAAAGATTTTTTATAACACTTTCTTCCTTGGCTTTATTATACGAAAAACTAACTTTTTCAAACTCTACTTTTCCAGATGAAATTTTCAGATTTTTAGCATTTGGCGCATCTTTCACTTCATGTTCTTCATCTAAAATCACGATCATTTCTTCGCTATCTGCAAGAGCTTCGTAGATCTGGCGCACGTTTCTACCGAATCCCCAAATTTGGCGGAATAATTCCAGCATATAGGTCTGAATCAGAAAGAAATCTGCGAGCACTAAAATATCTTTTTGCCACAAAATAATAGAAGCGTAGGTGACTGCAAATTCCAAAACAATCATAAGCAAGGCTTGCCCCGCTTCAATGTAGTGATTAACCTTCCACGCCTTCACAGTTTTCTCATACCAAGATTCTGTTTCTTTGCGATATTTTGCGGATTCATAACCAAGGTTTGCAAAAAGTTTTACGTTTGTATTATTGGTGATTGTGTCAGCTAATCTAGCGGTGACCACACTGTCTTGCTCAGATTTTGGAATGTCAAATTTCAGCTTATAGACGGCAAGTTTGTAATTCACCGTAAGAAAAACAATTGTCCAAACTACGATGATAACTCCTAGGATTGGATTCAAATAAAAAAGTGCTCCACTAACAATAAGAACTTTTAAAGCGAGCGTGGCCATATCCCAAAAAAGTCTATCGGTGATCTGTTCAAAAGCACGGACGAATCTGGTTACTTTTTTCACAAGTGACCCGACAAAATTATTAGTAAAAAATCTATAAGAATGTTGCTGTAAATAATCGAAACACTGGTTGTTTATATTTGCCATGCATTTTGCTTCGAAATGGAGAACGGCCTGCTGAAATCCGCGCCAGCCAATCCATTCCATAAGCTCCACAACCATAATGACGAGCAGAGTCTGAGTAAGAGAATTGACGATAATATCTTTGCTGTCGCCAGACGAAAGAGCGGCAAAAAAATTGCGTCCAACCACATACCAAGCCATGGAACTAACGGTAGCAAACACAAGAGAAATTATCATAATAGTGAGCAAAAGTTTGTGTTTTTTGCCCTCATTTATGAAAAACTTGAATGTCTTGAGAGTGTTTTGCTTCATTCTTAGCTATTAAATGAGTTTTTTATTTATAACACAATCTTGGCAATTAATCAATGACCCTTTTTGTTTTAGGAAATCCTTGGGATTCAGTGAAATTTTGTTATAATTCGCCCGTTCGAATTATTAATTTTTCAATTATGGCAGATATATTGACCGAGGAAAATGAAATGGAGAAACCGGTTCGTCGCGCGGATTACAAGGTGCCGGAATATTTTGTAGAGCATGTTGATTTGTTTTTTAAAGTTGTGAATGAGGGAAGAGTGGAAGTGACTGGTGAGATGAAAATGAAGGTGAATGCTGAGGCAGAAGGTGCGAAGGGAGGAAAGGTGGCCGACGTATTTCTAAATATTGGAACAGAAATTAAAGAAGTTACTGGCGTGTGGGTGGATGGCGTGCAATTGAAAGCCGGGGAATTTGTGCAGAAAAAATATTCCCTAAGTTTTCCAGGGAAAAAGGAGCCATTCACTGTAAAGGTAGGCTCTATTATTAGTCCGGTGGAAAATCAGAAACGCCGCGGACTTTATAAAAGTGGAGAATTAATTATTACCCAAAACGAATCTGAAGGATTTAGAGATATTATTCCTTTCCCAGATAGGCCAGATATTCTTACAAGCTGGAGGACGGAAGTAACCGCTTCAAAAGCCGATTATCCGGTGATGCTTGCGACAGGAAATTTAGTTTCAAATAAAGAAAATGGCGACGGAACACACACTTCTCTTTACCAGAGCGAGCTCCATATGCCTTCTTATTTATTTGCGATGGCACTAGGAAAAATGGATGCACTCGTGGATGAATACAATCTTGATGGTCACAAAATTAAATTACAAATTTTTACTGCTCCTGGAAAAACTGATAGAGCGGCGATTGCGATGGAGTCATTGAAAATGTCTTTGCAGTGGGACTTTGATAATTATGGTCGTCAGTATCCTTTGGATCAATACAGCATTGTGGCGGCAGATGATTTCAATTTCGGTGCGATGGAAAATTTGGGCTTAAATATTTTCAATAGTGCGAGTGCAATTTCTAGCCCAGAAACTGGTACGGATGAGACAACCGTGGGCATCGCAGTGACTGTGGCTCATGAATATTGCCATACTTGGAGAGGAGATTTGGTCACAGTGAGAACATGGCATGAGGCTGCACTAAAAGAAGGTTTTGTACGCCTAATGGATTGCACTTTTGAAGGAGAATTAGTGGGAGAAAGTGTGGCGAGAATTAGAACAGTAAGATATTTGAGAAGTTCACAATTTACGGAGGATGCAGGAAATTCTGCACACCAAATTTGGCCGGAAGAATATGTAGGAGATCCTGGTGATAGCATTTACACTTCGACAACTTATTCAAAAGGTGCGGAAGTAGTGAGAATGGTAAAAACTTTGGTGGGTAAAGAAAAATTCCGCGCTGGTCTAGATTTATATTTTGAGAAATTTTATGGCAAAGCGGCAACTATTGAAGATCTCGTAACTTGTTTACAAGATGCGAGCGGAAGAGATTTAACTCAATTCAAACAATGGTTTAAACAAGTGGGAACTCCGACGGCGGAGATCACTAGTTCTTACAACGAGAGCGATGCTACTTTCGCTTTAAACGTGAAGCATGAATGTCCTCGCGAACCGAAATACGCTTTGAATTTTCCTTTGCAAATGGGCCTAATTTCCCCAGATGGAAAAGCGGTGAAGCTCGAATTAACTGAAGAATGCTCCGGTAGTGATTTGTCTCGTGGCGTTCTAAACATTACAAAAAATGAGCAAACTTTTGTTTTCAAAAATGTACCTAAGGGAAGTGTGCCATCTTTGTTTAGAGAATTTTCTGCGCCAATGAAATATACTTACGATTATTCTATCGCGGACTTAATGCATTTGATGCAACATGATGATGAAGGATTTAACAGATTTGAAGCTGGTCAGAGAATTATCAATTTTGAATTAGATAAATTGGTAGCAGCAGCGAAGAAGGGCGAAAAACTAGTGGTAGATGAAGAAACTTTGAAATCTTTTGATGCTGTAGCTTTTGAGTTGATGGATGTGAATCCGGCTTTGGCGAGAGAAATGTTAATTCTTCCAGGAGAAAAAGAAATGGTTCAAAAAATGGAAGTTTATGATTTCCAGGCAGCGAAGGCGGCGAGAGATGCTTTCCGTTTAGCAATTGCTACTAGATTTAAGAATCGTTTTGCGGAACTTTATAAAAAATATCAGATAATTGCGGCCGAGCATGAAGCAAAGAAAGATGCTCCAGTAATTGATAAGGAGGCGATGCTGGCTAGAAGAGTAAAGAATACTTGTTTGGTCTATCTCGACTCCCAAGGTGCAGAATTTATTGCAATGGCTGAAGCTCAATTTAAGTCTGCAAAAAATATGACTGATGAGTCTGCAGCTTTGAAAATTTTGTCTGATAATAAAGAGAAGAGCGATGAGTACATGAAGGCTTTCTACGACAAGTGGGAACATGAGGAATTGGTTCTTCAGAGATGGAGAAGCATGCTTGGATTGATGGATTTGGATAATGTTTTTGAGAAGGTGGAAGCTTACACAAAATCTGATAAATTTGATTTCAATAAACCTGGCCATGTGATGAATTTGTTTGGCGGATTTATTGGAAATCCGGCGAGGTTCCATGATGCTGAAGGAAAGGCGTATCGCTTGGTAGTAGACGTGGCGGCTAAATCAAAAAACCCTTATGCGGCAGCGCGAATGCTACGTGAGGCTTTCGGAAGTTTGCCAAAAATGGATGCGAAGAGACAGGCTTTGATGAGAGCAGAATTGGAAAGATTCTTGAAGACGCCAGGAATAGATGATAGCCCGATGTTGGCGGCGAAGAAAATTTTGGAAGGGTAGAAAAAACCTTGGCCAATAGCCGAATTTTGCTATAATGCGGTGGCTCGTAAGGGATTACTTAAAATAACTATGGAAAAAAATACTTTAAAATTGAAGAAAGGTCTCGCTCAGATGCTCAAGGGTGGAGTGATTATGGACGTGGTGAATGCTGAACAGGCAAAGATTGCTGAAGAGGCAGGAGCGGTGGCTGTGATGGCCCTAGAACGCGTTCCTTCCGATATTCGTCGTGATGGTGGCGTAGCGAGAATGAGCGATCCTAAGATGATTAAAGAAATCATGAAGGCCGTTTCTATTCCAGTTATGGCAAAGGTGAGAATTGGACATTTTGTGGAAGCTCAAATTTTAGAATCTCTTGGAGTAGATTATATAGATGAAAGTGAGGTGCTTACCCCGGCTGACGAAAAATATCATGTAAACAAATTGAATTATAAAATTCCTTTCGTGTGTGGTGCGAGAAATCTTGGCGAGGCTCTACGCAGAATTCAAGAAGGTGCGGCAATGATTCGTACAAAAGGCGAAGCGGGCACTGGAAATGTAGTAGAAGCAGTGAGACATATGAGAACAATGGTGGAAGAGACTGCGGCTTTGAATAAAATGAATAAGACTGCTTTGAAAAAATGGGCGGTAAGTGAAAGAGTAAATGTGGAATTGGTAGAACAAGTACAAAAATTAGGTCGCCTTCCAGTAGTGAATTTTGCTGCTGGTGGAATAGCTACTCCTGCTGATGCAGCTCTTATGATGCAATTAGGATGTGATGGCGTTTTCGTGGGTAGTGGAATTTTCAAATCTTCAGATCCTGCGAGACGTGCGAAAGCAATCGTGGAAGCGACTCTGCATTTCGATGATGCCGCTGTTTTGGCTAAATGCTCAGAAGGTTTAGGCGAAGCTATGGCTAGCTTGGAAATGAGCAAAGTGGAACAAAAATATGCCGAGAGAGGTTGGTAAGATGGTAAATTCCAGGATATGAAAATCGGCGTACTAGACATTCAAGGATCAGTGGAAGAGCACTTAGAAAGTTTGAAAAAACTTGCAAAGAGTGGAATGAAAATCGAACCTGTTTTAGTGAAAACTCCGGAGACTTTGGCACAGGTAAGTGGCCTAATTATTCCGGGAGGAGAGAGTACAACAATAGGAAAACTACTAAGAAGATTTGGGCTTCGCGATTTAATTATTGAAAGAGCAAAAAAGGGAATGGCAGTGTGGGGAACATGTGCCGGAGCAATTTTATTGGCAAAAAAAATCATAGGGAAACAACAAGCAGACTCACTAGAATTGATGGATATAGCGGTGGAAAGAAACGCTTATGGAAGACAATTAGACAGCTTTGAGACTCAGTTGGAATTTGACCTGGGGAGCGTAGGTCGCGCTTATGCCGGACCTGGTATTCCCGGTGTATTTATTCGTGCGCCAAAAATCGTGAGCGTAGGCGAAGGCGTAAAAATCTTAGCTCAACACAAAGGTGAGATCGTTGCTGCACGTCAAAAAAATCTGCTCGTGACAAATTTCCATCCTGAGCTCTCAGAAAGTCTGGAAGTACACAAGTATTTTGCAGAAATGTGTTCTGAAAAAATTTAGCTATCGAAAGCCATCACTCTTGCGACTCTGGCCGCCAACTTTAATCTGGTTGACCTAGGAGACTCCGGTTTGGAATAGATAATAGTTCTAAGAAGATTGTATGCCAACGGATCTGTTTCTCTCATCCTTTCCACCTCTTCCCTCGTTATTGGATTAGCATTGGGCTCAACATGAGTGCGTGTAGAAACTTTAAGCACTCCATCTAGCTCTCTTCTTACTGCCAAAATAGCCAAGCCAACAGCAAAAGTATATTCATCCATCAATTGCTCAACTATCTCTTCTTCATCCAATTCTAAAACTGACAAAAGATATTCTTCCGAAATAACCTCCAGAGCTTCTCCCGCTACGGTACCCTGTATTTCGCTCATCACAACAGCTTTTACAGCATTCCTGAATCTTGGGGTCACCGCCGTCAAACCATATGGTAATTCACCAAGAATGATAGCATGAGCAGCAGCCTCAACACCGTCTTCTACATACTCCATGGCTTGTTTTTCTAAACTTATTTTAGTGACAAAATCAGAGAAGGTTACAGGTAGAAAACCATCAAGGGCAGGTTTGCTTTTTTCCGGTCTACTTCCGAATCTAATAACATTATTGTCTAGCTGTGCTGTTTTTAAAAATGAAATCAGGCGCACATAAAAAGCTTCCACAACACCCAAGTCTAAGCGATTTCTTTCCGCCTCAATAGCAATAAGTTCACCCATTAAAGAAAGATAATCTTCATTCCCAAATAACGCCGGATACCATTGATCCAAGCTCGCCAATTCAATTCGCAAGTCTCCAATAATATTTATGGGATCTATGCTTTCCAGAATTTGCGATTGTACATCGTGAGAAAGACTCATGATAATTTTTATAATGGTTGGCCATGAGAAATTTGTCCTCGAGTTCTCATAATGATAAGCGCAACCGCAGCCTCTATCTGCTCGGAATTTTCCGGATTTCTAATTGGCGACGGATTGACTCCCGCCTCTGAACGAAGCTCTTTTAATTTATTATCTGGCTTTCTCAAAAGATCAAAAACAACACCTCCGGCCTCCCCAAGTTGTGCCCTAATTTGAGAGGCTCTACCGTAGTCGAAAACTAATGCTTGCAAAACCATCCCTTTAACTTTATTACGATAAGCTTCGGGAATTTCATTAATACCAATTTCTCCTGAAATAACATCTTCCACCGCATCGGCAAGAGCTTCGCGAATATTCATAGCAACATTCTTGCGCTCATGAATAGATCCTCGCAATAAATCAAAAGACATTGGCAAAAATCTGCGAGGTATTAAACGAGATCTCAAACCATGATGGCTTAAATGAGAATTCCGTTCATCAGAAATAGTGTGAAGACATTTTCTTAATTCATCAAAAATAAATCCGAGAGTGTTCATTCCGTTCTCCGTAGTATTTTTAAAATCTCTAATTCCCGCACTAAGGGCAGCATACTCTGGATAATCTCTTATTAAATATGGATGCTCTGCATCTAAACGATTAAGAGAAATAACCAACTCTTCTACAACCTCAGAAATTGATTGCTGTTCTTTTTCTCTTTCGAGTCTTTGCATAGCCTCAGTAGGCTTTTGATCAACTTCTGTTGGAGATTCTGGAACTACTTTTGCTGGATTTCTAACCATAAAAATTTCTTACAAATTCAAAGAATAACATCTTGGCATAATAAGTTCATTGTGTCAAGGGGTGTTGAAATGCGGCCTTGTATTAGAAAACGACAATCTCTAGAATTTCGGCATGTCCAATTTTCTCCCAAAATCAGTTAGAACGCTTATTGAAGAGCTTAGTAAACTCCCTGGAATAGGACCAAAATCGGCTCAAAGACTAGCAATTCACTTGCTACATTCTCCATCAAGCAGAGTGACGCCACTAGGAGAGGCTATTCTTGGCCTGAAGGAAAATGTCATGTTCTGCAAAATTTGCTGGAATATTGCCGAAAGTGATCCATGCTGGGTGTGCTCTGACGGGACAAGAGATCAAAGCATTGTGTGCATAGTAGAGAATGTGCTGGACGTAGTGGCACTAGAAAAAACGGGCGAATTCAAAGGTGCTTATCATGTGCTACATGGAGCTTTGTCACCGATTGACGGAGTGGGTCCGGAACAGTTAAAAATCACTGAATTATTTGATAGAATTAAGATCGGAGGAGTGGTTCAGGAAGTTATTCTTGCTACCAATCCAAGCCTAGAAGGAGAAGCTACCGCACTCTATATTCAAAAACATTTGCGTGACATGGGCGTAAAAATCACTAGAATAGCGCGCGGACTGCCTGTGGGAGCCGACCTGGAATATGCCGACGAGATCACTCTGACCAAGGCATTACAGGGTAGAGGAGAATTCTAAATTAAAATTTTTATGACAGATAGAGTGGAGGGATTATCAGATTTAATAATGATGGAAGCGGAGGGCTACGCACCTCAATTGGCCGAAGAAAATTTTTCTCAAAGTGAGAGAGTTTTAATAGATAAGCTTTCTCAAACTGTAATTGATTTTGTCGACGGAATGAGGCTCGCCAGACCAATTGCAAAAGCAGTTGTAAAGAGACTGTTGGAAAAATTAAGACAATCGGAATTAAAGGAAAACTCTGTGGGTGTTATTGCTGAAGGAGTGTGGAGAAGATTAAATGGAATTAACAAATTTTCCAGTGAGTCATCGGATGCGTTTTTAGACGGATGCAGCCTGGCGGAGACTAGAATTGTAGAAGATGTCATGAATAGAGTAGATGGGCCAATTTCTATTCTCATTGGCGGAATAAAGAGAGATATTGGAGCTTCCGTGCCACCGCAAACAAATGGAATAATTATCCGTGCTGTTGCTAAAAAAGTTTGGCCACAGATAAAAGCTAAACTTGGAGTTTAAATTGCAGTGAAAGTAGATGGGCCGGAGCCGGAAAGGTGATTGGGAGGTTTTTGTGGTGAGATAATTTCAAAGTCGTTGTGAAGGGAAGAGAGTATGGATTTTTTATCTGATTTTTTTATAGCTTTTAAGAGTTTTTTTGTTTGGGTAAGATTTTTTCCGCAAAGAGAAAGGTCGAGAGAAGCGTAGGCAGAGGCGGTTTTTGAAGTGGAAAAGGAAGAGGCTGGATTGATCTTAAATTTAATATTTTTAATTGGTTTCAGGGCCTTTACTCTTTCTCCAAAATGAGTGGCGAGAGCTGTACCGCCGACAATAAAGAATGGAACATCCATTCCGAGCTTAGCTGCGAGGGCGAGGAGTTTTTTCTGAGAAATTTTTAGGTTCCACAATTTATTTAAACCCTTGAGAACTGCCGCGGCGTCGGATGAGGCACCACCAAGTCCGGAAGAAAGGGGAATGTTTTTAGTTATGATAACGTGTGCGAATTTTCTTATTTTATAAGTCTGCTTAATTAGAAGAAGCGCTTTGTGGGCGAGATTATCATTTTCGGGAATAGGCGTTTTTGGCCCTTTGAATTTGGGTGGGTAAGCTATTGACGTAGCGTCTGAATCTTTTGTGCTTATTATTTTGAGTTCATCTTTGATTTGAGGGATTTCTTGGAGAACGGTTTGGATTTCGTGGTAGCCGGAAGCCGTTCTCTTGAGTACGTCTAAAGAGAGGTTTATCTTTGCAGGAGCTTTGATTTTGATGAATTTTGCTGAAATGGCCTCTGGTGTTTACAAAACTGAGGCTATTGTGAAGTTTTTGCGTGGATAGTCAAGTTCGCCCTTCTTCGCTTCTTGACATTCTTTCCAAAAACTGTTTAAGTGTAGAACTCTAATGAGTTAATTTTTATGCTAGAAAAGGTTAGACAAGAAGTTGATAAAAAGAAAACCCACGACTTCCGAGGAGAAGAGGGTCTGCTTTATCGTACATCAGTGAATGGCGAGCAGCTATGGGCTAAAAAATGGCACCGAAGTCATGACAAAGCTTTCTATATGCCCATTGAGCTTGGAGGATCCAGCCTATCTCCTTTTTGGCACAAAAAAATTGAACTTTCTTATTCAATAGTGCATGAACTTTTTCCTCACGATACAATTGAGGTAATAGGCTCTTACGATGAAAGAGTGTCCTCTAGTATGGGGAATATAAGGGAATTTGAACCTATGGATGGAAAACCCGTGACCGTTAGTCGCGAAGCCGTGGGAGACCCAGAGCTTTGTGCTATTAGGGATGACATCATGAACCAGTATTACGCGGTGATACTAGAGAGACGTGACGAAGGCTCTCGCAGAGGTGCAACCAAAGAGCAAATGGCACCATTTTTTGCGGCGGAAAGAAAAGAAGTGAATGCAAAAATAGTGTCAGCAATAGGACCGGAAATCGAATTAGACAGTCTAATTACCTCTGTGGTTGCTAGTGGATTTAAAGGTCTAGATCAGCTTGCTAAAAGGATTCGCGCACGTAATCCTAAAAATGTGATGGCGGATTTTCTAGATGCCGGAATATCAGCCGGACATCCTGAGGTGAACTTCGTGCCAGGAACAAAAGAGCTTCATCCAAATCCTCCACATGGAACATTTGTAGAACTTTCTATAGCAGATTCAAAAATGCTAGTGGCTCATATTTCCAGAAAATTTGCTAACAATCCGAGAAAGCGCGACGAGCTATTATCAAGATTTCGCAGTTATGAAATTTATACTTTGGTAGATCAACTTTTCGACAAAATGCTTTTGGCTTTTATACAGAAAACCCAAGGACGAGGGGATGCTGAATCTTTAGGAAAAATTTGTTTAACCTTAGAAAAATTTCGCCAGGTGACGGAAAAATTCGGCCTAACAATAGACCCTTCTAGCATGGAAAGATCTCTGGTTAATATAGTGGTGACATCCACTAATTCACGAGAGGCAATGTCTCGACTACAAAGAGAATTTATTACTCCAATGGAAGCGGCTTTGGCTTAACCCTTCACTAAAGAAACTATCGCGAAGCATTGAATGCCGAGACCGGCGCCGAACATCGTAAGTTCTTCTCCAGTTGTTGCAGTGATGCCGATGCGAGACGGCGGAAGATTGAGAATATTGCAGAGAGATTTTTTTAACTTCAAAGTCAGAGGATCAATCTTTGGTTTTTTACATTCAATCATTAAACCAAGACTATTTATTTTAAAATTTTGTTGTTCAACTTTTTTCAAAATCACGTCGAGATATTTTTTACTATCCTTCACCCCTTTCTCACAAAGACTATCCGCATAAAAACCAAGAGACATGTCTCCGATGGCTTGAGAAAGCGCATTAAACACAGCGTGCAAAATCACATCGCCGTCGGAATTTGCCTTTAACTTCGGCTGATCGGCGAGAAAATGGCCGGCTAGAGTTAGACCCATTTTTTCAGAATCAAACTGGTGACTATCTTGACCAAGGCCTACGCGAAAATCTTCCGGCAAATCGCCAAAAACTGCGCGAACTTTTTGTAAATCGTGATTGGTAGTAATTTTAAAATTGTTTTCACTCGCTTCAATGTAGGAAACATTTTGACCAATAGATTCGAGAAGCATGGCCTCGTCTGTAACTTCCAATTTCTTTTTCTTGGCGTGTTCCAAAGCTTTCACAAAAAGAGAATATGTCGCGGCTTGAGGAGTCTCTGCCGCAAAAAGTTTATCGCGATCGTGAGTTTTCAGAATGTGTTTATCGTTTACTTCTTTGATTGTAGAAGTAACATAGTGCCCAACAATGCAGGCACCGTTTTCACGAGATTCTTTAATAACTTTTTCTATTTCTTCCTGGCTGACACAAGGATTGTCACCATTGTGGACAATTATTATGTCTTCCTTTTTGAGATTTTTTGGCAATGCTTCAAAAGCTTTAGCAAAAGATTTCTGACGAGTTTCTCCACCAATAATAATTTTTCTCACCTTTGGAAAGTGATATTTTTTCACAAGCCTTTCCATCTCAAATTTATTGTCTTTATTTACCACTAAAATAATTCCTTCAATTTCGGGATGATCATTGAAGGCGACAAGAGAATGATAAACCAAAGGCTTACCTCCGACTTGTAGAAGCAATTTATCTTGTTGAGTTTTCATGCGCTGTCCGCGACCAGCAGCAAGAATGAGGGAGTAATTCATACTTGTATATTTTGCCATACATCTCATCGTTTTGCAAAAAGTCGAAACTTTCAGTGGTGGTGTTTTCTTCAAAGATTAAGCGAAATTCTGACAATTGACTTTCTCTGAAAACAATGTATCTTGCCACTCGCGTAAATTTTATTATTGTTTGTAAAAGATGAAAGAAACATCAGAAAGACCGGATTCAATGAGTGCATTAAAAGCCCTGCACCACCCAGATACAGAAAGAACCCTTGCGCTCGTGGTTGATGATTGCCCGAACATGAGAGCATTTGCCAGAATAGTTATAGGAAAAGCATTACCAGAGCTGAGTATTCTAGAAGCGCCACACCCTATTGATGCGATTGCCCAACTTTCAAGAGAAGGGGTCGCGGGCAGCGTAGCTTTTGTCTGGTCAGATAAGGATATGCCAAGAATGGACGGAATTCAGTTGGGACAAGTTCTGGCTGGAGAAGAGGTTATGGGGCATATCCTTGATTCAGAGCATAGAAAGTCATTGAAAGAAGTCCCAAAGCTGATGATGACCGGATCATACAATCCAGGGTTGGCACAAGCTTTGGTGGATGATGGAATATTTCATCACGTAGGAGAAAAGGGCGAAGGCGGACTTTCTGAACTTTTCAATCATATTCATAGAGCTATAGAGATGGCGGCTAAAGTTAAAGAGCAGGCTTGAAAGAGAGCCCCTTGACGTATTTACCGCTTAGTGTTATAGTTAATGGCTTAGTAATTGATTTTCAAAATGTCCAAAGATCCAGAAATAATAGAACAACCAGAGCAACCAGAAAAGGAACCTCTTGCTACTGAGCGACGCAGAGGAAGACCAACTATTCCTCCAACGGCTACAGACAGTCTTTTAGCTATTACGGCACTGGGCGAAAAAACTGCTGTTTTGCCAAGCATGGAAGGATCATTGGGTCATGTAAAAGCCGCGGTAGATCATTTCAGCAAGGCGGAAGGTGCCGACGTTGAGACCATCTCTGCAGTAGAAGAGCTCTGTTCAGCAATCAATTCATTGGTGAGAGTGGCGATGCAACAGGACGCAGAGGCGAGCGCTAAAATTAGCGCCTTAGCCGAGAGACTTACAAATGAGATGATGATAAAAACCTCTCTAAAAGCTGCTGCCTACAAAGATAGACTTACCGGACTGGGGAATCAGGCTTCACTGCTAGAATTTGGGCCTAAACTTTTTGAAAGAGCTAAAGAATCCGGAAGACCTTTATCCTGCTTAATGATGGATATAGATTTTTTCAAAAGTATCAATGATACACACGGACACCCGGTGGGAGACCAAGTGCTTACTCAATTGGCACAAAGATTAAAAGAGGCTTTGCGTACATCTGATTTTTTGATGCGCATTGCCAACGAGGAAGAGAGCACTAGAGATGGACATCAGGGAGAACTTTTTGACATAATGTCTAGAGCCGGAGGTGAAGAATTTTGTGTACTTCTCGCGGGAACTCCTTTGGATGGAGCATGCATTGCCGCAGAACGTGCCAGAGACGCTGTAGACTCTAAGCCATTTTTGGTTACAGATGGAAAAGGAGATCAAGTTAAGCTAAATGTTTCTATTTCTATAGGGGTGGCAGAAGCAAACTTTAAAACGACGAAAAGTTACGAACAACTACGAGGCCAAAGTGATGACGCATTGTACATGGCTAAGAAAGGCGGCAGAAATGCTGTTGAGAAAATAGAAATCTCTCCTGCTGGAGCACAGACCTTTATGATGGTTACCCCTGAAGATAGATACAAGCCACAGGCTCAGAGAAGAGTCTAAATAAAACGGTAAATATCTAGAAATCCGATTTTATTTTCCAAAAATTTTTTGATAATTTTTTCTTCACGCTGGAGAAATTTTCGCATTTTTGTGGGATTTTTTTTGAAAAAATTTAGTACGAGGGGAATTCCAGGAAGGGTTTTTGTAGAAATTTTTGAGAGAGAAGAGGCGAGGATTTTTTTAAAAGTTCTGGAGAGAGGAGGAAGTCCGGCGGCGCGAAGGAGAGCGTTTTCTATGTGCTCGCGCATGTCTGGATTGGAGACGTAAGCAGTGAGAAATTTTTCTCCTTTGAATTTTACAGCGCCGTGAATTTGAGATTCAGGATGATAAATTGCGGAAATTTTTGAGAGAGGAATGTTGAAAAGAAAATGTGCTTCAATTAATTCGAGACCTTTATTTATCAGCGTGGCGGATTCTATGGAAATTTTTGGCCCCATATTCCAACGAGGGTGAGAGAGAGCATCGGCGACGGTGATATTTTTTAATTGAGTTTTAGTTTTTTTATAAAAAGGTCCGCCGGAACAAGACAGAATTATTTTTTCTATTTTTTTCTGAGGAAATTTTTTAAGAATTTCGTAAATCGCGTTGTGTTCGGAGTCGAGGGGGAGGAGGCGAGTAGGTGAGCGAGAGGCAAGCTTCATTATCTTTTTTCCTTCCGCAATTAGAGATTCCTTGTTTCCAAGAAGAAGGATTTTTTCGGACTTGAGTGCAGCAATAGAAGGATTTATTCCGGCAATTCCAGAAAGGACGTTGATAATTATGTCGGCATTTTTGAGAGTGGAGAGGGTGACGAGAGAGTCGGCGCTGGAGGTAGAGGCGAGGACGGAGGCTTTTACTTTCCACTTTTTCGCCTGCTTTTCCAAAAGAGATTTGTTTACGTTCGCCGAAAGACCAATCACGCGAAAATGTTCTTTATATCTTTCTAAAACCTCTAGGGCTTGGGTGCCTAAAGAGCCTGTGGATCCCAAAATTACGACGTTTTGCATATAACAATTATCTACAGTTCAGAGTCGTCTTTGTAAAGCGTAACTTTGGGCCGAGGAGCTAAATCGAGCGGGAGCATCAGTAGATCTTGACTTTCTAATCAGTTTTGCCTATCATCCTGTGGCTTTGGGCCTCGTATTTCGTAATACAAATTATATAGTTAAGAAACTACGCATTAATCTGGAAATACGCGTTCCAACCATTAGGTTGATCGGCGCAGAAGGTGAGCAGCTTGGGATTATGTCTCGAGATGCAGCGATAGCTTTAGCCCAAGAATCCGGGCTAGATCTAGCCGAAGTAGCACCAAATGTAAATCCACCCGTGTGTAAGATTTTGGACTATGGTAAGTATCAGTATCATCAGAAAAAGGTGGAAATGAAGCATCGTAGAATGCAGAAGAAAGCTGAAATGAAAGGCATTCGTATTGGATTCAAAATCGGAGATCATGACCTTGGTATTAAGTCTAGACAAGCTCATGGGTTCCTGGAAGATGGAAATCCGGTAAAAGTAACTCTTTTGTTCCGTGGAAGAGAAGCTGCATATAAAGATTTAGGTCTTGCGAAAATGATGAAGTTTTATGACGCAGTAAAGGATGTAGGACGCATGGATGAGGCTCCAAAAAAACAAGGAAATGCCATGCTTATGGTGATTACTCCAAGTAGAATGAGCCATCAAGCACCACAGGAATAGAAACTTAATTTTAAAAAAAATAATTTAATATTTATGAAAGTCAAAAGTCACAGTGGATTGAAAAAGCGTCTTAAGGTAAAAAAGAGCGGAGCTCTTTCCTTCAACAAGGCGGCTAGACGTCACTTACTTACAAACAAGTCTAAGAGACAAAAAAGATCTATGCGTAATGGTGTTCCAGTTTATGCTGGCGGCATGAAGCACGTAAGAAGACTTTTGTCAGGAAAAGCTCAGATTCACGTTACAAGAAAGAGACAAGAAGCATTGAAGAAAATGAAAGAAGAAGAGAAGAAGGCGTAGGCCAAAAGAACCGCGTGGGATAAAAATCCCGACGCATTACAAAGTATTTATTTTTTTAATTAACTAATATGTCTAGAGTAAAAAGAGGTGTAAACACCCGCCGCAGGCACCAAAAGATGAAGAAGGCTGCCAAAGGCTACCGTGGACTACGTAGCCGCACGTTTAAGTGGGCTAAAAATGCCACGATGAAAGCAGGTCTTAGAAGTTATACAAGTCGTCGTTTGAAAAAGCGTGACTTCCGTAGCTTATGGATCACAAGAATCAATTCTGCATGCCGCGCAATGGGCGTGAAATACAGCAGATTGATTGATGCCATGACTAAGAAAGATATGTCTATCAACAGAAAAATGCTTGCTGACTTAGCGGTGAACAACCCTGAAGTTTTCAAGAAAATTGTGGAAGAAGCAATGAAATAAAGGGAAAGGGCGGAGGATTTGAGAGAAATCTCAGACATCCTCTGCAAAACTCAAAAGTTGAAACCGTTCGCAGAAATGCGGGCGGTTTTTTTGTGTAGGTGTGGCAGACTGGGGGAGTGCCCATGAGGCTGAAAACAATGAGCAAAATGTTTTAAAATTAATTTAGAAAAATTTTAAGAAAATTTAATGTTTGGGTGCTAGGCTGGGGACATGGAACAGAATTTTCAAAAAATCCCGGCATGGCTAGTAAACGCAAGCAATGAAGTTGTGCCTTCTCTTCTTTCAGATAAAGACCTTTATTTAAAATGTCGAGATTATGGGCTGAATGCGAAGACATGGTCGCGTAGGTTTGCAGGACTTCTGCCAGAAGTGGCGAAGCGTGGGCTCCATAGAAGAAAAGGATTTGTTTCTATCCATGAGTTTGCAGGGAAGCTCGCGGGGATGAGCGAATATGCCGTCGATAGAATTTTGAATTTGGCAAAGAATTTGGAAAGGAAACCGGTTCTGAAAAAATTATTTGAATCAGGTGAGTGTGGATGGAGCAAAATATTGAAAGTTGCGGCGGTTTCCACAACAGAAACTGATAAATTTTGGGCGGAAAAACTTCAGCTTCTTTCGGCTGCAGCCCTGGAAGCCTATGTACAAAACTACAGAAGAAAAAGTGTCCCCATGAACATATCAGAAAACGAGCCTCAAATAGGTCAAGAGGCGAGGACTGAATTCGAACCTCCTGTGAGATTCTCTTTTCCTGCAAGTAGGGACCTAGAATTTGACTTGCGAGTAGCAAAACAAAAGTTGGAAAAGAATACTAAACAGACCCTGAGCTGGAATGAGACTTTTCAGATGATAATTAAAAAAACTGATTTTGAGCAGTTCTGCGTAAAATGCAAAAAGGGAAAGGCCTGTTTTAAGATATGTGAAGACTGCAGAAAGAAGCTTGGGGCTGGAGGTGGCCATGGATAGCCGATACATTCCTGTGAAAATTAGGAGGGCTATTAAAGGGCGGTTTGAATTCAGGTCTGGCACAAGATGTGGATTTCCTAAATGCAGGAAACCGGCAAGAGCTATGCATCACACTAAAAGATTTGCCCTAGTGAATAGACACGTGGAAGAGGAAATCGTGCCGCTCTGCAAAATTCATCATGAGCTGGCTCACGCCGGATTGATAGAGAATGAAGATGAGAATCCTTTAAATTGGGAGATCGGTGATAGCAGAAAGGTGTCGCGGGCAACGATGGAAATAGATAGGGCGGCGAGGCGACGACGGTAAGCCTATAAGGCGAGACTGGAATGAGTGGATATGGAACCATGGGATGACCCAGCGTTACACAAAAAAGCGCGAGGGGCAAATGGCCAGCCTCGCGCAAAGTTTTAGAAAAAAGCTTTAAAGAAACTGTAGCGACTATTTAAATTCTGAAATTGTAACTTTCTGAACAATTATATCTTCCTTAGGGTCATCGGAGTATCCAACTTTTACTTTTGCGATCTTATCAACATTTCCCATTCCTTCAAAAATAAATCCAAAAACCGCATGCTTTCCATCTAACCATGGAGTACCCTCGTCAGCCTGAACGATGAAAAACTGGCTACCACCTGTGTTTGGGCCGGAGTTTGCCATAGAGACAGCGCCACGCACGTTCTTCAAACCTTTTCCAAATTCATCCTTTAGCTTTGTACCAGGGCCTTTGTAAGAATAGCCACCTGTACCATTTCCATTTTCAAAATCTCCGCCTTGAACCATAAAACAATCGATAACCCTGTGGAATTTTGTGCCGTCATATTTACCGGCCTTTGCTAATTCTATAAAATTCTTTGCTGTTTCTGGAGCTTCTTTTGTATAGAGAAGCATCTGCATATCTCCAAAATTTGTTTCGAGCGTAGCGATTGTGTCGCCAGCGACAGGTTTGATTTTCATTTGTAAATCGTTAGGGTAATTAAGTAATTGAGCAAGCTGTCCAGCATCCATCTTTGACTCATACTGACATGCAGGATTGTTGACAGAGAAAATGTCTTGGCTTTCACCACCGCCGCAGCCGCTGAGTACTAGAGCAGAAATAGTCGCCAAACAAAATGATTTTTTATACATAAATTGAGGATTACTGATTGGCAGGATTTTAGCACAAAAAGGTTCAATTAAAAAACGTCAATTTTGTGGACGGGAAGGGCTTTATGTGAGGAACTTTACTTCACTCATTTTGCTCTCCCTCATGCCAGTTTTGAAGCTTGCCTCTCCGGGTGGTTTTTTATTTGGCTTTGTGGTAACCTTTTGGCGCTTTAAATAAGGTATTTTACATGAAAAAATTTCTAAAAAAATTAGTGCTTCGAATGCTGAAGGCAATGGCGAAGTACAGACTAAAAAGATTCAAAGGTAAAATTATTGGAATTACCGGTTCGGTAGGAAAAAGTAGCACCAAAGACGCTGTTTATACAGTCTTAAACACTCAGTTTAAGGTGAAGAGGACAAAGAAAAATATGAATTCAGACTTTGGGCTTTGCTTAACTATTCTTGATATAGAAAGTGGATTTTCTTCTGCCACTAAATGGTCTTGGTTTTTAGTAAAAGGCCTTTTCAACTGTATGATGAAAGACCATAACGAGATTTTGCTTCTGGAGTTTGGAATAGATAAGCCGGGAGATATGGATTTTTTGGTCTCCGTAGTGAAGCCGGACATGGTTATTTTTACTGGAGTTTCTCCTGTACATATGGATGAGGGGCAATTCTCAAGCTTAGAAGAAATTTTTCAGGAAAAGTATAAACTGGTGGAAGCTATGCGTGATCACGGGGTAGCAATTTTGAACGTGGACAACGAACATCTTGGAGGCTTGGCAAAGAAGCGTGGCAGAAAGGGAACGGTTACTTACGGAAAGGAGCAAGAGGCTGACTTCTGGGCCAGCCAAATCAAACAGGATCTTGAAGGTTTGAAGTTCGTGTTACATCACGATAATAGACATTATAATGTTCATGCTAACCTTGTGGGAGAATTTCAAGTATTTGTTCTGATGCCTGCTGTTATCTGTGGAACACTGCTGGGAATGACGATTGAGAATATTATTTTAGCTATAGAAAAATACACCTTGCCTCCTGGAAGAATGAGCATTCTCCCAGCAATAAATGAGGCAACTATTTTGGATAGTACTTACAATGCGTCACCTGAAGCCATGAAAGAGGCTCTTCATACTTTAGAAAAAATTGCCGGGACCAAGCGAAAAATAGCAGTTTTGGGAAACATGAACGAGCTAGGAAAACACACTCAAATTATGCATGAAATGATAGGAACGGTGGTTCCAAAGTGCGCAGATATGCTCATAACAGTTGGTGATGACGCAATGATTATTGCCGCAAAAGCAAAAGAGGAGGGGATGAGCGAAAAAAATATATTTAGTTTTAAAACTTCTTTAGAGGCGGCAGGCTTTTTGGCGGATAAAATAAAAAAGGGCGATGTTATTCTGGCGAAAGGTTCCCAGAACAACGTAAGACTCGAACGATTTGTAAAAGCTCTTATGGCGGAACCGGAAAAAGCAAAAGACCTCTTGGTGAGACAGGAGCCGGCGTGGACTACAAAACTGTAATTTATGAAATATAACTGGTCTATAATTGGGCACGAGAAACAGCTCTCACAGATAGAGAAGGACCTGGAGAGCGGTAATTTGGCACACGCCTATTTACTGTCCGGACCAAACAGTGTAGGGAAAAACACTGTAGCAAAAAAAATGGCGGGAATTCTTCAGTGCGAAAACGACTTCTGTCATAACTGCAATGCTTGCACTCAAATAGAGAAAGGTTGCCATGTTGATACCGTAGTTTTTGAAGACGATGGAGAGTCAATAAAAATAGAAACCGTTAGAAAGATTTTGGAAAGACTGAGCATGACGAGACAGGCTCCCTACAAAATACTTTTAGTGCAGAGCTTGGAAAGGATGGGGGTGGAAGCGGCAAACAGCTTTTTGAAAATGCTGGAGGAGCCTCCGGAAAGAACAGTTTTCATTATGACCACAGATAACGTACGTTTAATTTTGCCGACGATTTTGTCCAGGGTAAGAGTAGTCCAGTTCAATAGCGTTTCGCAGGGATATCTTAAGGAGAAGCTGGAAAGCCTTTATCCAGAGAGAGACAAGGAAACACTTGAGACGGTGAGCCTTTTATCTATGGGGAAAACCGGAAAAGCCGTGCACCTAATGGAGCATCCGGAATCCTTGGCGGAGTATTTAAAAATCTATCACGATATTCAAAACTTTTTTGCGTACAGAAGTATAGTTGAAAGATTTAGCTACATAGAAGAGATGGCTGAAGATCCTAAAAAAATCGAGACTTTTATTAATATTCTGACTCACGTAGTTAGGAGCCAGATGCTGGAGCGGAAAGAAGATTCTCCAAAACAGATAAAAGCCCTTTCAAAAATCAATGAGGCTGCTATGCTCTTAAAGAAGAACGTAAACGTCAGGTTAGTTTTAGAAAATTTAATGTTACAAATTTAATATATGGCCACAAAAGTTATAGGTATAGAGTCAGGATATAGCGCATCTGTAGCGGAAATTCCCTTTAACGAGGGCTCTATTTTTGTTGTAGGAGATGAGGTAATTTTTAAGGATGCCGAGGATAAAGAGGAGTACGGGGTAGTAAAATATTCCAACCGCGACGCACTAGAGGAAGATAAAATTCTTTTTACTTCAAAAATTTTACGAAAGGCGACCGCAAACGATATTCAAAAAGTGGATAGCCACATCGAGCTCAGCAGAGCAGCTATAAAAAAATGCAAAGAAGTTGTGGAAAAGTTGGGCCTAATGATGAATGTTTTTAGGGCTGGATATTCTTTCGACGGGAATAGGCTTCAGTTTATGTTCACCTCTGATGACCGCGTAGACTTTAGAGATCTCGTGAAAGAGCTCGCAAAGACTTTGCAGAAACAGATTAATTTGAGGCAAATTGGACCAAGAGATAGGGCCAAGATGATAGGCGGATACGGAAAATGTGGACGCCCACTTTGCTGTAGCACTTGGTTAGGAAAACTAGAAAGTATCAACATGGAAATGGTGCGTATGCAAGCGCTCGAAAGCAAGGGAAGTTCAAAGCTTTCCGGAGCGTGTGGAAAACTTTTATGTTGTCTTAAATATGAAGTGGAGGCCTATAGAGATTTAAGAAAAACTGTTCCTCGTATTGGGTCTTTGGTTAAACTAAAAAAACCAGCGGTGGAGGGTACAATTATTGCAGTGGATATTTTGAACCAAAAAGTAAAAGTATTAATTGTTGGTAGCGAACCGCAAGTGGTGAGCGTGGCTGATATAGAAAAAGTTTTAAAGGAAAAGCGTGCTTATGGCGAAAGAGAACCTCGCGAACCTCGTGAACCGAGGGAACCTGCCGCACCTGCTGTAGCTTCTTAATAAATTACTATGTGGACCTATTTAGCGATTTTATTTAGTTTTCTTCTTTTGGT
This sequence comes from Candidatus Peribacteria bacterium, assembly GCA_943357285.1. Lineage (GTDB taxonomy): Bacteria > Patescibacteriota > Gracilibacteria > UBA1369 > LOWO2-01-FULL-3 > JACRIB01. Next base: position 16,968 of record CALRGJ010000005.1, on the reverse strand, counting down.
GGCGGTTTTTGTGCACAGAATAATGAGCAACAAAAGAGCTCTTATTCAGGAGAAATCTCGCGCAGGGGCAAAAGCGGCAATGGAAGCTCAAGAGTCTGAAGAAGAAAAGAAAGTTCGTCTTTCTCGCGAACAAAAAGACCAAGTGGAATCTTTGTGCAGACGCGGAGAATCTCTGATAAATTCCGGCAAGGATGAAGAAGCTGTGAAATGTTTCGTGCAGGCTCTTTCAATCAATTCTCAGCATCCGGAAACTCAACAAAGACTCGCTTTGCTTTATTTGCAAAAACAAATGTATGGAGCGGCTGCAGCTTTGTTTCAGCAACTGGCGCAGCAAACGAAAGATCCTATTCATTATAGCCACTGGGGACTGGCTCTCTATCAACAAAGCGATTTTGAAAATGCAAAAACTGCATATCAAACAGCTGTGGATCTAGATCCTTCAAGGCCTCAAAGATTTATTAGCCTTTCACAGGTTTACAAAGCGCTTGGACAGCTGTCGAACGCGATTATCGCCACTAATAAGGCTATAGAGATTGATGAGAAGAATATTGAATTTTTATATCAATTGGCAGACCTTCAGGCCGAGGCTGGAAACTATTTAGAAGCAAAGGAAACTCTAAAAAAGTTGTTCGAAACCGATGCAACAAATAGAGCCGCGAAAACCTTGTTGAAAGAAATAACCAGGCTGGAAATTAGCGCACAAAACCTTCCGGAACAACAATAAGCTAAGGCTTCTTTGGTGCTGGAGGTTTTGTCGGCGTCGCCGGAGTCTCTACTGGCGCAGGAGCGCCTACGGCAATTTTTTGTGGCATGGCTTTATAGTGGGTTTCTATAGGCTCCTTTAACTCCTTGCCATCTTTATCAAATAAGTGCCTGTACCAGATTGCCGTAAATCCCGGGTGGGCGTGTTCAAGTAAGAGAGTTTGTCCTTCCGGCAATCTTGGTGTAGCGACACGCTCTGTGGGTGGGGGACTAATATGTTTGGAAATATATGGTCCCTCCATTGCCACTCGACGACCGTCTTGAGTTCCATAAAAAACTATGTAAATTTCATAATCTCCCTCAACGTAAGTCTGCATTAAGAGGTGGTGGCCGGTGTCATTTGTAAACCTTAGGTCAGGCCCTCCAATATAAATAGTTGCATCTAATCCGTGCCCAAGGACTTGAGAATAATACGAAACGGCATAAGTGTGCTGATTCCTTTCCACTATAGGCAGTCCGGCAAAAAGCGCCGTGCGATACATTGTTGTGGAAACCTGGCAAACTCCGCCCCCGTATTCCGGCACTGTACCTTCAGGCTTAATAACCAACTCTTTTTCAAACCCTGTGGTTTCGTCTACCGCACCTATCGCGGTGTCGAACGAAAAAACCTCCCCAGGGGCCAAAAGCGTTCCATTAAACTTACTGGCGCCAACCTTGACGTTTATAACCCTATTCGTTGGGGATCCATAGAAAGACGTGTGCCCAACGGCCAGCCTTTCTGCAATTCCTTTTTCCTTTAGATCGTCGGCAATGTTTATTTTTGGGGTGGTGCTTATCGTTGGGACGGGAATTCTCTCGACTCTATTTTCCACGGCCAACTCGAGAGCTTTTTTTAGCTGCTCTCTACGCACAGCCTTGCCATCGCTTCCTTGCCCTTCAATGACAACCTTTCCCTTGTCGTCTGTGTAAATGTTGACGTCTTGAGATGGCCTATCTAACCACTTGGAAATATTTGCGTCTACAAACTGATTGAGTTTTTGTTGATCAACCTGAATGTATATTTTTTTCGTACCAACCGCGTCTAGCAAGTTTAAAGACAGAGTCTTTTCTATAAAAGGAATCTTGGTCTCACTTTTTGCAGAAAAACTTACCCAGTCGGGATGGTCTTTTAAACGAACCTTCCATGTGCCGGTGTACACAGGGTCTACCAGTGTTGTTGTTTGAGCTAGTTGTCCTGTTATTTTGTCTTTCATTGCGAGCAATTCTTCCTTTCCGATAACCGGTTGTTCATTAAAGGTGATAGCTTTTATTTTTAAAGGTTTTAAATTTTTCGCAGACAGCTTAACTTCTTTCAAGAAAGCCCCCTTGTCTATAGCGGTTCCCTGTCTACCCTCAATAATTTCAAAATCTCCGTTTTTGTTTATAAAAGCGTTGGCTGACTTTGCGGAAATAGCACTAAGCTTAAACTCCTTTTCCAGTGTGGAAAAAAGTTTGTCGTAGTCTATACTAGCCAAAACCTCCAGCTTTTTGTTCTCGCCGGCGCCAAATCCAAAAACCTCCCAAAGTCGAGTGTCCTCAAGGCTCACGGTTTTTAGAGTTTTTAAGGTTTCTCCCGCTGAAATCTTTACGCCTAAGTCTTCCGGCTTAACAGGAATTGTCTTCCCCAGGATTTCTATCTCCACAGGGGTTTTCAAATAAGACTCTCCCTTTTTGGAAAGAAGGGCTTCCGCCTCAGAAAAAGAGAGGAAGGAAATATTTTCGTTTGCAACGTAGGTTCCCGCGGTAAACTTTCCCACCATGGAATATTTATATACAGCAAGGGTCGTAGAAATGGTTGTCCCAACGACTACTCCAACAATTATTCCGATCAATAATTTGCGGTTTTTCATAATCATTGTTCTATCTCTATAACATCTTCGTTAGGGATTTTTTTTATTGAAGAATGCTCTTCGTGGCCGTGGTCAGAAGTTCCACCACCATCTCTATCCTTCTTTTTAAAAGAGAAGAGATTTTTAATTTTGCTGAATATTTTTCTTGAACTTTTACCGGCATTTTTTGCGGCAACGAGGATGTCTTGCCTAGTCTCCTTTCCCTTTTTTGGCGCAATGCTGGCCCCAAGAACTGATCCAATTGCACCACCTATTACGGCCCCCATGAAAACTTTGTCTAGGGTATCCATTTTGGAGCTTTTCTTGTTTTCTTCATTTTTATCTGCCATAGAATTGAGGTTTATGAGGATGATGGTTTGGCCGAATTATTGAGAAATTTCCGTGTGTTTTGTTTTGCGAATAACGTTTATCTTAATTTGTCCTGGGTAGGTTAATTCGTCTTCTACTTTTTGAGCTATCTCTTTTGCCATGGCATACATTTGCTCATCTTTAATTAGATCTGAATCGACAAGCACACGAAGCTCTCTTCCTGCCGAAATGGCATAAGAACCTCTCACTCCTTCATAGCCCGCCCCAACTTCTTCTAGTGCGCGAATTCTCTCTATGTATTTATCGAAAGATTCTTGCCTTGCTCCAGGCCTACTTGCAGAAATAGCGTCGGCAGCTTTCACGATAAGGGCCTCGGGCGTTTCTTGTGGAATGGCGTCGTGATGTGTCCAGGCTGCGTGAACTTCTTCCCAACTAAAGTTGAATTTCTCCATAATCTCTTTAGAGAGCTGGTCGTGAGTATCTTTTACGTTTGGGTCTTGGTCTATAGCTTTTCCAAGATCGTGAAGGAATCCTCCAACCCTACAGGTGGTCATATTGAGCCCAAGCTCACAACCTATCATTGCCGCCAACCACCCAACCTCCATAGAGTGCATCATGATATTTTGACCATAACTAGTTCTATACTGAAGCCTTCCAACTATTCTTAAGAACTCTTTGTCGTTTTGCTTAAGGTTCATTTTTTCTGCAGCTTTTTTACCTATCTCGTAAAGCTCATCGTCCGTCTCTCTCTCTGCTGCCTGAACCGCTTTTTGCACAACCTGCTTCGTAATGTCTCCTCTATAATTCACCAACTTCTCCATAGCCCTTTGTGCCACACGTCTTTTTACCAACTGAAACGCGGAAAGACTAATAGTATTAGGGAGGTCGTTAAAAACTATATCAACCTCTAATAGGCGCTCAAATTCTTTAATGTTTTCTCCGTTCCTGCCAACGATTTTACCCTTAACGTGATCTTTAGGAACAACCACATTCACAGCTCTTGTTTCTACAGATGTTGGAGATGAAAGCCTTTGCAACACGTTTACAACAATTTTTCTTGCAACTTTTTCTGCGTTTTCTTTTGCCCACTCCTCTCCCTTAATTAACCTTTCCACGTTCTCTTCTTCAAGCTCTCTGGTGAATTTTGATAAAAGGTTTTCTTTTAACGCTTCAGTAGTCGTTCCTGTTTTTTCGGAAAGCTTCTGGAGAACATCTTTTTCGCTATTTTTTATTCTCTTTTGAAGAGTGTCACTCTCTTCTGTGAGTGTTGCTATTTTTAACCTAACCTCGTTCAACCTTTCTTCTCTCTTCTTTACAAACTCTTCTTTTGCCACCAAGGCCGCTTCTATTTTGTTCAAACGTTCTAATTTTTTGTCAGATTCTTGTTTAAAAACGGTTACCCTATTTTGAACATACTCCGATCCTTGTTTTCTAATAAGCTCCGCCTCAGCTTTGCTCTGCGCAATCATCTCTTCGGCCACTTTCCTGTCTTTTTCCACATCAAAAAACTTCATCCGTTTTAGCGCTACAGTGCTCACAAAACCACCTCCGACTAATCCAATTAATATATATATTATGTTTTCCATTTTATTTTTTAAACTTTGAATTAAAGATTTAAACAAACGTCTTCGAGACTCTACCACTTTTTAAACATTTTTTAAACATCTTTTAAACCTTTAATAACTTTATTCATTTTATAATACTTCTCGTTTGGCTTTTATGGCCTATATACAGAGGTTTTATCACAAAGTTCTTTTTACTATATTTTATATAAATTGTAAATCTCTATAACTACTACTGTTTATATATATTATTAATAAATTTAATTTAATTGGCATTGCCAGAATGTTGATTATTCATATAATGACTTTGGGCTTTTAAAACAGATAAATATATGAAACTCTTTTGTTCACGAAGTGATTTAGATTACGCAATAAATATTGTTAGTAAGGCTATAAGCCCTAACAATACTTTGCCGGTATTAAATAATATTTTAATTAAAGCCGAAGGGAAAAAACTTTATTTTTCTTCGACTAATTTAGAAATTGCAATTAGTTGCGTTATAGATGCGGATGTAAGAAGTGAAGGTTCTATTACTGTGCCTGCAAAATTAATTGGAAGCTATGTTTCTTTATTAACAGATGAAAAAGTTGAATTGGGAGTTATTGAAGGTTTGAATTTAGCGGTAACTTCTTCAAGCTCTAGTACTAAAATTAAATGTATTAGTTCTGATGAATTCCCGTTAATTCCAAAAATTGAAAAGGGACAAGAAATCACCTTAAGCGTAAACGCTCTACATGAAGCTTTAACAGAAGTAGTTTTTGCGGCATCTTTAAACACATCTAGACCTGTTTTATCAGGAGTTTTACTTCTTACTTTTGAGAAAGGTATAAAATTAGTTGCTACAGACAGTTATAGATTAGCTGAAAAATCAGTTATTACTTTGAAGAATCCTACCGAGCCGGTTTCTTGTATTATTCCAGCAAAAACAATGCTTGAATTATCAAAAATTATTAGCAAAGCTCAAGGAAAAGAAGTTAAAATTAATATTTCTAAAAACCAAGCTTTATTTACAATCGATGGAGTTGAATTAATTTCTCGTCTAATAGAAGGTAAGTTTCCAGATTACGACAAGATTATTCCAAAGGAAATTAAAACAAAGATTGAAGTTTCCGTAGAAGATTTATCTTTGGTTTTAAAGAGAGTTAGTTTGTTTGCTAGAGAGAATAATAATAGCATTAAACTTAGCGCTACGAACGACGGGAAGCTATTAATTTCATCTGAAGAAACAAAAGTTGGTGAAGAAAAAGCCGAGGTTTCTATTCGAATGGAAGGAGAAAATAATAAAATTTCTCTAAACGCACAGTATTTATTAGACGTTTTGACCTATATTACCGACGACAAAGTTAGTATAATCATAAACGACAAAGCTTCTCCTGCCGTTATTAAGCCGGTAAAAGAAGAAGATTATGTTTACATAATCATGCCGCTTAAGATATAAAGCTGCGGCAGTTTGAAAATCACCCAAGCATGAGGAATATTATTTCGTATTTTCCAGACGATACGCTTAGAGACGTAACCAGTCTTTTTAGAAGACAGAAAAACATTTCTGTCTCTGGGGCAGGAAACGCTTCTTCTAAGGCGATGATTTTAAGTCAGGTTTTGCGAAAAAATAAAGACTCTATAAAGAATGTTTTATGGGTTGTTTCTGAACAAAACGAGCAAATTGTGGCGAAAATGGCTATGGATGTTTGGGGTGATGCCCCAGTTTTTATTTATAAAAAAAGAGCAGATGAGGAAGTTATTAGCTTTCCTACAAAAAGAGAATTTGATGAACTGAGGAATAGGGAGTTGGTTGAATTTGTTTCCAGGGTGTTTTTAAACGAAGGATCTGTTTTTGTAGTGGATTTTCCTTCTTTGTTGCAGAATTTTCCAGAGATGAACGAGCTTTTAAACAATAAGGTTTCTTTAAAATCCGGCGCCAGTGTTGATGTAGTGGCCCTAATTGGAAAACTTGTGGGTATTGGTTACGAGATGTCTGATGATAAGTTTTTAGAAAAAGGACAATACTACAAAACTGGAGACAGCGTAGTAATTAGACCAATAAATACCGAAGAGGTTTATAGGGTGGATGTTGGTTTTGATAAAGTTGAGAGAATAGAAATTATTGATCAAAAAGATTTTTTAACAAACATTAAAGAGGTTAAAACCTTAGATGTTTTTCCACTAGAGTATGAAAAAAACTCAAACGACTTCTTGTCGCTTCTTGGGCCTAAAGGAGTGGTGGTGGACGACGAGGTGGATGTGGTGGATGAGTTTTACGAGGTGTGGAATGCATTTATGGATGAGGTAACCACTAGGGGGCAAAGTCTTTCTTTTTCTTCTTTTAATGACGATGTAGAAAATCATGTGCATTTACACTTTTTATCTGTTTTGAAATATCGCAACGCTTATGATTTTGCGAACGACATGAGGGATAAAATTAGCGCAGACTGGAAGAATATTATTTTTACAAAAAACGTAGAGGAGGTGAGTGCTTTATTAAAGGATCAAAAAGTTCCTTTTATTGAGGGAATGACCGCGGAAAACTTTTCTAAGTCTTCAGCTTTTTTAATTAAAGTGGAAAAAGAGGATGTTTTCCCTCAGTCTTTTCAGGCGCCTACACAAAGAATTAGTTTGGTTACAGACACAGACATTTCTTTCTTAAGGGAAGAGAAGAAAAAATATGTAGATCAAAATGTTTTTAACGACTTTCTTACAAGCTTGAAGTTTGGAGATTTTGTGGTTCATGCCGATCATGGAATTGCGAAGTTTATGGGATTAGACAAGAAGACGGTGGACGGAATTACTAAAGAATATTTAAAGCTTGGTTATGCTGAAAACGATAAACTTTTTGTGCCAATTGATCAGGCCGACAAGGTAAATAAATACATTGGTTCCGAGGATTTAATGCCTAAGCTTACAAGGCTTGGTAGCGCAGACTGGAACACTATTACAAGCAAGGTTAAAAAAGAAACGCAAATAATTGCCAAGGAGTTACTGAAGTTATACGCAGAAAGAAGGGCGGCGAAAGGCTTTGCTTTTAACAAGGATAACGACTTGCAAGAAAAGTTTGAAAAGACTTTTCCTTACGAAGAAACTCCGGGACAAATGAAGGCGATAAATGACGTGAAAGAAGACATGGAAAGTGGCGAACCAATGGATAGACTGGTGTGCGGAGATGTGGGTTTTGGAAAAACAGAGGTGGCTATGAGGGCGGCGTTTAAGGCGGTACAAGGAGGAAAACAGGTCGCTCTGATTTCACCGATTACTATTTTAGCAGATCAGCATTACAAATCTTTCAAGAAAAGAATGGAAGAATTTAATGTGAGGGTGGATATGTTGAGCAGATTTAAATCTCAAAAAGATCAAAAAGAAATTGTGCAAAAATTAGGAAAAGGAGAGGTGGATATTATTATTGGAACACACCGTTTGTTGCAGCCGGATATTAAGTTTAAAAATTTGGGATTGGTAATTATCGATGAGGAACAAAGGTTTGGAGTGAAGCAAAAAGAGGCACTTAAGGAATTGAGAAAAGAAGTAGACATGCTTACTTTAACGGCGACGCCGATTCCGAGAACTTTAAACATTTGTTTAAATAAACTAAGAGATATTACGACTATTACTACTCCACCATACGGACGCTTACCTATTATCACAGAGGTGAGAAAATATTCTCCAAGCTTGGTGAGAGAGGCAATTATGAGAGAAATAGAAAGAGGGGGGCAGGTTTACTTTTTGCACAACAGGGTTCAGACAATAGATGGATTTGCGGAAAGTTTAAGGGCTTTAATTCCTGAGGCGAGAATCGGAGTGGCTCATGGAAAACTTGGAAGCGGAGATTTGGAGGATAGAATTATGGCTTTTACTGAACATAAATTTGATGTGCTCGTGAGCTCAACAATTATTGAAAACGGAATTGATTTGGCAAATGCTAATACTCTTATTGTTAATAACGCGGAGAGGTTTGGGTTGTCACAACTTTATCAGTTACGTGGACGCGTAGGACGTGGCAAGAGACAGGCTTTCGCATATTTCTTGTATCACGGCCAGAGATTGAAGCTCGACGCCAAAAAGAGGCTTAGAGCTATTGTGGAGGCTAGTGATCTAGGTAGTGGATTCCAAATTGCGATGAAGGATTTAGAAATTCGTGGCGCTGGAGACATTCTCGGAGCGAATCAACATGGAGTTATTAACGTAGTGGGTGTGGCTCATTTTATGAGAATGCTGAATAAGGCCGTAGAGGATTTAAAGAATGGAAGGGTACTGGAAGGCGAAGAAGAAATTACAGACGTTTCAATTGAAATTCCTGTGCCGGCATATATTCCAGATTCATATATTCCAACCTCTAAAGACAAGATTAACACTTATCAAAAACTTTCCTCGGCTGATACAAAAGATTATCTAAAAGAAGTGGCAAAAGATTTAGTAGAAGACTATGGAAGAATTCCAAAGGAAGTGGACAATTTGTTCAAAATTATTGAGCTGAAAATTACAGCCAAAAAAGCCGGCGTGGTTGGCATTAAGTCAGAATCTGTGCCAATGAGTGAGGATAAAGAAATTGTTTTGCACCTTTCTGGAAGAGTGAAGCCTGCCAATATTATCAACATGCTTGAGTACAATTCCAAGTGGCAAATTATTGGAAATAGAATGAAAATAAACACGAAGGATTTAGGGTATGTGTGGTTTTCGGAGCTGATAAAGTGTGTGGAGAAATTGAGTGAAAAAGCGAAGCACGGAGCGCAGACTGCGAGCGAAGTGAAGCCTGGAAAATAAATGGGAGGGGTGAGGCTTTGCGAAAAGTCTAAAATTTGTTATAATTATTTGGCTCTTTGAAAACGTGGGGATGTATTGGTATTCGACAGAATGTAAGGTTTATTTGTCGCAATCGGGGGATTTCACCGTTTCCCCCCAGATCCAACGGTGAAAACATAAGTGCAACAACTTTTGTTGATAAGATGGCTGCTAAACTAGCTGCAAGAGAATTTGGGTTTCAACCTGCATTCGCTTACGCTGCTTAGTTCCATCGAGGTCTGATTAAATCGGACCACGTTCATGATTCCGATATCTGCTAAGTTTCATGGGCGTAATTAAGCAGGTTAAGCTTTTAATCAATGTCTCGGATTAAAGGACTAAAACCTAGAGGCTAAGCGCTGGAAGTTTTTTGTTCGTCTTCTATTTCCGGCGACGAAAATTCAAAACGAAATATGATTGTAGACGCAAGTTCTCCTCATCTCTGGACCCGGGTTCGACTCCCGGCATCTCCACCAGAATAATTAGCTTGAAAGAAGGGTTTATTTGTTTATAATAAGCCCTATTTTGTTATATATGAAAGAGGCTTTATTGCACACACAGAGAGAAGTTCCCTTTAATAATTTTTCAAATATCTTAGAGGAGGCAAAAGAAGACGTTCCACCTGGTCTTGGTGGAGACTGCGTTGTTCAAGCTGATCATTTAGAAAAAGGATTAAAAGAGAGAGGCTATACTCCGAGAAGAGTAAGGGCGGTGAATTCTAGACATGTTGCGCTAGTTTGCAATAGTGAAGAGGGGGAACCTTATTATTTAGATCCTTTTCTTCTTCACGATGATCCAATTTCTTTAGGGCAAGCTTTCGGAGAGAGGTCTATGGTTGAGGTGGGCGCAAAGCCTGTGGTTTCAGGTAGGCCAACAAAGGTAATAATTAGAGGAATGGAGCTGGATTGTTTTGAGGTTGCGTCTTTGGGGTACAGAGAAGGAGAGGGAGAATATCTTCCTTCTTGGAGAGCGCTGTACAGTTTAAGGCAGAGCGGAATAGATGATGGTTCGAAACCGTGGGGCGTTCCAACTCTTATTACACTGAGGGTAGCAGAAGATGCTGGAGGAGTTTTGAATATTAAAAAAAAGGTAGGGTCTTCTCAAAACGAATTTTTTATAGGCAGGGTGGGAGAGAGGCACGTGAAAGTCACGGAATTAGACGCAAACGAGGAAGCCAGAAAATACATGGATGCGATTTCTAGGGCGGTGAAAGTGGAAGCAAAAAGCGTATTGGAAAAAATTCAAATCGCTGTGGATATTTGTATGATTAAGCTTGGAGCTTAGTTCTGTTTATCTTTTACTGAGGCTTGGCCTCTATTGTTTCTTGGTCTTTTTGTAAAGCCACTTGGGAAATTGTAAACTTTTTGCCTTCACTGTCTTTAAGGACAAAGACTTTTCCTTCCGCAGTGTTTTTTATGCCGATGGCGTAACCAAGTTTTTTCCAAGCAATCATGCTTTTTGCTTGATCCATTGAAACTTCGCCGGCTCCATTTATTTTTGTAATAACCGGAAGAGAGATGGTGGTCTCTTTTTCTACTGAAGCCTTTTGTTTCGCAACAGCCTTTGGGGCTATGGCGACTGGCTTTTTTTGCTGAATTGGAGCTTTTACTTGTGCTACTTTTTCTTGAGTTTCCTCTCTAATAATTAAAGGGGTAGTAGGTGTTTCGGAAGAGCCCTCAAAAGAGGAATAACTAGACTCTTTATGATCTGTTTCTTGCTGATGGCCAAGGCTAGCAGCTCCCCCTAACGCAACAATCGCTGCTGCTGCGAGAGCGGTTTTTTTTGAAAGATGTCTAAGTAGAAAATCTAAGGTTTGGGGTTTTTCCTCCCTGCTTTTTTGTGTACTAGGTTTTTCTGTAATAGTTTTTTCTGCGGGAGTGTGAGGTAGGATAAAGGTGTTTGCTTCTTTTGCCAGGCTGCCGATTAGGTCTTCGTAAAGCTCGAAATCAGCCGTGCTTAAGTAGATGTTGTCTAATAAGAAGGCGGCTTCAGTTGCCGTAATCCACCCTTTTGACTTGGCGGCAAAGATGTCTGTCAAAACGCTTGCTGCGCTTTCACTAGGGTCAAGTGTCTCAAAGTATTCTTTTTGAAGAGTATCAGCCTCGGCGTCAGTAATGTTTTTTGAAGCCCTTTCTTCGTATATTGCAAGAACGACAGTAGGCTGTTCCTCTGCGCTAACTGAAAGAGGAAGGTAGTGATAAGGTTTTCTTTCAACAATAGTCTGGCGAATTCGGTCAAACGAAGAGAGTTTGCCTTCGTCTGTTTCTGTGCCTTCTTGAAACCAGGCTTCTTCTTGGTCTAATTTTGTATCAGTCGTACTCATTGTTTAAATGGGTTATTTTCTTCACGGCCCGTTAGTATGCGTGCATTTGCCGCTTTTGTCAAGAGGGGTTACGCAGGGTATTTCTTTTTATTACAATCTTTTTGGTCCTTGACGTATTTTTTTCTTTGTGTCATATATAGTCCCTTGATAATAAACAGATATGGATCTATACGTTGAGCGCCAGTGTATACAACAAATTAAAGAAGGCAACATTAAACAATTTTTGCTTCTTTTTGATGCAAATTTTGCGGAGCTTTACAGATATGTGGCCAGACGTGTGGGAGAGGCAGAGATTGCCGACAAGATTGTGAGACTAACTTTCTTGGACGCATTGGGTCAGGCTCAGTCTACTCCTGAGGAAGGAGCATATGTTGTGTGGCTATATGGATTGGCTAAGCCGAGAGTGTGGGAAGAAATTAGCAGAAGCAGTTTTCCGGAAAAACAGGGTTTGATTAGTGTTGTTGTGAATGACGGACAGGCCCAGTCTACTGAAAACGAAGAGGCTGTTTTGAAGGTAGATAAAATGATGAAGAAGCTCTCTTTGGAGGAACGTGAAATTTTTAGATTAAAGTTTTTTGAGGAAGTTTCTGATGGAGATGTGATGACTATTTTGGGCATTTCAGAAGGAGCTATCGGCTCTAAAATTTATAGAGTTTTGAAGAGAGCTCATTTTCTCCTTTTTGGGGAAAGTGATGAAAGGCAGGGGGTTTATTTTGGCGAGTTGACGGGATTGCTTTCAAGAGTAAGAGAGTTGGAAAAGATAGTTATTAAGGAAGTTTTAAAATTAAGCCTAAGGGCGGATTTGTCAGCAAGAATTGATAGAAGAGAATTTGCCATTAATTCAGATCCCATAGAGGAGGTTCAGCCAAAGGAGCCCCCGGTTACAGTGGTGACAGAAGCTTTTAAAGGATCTAACGATCCAGCTAAAATTTTTGTCTCAGCGGTGAAAGAGATGAGAGAGGAAGAGGCGGTACAAAAACTTCAAGATCAGCTTAAGTTTGAAAAAGAAGAAAAGATTTTTGATTTTTTGGAAAGATGGAAATGGGCTGTTATAGTGGTTCCGGCGATGGTGTTTGTTCTTCTTGTTGGCTTTGTCACTGTTAATTTTTTGAAGAATAGGCCTGTTGAAAGAGGATATATTACGGCTTGTCAGATTGAGGTTAATTACAAGGGTGAGTTTAGCGATGCTGAGAAGCGCAACGTAAACAAAGGGATTGCGGATCAGATTTGTGGACACTTCGATGTTAAAAAATTGTTGATTTCCAGGTTGGACGACGGAAAGGTGCAGGTTAACGTTGACGTTCCTCAGTGGTTGCTGGAATATAAGTTCGCAAAAAAAATTAAAGAAAATAATTCTGGGGCAGATGTAAAAGCAGAGCCTTGGAGAATAAAAGAATATGCGCGAACTCTTAGTAGCAACGAAAAATCCGGGGAAGTTTAAAGAAATTTGTGAGGCCTTGGAGGGCATTAATTTTAAATTAGTTTCTCTAGAAGGAATGATTTTAGACGATGCCGATTTTGTTGAAGACGGAGAAACTTTTGAGGAGAATGCAAAGAAGAAGGCAAAATATTATTACGAGAAATTGAAAGGGCGTTTTGAATTTGTGCTGGGGGAAGACTCTGGAATTAGAATTGATGCTTTGAGTGGAGAGCTGGGGGTGAAAACAAGAAGATGGGGGGCTGGAGAAAAAGCCAGTGACGCGGAGTGGATTGAATACTTCTTGAAGAGAATGGAGGGCGTTTCCGAGCGAGACAGGGGTGCGGAATTTATTTGCTGCGCTTATATAATTGCAGGAGGAGAGGAAAGAGTTTTTCGTGGAGAAACAGAAGGTTTGATTACCCACAAACTTGAGGCTCCTGTTGTTGCGGGAATTCCTTTGAGTTCTTGTTTTAAGCCGAATGGATTAGAGGTTGTTTATGCTGCATTGAGTGTCGAACAGAAAAATAAAATTAGCCATAGGGGAAAGGCTTTGTCTCCATTGAAAAGTTTTCTGGAAACTCTCTAGTTTTTTGTGGCAATCAACAAACCGGTTCCGATTTCAATTTCACATGTTTCCCAACCGGGAGTGCTTTTTATTTTATCTACAAAAGGCTTAAGGGGAACTGGGTGAGAATATAAATTGTCGGCGACTATCATCCCGCCTTTTTTTATCCTACCTTCAAGGGCGTCAAAATGTTCAACATATTCTTCTTTTGTGGCATCTAAAAAGATGAAATCGAAAGTCTCAGGAAAAAGTGGAATGGCCTCAGGAGCGTGTCCGAGGATGTGGGTGATATATTTTTGCAGTCCGGATTTTTTGAAATTTTCTTCGCCGAGAGAATATCGTCCTTTTCGGTGAGACTCCATAGTGTAGAGGTGTCCGTCGACGTGGCTTAATGCTTCGGCTATCCAAATTCCGGAATATCCGTTGGAGGTGCCGATTTCCAGGGCTGTTTTGTAGCCAGCTTCTTTGACAATTGTATTGATGAAAAGGGCAGTGACGCGAGAAATATTCCAAAATTTCGATTGGGTTTCTTCTAGGGATTTTAATAAATCGTCGAGGGCTTTTTTCATGGGGAGACTGCTTTCTTTTCTCCTATTTTCACCTCTATTGCTGATTGAGAACTGTACCCTAATTTGTCTATTATTTTTGCCACGATAAGGTGGGTGCTGCCGGGCGCTAGAATTGTAGGGACGACAATGTGGCCGGTGTACGGGCTGGTGCTGGTGAAGTACTTTTTGTCATTATCCAAGTAGTACTCCACTGTTTGGATGCCGTTTTCACCCTTGATTTCAACGTTTACGGCGAGGTTCCCCTGTGCGACTGATGTTGTGGCAACCGGGTTGATGATGTTGATGACAGGGGCCTTCTTTGCGGTGTCTGCGGTATGGATGTTGTCGTATTCTGTCGGAGGAGTTCCAGGACGAACATCTTCGCCGTTTGTCTCTGGAGCAGGTGTTCCTTCCGGGTTTGCTCCTTTCTGCTCCTCTTGTCTCTTGTAGTAGTCTAATAACTCCTGTTTCCAGTTGAATAGGTTTGCAATCGGTTGATAGTTTTGGAAAGTTACCTCTTGTACGGCATCCTTAGGTGTAAATTCTGTCGCAAGAAGTCCGGAAATTTTATCAATTTTTACTTTGTAGAACTGTCCCTCTACTTCTGTGGGTACACCGGCACTAGAAAATACTTCGCTGGTTACCATAGAAGCTGGGGTATTTGGTCCAGGAAGTTTTCCTGAAGCTTTGCTGATTTGAATGTGTTTAATCCCTTCCGGTTCAGGGAATGGTTCGGAAGGCATATCTGCTAAGGCTTTTGTCATCACGTCTTGAAAAATAGGCGCGGCGGTGTTGTATCCATCTGCATTGTATCCAAGTCCGCTTCCATCTGTATTTCCAATCCAAACTCCGGTAACAATAGTTGGTGTATATCCTATAATCCATCCATCCATAGGGCGAACGGTTGTTCCTTTTGCGCTGGCGTCTTTTTTATTTTCTTTTGTACTAGTTCCTGTTTTTGCAGCATTAATTTTTCCGCTTACAAACATTCTTCCTCCCACCGCAACGGATTGATCGGAGAGGATGCTGTTAATTAAATATGCAATTTGAGGATCCATAACTTGTTCAAATTCTTTAGGCTTTTTTTCTTCTAATATATCTCCGTTTGAATTTATTACTTTTAGAATAGGTGTGAGCTCAGGGCGCTTACCGTTTGTGGCAAAAACGCTGTAGGCGGTAACCATTTCCGCAAGAGGAATTTCGGCAGCGCCAATGGATAATGGATAACCGTAGTCGTGTTTTTTATCGAGAGTGGTTATGCCCATTTTTGCAGCGAGATCAATAATTGAATCTTGCTGGCCATCTAAGAAGTAAGCTTTGATTGCCGGAATGTTTCTAGATTGACCTAACGCTCTTCGAATGGAAATTTGTCCCAACCATTTTCCGTCAAAGTTAGAAGGCTGATCGCTGCTTCCTATTCTAGTAGGGACGTCTTCTATTACAGTTCCAGGACCGTAGCCCTTGTAGAATAATTGTGCATAAACGATAGGCTTAAAAGATGATCCGGGCTGGCGAGGACGAAGTACCACGTTTACATTTCCATCTATTTCTTCGTTGTAGTAGTCGCGTGAGCCCACCATGGCAAGAATGTCTCCAGTTTTTGCGTTTACTGTAAGAAGGGCGGCGTTGTTTGTGCCGTAGGCTTTTACTGCAGCTTCACCCCTTTCCCCCACAACTTTTTCAGCATATGCCTGAAGCTTCCCATCGATAGTGGTGTAAACTTTTAATCCTCCTTGTTCAACAACATCCTTTCCATATTTTTGCTCCAATAATTCTTTTACATAGAGAACAAAATGGGCGTGTTTAATGCGTTCTTTGTAATCGTTGAATTTTAATTCTTGTATTTCGTTCAGTGCTTTTTTTCTTTGCTCTGCGGTAATTTTTTCGAGCTCGAACAGGCGCTTTAAAACTAAATCGCTGCGGCCTTGTATGTATATTTTCTTTCCATTTCCGAGATCAACGAAAGCTCCGATTAGGCCACGAGCGTATTCAGAGGTTTGTAAATCTGATTCGCCTTTTATATTACGATAATAAAGTTCCTCGGAGGTGAATTGCTTTAGGAGGTGAGAATATTTATTGTTGCTGTATGGATTGTAGCGAGTAGGGGCTTGGGGAAGTGCCGCAAGCACAGCGCTTTCTCCAAGGGTGAGCTCTTTAGCGGTTTTGTTGAAATACACTTGGGCAGCTTTCTGAATTCCATAAGCGTTATTGCCGTAGGGAATTCTGTTTAAATAGAGTTCAAGAATTTTAGGTTTGTCGTAAGCTCTTTCGAGACGAACGGCAAGAATCAACTCTTTTCCTTTTCTAAGATAAGATCTTTCAGAAGAAAGGAAGGTGTTTTTAATATATTGCTGGGTGATGGTTGAGCCTCCTCTGGCTGAACCGATTCCAAAAATTTCATAAGTTGCAGCTTTGGCAATGGCAAGAAGGTCGAATCCTCCGTGTTCCCAAAAAGTGTCATCTTCGATTGCAACTGTTGCATCCGGAACGAAGGTGGAAATTTGGTCCAAAGGAACATATTCACGATTTTCTTCTCCATGGATGGTATATAAAAGGCCACCATCGCGATCAAAAATCTGCGTGGACTGTGCTGCAGCTAAATTCTCCAGCTTGGATACGTCCGGAAGGCCAATTGAGAGAATAGCTATTCCTCCGGCAAACGTGATAAGACCTAGGCATAAAATCCCAATAAGAACGGTAGAGGCCCAGAATCCAATTTTTTTCCAGCCAGTGGCCTGACTTTTGAGAAGTAATTTCTTTAACATATCGCAGAGATATTACTAAAAAACAACTTTTTGGTAAAGGGCTGAGCTGAGGATCTATTTTTGAGAGGTCTTTTTTGCGAAGAGGGCTATGGTGCATTGCTTGCCGATTTTTTC
>CALRGJ010000004.1 GCA_943357285.1 Candidatus Peribacteria bacterium | reverse complement strand
ATTCCTTTTTGAATCTATTTTTTCCAGTAGGATTATATATTTTTGTTAAACCATCATCCTTGGTCTTTATTATATGAGAAAATAGAGCAAGCATATTGGAGATCAATATTCCTTTTTTTTGTTGACTTAGAGATCCAGCAAATTTCAGATCTGCGATATGGGGATATCTATGCTCAATCCTAATGTTTTTCAGATATATTATCAGATCTTCCTTTTTATCTATCGGGACTAAAAGTATTCCATGATGATAACCACCCTCCCTATTTTCATCATGCCAAACCTCGTATTTTCTATGTGTCATTTGTTATTCAGAGTTACGCTCTCACCCCACCAATTCCCCCACAAAGCCTTCCACGCCTTCCATTGTCTTTGGGTACATGCTCACATCTGGGAAATCGAGGGACGTGATCTTGCCATAGACCACTACGATCAGTTTTTTCATTCGCTCAGTTTCTTCCTCTGTAATGTCTAATGGCAAAATTTTAATCTTGTCGTCGATAGGGGTCAGGAATTCGAGGAAGCCCTGACGCACTTTGTATTTTCCTTTAAAGTCCCTCGCGTTTTCCACCAAGATTTTGTAAAAAATTAGTTGGTTGCGGTATCTCCAAGCTTTCAATTTCTCATAGTCGGCGCCGCCGTCCCAGCCCTTCAATGGTTTGCCGGTTTTGTAATCGTAGACGGTGATTTCCTTATTCTCCTCATCGTAGCTCATTTTATCAATTATTCCCGTAATCTCGGCATTGCCAATCACTACGCCCTGATTCACGAACTTGAATTCCGATCTGTCTTCCGGCTTGAAATAGCCCTTTCTCTCATTGTAATAAGCCGTCAGATTGTCGCGGCCTTGTTCCAAGCAGTGCGCATAATCCTTCGCGCTCAAGCGCTTGTCGCCGAGGTTGAATTCGAATTGCTTGAGCAAGAAATCCAGAGTCGGCAGAGTCTTCGTATTCTTGAATTCAATCGCGAATTTATCCAAAGCATAATGGATCACATTGCCGTAAGTTCCCGACAAAGACATCTTCTGCGGAAAGCGCAGCAAGTTTTGTTCCAAAAATACCTGCGGGCCTTTCTCGGCAATGTTTAAGAAATTATTCAGGTGAGTTACTGATAGTTTGTAATCTTTTAATAGTCCGCGGAGAATTTCCGTTTCTTCAATATTTTTCACGTCATGTTTGTCGATTTTTTGCTGTAAGAGGAGAAGCTTCTCAATGCCTTTGCTCTGCGCGAAAGCTTGCTCCATGCCTTCTAGTTTTTCGAGGAGGAGGTTTTCCTTCGGTTTCTTTTCAGTCTCGCCATCTTCAAGGAATCGGAGTCTAGTCTGCTCATCACCCTTCTCATCATATTGGTTGCGGCAAATGTAAATATTTCTCTTCGCACGAGTGAGCGCCACGTAAAAAAGTCGGAGTTTGTCATCGTCATTCTCCGCATCAGTGGCCAGCGGAATATTCGACGGGAAGGGGAGCTTGTCTCCAGTAAATCCGCGAGTCCATTCTCTATCCTGACAATGCAACAAAAACACATTCTCAAACTCCAAGCCCTTCGCCCCATGCGCGGTGAGCAAATTCACAGCCTTCTGATCGCTGTTAAAAGCGTTTTCGTAATAGATTGAGAGTTTGTGCTTCTCATAAAGCTCGACGAGCTCTACGACGTCGGAAACAGTCTTGGCGCCAGTGCCTTTATAGCCACGAACTTTCTCAACCAGAGCCTGAAGTGCTTGAAGCAGATCGAGGTATTCTAGTTTTTCGGTCGCGAATTTTTCCGCGCTGAAATAGTACTCTTTGTATGGGCTCTTGTAGGTTTCTCCCTCCACGCCAGTGATCATATCAATAATTTCCTCGGCGGTTTTTTCTTTCGCATCAATGCCGAGATTAATCAGGAACTGCGCGATATTTTTCAATTTTTCATCCGGACTTTCTAGCATCACTTCCAGCCACAGTTTCTTTTCTCTATAAGCTGTGACAGAAATTTTCCAAATTGTAATTTTATCAATATTCCAGAAAGGGAAACTCAGAATTTCCGGCAAGAAATCATCCGCCTCTGCTTGGTTTTTTACCGCTACAGTATTCACAAATTTTAGTACAGTGAGCAACTCGGCAATGTGCTTTTGATCGAGCAACTTTTTCTTTCTCTCATAAGCCACGGAAATGCCCATGTAGTCGAGCACCTTCGCCGCCATCTCGAGAGAATGATGCTTGCGACCAATCACGGCGATCTCTGCCGCCGGCACACCTTCCTTTAGTTTCTTTTGAATGCTTTCCGCCACCCACACCAATTCTTCCAAGATAGTAGGGAATTCATGCTCGGCGATTTCTCCAGTAGTCAAATTTTCTTTAGCCGCGAATAATTCTTTTTTAATCTGCTCCGGATTCTGCGTTTCCAGTCTTTCCTGTCCTTTCAAAATAATTTTTCTCACGAAATCCAGAATCGACTGAGTGGAACGATAATTTTTCTGCAACACAATCATTTTCGGTTCTCTATATCTTTGTTGAAACCCTAAAAGATTGGCAATATTCGCGCCCTGAAACTTGTAAATCGCCTGATCATCATCTCCCACCGCCAAAATATTCGGACGACCCTCATTGACCTCCGCATCCAGCAATTGATCGAGAAATCTCATCTGAATTCCATTCGTATCCTGAAACTCATCGACAAGCACATACAAATATTGCTCCTGCAAATTGTAGCGCAATTCCGGATGCCTCTCGAAAGCGTCCACGGTATCGAGCAACATATCGTCGTAATCAAAAAATCCCTCCTTATGCAGTTGCTGCTGATATTTTTCGTAAACCTCACAGAGCTCCAGCTGCTTCTGAATCTTTTCCAAATCCTTGAAGACGTCCTTTTTATCATTATTCTTCTTGGTATATTCTCCTTTCCAAGCGGTGATTGGCTTGGTGTCGATCTTCACCTCCGCAGTCGCGAGCGCATAAGCTTCTTCCAAATCCTTAATCAGCACATCTTTCACATTCTCATATGGCAGATTTTTCGTCCTCGCCACAAAATTTACAGATTTCAGATTTTCAATCAGCGCGGGGATTTGCTCCACCGTTTTTTTCGACAATCTATCCTGAAAAATTGTTTCCAAGAAAACATTCGCCTTCACCAAGAAATCCTTATTTTCCTCTAGTAATACCCTGAAATTTTCTGGACTCAAGCCGCCCTTTTTCAGTTCACTAATTTTTCTCAAAATATCCGGCAAGAAAGTAAATCCCTGATCCGGATGATAAGAACGCAAAGAATAATTATGTTTCAAACCTTCTAAAATTCCCTCAAGTATCGAATACTGCGTGAGCTGATCCGCCGGATTATATCTACCACCATGATAAAAATATTCTGGGTTCTTATTGATAATTTCCGTGCCGAGACCATGGAAAGTGTGGATTGCCACTTTATAAGCATCCATTCCAATCAGCCCAGCAAGCCTTTTCCTCATATTTGTCGCCGCCGCTTCCGTATAAGTCAGACACAAAATCGAAGAGGGAAGTGTATCAGTCTGTTGCAAAATATTCGCCACCCTCAAGCTCAAAAGCTCGGTCTTTCCCGATCCCGGCCCCGCAATCACCATCACCGGACCATCAATAGTATCCACCGCATCCTTCTGCTCGGCATTGAGATTCTCGTAGCGTTTTTGAAAAAGAGGTTGTTCCATATGCCCGCATCTTACAATATTTACGAGGGTTTCAATAGATGAATAATGATCGCGCTCGCCTCGCCGCCGACCCGCTCGACACGCGCCTTAGCTGGCCGCCACAATTCTGAGTCTATTCGACCCGAGTTCATCCTCACACTTCATGTAATTTTTGCCGTCAATTTGCCATCAAATTTTACATGAAGGGTAATTTGAAAATAACACCAGGAAAGCCCTCGAAGAATTGGATCTCATATAAATTTTGCTAGCACTGCGCTACCAATTTTTACATGAGTCCTCGACTTCAAGCATGCTCCCGACCCCCTCGACCACAAAAAAAGCCGCGCCCAAATCTGAGCGCGGCCTCTTAAAATTTACTTTACGCTTCTACCTCTTCTTCCTTTTCTTCGTCTTTTTCTTCTTTCTTAGCTTTCTTCTTAGTACCACCTTCTTCCTTCAAAGCATTGATTGAAAGTCCAACTCTGTGCTCATCTGGATCGATAGCGATAATCTTAGCGCTTACTTTATCTCCTACCTTTAATGTTGAAGCACCTGCCTCAGCACCAGCTTCAGAAATTTCGCTCACGTGGATAAGACCATTGATCTCATTGTCCAATTTTACGAAAGCTCCGAATGGAGTAATTCTATTAACTTCTCCTTCAATTACAGTTCCAACTTTATATTTCTTTGTAGCTTCGATCCAAGGATCTGGCACAAGTCTCTTCATAGAAAGGCTGATCTTATCAGAATCTTTTCCAATAACGAGAACTTCTACTTCATCACCAAGTTTACCGAAGTCGTTAGGATCCTTCACATGTCCCCAAGCAATCTCAGAGATATGAACAAGTCCTTCCAAGCCTCCGAAAGTAACGAAGATACCGAAATTAACGATACCGCTGATACTTCCTTTAACTTTCTGACCAACTTCAAGTTTACCCATAGCTTTCTTGCGCTCTTCTTCTTCAGCAGCTCTCTCTGAAAGAATCAATTTACCTCCATCCTTATCAAGATTAATAATCTTAACAAGCAAAGGAATACCAATAAGTTTTTGTAATCTAGCCAAAATTCTTGCGCTATCAGCACCGTTTACACGTGGATAGTGAAGAGGAGCCAATTGTGATACTGGGATGAAACCCTTGATACCATCGATATTGAGCAACAAACCACCTTTATTCGCTTCATGAGCAATAACAGTGATAGCTTCTGCAGTCTCGTAAGCTTTTTCAAATTTGCCCCAAGTTTTCTGCTGACTAGCTTTTCTAAGTGAAAGTACTACTAAACCGTCTTCATTTTCAGCCTCAAGTACGTAAGCTGAAATTCCGTCACCCATCTGAATAGAATCAATAGTGTTTGTGCTGTCTTGAGTTTCCTGGCCGGCAATAATACCTGTAGCCACACCACCCAAATCAACCAAGATCTTGTTCTTCCAAATAGCAGTAACAACTCCTTCTACGAGTACGCCAGGAGCTGGCAAAATAAAGTCACTCGCACCTTGTAGAAGCTCTTCCATAATGGCGCTTCCAACATTTTTCTTAATCATAACTGTATCTTAGCAAGACTTTTTAAATATTATTGGCCCAATCAAACCGTGGCTGTCTTGCTAATAAAAACGCCTAACTCGGATTGAGCAGGGTGATTATATTGAGCCAATCAGCAAAAGTCAATGCCAAGGCCTGTATTATAAAGAATCAAACTTCGCCTTTATTAGTGCACGTGTTTTATCGAGATCAATGGCAGTCTGAGTGCCACTTAAGCCGAAAGTTCGAACATCATCAATTTTTTCCTGAAATTTTCCATTTTTAAATATCAGAAAAGTAGGGAAACTCTTCACGCCATATGCCTTTTTAAACAAGAAAGGTATTACACTTCCAGCTTCACCAAAAACAGCCGCATTAAAAAATTTAATTTTTCCAGCATATTTTTTTTCGGCCTCTCCCATAAAGGGTTTTGCTCTATTACATGGTTGGCACCAACGACCACCATCAACCTTTATAATTGATAATCCAGTACCAAGGGTCTTCTTTAATTCCCTGGCCTCATCAAAACCACTCTCGTCTCCCGCCAACATAATAAGACTACTAAACTTTTCAGCACTCTCCGCCCATTCCTTCCACTCCGCACTGCCATACTCCAATACACCATGATACTCCTCAGGCGATTTTTTTGGCTTTGGTACAAATTTCTTTTTAATTTCAATTGGATAACCAAAGGTCACATCATAACTATCCCAAATACTTGCCATACCGTCGAATCTGCCAGTTCTCCATTTACCATTTATATCTTGCGTCATTAATCCCTTCGTAATGCCATCGGTAACTAAAACAGCCCCTGTGTTAGCAGAGTTTGTTGCAGAAATAGTGATTTCTTGAGGCTTAACAACAGTATAATTAAGATCATTACCATTGGAATCAGTCAAACCAATCCTACCTTGTCCATCTATATAAAATCTTCCCTTCACAAAAGTAACAGCCTCTACTTTTTTAGCCTTGGGCTTCACTTCACCAAAACCAAAGAGAGACAGAAATTTTTCATTATACTCCAGTATAGTAGCATAATTATCCAAACTTTTAGGATCTGCCGCCTTACTAATCTTAACAGCCAAGTCTTTAAACAATATATTCAACTTCTTCATTTCTTCCATGAAATCCGCAGTATAAGTCCCAGGCTTTTCTTTTTCAGTATCAAAAACATCATTAATGCGCTCTTGAAATTTTCCCATTTTTTGCTGAATTTGAGATCTCATTTTATCTAGAGATTTATCAGGAGCCTCCACCGGCTTAGCAGCATTTTCCAAATGCCATCTCAAAATAGCCACCAAAGCATTGTTCTTCGCAGCAGTAATCTTGTACTTCTCATTTGTACCGGAATAAGAAATATCCACCGCTCTTAGACTCAAACCAAATGAACTATTCACCGAACCCAAAGAACCAACATTGTCAGTCTTCAGTCCAGCCTTTGTATAAAAATCCTCACCCTTAAGAGTTATTCCTAATTTATCAAAGCGCTTCTTATACGCAGCAGTTTTCATTTGATTCAGCGCCAAATTAATAGACTCTGGAGCAAAATTTTCCTGAGGCCTTTTCGGCGCAGAATCGAGATGTTTTGGCGCTTCCATTTTATTTTTTAATGTACGGCGACTATGCCTTCTGTTTTTCAGCAGTTTTCACCGCTGCCTTTTTATTAATTTTTTCAGCTACTCTCGCTTCACCTTTCAATAATTCGATTCCATCACCTTTAGCTACGATTCTGATCACATCGCCATCCTTGAAATATCCTTCAAGATATTTAGCTGTTAATGGATCTTCTACGTATTCCTGCACAGCTCTTCTTACTGGTCTAGCTCCGTATTTTGAATCATATCCGAGCTTAGCCAATGTTTCCATTGCTGTAGGTGTAGTTTCAATAGTAAGATTTTTCTCTTTCAATCTGTTCTGCAAGTATCCGATATGTAATTTAACGATTTCCTGGATATTAGCGTGTGTCAAAGCATGGAACACTACAGTCTTATCAATTCTGTTTAAGAATTCTGGACGGAAGTGATCTTTCAAATCCTTCAAAATCTCAGTTTTTACAGCTTCGAAATCTTCAGAAGCTTTTTCAATTTCAGTAGTCTGAGTGGAGAATCCGATTGGAGCCGCCTTCTCAGTCAACTTTTTCGCACCGATATTTGAAGTCAAAACAATAATAGTATTTCTGAAATCAACCTTGCGACCTTTCGCGTCAGTCAATTCACCATCTTCAAGAATCTGAAGTAACAAATTGAATACATCTGGATGAGCTTTTTCGATCTCATCAAACAAGATTACAGCGTATGGTTTTCTTCTTACAGCTTCAGTCAATTGACCACCTTCCTCGTAACCTACATAACCGGCAGTAGCACCAACCAATCTAGAAGTATTGTGACGTTCCATAAATTCACTCATATCGATCTTGATCAGAGCATTTTTGTCGTGGAAAACTTCCTCGGCAAGCGCCTTCACAAGCTCAGTCTTACCAACTCCGGTAGGACCCATGAAAATGAATGATCCAATAGGACGTCTCTCATCAGCGAAACCAGCACGTGAACGACGAATAGCTTTTGCTACAGCCGTTACAGCTTCTTCCTGACCGATAATTCTCTTCGTCAAAGTCTCTTCCAAAGCCTGAAGTTTAGTGATGTCATTGCTTACAAGTTTTGTCACTGGCACTCCAGTCATCATAGAAACTACAGCAGCGATATCATCTTCCATCAATTTCTCTCTCTGAGAACGTGGAATTTTTACAATTTTCTGTTCATCAATTTTCTTCACAACTTCTAGCTCTTCATTGCGAAGTTCAGCTGCTTTCTCATAATCTTGCTGAGAAACGGCTTCTTCTTTTCTCTTAATTGCAGCAGTCAATTTTCTCTGCAATTTCTTCATTTTATCATTATTCACTTTCGCACCAATACGTTTCTTCGCAGCGGCTTCATCGATAAGATCGATAGCTTTATCTGGTAAGAATCTGTCGTTGATGTATCTCTTGGAAAGAGTCACTGCAGCCTTTAAAGCTTCAGGAGTGATTAATAAATTATGATGATCTTCAAATGATTCTCTAATACCTTCAAGAATTTCCAAAGTTTCTTCAGCAGAAGTTTCCTTCACCTGAACAGATTGAAATCTTCTTTCAAGTGCCGCATCTTTTTCTACATGCTTTCTGTACTCAGCAGTAGTCGTAGCACCCATTACTTGCACCTTTCCACGAGACAACGCAGGTTTCAAGATGTTTGCAGCATCCAAACTACCTTCAGCGCTACCAGCGCCTACAACAGTATGAAATTCATCGATAAACAAAATTACATTATCTTGAGAAGCAGCTTCTTCAAGAATCTGTTTAATTCTTTCTTCAAATTCACCACGATATTTAGTACCGGCAACTACAGAAGCCATAGAAATTGATAGCAATTTCTTGTCTAACATATTTTCAGGAACTTCTTCCTTAGCAATTGCCCAAGCCAATCCTTCAGCTACAGCAGTTTTACCAACTCCTGATTCACCGATAAGTACTGGGTTGTTCTTAGTTTTTCTAGATAGAATACTAATCACACGTTCAATCTCAGTCTTACGACCAATAATTGGATCAATTTTTCCTTTTCTAGCTTCTTCCACTAAATCAGTAGAAAAATAATCTAGAGCTGGAGTATCTGTTTTCTTTTCATCTTTCTTTTTAGCAGTTTGTTTATTATTAAAACCACCTTCTTTGAAATTTTCTTTCTGGTTCTGTCCGGTAAGTACTCCTTGTAAACCAGTTAGGAAGAATTCTATTGGATTCATCATTTGCTGATTTTTTGGAACAGCAGCAGATCCAGCCAATCCCTCTTCACCTTCCTTTTGAGGTATAGTCTTAGCTCTTTCAAAAATTTCTAAAATTTGTTCTTTAATATCAGCAGGGGACACTTTCATATTCTCAAGAATCACAGTAGCTGCAGTATTGTTCTGAGACACTAATGAATAAAGAAGATGTTCTGTACCTACAAAAGAATGACCAAATTCATGGGCAATCTTTGCTGCATCTTCAATAATCTCCTTTGCAAAGCCACTCAAACCACCTGGTTCGCTAGCCTTTGCTGGCGCACTGCTGCGTCCTACAGTCTTTAAAACTAAATAAACATTCTCCAAAGAAACACCAAAATTTAGAAGAATTGATGCTCCCAACGAACTTTCCTGAGACAAGATTCCGATAAGAATATGCTCAGTACCTACATAAGTAAGCTTAGCCTCACGCGCCTTTTCTTGCGCTACAATCAGAGCTCTCTTTGCCTCTTTTGTGAACCTGTTGAATTGGTTGAAATCGTTCATGTTTTTTGTTTAATTTTTTTTATCATCCCATTCTAGCATAAATTGGTCTGAATAAGAATGCCTCAAAGGCATTTATCCTTTACGCGATATAAGATGATGGTTTAATACAAATTAGCACTCTGCATTATAGAGTGCCAGAAAATGACTGTCAAATATTTCGTTTATAGAGGCTTATCTTTCTCTACTGATAACAGATTGGTAGCCATGTATTGAATCAAATCCTTATAAGCACTTGGACCTGAAATCCTAAAATTTCTAGCCTTCAAAGTAGTATAAACTGTGTAACTAGCCCCATCAAAGATATCCAAACTCTTACCATTAACAACAAGCTTTCTTCCACCTGAAGGAATACCGTTAGCTAAAACATCCAAACTAATAAGCTCCTTAGTAGTCGAAGCTTCATCACTAAAGCCATAATGATGGAGAATTGTTGAATCCGTAGTGCTCTTTACACCTGAGTAATACCACTTAGCAGGGTATTGACCGCTAAACTGGTAAGGAAGGCTCTCAAAAGGCGTCATACTCATATCGATATTAGGCATTGCAGCGCTTGTCTTAGCCAATTCTTCATCAGACGCAGAGTCTTCAGTTTCAGATACCGTATCGTCCATGGCTACAAACTGAAAATCAGCAATCATCTCATTAAAAGTCTTTTCGTCAGCAACATTCACAGGAGATGCAGGTACAAAAGACAAATGATAAATCAGGCCAGACCTATAAAGAGTATAAGTAATAGTGCCATTCTCAACTTTCTTAAAAGTATCCATTTTATCCACACCAATCTTAAGTAACTGGCTCTTATCAAGTATTTTTCCATTCTCGTTTCCATAATAGATCTCCAAAGGATTCATTAGCGTACCATCAGGGTTCAATTCATTCTCAAATAGAAAATTAGACTGCGCCACTTTTACAACAGTAGCTCTAGTAGAATCTGTAGCCAAAGGAGCAGTGAAAACAACAGTACCATCTGCAGTAGTTTCCACTTCCCAATTGTCAAAATAAGTCATTCTAAATCCTGCATCCGTATCTTTATACTCTACCGGCTTATTTTGTTTGGTATTCTTTGAAAGTATTTCTTCCACCGAAATCCCAGTAATCTCAAAAACATCATCCGTAGTATTAGTCATTCCTAATGCCTTAACTCTATTACTCAAATATTCATCTCCTGATAAATTGATAGTCAAGCTGCGAACAGCAGTCTTTTTGCCTGATTCATCAACCAAAAAATGGGTACCACTCTCCTTATCAATCGAAGTTTGCTCATTAAGAATTCCTACTACTGAATTTGTTGAAGGGCCATCTTGAAAACCATTTCCTAAACCACAAGCAGAAAGACCTATAACTACAAAAACAGTACCGAATAATTTAAGTATTTTTTTCATGTGTTTAATTAAAACCGGGGGGATTATACAAGCATCAAGAGAAAAACTCAACTGCCAAGCTAAGATCTCTGCTTATCAGCATGCAAGGAAAGATGATCATATGCTCTTTTTGTAGCAATTCTCCCTCTCGGAGTACGCTCCAAAAAACCCAACTGAATCAAAAAAGGCTCATAAATGTCCTCAATAGTACTCTCTTCTTCAGATACAGCTGCCGACAAAGTATTCAAACCTACAGGCCCACCCTTAAATTTATCAATAATCGCCAACAGAATCTCTCTATCCGTATGATCCAATCCCAAATTATCCACTCCTAAAGCCTTTAGAGTCTGAGCCAAAATATTTAAATCAATTTTAGAATTATTACTTACATCAGCAAAATCACGAACTCTCTTTAACAGTCTATTGGCAATACGAGGCGTCTGACGGCAAGACTTAGCCAATAAATTGGCCACATCCTCATCTATTGTACAACCCAAAATCGCCGCAGACCTGGAAATAATCTGCTTAATTTCCGAATCATTATAAAACTGTAATTTAAAAACATTTCCAAAACGAGCGCGTAGGGGAGATGATATCAGACTCAGCTTTGTCGTCGCACCAATAAGCGTAAACCTCGGAAGGTTTATACGCATATTTCTAGCCGAAGGCCCTTTTCCAATTACAATATCAATTCCGAAATCCTCCATTGCTGTATACAAAACCTCTTCTACTACAGGTTTCAATCTATGAATTTCATCAATAAAAAGAACATCATTTTCTTGAAGATTGGAAATGATTGATGCTACATCGCCCTGCTTTTCCAAAGCTGGACCGGAAGTTACTTTTAGGCTTACTCCAGCCTCAGTCGCGATAATATGAGCAAGCGTAGTCTTGCCCAAACCAGGTGATCCATGCAACAAAACATGATCCAAAGGCTCATTTCTTTTCTTTGCCGCTTTAATTGAAATCTGAAGATTATTCTTAATTATCTCCTGACCAATATAAGAATCCAAAGCCAAAGGTCTCAAGCGATTCTCAAATTGCACCACCTCAGGACTCGGAGCGCTTACAAGATTTTCTAAATTTTCCGCTTCACTCTGAATCATGCAAAGATGTTCTAATGTGATAAATATAACGTCTAATTCCCTCTGGATCAGGAGCGTTAGGAAATTCAATTACAACATGGGCGGAAGCAGTCTCTATAGCAATATTGCCGTAATCAAAAGCTTTTAAATAAGCCAGAACACCTTTTTCCCTAGTCGTGATTTCTTGGATTTCATGGTAGAAAGTCTCTGCTTCATCTCTTTCACTCAAAAGCCTCCAATCCACAAAAACGATTCTCTGATTCGTAATTATAAATTTATCGAGCCAATAAACCAAAGACATATAAGCAACCACAATTCCAAAAATAAATAGAATAACAAGACTGATAATCAAAAATATTTTAGGAGAAAAGCTCTCCTGCAATAAAAAAAGCATAAAGAAAAAAGGAAGAGTTCCAATAACAGCTACGAAAATCTGCCACACAAATGGAGTGGGATGGTGACGATAGATCTTCAAAACTTGTTCGCCTTCACGTAAATGCATAAACAATGTAAAATAAACCCGATCTAACCCCATTCTACAGAATGAAAAAGTATTTTCAAGCTCCATGGCACTGGAAATATCTAGGAATTGCCACTTTAGCCTCTTTGTTTTGCTTGGCAATTAATTTTATTATTTGCACAATAATAATCTACGGAGATTGGAAAATACCGGGATATAGATTTGAGGAAGGACTAATAAACATTAGCAGCCAAAACATATTTATCACCGGCCTCATTGCTTTTGCCTACATAATTATAGCCCCAATAGTAGAAGAAATAATTTTCAGAGGAATAACATTACAATATCTCACAACAAAATTTGGCAATAAAATAAGCATCCCCGGCACCATCATCATCTCAGTATTAATTGGCTTACCATTTCACAGCCCAATTCCAGCTCTAATATTTAGCTCAATCGCCACTTTTATAACTGTAAAAAACAATTCCATCTGGCCTGCCGTAATAGTTCATATAGCGAATAACGCTGTGATATTTCTATTGTTATTAGCCGTAGGAAAAGGGACAATAACTATCTAGTATTTGTCATAAAGCCTTGCCTTAAAAGGAAATTCTATAGTATAAAATCTCAGATCAAACTTTCATGCGCCCGTAGCTCAGCTGGATAGAGCAATGCCCTTCTAAGGCAAAGGTCACACGTTCAAATCGTGTCGGGCGCACCATCTATTTATCCATAGTCATCATGCGATACATCGCATCTGCTACTTCACCGCGCGTCATACCTTTACTTGGTTGAATTTTCTTCAAGCTAGGATCTAGAATGCCCAAATCTTTAGCGTAAGAAATATATGGAGCATACCAAGAGGATTCAGATACGTCAGAGTATGGAGCCCCTGCCACAACAGGGTCAATATCTACACTCAAACCGTTAAATAAAATTTTGAAAAATTCGGCTTTATTTACGCCATTATTAGGCTTAAATGTTCCATCAGGATTTCCCTCAACAATGTGTTTTTTATAACCCGTGTAAACATAATTAGAATACCAAGCAGAAGGTTTCACGTCCTTGAACGGTAAAGTTCCATGAGAAACTTTTGCATCTATGCTCAACAAGATAAACTTCAAAGCTTCAGCCCTAGTAACAGGTTGATCTGCTCTAAAAGAACCATCTTCATATCCGGCAACAATTTTTTTCTTGCTCAAGTATTTAGTTGCCTCGAAATATTCACTATCAAGCTCTATATCGCTAAAAATTTGGCCGTGAGCAAGAACAGCTTTAGCAGGTTCCTCCACAACCGGCTGCTCTACAACAGGTTCTGCAACAGGCTCAACAACCGCAGGAGTCTCAACCACTACAACTGGTTGCTCACCATCAGAAGCCACATAAGAGGTCGCCGCAGCAGGTTCCACAACCACAGGAGTCTCAGGCACTACTACTGGAACCTCGGCAGGTTTCTCCACGACCGGTTCCTCCACAGGCTGTTCCACAACCTTTTCAGTAACCTGATCAGCCTTAGCATTCAAAAATTTCTGCACATAATTCAAAGGATGAACAGTAGTCTCTATTGCTAAATCCTGACCTAAACCTTCATTAACAGCAGAGAAAAAATCCAATCCTGCCGCAGCAGCTTGCTTCCAAGTAAAAGGCCAAAAAGGGTGATAAGTAGCTTTATCGTTATCCAACTGAAAGTGCAAATGTGGAGTAGTTGCCGTACCGGTACGACCAGAAAGACCAATTTGTTGACCCTTTGTAACCACATCTCCTACACTCACTAATCCTTGGCTCATATGACTATAACTTGAATATAAAACTTCCTTTTTGTTTTGATTCTCCAAATTAGGGAAATTATTATGTTTCAAAACTACATGAACACCGAAACCATCAGATTGATTTGAAGCCTTGGACACAACTCCATTCGCCATTGCATACACCGGAGTTCCTTCCGGAACTTTAATATCAACAGCAAGATGTGAACCTGCAAACTCCAAACCATCAAGTTTATAATCTCCCATGTAAGGAGTAGAATAAGTAATTTTAACATTACGAATTTTATCATCAGCGGCATTATTCCACTTCAAAGTATCGCTAGGAATTTTCAACTTTTCAGGATCATAAAAAGGAATATCAATAAGTTTTGAATCTGATAATTCATTATATTTAAAGTTTCTTTCTTCCGTCGTTAACTTAGAAAAATTTGGGACTTTTTTAATAGGATAACTAGTACCATCAAAAGGAGCATGCTCAGGCAAACTCAAAATACTTGTCTGGTAAAGCAAACTATTCACATCAGTAAAAGCCACAATAGAGCTAGTAAGCAATGTTGCAATCACCAAGACAGCGGTTCGGACATTAAATTCATGACGTTTTTGGACTTTTTTATTTTTATTCATTTGTTTTTGTTTTTATTTATTCTAATATTATATCAAATTTCATGCCTAAAAGCAATCATACAATGGTCTCAAAAAGCCCTGAAGAAACAGCAAAATTAGCAGCTACGATAGCCAAAAATAATCAAAAGGGAGGTCTAATCTGCCTCTTCGGAGATCTAGGCTCCGGAAAAACCACTTTTACCAAGGGTTTTATGAAAGAACTTGGCATAGATAATTTTAGCGTAAAGAGTCCAACTTACACTTACGTCAGAGAATACAAACACCCAAAGACCAAGATTTACCACATAGATTTGTACAGACTTGATAACGTGGATGAGCTTCTCGTGGAAGAAATACAGGAAATACTCGATAATAAAAAAAACATAGTCGTGATTGAGTGGGCCGATAAACTGGAAGGTCATTTATCACACGGCAAAAAAACTCAAATAAATTTCAAATATTTAGACGAAGAATCTAGAGAAATTACTGTTCATCATGAATAAAAAAGACATTAAAGAAATCCACCGGGAATTTCATGTGCCAAAACATATCATCGCAAAAGAGAGACACTAGGAAAGAGTATTGATCAATTCCAATGTTGCAGGGCCTACGTATCCGGCTCCAGTATCACTAGGATCGCTAATTAGCTTATTAGCTTTTTGGAATTCTGTTACTGCATTTTGGGTCACTGGACCGTAATATTGAGTGATCAAATTTCCATCAATATAACCTTTATCCTTCAAGAATTTCTGAAGGGCTTCAACTTCAGGCCCTCTCATTCCATATCTCAATTGTACAGAAATCAAAGTTCTTTTTGGTTTATCTGATTCTATACTTGCAACCATAGTTTTCTGATAAGTATCAGTTGCAGCTGCCACTCTAGTCTCATTATAACTGCT
Organism: Candidatus Peribacteria bacterium; assembly: GCA_943357285.1. Taxonomy (GTDB): domain Bacteria; phylum Patescibacteriota; class Gracilibacteria; order UBA1369; family LOWO2-01-FULL-3; genus JACRIB01. The sequence continues at coordinate 81,756 of CALRGJ010000004.1, read as the reverse complement.
TGCAGCTACCAATTTATTCAAATTTTTTCTTGTTTTAGGTCCAAAAACTCCGGCAAATTCTGAGTTCTCATCCATAACCAAACCTTGAATTTGCTGAAACTTGAAAACTGCATGCTTGGTTGTATCACCATAGAATCCAGAAATATCAGTTCTAAAAAGATTCATTTTTTTCAACTCTTTTTGTAAAGAACTTACATCCTCACCTTTATCCCCAGGCTTTAAATCAGCAACCAAAAAATCTATAGTTTTTTCCTGTACCACTGATTTAGGAGTTACTTTTTTTACCACAGCTTGAGCCACTACTGGTTTGTCAGCAGGCTTACTTTCAGGTTTTTCCTCAATCGTAGCAGCAGCTGTTACCACCTGACTACAATCATTTGGAATAGATTCACTAGCAACGTAATCACCTAGAGTAACTTGCTCAGATATAGCATCATTCACACCATAAACTTGAACATCAATAGTTCTCTTACCCCAATTCAAAGCTCTTTCCAAACCTTTATCACCATAACCCATCCAAACATCCAAACGATCGTAAGCAAATCTTCCGGCATCAGTGGAAACAATCGCACCACCTCTATCATGAACCGCCACTATACCAATTCCGGGAATATCCATTTTTGTTCCAAAAGAATAAGTCTTAGGAGCAGCAATCATTCCAGGATAAACTTCTTTACCATCAGCACCATTGGTACCATTACCATTCAGTCTTTTCTCACTTTCATAACTTCCGGTGTAATAACGCTGCTGACATGGCAAAGGGGAATAGTAAGCCGAAATAATAAAAGTTTTCAAATAAGGAAACTCCTTTGATTCAGCACTTTCACCGCTGGCATCCGTTCCATTTAACTGATCGGCAAACGCCTTATCACTAAAAGCCACATCAAATGGCTTAAAGATAAAGAATACCGCAAAAAGTAAAATAAAGTCCAAAACCAAAAGATTTCGAAAACCTGTTTTTATTTTTGTTTTTTTCATTTTTTTATTTGTTTTGATTTTTTTAAATCTTTACATTATACCACAAAAAAAGGCCTCCTTCCCAAGAAGCCCTTGTCACATAGTTGTAAATATTGTGTAGTAAAAACCACTAACTTACACCAATTCTCTTCAATATTTCACGATCTACGAAGTCTCTATCACGTCCATACTTCAATCTTGATAACTGCTTGTATGCCTCTGCAGCCTCTTTATCTCCTTCCTCAGTGTATGGATTACAAGGAATGATACTGAATGGTCTACTAGGCTGTGTGTCGATAGAAAGCTTCATTACAGCCTTAAATTTATCGATATTAATAAGATCCTGGTCACTGAACACCGGTTTCATCTCTTTTGCCATTTCTTCAGCATCTTGAGCACCAATCTTGTAACACATCATAGAACCAACGTTACCAAAAACAGCATTCTTCAAATTAGTACCTTTCTTCTTTTCGTCATTAATCTGAGCCAAATACTGATGGGCAATATTAAGACTGAGACGATACTTTCTGGCCTCAGACAAAATACTTTCAATACTATCCGTAACGTAGTTTTGGAACTCATCGATATATAGGAAGAAGTCACGACGTTCATGTTTAGGAATCTTTTCACGGCGCAGTGCCGCCATCTGTATCTTCTGTACGATAATAAGACCAAGAAGCTTAGAGTTGATTTCACCCACGGAACCTTTCGAAAGGTTCATTAGAAGAATCTTTCCACTCTGCATTGCTTTGCTAATATCAAAAGCAGACTTAGTCTGACCAATGATATTTCTCATCATTGTGTTAGTAACGAACTGACCAAACTTAGCAGCAAAATAAGGAATCATTTCTTGTTTTTCACGAGCACCAGTCTTAGCCATCTGATGATCCCAGAATGAAGCTACGATAGGGTTAGTAACATGCTGTCTCTTCACTTTGGCAAAATCATCATCCGTAAACAAACGCACGATATCAGTAAGAGAACCACCTGCAGGATCTGACATAAGAGTAAGACAACCATTACGGAAGTAATCCTGAATACGTGGACCAAAAGTTTCTTCATCAAATAACTTAATCATGATGTTCATCGCATCGAGAGCTACAAGCTCCTTTTCCTCCCAAGTATCTCCTTCAAGCAAATTCATACCTAGAGGTCTCTCCATATCACTAGGATTGAAATAAATTACATCATCAGCGCGATGACGAGGAATAAAAGGTAGAACATCTTCAATCAAAGAACCATGGGGATCAATTACACATAGACCATCTCCATTTCGTAAGTCCTGGCGAATCATTACCTGTAAAACGGATGATTTACCAGTACCAGTTTGTCCAATTACGTAGAAGTGACGGAACCTATCTTCACGCTTCATGCGAATCTCAATTTTCTCACCGCGATAAATATTATGTCCAAGCAAAATTCCTTCTTTTGGAATATTGGCCGGTGGGGGAGCAATCTTGAAATTCTGCCAAGCAATTGATGGATATTTATTGAAACGAATATTGGGAACATGGAAAATACTGGCAAGTTCTTCAGATGAAAGAACCATCTTGTTTCTCGTAATCCATTGATTAAAACCTCTTCTGAAATTACGGAAAATATAATTAGTAATTAAAGGCTTTGTATTGTGCCAATGAGTATAAGTAAGCTCATTGCCATGTTTAGTACCATATTGATTAAAAGCACCCCTCATAGAAATCAAATTCACATGAGCATCATGCTTGGTTTTTCCCGCAGCCACCAATCTTATTACCGTCTGGAAACCAGAACGAGAATTTTTCTCCTCCATTGCTTTTACCTCTTCATCAGTGATTGGAGTAGTACGAGTGGATGCACCATCTTTATCTAAATTAAGAACACCTTTTTCACCATGAAAAAGAAGCTCAAACAACATAGCAAACCAGCTTATAGGATTCCACCATTGAAAATGATGCTCCTTTTTGTTCTGAAAAATATCACTAGCCATCATACGTCCTTCTTCCTGCCAGCCATCCTTCAAAGGACGAACCATTATCTGCACAGCAGCGCCTTCGTCAGGTCTAATTTTAGAAAGAGAGTTAATGATCGCATTAATAGGATCAGCATTCATTCTAGAAAAAGTTCTGATAGGATAGTAATACTCTTTATGAGGAACTATATAACAAGCCGCCACCTCACTATCAGGTTGGAAAATATTATAATCTTCAACCTGTTCTATGTAAGCCTCAGGGTAGAAAGAAGTTAACTGCTTCTCAATAATAGGAAGTAAATCACGAGGACAAACAATGAAAAAATGCACTTGAGAATCAAGTACGGCATATTCAAAAGATAAAAATTCTTGAGAAGTGAAAACATTATACCATTCCTTGATGTAAATACTGTGAAGAGCCTCGAAAAATTGAGTCATAATTCCACAAGCAATTTCCTTAAAGTCCTTCTGAGTAGAATATTGCTCACCTTCAACCTCTCTATCATCCTTAGACTCTTTTTTAGGTACGCGAATATCAAGAAATACCATATTAAAGGATCTTTCAATATTCTTTCTATAACGAACATACGTCACAATCGCCGCGATAAGAGCGGAGACTACGATAATCAACAAAACAATAAGGATCCAACTAGGCATTTATAGTAATTAAATCAGTAAATTATACCATTATTTCTTCTTTATATCAATTTTAACACTCAATTCCTCCAGCTGCGCTTGTGGCATTTCCGAAGGAGCTCCAAGCATCAAATCCTTAGCCTTTGAATCCTTAGGGAAAGCAATTACTTCACGAATATTAGGTTCATTCGCGATAATCATCACTAAACGATCAAGACCCCAAGCAATACCACCATGTGGAGGTGCTCCAAACTGGAAAGCCTCAAGCATATGGCCAAAACGGTGTTCAGCATCTTCATCAGAAATTCCGAGAATTTCAAAAATTCTTGCCTGCACCTTCCTATCATGGATTCTAATGGAACCACCACCAACTTCTGTTCCATTCAAAACGATATCATAAGCCTTAGCTATAGAAAGTTCAGGATTCTTATCTAAATCCTTCTCATGCTTTGGAGCAGTAAAAGGGTGATGCACAGCACCTACTGCACCAGTCTCATCATCAACCTCAAACATTGGAAAATCAATTACCCAGCAGAAGGCAAAAAGATTAGGATCCATAAGTCCCATTTTAGAACCGATAGACAAACGAACATGACCAAGTGATTCACAAGCCACTTTAAATTTATCAGCAGCAAAGAAAACTATATCTCCAACTTTCGCATCAACTCTCTTCATCAATTCTTTTAATTCATCCTCTTTAAAGTACTTAACAATAGGGGATTTCAGATTGCCTTCTTCCACAACTATATAAGCTAAACCTTTAGCTCTATAAATTTTCGCAATTTCTGTAAATTCATCAATTTCACGACGAGTAAATTTAGCACCGCCATCTACTTTCAAAGCTTTCACCACGCCACCACCTTCTACAGCAGATTTGAAGACTGAGAATTCACACTTTCCGGCAATATCACTCACGTCCACCATTGGCATATCAAAGCGAATATCCGGCTTATCGCTACCGTATTTATTCATCGCCTCATCGTAAGTCAGAACAGGAAAAGGCAACTTCATAATTTTCTTATCTACGGCAAATTTCTTAATCACATCAATCATCAAACTCTCATTCACTTTCATAATATCCTCCATATCGATGAAAGACATTTCCATATCTAGCTGAGTAAATTCCGGCTGTCTGTCTCCACGCTGATCCTCATCCCTAAAACATCTGGCAATCTGGAAATACCTATCAAATCCCGCAACCATCAAAAGCTGTTTCAACTGCTGAGGAGATTGTGGAAGAACATAAAAAGTTCCAGGATACAAACGTGAAGGAACTAAATACTCACGGCTTCCTTCCGGAGTTCCTTTAATCAGAATTGGAGTTTCAACCTCTACAAAATTCTCACCATCCAAAAAGTCACGAATATATTTAATAATTTTGTGACGAAGAATAATGTTATTTTTTAGCTTATTTCTGCGCAAATCTAGGTATCTATATTTCAATCTCATATCTTCACCAACTTCCTTATCCTGATCAATTTCAAAAGGAGTAGTCTTTGATGTATTCAAAACTTTCAATTCTGTAACGAAAACTTCTACCTCTCCAGTCGCGTGATTTGAATTAGCCTGACCATCAGGTCTAGCTCGTACTTTTCCAGTCACTTGAAGAACAAACTCAGAACGCACATCATTCATCGCATCATGAGCAGCCTTAAAATTTTCCGGATCGGAAACGATTTGAGTTATTCCATAACGATCACGTAAATCAATAAAAATAACACCACCATGATCACGGCGACGATTCACCCAACCACAAAGAGTTACCTCATTTCCAATATCCTTCTTCGAAACATCATTACAGGTACATGTTCTATACATAAAATTTGTTAAAATAAAACATCCTAATCTTAGAGAAGAAAGCTTTAATTATCAACAGAAATCTTAAGTTATGACAAAATGGAATCAATACTCTGTTTCAAGGTGTCAGAAACATCCACCCCAAAAGGCAATTTGATCTTTTTCTTAGCGTCAGACAGAAATAATTCTACAGTCACATTTCCCTTATTAGCTTCAAGCAATTCCTTCAAAGACTTCATTTTAGAAGCAGGAACTTTTTCAGGAATTGTAATCAAATAAGACTCAGCCGACTTATGAATCAAAGCTTCCGCTTCATTATCAGCCCAGATATCATCTATCAATCTAATCGCAATATCCGATTTATCTTCAGGATTATAGGTGCCAGCCTCCTTTGCATTTTTAATCATCGTATCAAGAGAAAGTATCTTCGCATTATCACAAGCCACCTGACATTGACCTCGTTTATTATCAAGACGACCATTAACTCCCACAACCTGATCCTCAACAATTTCATTTCCAAAATTAGCAAAATTCTTTGGGAACATTATCGCAGAAATTTTTCCCGAAGGATCTTCAATAGTAAATGTAGCCATAAAACCACCAGCTTTCGTCATAATTTTTCGGAGCCCGGTCACCAATCCTACAATTCTCACAGGTTTATCTAGCTGTTTCTTAGTAAGAGTTCCAATCAAATGACCTTTCCTTGAAATATATTTTCTGAGTCCACGAAGCGGATGACTAGTAACATACATCCCTAAAAATTCTTTTTCCCACTTTAGACACTGCATGCTAGTAGATTTTGAAAAATCCTTGAATTCCAATTTACAATCCTTATTAGAATCACCATCATCCATCGCACCAAAAATGTCTGTCTGACCATTACTTTCAACTTCCTGAGAATATTTCGCGAATTTAGAAACAGCTTCGTAATTTTCAGCAATTTGATTTCTATCGCCGAACTCACTTAAAGCTCCGCTGTAAGCCAAAGCTTGCACCATTTTTTTATTAACAAAATGAGCCGGAACTCGTTTAGCAAAATCCTCGAGAGATTTAAATTTTCCAGATTTTTCGCGCGCCACAATAATTTCATTAATAGCACCTTCACCGATTCCTTTAATCGCAAGCAACCCAAATCTAATAGTCTTATTATCAACAATAGAAAAATTAGTAAAAGATTCATTCACAGAAGGGGGCAAAACATCCAGTCCCATCTCGTTACATTCCTTGATTTCCAACACAACTCTGTCTGTAGTGGTTGCATCACTGCAAAGTAGCGCAGTCATGAACTCAATAGGGTAGTGAGCCTTCAAATATGCCGTCTGATAAGCAATCAAACCATAACAAGCAGCATGAGCTTTATTAAAACCATAACCCGCAAAAGGCTCAATAACCTCCTTGAAAACTTCTTCAGCAAATTTTAATTTATGACCATTCTTCACTGAACCTTCTACGAATTTTTCTCTCTGCTTAGCAAGCAAGGCTGGAATTTTTTTACCCACAGCCTTACGCAAAATATCTGCCTCACCTAAAGAAAATCCGGCAAAATCTCTGGCAATTTGCAAAATTTGTTCCTGATAAACAGCAACTCCATAAGTCGGTGCCAAAATTGATTTAAATGAAGGATCCAAATAATGCACAGATTCTGGATCATGTTTTCCTTTAATATAAGTGGGAATCCATTCCATAGGACCAGGTCTATAAAGAGCACCCATGGCAACTATGTCCTCAAAAATTGTAGGCTTTAGTTCTTTCAAATATCTCTTCATTCCAGCAGACTCCAATTGAAACACACCGGTAGTATCTGCTTTTTGAAGCAATTCAAAAGTTTTTAAATCATCCATTGGAATCTTATTGATATCCACAGATTCAGATTTCGTAATTTTTATTATTTCTTCAGTTTTTTCAATTACAGTTAAATTTCGGAGACCCAGGAAGTCCATCTTAAGCAAACCTAGTTCTTCAATAGGCTTCATCGAATACTGAGTCACAATTTCAGTTCCTCCGCTCGCACCGTATTGCAAAGGTGTGTACTCAGTAAGTGGATGATCAGAAATAACTACGGCGCAGGCATGAGTACCGGCATGCCTCACCGTACCTTCAAGCTTCATCGCATAATCCAAAAGCGTCTTAGCTCGTGGATCCTTCGTGTAAATATCCTTCATCTCAGGGTTATCAACGATAGAAGTTTTCAAAGGAACATGCTTACCAAGAATAGGAGCTGGAATAGCTTTTGAAAGTTTATCAACCTCTGAATAAGGGTAACCTAAAGCACGACCTACATCTCTTACCGCAGCCTTCGGAGCCATTGTTCCAAAAGTAATAATCTGGGCAACATTGTCTCTACCATATTTTTTAGTAACATATTCCAAAACTTCCGCTCTTCTCGTATCCGCAAAATCCACATCAATATCCGGCATACTCACACGTTCGGGGTTCAAGAAACGTTCAAAAAACAATCCATGCTCAATAGGATCCAGATCTGTAATTCTTAAAGACCAAGCCAATATAGAACCAGCAGCAGATCCTCTTCCTGGACCTACCACGATTTTCTGACTCTTCGCATAATTGATAAAATCATGAACAATCAAAAAATAAGTATCAAAACCCATGCTATGAACAGTTTGCATTTCAAATGCGAGACGCTCCCAATATGCATCAGGAACACTGCGACCTTCAAAACGAGATTTCAATCCCTCATGACAAAGAGCCTTTAAATAATCTTCAGCCTTTTCACCATTAGGAGTAGGGAACGCCGGCAATAAATTCACACCAAAAGTGAAATCAACATTGCATCTCTCAGCGATTTTAACAGTATTCTCTATAGCCTCAGGAGTATCACTAAAAACTTCGCGTAACTCTTTCACGTCCCTAATCGAAAAATCTCCAGTATATCTCATTCTATTTTCATCACTCACTATACTTCCTGTCTGAATACAAAGAAGAATATCATGAGCAGCACTATCCTGAGGCCTAGGATAATGAGAATCACAAGTAACAACTAATCCAAGTCCATATTGCTTAGATAACTCCTTTAATTTTTTATTAACTATACATTGTTGCTCAAGCAAAGGATGATCCTGCATCTCCAAGAAAAAATTATTCTTTCCATAAATCTCAATATAAGTTTCAATTAATTTGTGCATCTCCTCCTCGTTCCCGGAAAGAATAGTTCTAGGTAAATGCGCAGCAATACAACCACTCAACACAATAAGTCCCTTATTGTAAGCCTTGAGTAATCCATAATCAACTCGAGGCTTATAATAAAAACCTTCAAGGTGCGCTTTTGAAATCAACTGAATCAGATTTCTATAACCTTCATTTGTTTCAGCCAAAACAGTCAGATGGTAAGGCTTCACGTCCACCTTTGCCTCTTTATCAAAACGAGTTCTATTTGCTACATAAAGCTCACAACCAAGCACCGGTTTTATTCCAGCTACTTTGGCCGCCTTATAAAATTCAATTAATCCATAACCCACGCCGTGATCAGTCAAAGCCGCACCGGGATAGCCCAGCTCCTTTGCTCTTGCCACTATATCTGCCGGACTTCCAAAACCATCCAACAAACTATAGTGAGAGTGACCATGTAAATTTACGAAAGACATATTTAACCAAGCTTAGACAATAAATGTACATGCAAATGAAAAATTTCCTGACCACCATCTTTTCCTACATTAATCTGCAACTTGTAACCACTTAAACCCAAATCCTTTCCGAGTTTTTTCGCAACATGCAGTAAATGACCAGCAATTGCTTCATCACCATCCTCCATTTCAGAAATAGAATGAATATGCTTTTTAGGAACAATCAACAGGTGAGTCTTCTCTTTAGGATGAATATCCTTAAAAGCTACACACTTATCATCCTCATACAAAAAAGTACTCGGAATGACTCCGCTTACTATCTTACAAAAAATACATTCATTCATAAAATAAGGATAAATTACGAATGGATTATCACTCAGTTTCTAACTATTTCCTAGTGGAAATTTTGTCCTTCTTCTTTTCATCCAACTTGTAAACAGCACGACCCACACGAACGAATTGTGGATTTTTCTGAAGATTTAAAGAAATTGTGCCCTTCTTTACATGTCTTTGTTTAAGAACTCCTTCAATAATTTCCTGTTTAGTCATAGTAACCTTCTGTCTTAGAAGATCCTCAATAACTTCAGCAACAGTTCCTTTCTTATAGCCAGACTCTTTCAAAGCGTAAAGACCACGACCAACCAATACAAACTGATCATATCTGATCAATTCATTGTGTACAGCCTGAATAGTTACAACTTTCTTATCAAAGCCAGACTCAGAAATCTTATTTGCAATTTCAACGAAATGTAATGGTTTGTCCTCTCTCTTAAGTACTATGTAAGCTTTATCACGAATACTTCTTGGATTAATATGTCTCCAAGTCATCAAACCAAAAGCTCCTTCCATTCTCTTGATTCTCTTATCTACCTCTAAAGTAGAAACTATCATTGGATCAGCATAGTTTACAAGTTTTTCAGCCAAAACTTGCCTGATTTGAATAACAACCTTAGCATCAGTCAAAATATCTGCGCGCTTCTTCAAAATCTTAATACCAGTAGAAATAACATTATTAATCAAAGCCATATCTATAGTCTTTAGACGCCAGAATGGATTGTAAACGTTAGTCTTTTCAACTAATTCGATATTAGCATTAATATTCAAAGCAAGACTGATGATATTTGCATCAACATGCTCGGTAGACTTAATAAAATTCAAAATTTCAGCAATAAGCTTAGTTTCAGCTAAAACACCTCCATTATCAGAAATAATCTTATCAGCAATATCATTAACAAGATTCAATTTAGTAGTCTGAACAGTTCTGCGAAGCTTACCTAAAGCAATTTTCTCAATCTGACGAATTCTCTCTCTAGTCACAGAAAAATGCTGACCAATGCTTTCAAGGGTTCTCTTAGGCTTATTATCTAAACTAAAGCGCTGAACGATAACATCTTTTTCCTTAGTGGTTAACACCATGAACATGTCTTCGATAACCTCAGCGAGGTTCACTTGTAATGCAATTGGATCTAAAGCCATAGGTAAATAATTAATTCTAGGCAATTTCTGTGACAGTAAGATATTATTTACTGATTACATTGTCAAGCAAGAAATTTGCACTTTGCGCAATATTATTTTAAAGATAAAGATAATAGGGATTAAATTACGCCACAATTTCTAATTAGTCAAATAGATTTTCTTATTGCAAATTAATTAACACGAAGTAAAATGAACCAGCTACCGCATATGGGCGAGTGGCGAAACTGGCAGACGCACTAGCCTTAGGAGCTAGCGATGAAAGTCATGAGGGTTCAAGTCCCTCCTCGCCCACCAAAGTGGCTCTGAAAAGGGCTACCCTCCTTTTTCGAGTTGAGAATTAAGAACCTTAAAGACTATCTCCAATATTCTAGATTTATCTATAAAAGGGGATTGTCCATTTGGATATCTAGGAGAACCACCGATATTATCAGCCCCACCCCATCCAGTTTTAAGCATTCTTTCGTCAGTCACACCCAATCGTATCTTTTCAGAGGTTTCAGCTTCATTCAATGCATTCCAAACAGCAACAAGACTAAATCTACTTACGAGACCAGTCAGCTTCACGGTCCATTTGCTTTTTCCATCATGAAGAATGACACATGCAGGATTAGAATTCTTCAATAATTCTTTTTCAACCTCATAAATTCCAGCATTTGCCAAACGAACATAATTAACTGTTTGACCACTACTCAAAGACTCACTTTTGCCCGCATCCACTTCAATTGGAGCCTCATATGAACTTCTATGAAAAGCTAATTTATCAATATCATGCAAAGAATTTTCAACAAAATCTATATAATCAATTGCCTTCCAGCGCCCTTTCTCCTTCACTTTAGTTTCTCTACGCATTAACCACCTAAGTTTATTTCTCACATCATCAATCTGGTCACTACTCAAACCAGTAAGCTCTTCTGACCCAAATCCTAACCCGTCAATATTTCCTTCCAAATTATAAAGCGGAAGCACTCTCTTAAAAGCCTGGTCATCATAAGCGATAGTATCAGCATTAAGAAGAGCCCATGCTGCCAACCTACTATCCAAATCAGGTTCATCAGCCATGATTTTGTGCCCCATTGCACCAATTACTCTACGCCTTGTAAGCAAAATGGCCTGCTCACAAGTAGAAAGAGTAAACTGCCTTACACACTCGGCATGATGATCAAGTGAATATATTCTCCTCTTAGGATCCAAATAAGGACCACTACATGCACCATCCAGATAAACCACCCAGTTAGGATGAGAAGGATCTTGCAATTCAGGAATAGTAGTATTAAAGCCATAATCGACAAAAAACATATTTCCGCCTGCACCAAGATCTTTTCTGGAAATTGCCTTTAAATCCCTATCCCCAAATTTAGAAAGACCTACATCGTATCTATTATTTGTCTCACCCATAAAGCAAAATTACCTTGGCGGCAACAATAGGCCTAATTGAAATTTTGTCAATCAGCTACTACCTCACAATCCTCAAGCTCATATCCAAGCTCTGAATTCCAGAGGTAAGGCAGCCCATAGAAATTATATCAACTCCTGTTTTTGCATAGTCCAAAACAGTATTTTCATTAATACGACCGGAAGCCTCGAAAAGAATATTATCGTATAATCCGAGCTCTTTCACCTTATCTATAGCAATCTTTGTTTCGTCAAAGCTTACATTATCAATTAAAGCCACGCCCACAGACTTAATTCCGTCTCCTAAGTATTTAGGGAAAGTCTGCGCCAATTTCACAACCTCTTCCACATTTCCAACCTCTACCTCCACAAATCTACAATCGAGATTAGCTTCAGCAATTTTGCCAAGAACCACATCAAAATCATGTCCAGCAATATCCATATGAGTATTCTTCACCAAAATAGCATCAGACAGATTCAGCCTATGACTCCCGCCACCACCAATTACTACAGCTTTTCTATCGATCCATCCCCACAAAGCTTTACGAGTAGGAGTAATCATCACATCATAATCCTTAATCAAATTCACAATTCTTCTCGTCATTGTGGCGATAGCACTCATCCTCATAATCAAATTCAGCATAGTTCTCTCCACCGCTAACAAATCATGAAGTTCAGCTTCAATTTCAATTAAAACGTCTCCTTTTTTAATTTCTCCTCCATCTTCCACATTAAATTTCACCCCAAATTCACTTTTAATTCTTGGTCTAAATTGAGGATCAGCATCCACCAAAAAATACTGAATTTCTTCACGTCCTGCAAAAATTCCATCTTCCTTTGCAACAACATTAGCCTTCACCATTTTTTTCTCGGTAAAGACGCTATCAGAAGTGATATCTCCTTTAGTACCAAGATCCTTTTCTAATTCCAAAAAAGTATAACGAAAAACCCACTGTTTATAGGTAGAATTTTCTACTTTCAACATATTATCCGCTTTGTGAGTGAAATTTCTCAATGATTTTCTATCCATAATTACTTAGTTATTTCAAACATTTTTTCGAAAGCTTTTAAAGCCTTCGCTGCCACTTTAGGGTCTACTCTAACAGGAAATTTCATTGTTTCCAAGGATTTTAATACACCCTCCAAAGTATTCTTCTTCATGTCGTAACACAAATTACACAAACCATAGAATTTTTTATTCGGCAATTCTCTACGTAATCTCTCAGTCATTCCACATTCAGTAAGAATAAAAAACTCGTCACCATCATCATTTCTTGCACAATCAATCATCCCCGTAGTGCTTGCCACATAATCAGCAACTTCAAGAACTTCAGGTTTAGATTCTGGATGAGCAATTATCTTCGCTTTAGGATGCAAACGACGCACTTCATCTATATAAGATCTATCAACGAAGTGATGAATAGGGCAGTATCCTTCCCATGCAATAATTTCCTTTTCAGGAACTTGCTTCGCCACATAAGCCGCCAAATTCTTATCCGGCACGAAAATAATTTTTTTCTGAGGCATCGCTTTTACTACCTTTACCGCATTTGAAGAAGTACAACACACGTCTGACAAAGCCTTCACCTCAGCCGTAGAGTTCACATAAGTAACAACAACCGCATCGGGATGTTTATCTTTAAATTCTTTTAATTGCTTAGCCTCCACCATATCCGCCATCGCGCATCCAGCATCCATATTCGGCACCAATACAATTTTCCCGGGATTCAATATCACTGCACTTTCCGCCATAAAATTAACACCACAGAAAACAATTACATCAGCATTAGTCTTCGCCGCCTCCACGCACAAACCCAAAGAGTCACCTATAAAATCAGCGACATCATAAATTTCTGGTCTTTGATAATTGTGCACCAAAATAACCGCATTCTTTTTCTTTTTGAGTGCGTTAATTTTTTTTACCAAATCCTTATTAGAATTTGAATTTTGCATAGACTACATTATGCCATGCACAAAGCGTAGCCACAACGTCTTTAATCCATCGAAAGAAGCTTTGACTAAAGCTAAGAGTAGACCTTTTAATTCACGAATTTTCTTCAAAACATTATTCATCTCAAAATAATTCACCTGACCAGGAGATCTAAACATTTTCATCGCCTTTTTGTGCAAATATTCAATTTCCTTTTTTATTTCCACTTCGATTTGCTTCTTCATCTCAGTCTCAGTCGGTAAGTTTTTCAATAAATTAGCTTTTATCACCGCCGGATCAAGCTTTGTGGTTACAGGTTTAGCATTTCCCAAAGAAGCAGTATCACCTTCAGTAGAATCGCTCAAAACCTCAGACACTTTTCCCGTAGTTTCTAGGGACTCATCAAGACCAACAGCCTCAGCATAAGCAGCTTTTCCAACATCAGAAGCTTCGCGCACTTCCTTTGAAGGTTTCAATTCTTCCTTTTTCTTCACATCAACCTTAGCCTCCGGTGAGGAAGATAAGCTCTCTGGACCACTATTTTTACTTGCTGAAAAATCCATTTTTTAAGATAAACTACTCTATGCAATTATAAATTATCTCTATTACGATGTCAATCTGGCTTTATAGCGCTTTCGTTTGGAATAAACCCCACATTTTGCTAGTATTTCATCAAAATAATTTTCAAAAATGGACTTTCAAATAGAACCAGCTTACGACGCCAAAAAGCATGAAGATAAAATCTACCAAAAATGGGAAGACAGTAAAGCCTTTTCACCAAAGGTAAATCCAACAAAAAAACCCTTCACTATCTCTTTACCACCACCAAATGCTACAGGCACGCTTCATTTAGGTCATGCCACAATGCTAGCAATTGAAGACATAATGATCAGGCACCACCGAATGATGGGCTATTCCGCTCTATGGGTACCAGGCACAGATCACGCAGCCATTGCCACACAAAGCGTAGTAGAAAAGAAACTACAGGCAGAAGGAATTAAGAGCCCACGTAAAGAATTGGGACGCGAAAAACTCCTCGGTCACATCAGAGAATTTGTAAAGGAAAGCCAAAGCACCATCCGCAACCAAATCCGCAAAATGGGAGCAAGCTGTGACTGGAGTAGAGAAAAATACACTCTCGACGAAGATATGAATGTAGCGGTTAATACTTTATTTGGAAGAATGTACGCCGATGGAGTGATTTACCGTGGAGGTCGTATAGTAAACTGGGATCCGAACATGCAGACAACCGTCGCCGACGATGAATTGGAATACAAAGAAGAAAAAGCCAAACTCTACTATTTTCAATATGGACCAGTGATTATAAGTACAGCTCGTCCTGAAACAAAATTTCTCGATAAAATTATAGTTGTTCACCCAAAGGACAAGCGCTACAAGAAAATTATTGGCAAAGAATTTGAATTCGAATGGATAGATGGACCTATCAAGGCCAAAGTTATTGCCGACGATTGCATAGATATGAAATTTGGAACTGGTGCCATGACAATCACTCCAGCTCATAGCTTTATAGATTTTGACTTAGCAAAAAGACACAAACTAAATGCTCCTCAAATAATTGACTTCAACGGTAAAATTAAACCGGAAGTTTCCAAAGAATTCGGAGGTCTAACAATTTCCGAAGCCAGAGTTGCCATAGTAGAAAAATTAAGAGAAAAAGGTTTGCTGGTAAAAATAGAAGAAGATTATACACACAAAGTAGCCGTAAATTATCGCGGAAAGGGGACCATAGAGCCACAAATAATGAAACAGTGGTTTATAGACGTAAACAAAAAAGTAATTCAGTGGAAAAAGAAAAAGTGCAGCATCAAAGAAGTTTTACAGGATACGATTCAGAGCAAAATGATTAAAATTGTTCCTCGCAGATTTGAAAAAATTTATTTTCACTGGATAGATAATTTGCAAGATTGGTGTATTTCCAGACAAATTTGGTGGGGCCATCAAATTCCAATCTGGCACAAAGTTAATGAAACTCAATTCAAAGCTCTAACATCAAAAAACGATACATCAACTCTCGACCTCGAACTTTTAAATGTAAACGGGGAAGTTCAATTTGGCACTGAAAAACCCAAAGCAGGACAATGGTTCAGAGATCCTGACACCCTAGATACCTGGTTTAGTTCAGCACTATGGACTTTCGCGACTCTTGGCTGGCCAAAACACACTGAAGATTTTAAATACTTCCACCCCACAGACGTATTAGAGACAGGTTACGATATTTTATTCTTCTGGGTTGCACGCATGATACTTGCATCAACTTATGCACTTCGCAGCGACGGTCTTCCAGAAGAACAATGCCTACCATTCAAAACAGTTTACCTACACGGACTAATAAGAGATAGAAACGGTAAGAAAATGAGCAAATCTAGCCCTGAGACTTGTATCGATCCATTAGATATGATTGAAAAATATGGAACAGATGCCCTCAGACTCAGCTTAGTGATTGGTTCAAGTCCTGGTAACGATATGAGACTTTACGAAGAAAAAATTTCCGGTTACAGAAACTTCGTTAATAAAACTTGGAATGCTTCAAGATTTGCCTTAATGAATATCAGCAAAGAAGATCTTTCTACAGAGCTAGACGAATCCATGATAAAAACTGACGCAGATAAATGGATAATGACGGAATTACAAAAACTAATAAAAGCAGCGGATAAAGACTTAGAAACTCATCAATTCTCAGCGGCAGGAACAAAAATTTACGATTTCATTTGGAATCAATATTGCGACTGGTATTTAGAAATTTCTAAAGGAAGCCAGAAAAACCCTGCGGTACTAATCCATGTTCTAAAAGACATACTAAAGCTAATGCATCCATTTGTACCATTTGTTACAGAAGCAATCTGGGAAAATATTGGCAAAACAATGTTAATCAGTGAAAAATGGCCAGAGTATAACAAAAAATTTATTTTCAAAAATGAATCCAAATCAACAGAACTTATAAAAGAAATAATTACAAAAATAAGAAGCGTAAGATCCGAAGCCAAAGTCGACGCAGGCAAAAAAATTCACGCCGTAATTTACGGAGGAAAAAGCACTCAAAACGTTGAGAATGGCAAAGAGACAATTATGAAATTAGCCCGCCTGGAAACACTAGAACTCAAGCCAAGCGGCGAAAAAATAAAGGAATCCAAATCAATTTTCGTGGAAGATATTGAGATATTCCTACCATTCAAAGGAATGCTCGACATCGACAAGGAAAAGAAGAATATTTTGGCTCAAATCGAAAGCAAAACAAATTTCATTAATGGACTTGAAAAGAAGCTATCCAACAAAGACTTTGTAAAAAAAGCACCTAAAGAAATAGTAGAAAAGGAAACATTGAGAATGAATGCTGAAAAGGAGCAGGTTGATAAACTCAGAGAGCAATTGAAAGAGTTTTAACCAGTAGACCTTCTAAGCCCTTTATAATAAAGCCATTTTCTGGTATAATTACCAGATAGATTTATGATTCAAACATGGCAAATTTTGCTTACTACGACCAACTAGAACTAAAAATAAATTCTCTCTTAAATGATAGAAAATTCAAAGAAGCATTTTCCATCTGCAGAGAGGCAATTTTGCAGTATCCAAACGAAACAAGATTTGAAAAAATCAAAGAAAGAATTGAAAAGGCTGTAGAAGAAGAAAACGAGAATATAATTAAAAACAAACTCGAAGAAATTAAACCCCTTTGGAAAGAAGAAAAATACTTGGAAATTTTAAAAATACTCAAAAACCTACTCGCAGCTTCACCAAATAATTCTAAAATAAAAAACCTATACCTAGACGCTGAAAAATCATACAGAAAACAATATGAAAAACTTAATGAAAAATTCAATAAAGATCAACGCATAAGATTAGATTCAATTTTAAAGGAAAATCCTAGCCGGCTAACTGAGGAACTATATATTCTCACCAAAGAAAATTCAGGAAACCAAATTGTTAAAACTTTAGTTGCAGAATATGAAGAAAAACTAATCGCAAAAAAAATCGAAGACAAAAGAGAATTAATAAACTCAAACAAATTCGATGTAATAGAAAGCTTTCTCGATGATTTAAGAAAAATAAATAGATTTAGCAAGAAAATCCAAGAAATAGAATCTCAAATAAAATCTCGTAAACTGGAAGGAGAGATAGTTCAAACAAAAGAATTCGTCTACGGCGGAGAAAAGTACTTGGACACACTAGTTAAACTAAAAAAGTTTGATAAAGCCATGAAAGCAGCCGAAGAAATTTTAAAAGTAGATCCCGAAAACAAGGAAGCTAAAGAAGTCTTGGAAGATTCAACTGGAAAGTACAAAGATCAAGTAAAAGACCTCGCAGTTGATTCAATAAACAAGAACCTTCAAGGTCTAAAAACTGAATACGATAAGGATAAAACAAAATTTATAAAAATCTAGGCCCTGGCACCAGATTTCAATTTATAAACTCTACGTCCAATACGTGCAAATTTCCTATCATTCTTAAGCGCAAGAACAATAGTAATTTTTTTCACGTCGCGTTGTTTTAAAACCAAATCAACGATTTTATCTTGTTCGAGCTCTTTATGATCTTTAAGAATCTTTTCAATAACTTCCGCAACCGTCCCTTTCTCGTAACCCCATTCTGAAAGAGCATAAATACCACGACCAATCAAAACGAATTGATCATGTCTAATAAGCTCATTGTGCACAGCCTGAACATTTACTCTACGCGCATCAAAATCAGCTTTTCCAATTCTCTCAGCTATAGCAGAAAAATGCATAGGAGATTTATCGCCTCTGAGAACAAACATAATTTTATCACGTAAAGTGCGAGGATGAATATGTCTCCACTCCAATAAACCAACTAAATCATCATCAAGGATTGTTAGTCTCTTATCTATTTCAATTAACGATTTAACTTTAAGAAGATCAAAATCATTTTGCTTAAGTTGTCCTCCCAAATCTTCCTGAATCTTATCAATTGCCTTAACATCTCCATACTTATGAAGCTGATTGATTAATTGATCAGAAACATGTTTTAAAGAATATTCCGGAATAGCTTTATCTCTCACATAAGGATAAAAATTTATTGTATTTCCTACGCATTCCAAATTGTCATGCAAAGCCAAAGACAAATTCAAATTATTGACATCTACTTTTACATCATTGGGCAAAATTTCTGACAACTCATTAATTAAGTTTTCAGATTTCATAATACCTCCATGTTTTCTCACAATACTTCCAACAAACTCATGAAGACTTTTCAAAGCTGTATTGAAAACATTGCGACGCATTTTAGCTAAAGCATTTTTTTCAATCTGCCTTACACGCTCTCTAGTGACAGAAAATTCTTGTCCGATTTCTTCCAACGTAGCTCTTGTGATACCAGCCAAAGCAAAACGCTTTGTGATTACAACTTTCTCTTTATCAGAAAGTAACAACAAAAGATTGTCTACGAGGTTATGCAAATCAGTAACTGTTTGAACAACAGGCGCAACTTGCGGGCTATACATAGGAATTAGGAGGTTAAGAGGATTTAACTTGAGTCGATTATAAAAACATTTTGGAATTATATCAAAAAAATGGTGTTGAGTATCTTGCCAAAATAGTTTGTTGTTTAATAGTTTTTCAAATTTCAAAAATATATCCTATGCAATGCACAGTACGAATAACGTCGTAGCCAAGACGTTTTCCAAGTGTCTTCCGCAACATAGAAACATGAACATCCAAAGTATTAGTTGGCCAACAAATATTGCGATCCCAAACTTCTTCCAACAACTGAGTTCGTGTAACTACTATTCCGGAATGCTTTACAAAACACACAAACAATTCAAACAATTTATTACGCAAAATCAACGCGTCATCATCAACGAAAATTTTTCTCGATGAAAAATCCAAATTAATTTTACAAGAATTCAAGCATATAATTTCCTTATTCATAAATAATTAATTAAGTAGCACTTTAAATTCTGAAACTAAAATAAAATTTGGCAAATTTAGCGAATTTAAATAATGAAAATCAGCAGCACAAAAGGAAAAAACTAGCCTCAAAAGTGTTGTCTAAGTCCGTTCAACATGCTAACTTTACAGCACAATAATTCTCAAAACATTGAAAGTAGTATTACAAAAGTCCGGACCGGCCAAAGTAGAAATAGAAAACAAAGTTCACGGTGAAATCAAAAGCGGCATAGTCTTACTTATAGGCGTTACCCACGACGACACAGAGAAAGACATAGAATACCTCGTCGAGAAAATATCCAACCTCAGAATATTTGAAAGCGAAGGTAAATATTTCGAAAAATCTATTATAGAAGTTGGCGAGGAAATTCTCGCAATTTCCCAATTCACCTTATATGCCAGCTGTCGTAAAGGACGCAGACCAGATTTCATTGAAGCTGCAAAACCAGAGGTGGCAAAACCACTTTACGACAAGTTTATAGAGAAACTAAAAGAAAAAGGAATAAAAGTTCAAACAGGAGTTTTTGGGGCTGATATGCAAGTACACCTTGTCAACCAGGGTCCAATTACGCTAATTATTGATAGCAAATTAAACTAAACACCGAATATGGCACAAACAATCATGGAGAAAGTGGCGGCACTATGTAAAAGAAGGGGATTCATTTTTCCTGGTTCAGAAATATACGGAGGCTTCGCTAATACCTGGGATTACGGTCCATACGGCTGCGAGCTCAAAAAAAACATCAAAGAATTTTGGTGGAAAACTTTCGTACGCGAGAGAGATGATATGGTAGGTTTAGATGCCGGAATACTAATGAACCCAAAAGTTTGGGAAGCGTCAGGTCACGTAGCCTCATTCTCCGACCCACTTATAGACTGCAAGAAATGCAAGGAAAGAATCAGAGGAGACAAGCTCATAGAAGAACATCTCGGAATAGAAGCTGCAGTCGGTAAATCGTTAAAGGAAGTCACAGAAATAATCACAGCAAATAAACTAAAATGTCCAAAATGCGGGACTAGCGACTTCACCGAAGCTCGTTCATTCAACTTAATGTTCAAGACTCATCAAGGTGTAGTAGAAGAAACATCCACAGCTGTATATCTCCGACCGGAGACAGCTCAGGGTATTTTCGTAAATTTCAAAAACGTTGTACAAAGCTGCCGCCAGAAAGTGCCCTTCGGAATTGGACAGATTGGTAAAGCCTTCAGAAACGAAATTACACCTGGAAACTTCACCTTCCGTACTCGCGAATTTGAGCAGATGGAAATTGAATATTTTGTTTCACCAAAAGATAAATCTGAAATTAAGAGAATTTTTGATGATTGGAAAAAAGTTTGTTGGCAGTGGTACCTAGACCTAGGAATCAAGAAAGATAGCCTTCGCTATCGCGAACACGAAAAAGACGAACTATCTCATTATTCAAGTATGACTTTCGATATTGAATATGAATTTCCATTCGGGTGGGGAGAATTGATGGGACTTGCTTACAGAGGAGATTTCGATCTTACTCAACACCAAACTTTTTCAAAAGAAAAATTGGAATATCTAGATCCAATGACTAACGAAAAATTCATTCCACACGTTATTGAGCCATCTTTCGGTGCCGACAGAACAGTACTTATCGCCTTAATCAATGCCTACGAAGAAGACACAGTCGGAGGAGAACCACGTACCATCATGCATTTCGACCCTAAAATCGCACCAGTAAAAGCCGCAATTTTCCCATTAATCAAGAAGCCTGAACTTATTAAGATCGCCGAAGATATCTACAAGACCCTAAGCAAGAAGTGGAACGTAGAATACGACGAATCTGGAGCTGTGGGTAAGCGCTACCGCCGTCAGGATGAAATTGGTACACCTTATTGCATTACAGTAGATTTCGACACTATAGAGAAGGATAATATGGTCACAATTCGTGATCGCGATACCACGAACCAAGAAAGAATCGCCATAACTGACATTGAGAAATTCCTTGAAGAAAAGTTGAAATAGAGACAGATTGACAAAAACACCATTAGAGCTCCTCTACACTTGTAGAAGAGCTCTTTTTCTGATATAATAATCAGATAAATAAAAACACAAATGAATCAGGAATTCTTTCTAAACATCTGGAAGTACATAGAAGCCAATCCCATTCAATTAGCAATCTGGGCCTTTGCCATCGTTGCAGGAGCTTGGCTATTTCTTCATTTGATCAGATGGTTATATCAGCATCATCAATCAAAACATCTGGTCTACCTAAAGGTGATTCTTCCTAGAGAAGACTCACAAAAAGACAAAGAAAAAGAGACCGAAAAAGATTTCAGAGAGAAAATAGCGATAATGACTCAGTTTTTCCGCAATCTATCGGAAACGAGAGAATTGAATCCTATGAATAAACTCAGAGTTCTAATTTTCAAAAACAATATTTTTTCATTTGAATTAGTAGCGCACGAAAAAGTTATAGACTTCTACGTTACAACACCAATTTATTACAGAGAAATAGTAGAGAAACAGATCACTTCATACTACCCATCAGCTGATATCCAGCCATGCGAACCATACGAGCTCGTAAAACCTGGAGGAAAAATGAAGGGATTTTATGCCTATGAAGAAAAACCGTATTGGTTTCCGATAAAAACTTACAAAACAATCGAAAACGATCCGTTAAACGATCTTACAAATATTTTTACACGTTTAGCAGATGACGAAATAGCCGCCATCCAAATAGTGGTTAGACCACGTGACGACAAATGGGCCAGAAAGGCTGAAGAATTTGGTGAAGCTTTCTTTAAAGGAAAACCAAAAGGAGAAGGTTTCAAAATTCCATTCATAGGTCCTATCCTTAATGTTCTAAAAGGAATTTTCTTGGGCTACGACAAAATGGAAATAGAACCAAAGGCCGACGCCGGCGGAGGATATGTGAGAATGCTCCAATCAAAAGAAGAAGTAGCCAAAAGCATTGGTGTAAAGGCTTCAGGAGCAGGTTTTGATACAGTTATAAGACTATTAAGCTCAGGAAAAACTGAATCACGTGCCGAAGAAATATCAAACAATATCGTAGTATCATTAAATCTTTTCAAAGATAGTGCCTCAAACTGGTTTCAGACTAAAAGAATATTCTTCATCGATGCGATGAACGATTTACTTTTCTTAAGCAATTTCAAAAATCGTAACCTCGATAATCACTGGGTTTTATTTGGTGAAAAACAATCCCTAATGAGTGAAGACGAGCTTGCAAGTCTCTATCATTTTCCAAACAGTAAATACAATTACACTCCAAACATTCGTTGGTTGGATTACAAAGTACTTTCTGCGCCTGTCGATACTCCTACATCAGGTCTTTTGCTTGGATATAACCTCTACCGAGGTGTAAAAAAGGAAATTTACATGAAGAAGCAAGATCGTTCTCGTCATCATTACATCATTGGTAAATCCGGATCAGGTAAATCAGCACTTTTATCTTTCATGGCCAGACAAGACGCCGTAAACGGCGAAGGATTCTGCATCATTGATCCTCATGGAGATCTTGTGGAAGAAGTACTTGATTACATTCCAAAAGAAAGAGCCAAAGATGTAATTATTTTTGATCCTGCCGACGTTGAAAGACCTATGGGTTTAAATATCCTTGAAGCTACAACTCCAGCAGAAATGGATCTTGCCGCTTCACAATCTACAGAAATTTTTATTAAACTTTTCGGTGATGAAATTTTCGGACCTCGTATCCAGCATTATTTCCGTAATGCTTGTCTGACTCTTATGGAGGATCACGAAGAAGGCGCAACTCTTATCGACGTACCTAGAATGTTCGTTGATGATGCCTTCATGAAATACAAAGTTAAAAAGGTTACAAACCCGGTAGTTAAATCTTTCTGGGAACATGAATATGCCAATACAGGTGAACGTGAAAGACAGGAAATGATCCCGTATTTCAGTGCCAAATTTGGTCCGTTTATTACCAATACCATCATGAGAAACACCATTGGTCAGAAAAATTCTGCCTTTGATTTCCGCAAGGTAATGGATGAAGGAAAGATTCTTTTAGTTAAACTTTCCAAAGGTAAAATTGGTGATTTAAATACTCAGCTTTTAGGTCTCGTAATGGTAGCCCGTATTCAGATGGCTGCTATGAGTCGTACCGATATTGAGGAAAAAGATCGTCGCGATTTCTTCCTGTATGTGGATGAGTTTCAAAACTTTGCCACAGACAGTTTCTGTTCAATCCTATCCGAGGCCAGAAAGTACCACCTCAGTTTAATCATGGCGCATCAGTATATTAATCAGTTAGTTACTAGCAAATTTGGTAGCACCTCTACAGGTATCCGTGACGCCGTATTTGGTAACGTTGGTACTATTTCTTCATTTAAGGTAGGTGCTGAAGATGCGGAATATCTTGCAAAAGAATACGCCCCACTTCTTACAGAACAGGACGTACTTAGTATCTCGAACTACAAGATGTACATGAAATTAAACATCAATAATACAACTTCCAGACCATTCTCCGTAGCTACAATCTGGGATGAAAGTAAGAAAAATCCTAAGGTAGGTAAAATCATCAGAGAATACGCTAGATTGAAACATGCTCGTAAGAGGGAATTCGTAGAACAAGAAATCGTATCAAGAATTGGTATTGATCCAAATTCCGCGCCAGTTGACACTAGTAAATTACCAAACCAAGCAGGATCTGCTCAACCAGCAGCTGAGAACCCTATGGCTCAAATTTTAGCTGCACAACAGGGAACACCAGCAGCAACTCCTACAGAATCTACAGCTACCACACCAGCTCAAAATCCTACTCCAGCAGCAGAACCAGTAGCACCACAACCGCAAAAACCCTCAGCTCAAGCATAGGCATTGACAATTTCACAGTTTGATGTTATATTTCTGGACTTTTGACGTATACAATTTTGTTGCGTTAAACGTTCCTTGAAAACTGTCGTAGAGAGCCATCTGTCTTTCAAAATGACATAACGCCTGCCGCAAGGTTGAGCTAATGTACTGAAAGCCGGATCCTCTCTCTACCACTAACGATTTGTTTTAAAATTTATTTAAACTACTTCAAGATCAGTAGGCCCTGAAAGCTGGAAATGGGCAATTTTCCAGTCTTCAAAGCCTACTGATCCATCACGGAGAAGAACGGCGAAGCACTAATGTCAGACCTAAGTCAGGTTTGTCACAAGTGGAGGCATGCGCATGCCTTACAGATACGATTCGCGAATCAGGAGACACTGACCCATGCGTTATACCACCGCCGCCATCATCATCGCCCTCATCACCCTCATCGGCTGCGAGTCCAAGAACGAAAAGCCCAAGACGCCCCTGCCTCAGAAAGAGGAGGTCGTCAAGAAGCTCTCCGTCAAGAACCCCGCCCCCGAGGCCGAGCCGGCCCCCGTCACCAACCCCGAACCCGCCACCCCGGCGGCCATCGAGGAGGAGAAGGGGGAACGGCCCCCCGCGCCGGATGCACCGGCCGAGGAGCCCGAGTCCGAGGAAACCGCTCAACCTGCGGGCCCCGCCTCAGCCGTCACCCCGACAGCCGAGCCTGAGCCCAAGCCTGAGTGCGGACCAGAATCCGCGGACGCAGAGGGCATCGAAGCCATCTGTGAAGGAGATAAGGTCTGCGACGGCAATAAGTGCGTCGACGACCCATGTCTCAACGTGGTTTGCAGCGATGGAAACACCTACGGGTGTCAAATCGCCGCTGCGGTTCACTACCGCGGCTTCACCACGGAAGAAGCGGTTCGCCGTTTCCTCCTGAAGATGTCCAAGAAGGACGACGAAAAGGGCACGAAGCTGACGGCCTTCAACGCGGCCCTGGTCAAGGCCATCAAGAGCACCTATACCTCAGCGTACTCCTACGCGACCGCTCCCGCGGCCGTGAAGGATATGAAGAGCGAGGAGCTCTGTGAGGGGCTCCAGGAGCCGATGACCCGAGTGGACGGCGTTCACGTCATGTATCGGATCAAGCGGCACGACGCCGCTCTCCGAGACATCAACGAGGACGACGCTCCTCCGGCCATCCAGCCGGAACCGAAGGTCGAGGCCCCCAAGGCCCCACCCAAGGTCATGAAGGCCGCCCCGTCCTCAGTCCCGCCGACCAAGCTGGCGACGCCCGCCGTCACTCCCACCCCGAAGGGGGAGGAGCGCATGGTGAAGCTCCCAGTGGGGCTCAAGAAGTAGTCCGGCATTCGCCGGCAAGACCAAAACCCGCCAAGGTTTAATAAAAAGGCGGGAAAAACAAATCGTGGAGGTAACCATGAGAGGAAAAACCCCGCTTCAACAGATGCGGGGTTTTTCTAATTAAAATTTATTTTTGAGCCACTTCTCTCAGCTCATTTTCATAAGCCTTCAATTTCTCTGGCCACTCCTCGGCATAAAAAGATTTTTGAGATAAATATTTAGCAGAATCAACTAACTGACCCAAGGCCACTTTTCTAAATTCAGGATTTACCCTCACAGGATCCAAAGCATTAACCATTCCCTCATGATATACAGAAAATTGGTTCGCTCGAATTTTTGGTGCAACCTCAAAAGTTTTATCTTCATATTCCAACATCTTCAAAGTAGCCAAGCGATACAAATTTACATATTTTATAGTATCCGGATTTGAAGCATCGTTATAAAATTCAGAATAAAGATCCTTATGTTGCTCAAAAATCGCTCTCAAATTATAAATCTCACCATTTTCAGCAAATAGCACATCCATCCTCTTACTAAATCTAAGCTCATCTTCATTGTCACGCTTTTCCATCCAATCACTGCGAGACAAAAAATCCAAACCCCTATTAGGTTTTTTTAAAAAATTTTCGTAGAGATTAATTCCAGACATAAAATCTTCACGCGCATCACCTTCTAATTTATATTTTCTAAAAAACTCCTCTGAACCAATAGCAGCATTAGAAACTTCCTTCGCTTTTTCTCCAGCCTTTCTAATACCAGCATAAGCAAATCTATCACTTTCTCCACCTTTTTCTCCCACACCCTTCCCAGCCACCAATTTAATTTTTTTAACAGTAATATCCTCTAATTTAAAATTATCCAAATCAGCTAAACCAATAGGGGAATACAAAGACTCAATTCTCTTATATGCCAATACAAAATTGAAGAAACCATTAGGACCATAAACCATTTTAGAACCACCACTTTTTTTCACCAAAGACCAAATATCTTTCTTAATATTTTTAGAAAAATCAGCTTCATTCATGGAAGATAAATTTTCAAAAACTTTGAAAGCCGGTGACAAAGACTTGTACCACTCCATAGTAGAGTCATCAAAAAGTGGAGACAATTTAGAGATTTTAAGAGCATCTTGAGCAAAAGGTTTATACCAATCATTTTCATGCCACTTCATTTCGTAAGCCGTAGAGTCTACAGATCCTACCAACACCTCAACATTAGAATTATCAATCTCATCATTAAGCTTCTTATCAACAGTAGAATCACCTAAGCCAAAAGAAGCCGATTTAATTTCCACCTTAGAATTCAGACTTTCTCGTAATTTAGACCTTTCAAGAGGGCCTTTTTCACCAATCAAATCTTTCAACCATCCCAAACGCTCATCAGTCAAAATATTCTGATGATTTCTATCAACACTTTCTCCCGATTTTGAAGGCATTTCGCCACCCATATTTTTGTTTTAATATCATATCATTATACCAAAAAAACAGCTTAAAATAAAGGTAAATAGGCACATCAGCGCCAATCTACTGAAACTGTGGTGTCAAGGGGGAGATTTGAACTCCCGACCTCCGGGTTATGAATCCGACGCTCTAACCAACTGAGCTACCCTGACATATAAAAAGAAAAAACCTAAATTTGGTTGCGGGGGATGGATTCGAACCACCGACCTCCGGGTTATGAGCCCGACGAGCTGCCTCTGCTCTACCCCGCGACGTAAGCTCAGGAAAAATACTGTAAAAGATGACTAAAGTCAAACTAACACCAATCCAATAAAACTATCTTCCGAAAAAGAAATCCCACCATTGTTCAGGATTACTCATTTTACTTCTTCGTGAAAGAGTCGTCACCGCAGAATCTTCTTCACTTTGATCCTGCTGCGGATTAGTAACTTTTTCAGACAAAATTATTACCTCTTCACCTTTATCAACTAATCCCAAATTCTGCTTAGCAATTTTATCGATATATTCTTCAGAAGTAAAATAAAGATAATCGGCATTTTTCTTTCTATTCTCTTCCTCGATAGCAGAATTTTCTTTTTGAAAAGATTCTATAACTTGATCAACTTGATAACTATTATAAATGTTTTTTGTAAGCGAATAGAGCAAATAACTCACAAGCGCAAACTCAATTACAATAATTAATTTAGTGAAATTTGAGGTATAGGAAAATCGGGATGACATAAAAAATCTTTTAAACGTCGGAACTTTAGCATAGAATCTAAACTACCAAAAGCAAAACTATGTCACTTTTAGATAAAAAATATTTTCATTTTATAGGCATCGGCGGAATTGGAGTTTCCAGTCTCGCACAGATTTTACATGCCAAAGGGAAAACCGTATCTGGATCAGATAACTACACCTCAGAATTAACCAAAAGTCTCAATAAAAATGGGATAAAAGTTTTTGAAGGACATGATGAAAAAAATGTTAATAAAAAAATTGAGCTAGTAGTTTATTCACCAGCAGTCCCATCAAACAATCCAGAACTAAAAAAAGCAAAAGAACTTGGGATAGAATGCTTATCCTACCCAGAAGCCTTGGGAGAATTAAGTAAAGAATATTTCACAATTGCCATCGCCGGCACACACGGAAAATCCACTACGACAGCCATGACATCCCTAATTTTAACAGAAGGAAAACTCGATCCTACGGTAGTAATCGGCACCAAGCTTCGCGAATTTAAAAACAAAAATTTCAGAGTAGGGAAGAGTAAATATTTAGTAATCGAGGCGTGTGAATACCGCCGTTCATTCCTTCATTTCAAACCAAATATTTTAGTAATCACAAATATAGAAGCTGAACATTTAGACTACTACAAAGACCTCGAAGATTATCAAAAGGCCTTTCATGATATTGCAAAAAAAGTTTCTAAAGACGGATACATCGTAGTAAACAACGAAGAAAAAAATCTCTCTCCAATTCTAAAAAATTGCTCAGCTCAAATAATTAAATGGAAAGAAAAAGTAAAAGCAAAACCGGGAATTCCTGGAGAATTCAATCTAGTTAACGCAACTAATGCAGCTATGGTAGGAAAACTACTCGGCATTTCAGAAAAAAACATAAACTCAGCCATAAAAAAATATAAAGGCAGCTGGCGCCGTATGGATTACAAAAAGAAAAAACTCTGCAAAACGCAATTCATCGACGATTACGGACATCATCCTACAGAAGTCAGGGTCACTCTTGCAGCCATCAGAGAAAAGCATCCAGAAGCCAAAATTCTTTGTGTATTCCAACCTCATCAGCATAGCCGCACAAAAATGCTTCTCAAAGAATTTGGACACGCCTTCAATGCTGTAGACCAAGTAATTATTCCAAATATTTACCAAGTTCGTGACAGCGAAGAAGTAGTAAAATCAATTTGCGTCGACGATTTGGTGAATGAAATAAAAACACAGCAACCTCACGTCAAAAACGGCCAAAGTCTAGAAAAAACCGCAACATATATCAAAGAAAATTACAAAAAATACGACATCATAGTGACGATGGGAGCAGGGGATATTAGTAAGATTTACAAACTCCTTTAAACTTTTTTCCAGATAGTACCTTGAGGCTTATCCTCAAGCACAATGCCTCTTTCCAACAGCTCATCCCTAATAGCATCTGATTCTTTAAAATCTTTATTTTTACGAGCAAGATTTCGTTTTTCAATTAATTTTTCTACATCAGAATCAATAGTAGCCTCCTCCACGAAAATTACCCCTAAAACCTTATCAACCAATTGTAGAAAATTAAGAACAGCACTCAACTCAATCTTATTTAAAGAAGAATTATTCATCATCACATTAACTTCTTTAACAAATTCATACACCGCACCCAAAGCTCCGGAAGTATCAAAATCATCATCCATTACACCTTCAAATCTGGAACGAGCCACATTTATAGCAGCAGTTAAATTAGCGGAAACAACTCCATCATCAGCGGCATCCAGTAGCGCATTTAAATTTCTTACAAAATCATGCAACCTAGAAAGTCCCGCCTTTGCCTGATCCAAAAGAACATTAGAAAAATTCACAGGATTTCTATAATGAGTTTGTAAGAACATAAATCTTACAACCTTCGGATCATATTTTTCAAAAATTTCTTTCAAAGTGAAAAAATTCCCCAAACTCTTACTCATTTTTTCATTATCTACATTTATAAATCCATTATGCATCCAATATTTAGAAAAAGATCCTTTGCCAAAAACAGGCTCAGATTGGGCAATTTCACACTCATGATGAGGAAATGTTAAATCCAATCCTCCTCCATGAATATCAAACTTCTCACCCAAATGCTTCCAAGTCATCGCGCTACATTCAATATGCCACCCAGGACGACCTTCGCCCCAAGGGCTAGACCAAGAAGGCTCTCCTTCCTTTTTGAATTTCCATAAAACAAAATCGTAAGGACTCTTCTTTCCATCCTTCACCTCCACACGAGATCCAACTCTTAAATCTTCTAACTTTTGCTTAGAAAGTTTTCCATATTCTGTAAATTTAGCCACTTCATAATAAACACCATCATCGAGTACATAAGTAAAACCCTGTTTTTCTAAACCCTGAATCAACTCAATCATCTCAGGTACATGGTCTGTTGCTAATGGCTGTACGTCAGGAACCATTACTCCCAAAGCCCCATAATCTTTCGCATAAATTGGAATAACCTTATCACTTAACTCTTTCACGGAAATACCTTCCTGATTTGCTCTATTTATCATCTTGTCATCAATATCCGTATAATTCGAAACATACTTCACCTCATAACCACGATAAATAAAATATCTTCGAATAACATCGAAAGAAACCGCACTGCGTCCATGCCCTAAATGAGCACTATCATATACAGTAGGTCCACACACGTAGATACCCACTTTACCCTCGTCTAGAGGCACAAAATCCACCTTCCTTGCCGTCAATGTGTCATAGATCTTAATCATGCTAATTTAGCTAACAAAATAATAATTAATCTACCTCCAAAATCTACCATAATCATAGCAATAAAAGCAGAAAAATCCATCATCCCAAATTGATGAGGTAATAATTTTGCCACTTTGATAACAGGATCAGTCACATCAAACAAAAACTGAAGAAACCAACCTTTATGAGAATATGGAGTAACAAAAAAAGATGAAAGAGAACGGAATAAAATCGCCAACAACAACAAATTCCTCAAAACATCTAGCGTCGTAATTAAATAACTGATTATTAAAAATTTGGTCATCGAAAAAGATAATAGCAAATAGATCATTAAGGATCAAATCCGGCTATCTATATTGTTTTTTGGAAATAAAACCATAACCAACACCACCTAAAATAGAAAGTACCACCAACCAGAGCATCTCCGGACCAGTATCACTAGTACCACCCTTTAAATCCTTAAGTTCTTCCTTTCCTGCGCTTCCACTTTGTACTGCAGGAGCCTGCACAACATTAACAACTCCACCGGCAACAGCAGGAACAATTTTATCAAAACCTTCACTTACATTACCCTTAGAATCCACAGCAGCAATTGCAAAGTAATACTCCGTTCCATTCTTTAGACCTGGAATATACCAAGTTGTAGCGTTAGTAAAAGTATCTACAGCATTTATTAATGCATTAGGAGAA
The DNA here is from genome assembly GCA_943357285.1 of Candidatus Peribacteria bacterium. Classification (GTDB taxonomy): domain Bacteria; phylum Patescibacteriota; class Gracilibacteria; order UBA1369; family LOWO2-01-FULL-3; genus JACRIB01. Next base: position 50,371 of record CALRGJ010000004.1, on the reverse strand, counting down.
GTACCATAATAAATACGATAATTCACTACCGGATTAACTACTGAGTTCAACGCAGTCCAAGTGAGAACGACTCTACCGTCAGCAGGCTGAACAACCAAACCAAGAACTTTCTCTGGCTTAAAATTAGGAGTTGCGCCCAATTTACCAACCTGAATAGATTTATCATCAGCCTTAGTTTCAACTCCCAGTTCACTTACAAAACTGAAACTCAACTTATAAGTTCCAAAATCTACAGGAGCATTAAATTTGCCCTCATAGTAACCGGCAGAATTTTTTTCCAAAGTATAAACATTCCCAGAAACTACCACCTGAGCTTTAGACAAAGTGTCACCAATATAAACTTTCACCGCAATTGGCGTACCTGGATCCACAGGACCAGCAGGATCAATGACAATCTGAGAAACCTGAGCACCCTTAGTCATAATAGTAAAATCAACCGTAGGACTCGTAGTCACAACAGTGCCTATATCATTCACAACAGCCACATATATCTTGTGTGGACCATCCGACAATAGACTCGTGGTATAAGAAAACTTACCGGCAGAATCAGCCACAACAGCCGACATCTCCTGATTATTATCAAAAATTTTCAGCTTAGCATTTGCTGGAGCAGTACCACTAACAACTTGCACATTAGTACTAAAAGTACCAGGAAGTGGATTAGTAAGAACCACCGTAGAAGTAGGTGTAGAATTCAAACCTGAATTATCTCCTGAAGAAACCGTAACTGTTTTAGTACCATATGCACCAACATTAGCTAAGTCAGTTACCTTAAGATTATAAACACCAGGTTGTTTGAAATTAAAAGCTAAACTAAACACATGAGATCCCTGATCCGGAATACCAAAAGTATAATCATCAGGAAGAGTAGCAAAACCGGCGTTACTTCCGTCTACGGTAAACCTTACTTTACCTGAATAGTTAGAAACCAATTGATTCGCAGCATCAAAAGCACTCACTTTAATAGTAACACTTTGATTGGCCGTCACATTTGCCGGAACTTCCTGAAATTCAAAATGATCCACCGCTCCCGCAGCATTTCCCTCATTATTACTACCAAAAGAAGCCAACTTAACTTTACTAGAACTAAACAATTGATCAGCAGAACTAAAGTAAACAATTTTAGCACGTGAAGTTAAAATAACATCTGAAGTAACATCATATACGGAGTAATTCACCAAACCTGTAGAGCCAGGTATGATCTGGAAATTAACCTCTCCGTTTACATTCGAAATATTAGTTTTACCCAAGTAGTTAATAGAATCTGAATCAGAGCTGGAAACCAATTTAACAATATGACCCTGAATAGGATTATTGAAATCATCTCTTAACTTAACACTCAAATTCGCCAATTCGGAACCAGTATGGACAACCTGATCCTTTGGAGAAAGTACAGAATTGGACATAGACAATTGACCAGCATTAATTTTAAAAGAACTAGAAACCGACTGTTGAGCATTTCCATTCACCAAAAGGTCCAAATTGTAAGTACCTGCAACAGAAGTGTAATAGTCAGAAAGCTTAGAGTAAGCAATTCCAGATTCATCAGCCACACCCTGAAACTGAAGCTGTTTACCATTCGGCTGCTCCACTATGAATGTAACCACTGAACCTGGATTTACTTTCGAAGTTCTCAGGATAGTAGGGGTACCAGCCACCGCATCCATACCATAGGCCTGAACAGGAGCTCCTGAAAAATTCTGCACAGATGATGCAGATACGACAGTAGAAACTACTCCCGCAGCAATAACCAAAAGTGATATCAATATTTTTTTTATTTTCATTTTGTTTTTTGTATCTCATTATTCTACCTCATTTCTGCTAAATCAGCAATGAACCCAACCATAACCGCAATACTAGTCAAGTCAATAAACTGATTGAAAAAATAGCCAATTTTGGTAGTATGGATGGGAAGAAATTTAAAATACCATGAAAAAAATATTAAATAGCGTCGTAGCCTTGTTTTTTTGTTTTACCGTAGGTGCACAAATTACTTACGCTGAAACTCCACAAGACTCCAATTATCTAAGAGCAGTAATAAATATTCCAAATGCCGTCGAAATTAAAAAAAGCACAATTTTTGATGCATCTCAATCATATATTCCGGAAGGAATTAAAAATGTTAAATATGAATGGGACTTTGGAGATGGAAACCGTAACGAAGGAATAGAAGTATTACATTCTTTTAAAGAACCTGGGTACTACGACGTAAAACTTACTTTAAATGATGGCAAAAATAAATCAAACTCCACCACAAAAGTATTCGGATACAGAAAGCTTATAGTTTTAATTACAGATCAAACAGAAAACAAAGACCGAATTCAAATAATTCAAAATTACGCTGAGAAAAAAGGTGTGTATCTCAAAACAATTGATAGCTACGGCAGCAGCACAGAATTTATTTCAGAAGAAATTCTCACAAAAAAACTAACAGAAGCAATGGATGACCTCCAAAAAGCGAAACAAATCGCAATCTGGAGCAAAGAAAATTCAGGACTCAATTCTATTTCACGTTTTATTCAAAATAATAGCGGAAAAATAGCCAGTGACTTCAGCCAGAAGACTTTAATAGTTCTCGACAATTCAGTTGATAGCAAAATTGAGCGAACACAACGCCAATTCAATCTCATAAAGCCAAAATCAATAATAGTTGCAAAGGAAGGAGCAATTGATGCTCTGATTGAAAGCGTATCCGAAGAAGAATTCGTTAATAACCTCAAAGAAAGAGGAAACGTATACCAGATAGTAGATTCTAAAAGTGGCAAACTCCTACCTTGGAATTTTATGAGCTACTTTGTAAATGCTCTCGTAAACAATGGTATTCCGGATAACACCATAGCCCTCCTTCTCCTATTACCAGTGATCGCTACCGTTGTTGCAGTAATGAGACAAGTCGTTGGAATCACTACTTTCGGCATCTACACTCCTACCATAATGACTCTCTCTTTCTTGATCATAGGTATACAAGCAGGGTTACTAACTCTTTTAGTAGCTATCGCCGTAGGGATAGCCGCCAAACCACTACTAAAGCGCGCTAGAATGCTTTTTATACCAAAGATGGCTATAGTTCTCACGCTAGTAACTCTAGCCCTATTTTTAATTTTAATTTCTGCCAATTATTTTGGATTTTTCAATGCTCAATTTCTCTCAATCGCTATTTTCCCAATGCTTATATTAAGCACTTTAGTTGAGAAATTTGTGACAGCAAGAACAGAGAACGGACTTTCCTCAGCTGCAGTATTAATGTTTGAAACTCTGATAGTAGCAATCGTCGCTTACTTCATTGCCGGAGGAGAAATAGACCTAGGATTTACGGTTGTAAAATTAGAATTCGTAAAACGTATGATGCTAACATATCCTGAATTAGTATTCCTATTAATCATAGCAGATATAGGTCTTGGAAAATGGACGGGATTAAGGGTTTTAGAACGCATTCGCTTCAGAGAAATATTACGTCATATTGAAGAATAAATATGTTTTCATTTTTTTCGAATAAAGGAATTCTTGGCATCAACGCTAGAAATCTCCTCTATATGAGGCCATACAACCCTAAAAAAGCTGTTAAATTAGCCGACGATAAAATTAAAACAAAACAGTTTCTTTCTGCACGTGATATTCCGGTCCCAAAACTTTATGGAGTTATCCGTGATACAGCGGAGCTCGAAAAATTCGACTTCAACTCACTTCCAGATTCTTTTGCTCTCAAGCCAAACACCGGATACGGTGGTGAAGGAATTATTCCTGTTACAGAAGTAAAAGATAACAATTACTACACGGCCGGAGGAACAAAATTAAACAAAGAAGAACTAAAGGATCATATAAGAGATATTTTGGATGGTAGATTTTCCATATCAAACGTGAGCGATTTTGCCTTTTTTGAACAATATATTGTTGCCGATGAAAAAATAGGAAAATACTCATACGAAGGACTTCCTGACATTAGAGTCATCGTGCATAATCTTATTCCTGTAATGGCCATGCTTAGACTTCCTACAAAGGAATCTAAAGGTAAAGCCAATTTACACATGGGTGCAGTGGGAATAGGAATAGACATAGCAAAAGGTCAAACAACCCATATCTCATACAAGAATAGAATAATAGAAGAACTTCCTGATGGAATGGGTAGCATTAAAGGACTCAGTATTCCATATTGGGATCAAATTTTAACTATTGCTTCAACGGTACAGTTAGTAACAAACTTGGGTTACATGGCGGTCGACATCTGTATAGATAAAAACACCGGACCCGTTCTCTTGGAAATCAACGCCAGAGCCGGACTCGGAGTTCAAATAGCCAATCTTGCACCACTCAGAAAACGCCTGGAAAGAATTGAAGGAGTAAAAGTAACAACTCCGGCAAAAGGCGTAAGAATTGCCAAAGATATGTTTGGAAACATAGTAGAAAAGGGAATTGCTCAAATCTCCGGTAAACAAGTCATCAGCACAAACGAAAAAGTAGAAATAATACAAAAACAGAGCACAATTCAAATAGCGGCAAAAGTAGATACAAGTAGAAAAATAAGCATCTTGGATGAAGAAACAGCTCTAAAATGCGGGCTTTTAGATAATGAAAACGACTACGACGATGAAAAATCGACCCTTAAATTGAAATTCACACTCAAAGGAAAAAGAATTCATACAATTGTTGAGATAGAAAAAATACCAAACAAAGAATACAAGATAATTCTTGGCACCAGAGATTTACAGGAATTTTTAATAGACACAAATTTAAATCAAGAAAAGAAAGAACAAAAAAACACAAAATCTGAAACTCCGGCCACACCAAAAGAAGAAACTTTTAAAAAAATAAATTTCTACGAAACAGACCAGAAAATAATAAATTTAGATAATAAAATTAAACTTTTATATCATCTCAGACCTATAAATCTGGAAGAAGAGAAAAAAAAGTTTTTCAAAAATACTAACTACAATCCGGAATTTGAATATCCCTCAATGAAATTCAACGCAATAGACCTTTTGGATGAACTCGGAAAAATAGAAACCGATTCCTCAACCTTGGGGAAAATATACGAGGAAAAGAAACAAGAAATCATAAAAAAAATCAATCTTCTTGAATCGATAGATGAAGAAAATTTCACAAAATATTCCATAGAATTATATGGACAACCAAGCCAAGAAGAGTACGAAGAATGCAAAAAATACATAAGTGATGCACCTGAGCAAATAGAGGAAAAATGCACCATAGACTCAAATGAAGCAAAAAATAGATTTGAAGAATCCTTTAAGAAATATGGATTAAACAAGTGGGCCGTAAAAATAAAGGAAGATTTAGTTTCAAATTGCGTAGCCGGCAAAAACAACAGCTTATTTATCAAAAAAAATGCGACATTCTGTGAAGACAGAATCGAAGAATTAATTATCCACGAAATAGAAACTCACATACTTACTGCAGAAAACGGAAAGCTCCAGCCATACGAAATTCTCAATAGAGGATCAGCAAACTATCTAACAACACAAGAAGGACTTGCAATGTATAACGTAGAGAAACAACGCAATAAAAAATTTACAGAAAACTCCAAAGCACTTGGACACGTAGTAGCAATATATGAAGCAATGCACAATAGTTTTAGCAAAGTTTACTCTAAATTAGTAAGCTATGGATTCACGAAAGAACAAGCATTTAGATCTACAGTAAAAGCAAAAAGGGGATTCAATGACACTGGAAAATCAGGAGCATTCACAAAAGACTATCTTTACTTCAAGGGATATTTTGAAATAAAAAAATTCATAGAAGATGGAGGGAAAATAGAAGATCTCTACATCGGGAAATTCAATATTTCAGACATAGAAAAAATAAAGAGAATTAACGGAATAAGACCGGCAAAACTTTTACCGCAATGGCTTAAATTATAAGCATTGCATCACCAAAACTAAAAAACTTGTAATTTTCTTTTACAGCCAATTCATAGAGAGACAATATTTTTTTTACAGGATTTTTTACACCTTTAGACTCAAGAAGTGAAGACACCAACATAATTAAAGTACTTTTTGGTAAGTGAAAATTAGTAATCAATGAATCAACCACCTTCCAATCATAAGACCCTGGATAAATAAAAATATTAGTGTTAGCTGTACCGGATACAAAAGAAGACTTCTCTAGATCAAAAGAGGATTCCAAAACCCTTACAGAAGTAGTACCTACGGCCACAATTCTCTTTTTGTTCATAACTGCTTCATTTAATTTCCTAGCAACATCCAAAGGCATTTCATACTCCTCAAAATGCATTTTATGATCGCCCAAATTTTCCGCTACAACAGGAGCAAAAGTACCGAGACCAATATGCAGAACGACCTCTTCTATATCAACCCCCATAGTTTTCAAATTAGAAAGCAATTCACGTGTAAAATGTAGACCTGCTGTGGGAGCAGCCTTACTACCGTCCTTTTCAGCAAATACCGTCTGGTAATCCTCAAAAACAGCCTTAGAATGCTTAATATATGGAGGCAAAGGCATTGATCCAAGCTTAAATAGAACAGAATTTAAATCCACTCCGCTCAACAAATTAAAAGAAAGAATTCTTCTACCATCATCTAAAACCTCAGTAACAGAACACTCCAATTCCTCAGAAACCCTCACGATAACACCCACTTTAAAATTCCTAGCCGGCTTTAATAAAACTTCATAAGTATTAAGAGAAATCTGCTTTAACAAAAAAATTTCTCTCAAAGAGCCATTTACTCTAAACAAAATTCTAGCAGGTACAACCCTCGATTTATTTAAAACTAAAACATCACTCTTACTCAAAAATTTAGGCAAATCATAAAAATGACAATGCTCCACGGAATCATTTTTTGAATCATAAACTAAAAGACGACAAGCATCCCTGGGAAATGCAGGATTCTGAGCAATTAAAGACTCAGGCAAGTAATAATCAAAATCAGAAGTTTTCATGCAGACCAAGTAATAGATTGATTACTTACATCTGCTCCTTTCGTTAAAGACTTGTCACGCTTGATAACAATCAAAGACATATCATCATCTTGAATATGGCCTTTAGCAAAAGAGGACACATCCTGAGCGATGTGATAATTTACACCTTCAGCGGAATACTGAGGAGCAAATTCTATCAAAGCATTCTTCAACCTTTCTAAACCATATAACTCTCCTGCGACATTTCTCGATTCGGTAATTCCATCACTATATACAACAACAAAATCTCCATCATTCCAATTTATTTCCTGCTCTTTAATTAATTTAGAATTATCAGGAACCATACCTAAAGCCACACCACCAGACAAAATAGATTCACATACCCCTGTGTCCACGTGATAAACCAAAATATGCTCATGACCAGCACCAACATAAGTAAGTTTTTCAGTTTTAGCATCCCAAGAAAGCATCACAAGAGTCATAAACATCGCACGCTTCACATGACGCTTAATATAACGATTAACGCTAACCAGAATCTCATAAGCTGAATTACATGAATCAGCAAAAACACTAATCAAAGAGGTAGCCATAGTCATAATAAGTGCCGCAGCAACACCATGACCAGTTACATCACCAATATAAATATAAGTCTTATCTTTGGATGTAATAAAATTAAAAATATCACCACCAACTTCAGTTGCAGGCTTATTTTTTGCAATTACCTGAAGACCGGAAATAACAGGTGAACTCAAAGGTAAAATATCTCTTTGCAAACTGGCAGCAATAGTTAATTCATCAATCATTCTTTGCCTATCTTTAATATCAGAGCTTACCTCGCTAAAACCTTTTGTAACTTGATTGAAAAAATGAGCCAAAACCCCGATTTCATCAATCCTATTAGTATAAATTTTTTTATATGGCTTTCCTGCAATCAAAGCCTCCATTTGTTCTAGCACTACATCAAGAGGTTTCACAAATGTTAAGTAAGAAAAAACTGTAAAAACTACCAACATCAAAATGGCAAAATAAATAAAATAATCAGTACTAACCAATAAAGGATTGGACCCAGAATAGTAAAATAAAACAGCGGCAGAAACCCCTGAGATCAAGAGTAAAAGCACAAATAATTTTCTCACTAAACTGATTCTAAATAATTTCATTTAGTTGCAGATTTTAAATAATCATTTAAGGAATCGAAAATAGGAACAATATCCGCAATCCCAATTGCAGTAAAAATATCTTTAACATTCGCATTCAAAGCCACAACAATCAACTTTCTATCACGTTGAATCAAGTGAGTATGAACCTCCATCAAAAAGCCTATACCCTCGCTGTTAATATATTTAAGTTTTCCAAAATCAAAAACCAAAGACTTCAAATCAAAAGCTTTAACAAAATTAGTTAATTCATCCTTTACTTCAGCAAATCCTGCCTTATCAAATTCACCATCAAAAACCACGACTTGAACACCGTTTACCTTATCTGCCTCCAAAAAATTAAGTTTTAAATTAACATTCATATTTTATAAGTTATTTTTTATTAAAGAATTAATTGTATCAATCTCTTCATATTCATCAATTAGAGTATACAATTTCTTTAAATGAGACAATGACTCATTGGAAAAAGACTCAAGATCAACATGATTATTTTTAAGTTTCAAATCTTCAATTTTTTGTGAAACAACATGCTTCACAATCTTATCAATATTTTTATAAATTCGCACGTCAACATTTTTAATTGAACTTTTAAGTTTTTTTACCAGGTATTCATCACCAGTAAACAGTAAATCTAATATTGAAGATACAGAGTGATAAAAACCCATTTTAGCTAGAGCTATAGCGCTATACATTTTCATGTCAACATCGTCCGAATCAAGATATTTCAGACAAACAGCCTTTTTACTCCTCATGTTAAGTTCACCAATAGCCAATAAACCAAAGAGAACCCTATCTTTCTTTTCAGAATAAATGAAAGAATTTATTACATGCAAAGCCTCATCCCTATAGCCTTTAAAATTAATCAGAGCCATAGCAGCATTGATCTGATAACTAAGATTCTTAGAATAAAGATATTCCTCTAAAATTTTGGCAATTTTCTCATCATCACATTTACCTAAAGCAAAAATTGCATCGGATTTATGATCGGAATTTTTAGAATTAATAACTTTAAACAAAAATTCAACTGTAGAAACATTGCTTAAAAGAGACATTAAATAAATAATTTTAGCTAAAATTTCCTTATCTTTTTCTTCCTTATAAAGTTCTTTTAGAGAAGCAACCAACTGATATTTTACAAACAAATACTCCTTGGAATATGAATGCAAAAATTTAAATGAGATCAAAGTATCGAGAGCAGCCTCACGTATTTCAGCTTTCTGAGAGTTCAAACATTTAACAACATCCAAAACAGCTTCAGAGGATTGCAACTCAGACAAAACAGCTAGAATCTTTACCTTAACAGAATCAGGTTCATCAGCTTTAGCCAAAATTTCCTGCAAAGTGACTAGAGCCATTTTATGACCTCTTTGAGCCAAAAGATTAATAGCATTAAATCTAATATGCTTTTCTTTTGAATTGAGAAGCTCCTCTGTAACAACTTTTGTATATCTCGCCTGTTGGCGATAAGTGATAAAGAAAAACACTAAAGTACAAATCACCATTGAAATATTCAAAGCCAAATTCAAAGGATTTCCTACAAAAATTTTATCAAGAATAATTACGGCAAGAGTACCAATCAAAGCACCTAAAGGTCTCACAACACCCTCAAGAAATTCCCTCAAATGCTCCCTAACTCTCTCTTTAACTGCATAGTAAGAAATATGATAGGTATTTGTATGGATTACAGAAGTAAGAGTAAAATTATTTTTTGCCAAAACCGCAGTCAAAAAATCAAATCTTAAAAATAAACCCATCAAGCTAAATAGAGTAACAATAGGATGTAGCAACATAGCCCCCACAACACCTAAACTAGTTATTAGACGACTGCCCAATAGTATTTCAACAATCAATGCCGAAGTACTGAATAAAATAAATAAGAGACCCAAATCGTGAATAAATGCATGCTCAAATCCACTGCCCGCCTCAAAAATCACATTAGAAACATTCTGATAAACAACTTTTGTATACTGAAATTCAATAAGGTTAAAAATAATCCATTGAAAAAGAACGATAAAAATCAAACCATAAACAAATGAGGCGTGAGCCTTATCGCTAAAAGCCTGCTTCAACTGAGTAAATATTCCATCCGGACCTTTTTCATAATTTTTACTACGAACCAACTCCACTTTCTCCTCCTCAAAATCAAAGAATAAAAGTAACGGGATAAGTAGCAATAACACGCTAACCATTAGATAAACAAAGCTAGAAAGAGAAAAATAACTAGATAAAAACGTCACCATTATACCGGCAACTATACCACCCAAAGTTTCAGAAACTTCTATAACTGGGAAAGTTCTCTCAGAAGTGAGAGGATCAAACAATTCCTCCACATAAGCAATCATTATAATCCTCAACTGATTCAATAAAATTGAGATAGAAAGAATCAATAAGGCAAAAAATAAAATCTGATGAGTATTAACAATTACAGCAGCCGTAAAGAGAAACAATCCCGACAAGACAATCGTAGAAATCATTACAGTCAATCTTGATATTCTCTCAAAACAAAGAGAATAAACCACACTTCCAATAATTGAAAAAATAGCATTTATAACAAAAAGATAAGGCAAAGCCAAAATTCCATATCTACTAACAAACATCGCCACCAAAACAGTCCACCCGACAACAAATGAAGTTCTATAAAGAAATTTAATAACTAAAGCAAAAATTACTCGCGACCACTCATTGCCCCTTATATTAAAGAAACGATTTAATAACGAAATTTCTCTTAAAGACTGAAACATAGAGTAAATATATTTAACACAATATTATACCACAAAATAAGATCAGGAACAAGCATATGACTCGAACAAATGTGAAAACTAATATAGAATAATCACATGTTCGCAAAACTATTTAAACCGGTGAAAATTGGAGGGGCTACCTTACTGGTAACTATAACCATCTTTTTCAGCAATATTCTTGGTTTACTTAGAGACCGTATCATTGCTACTCATTTCGGTACAAGTAGTGAAACTGATATATACAATGCTTCATTTTTAATACCAGATACACTTTTCAATCTTTTCATAGCAGGAGCTCTTGCAGCCGCCTTTGTTCCAGTTTTTACCGAATATCTAGGTAAAGACAAAGAAGAAGCAAGAAAGATCGCAAATACGCTACTAAACTCAGCAATGCTAGTCATTGGCTTACTCTCAATTGTCGCTCTAATTTTCATGCACCAAATAATTGGCTTCACTTTTCCTCAAGCCACTCAAGAGATGCAACTCCAAATAGTAAGCATGACCAGGTTAATGCTCAGTTCAGCATTGATATTCACCATCAGCAACAGCATCGGAAATATTCTGATGTGCTACAAACATTTCTTTGCATATTCTATTTCCCCTTTATTATACAATCTTGGAATAATCCTGGGAGTAATATTTCTCCAGGAAAAAATAGGAATTTACTCAGCCGTAGTGGGAGTAATTGGAGGAGGAATACTTCACTGCGCCATCAGACTAATAGACATAAGAGCCACTGAATATAAATATAAATTTGAAATGGATTTAAAGCATCCTGGTTTCATTAAAATTATTAAATTAATGATTCCAAGAGCTATAGGAATTATTGCCACCCAATTCAATATGTTTCTTTTCACATCAGTTGGAATAGGATTAGCAGTAGGCGGAGTGGCCGCTTTCAACTTCGCCAGAAACATTCAAAGCGTAGCCGTTACACTATTCGGCATGGCTTTCTCCACGGCAATATTTCCATATCTTACAAGCGCAATAAGCAAAGGAGACAAAACTGATTTTACGGATCAAATTCAGAAAACAATTCAAAGAATATTATTTTTCACTATTCCATCTATGGTGGGAATAATGCTTCTATCAAAAACAAGTATAGATCTAATTTTAAGTGGGGGAGAATTCAACCAAAAATCCATAGACCTTACCTCACTTATACTATTTTACTTCGCCGTTTCCATCCCACTAGAAAGCCTTTCACACATCCTCTCAAGAGCTTTTTACGCTGTCAAAGATACAAAAACCCCAATGTTTATATACCTGGGCACAACAATAATTACAGCATTCTGTACTATCTATCTTGCACCAAAGTACGGCATAGAATGGTTCTCCATTGGTTTCACACTGGGATACCTATTCTACGTAATAGCTAACACAATTTTATTAAAAAAACATCTCGCTGGATTCCAAAAGAAAAAATTTTTCAGCAGCCTACTTAAAATAACTATTTCTTCCGGAATAATGGCAATCGCAATTATGGCCGCAGAGCCACTAAAAAACATTCTCCCATCAAAAATAGCAGATGTTACAATAATAACAATTGGAGCATCTATCTTCTTTGCAGCCTCTTACTTATTGAAATGCGAAGAAATTCATAGCATCAAATTCATAATGGCAAAGCTGACCAAAAAACCAATAGAAAATATTGAAGCTAGTAAAAATTGATCACCCCATCATACTTCAAATCTTGATCAATTAGCTCAAACTTTGACTTCACAATATCAATAGAGTCAGAGATTTTATCTATCCCAGTACCTCCTATTACAGACAATGATTTCTCACCACCTACTAACTTTGGAGCGTAATAAAACAGAACCCTATCAACAAGCTTAGAGTCAGCTAAATTTTCATCAAACAAAGAACCATTCAGCCCGCTACCTCCTTCAACAAACACACTTTGTACACCATTCAATGATAAATATTTTAATAGCTTCTTCAAAACTACTTTTTTCTTTCCAAAAGATTTTACAGACACAGAAGCATCAATAAATTTCTTTTTCAACCTAGAAGGCATAGCATCAGAACAAGCAATCAAAACATTTTGATCTCGGAAAACCTTCATATTTTTATCAAAATCAAACTTATCTCCAACTACTACCCTCAACAGATTTTTAGATTTGTAGTCACCAATAGCAGCCAATTCCGGATTATCAGCACACACAGTACGCGCACCAATAATAACCGCATCACACTTACTACGTTCAATTTTAGAATCAATTCTAGATTTTTCATTCGTAATCCACTTGGAATTTCTTGAAGAAGTAGCAATTTTTCCATCCAAACTTAAACCAGCTTTAAGAGTCAAATAGGGAAGTCCCAAAGTCACAGTTTTAATAAAAGGCTGATTAACAGCTCGCACATCTTCAGCTAACTTAGAAGTAGGCTTTATAACAGAAACCTTAATTCCATGCTTCTTTAAGTAAGAAATTCCCTTTCCATTAACTTTCTTAAACGGATCCCTCATTCCTATCACTACTTTGCTAAAACCAGCAGCTGACACAGCCTTAACACATGGAGGTGTCTTTCCAATATGAGCACACGGCTCGAGCGTCACGTACAAAGTAGCATTGTGAAATAACATAGGCTCAATATCCACAGTCATAATTCCAGACTTCATCATCATCTGTTTAATTGCCACAATCTCCGCATGATCTGCTCCCGCCTTCTGATGCCAACCTTCAGCCACAATTTGACCACCTTTAACAATCACTGCACCAACACAGGGATTTGGTGAAGTGAAACCCTCTCCTTTCCTAGCAAGCTCAATGGCTCGCTTCATAAAAATTTCATCCATAGCATTTTTTAATACTCAACAGATGGATAAATTAACACAAAGCAGATACATCGTCAATAAACTTAGACCATGTCTAATAGATGCCCCATTTTAGACTTCTTGGTACTTAAATACTCACGATTAGTTTCATTTGGAGTAATTTCAATTTGAACTCTTTCTACAACATTCAATCCATAACCCTCCAACCCAACAATTTTAGTAGGATTATTAGTTAATAGACGAATATTTTTTATGCCCAGCTCAGCTAATATTTGAGCACCAATTCCGTAATTTCTCAAATCAGGAGCAAAACCAAGCTTAGTATTTGCTTCAACAGTATCATAACCTTCATTTTGCAACTTATAAGCCTTAATTTTATTCACCAAACCAATACCTCTTCCTTCTTGCCTCATATATAAAACTGCACCTTTTCCTTCTTTCGCAATTTTTTCTAACGAAACATCTAATTGATTCCTACAATCACACTTCAATGATCTAAAAACTTCACCAGTAAGACATTCACTTTGAACTCTTACTAATATATTTCCACCATCATCCAAAACCCCTTTAGACAGAACTACATGCTCAGAGTCATCAACAGTAGTCTTAAAAATCTTTACATTAAAATCTCCAAACTCCGTAGGCAGTACCGTTTCAGCAACTATTTTTACCAATTTCTCAAAACGACGTCTGTACTCAATTAAATCCTTAATTGTAATAATTTTCATTTCATTTTTTTTCGCAAAATCCAAAAGCTCATCACGTCTCATCATTTCACCATCTTCACGAGCAATCTCACAAATTACAGCAGCTGGAGCAAAACCAGCCATCTTCACCAAATCAATAGAAGCCTCAGTGTGACCAGCCCTAACCAAAACACCACCTTGCTTTCCACGAAGAGGGAATACATGACCCGGACGTACAAAAGCCTCAGAAGTAGTGCTGTAATCAGCAATAGACTGAATAGTTCTAGCTCTATCAGACGCCGAAATACCAGTAGTAATACCCATCTTCAAATCTACCGAAACAGTAAAATTACATTTATTAGATTCTTTACTATCCTGAACCATTGGATAGAAATTAAGACGATCAGCAATGTCAGCATCAACAGGAGTACAAATCAAACCACGACCTTCTTTGGCCATAAAATTTATATCTTTTGCAGTAACTTTCTCAGCTGCCATCACAAAATCACCTTCATTTTCGCGTTCTTCATCATCAAGGACAATAACCATCTCGCCCTTTTTCAAGGCAATAACAGCGTCCTCAATTTTATCAAAGTGAGTCATATAAAATTGCTAGATTCAGATTATGCCACTAAACAGCAAAACGTACAAATGTCTTCACAGTTGCACCGGCATCTTTTAATAATTGCTCGATAGTCTGATCAGGATTTTTAACAAAAGCCTGTTTCAATAAAGCATTCTCTTCTCTATATTTCTTTTCTTTACCAAGCATAATTTTTTCAACGATTTCAGCAGGCTTACCTTCTGATTTCAATTGTTCTGACCAAATTGATTTTTCACGTTCAACCAATTCAGGAGAAATTTGTTCAGGTGACAAAACGGCTGGATTTGTAGCAGCAACATGCATAGCAACATCACGCGCTAACTCAATAGTGCCACCAGTCATAGAAACTAAAACACCAATTTTCTTATTAGAATGAACATAATCACCGATAACATCTCCTTCAACCAAAGACATATTTGCCAATTGAATATTTTCGCCCAATCTCAAACCAGCATCTTTAATTTCTGGTAAATCACGATCCTCAGCTTTAATAGATCCAGCAAATAATTTTTCAACAATAGTATTACCAAGAGTCAAATAATCATCACCACGAGCCACAAAATCAGTTTCACAACCAATCAAAACCATAGCACCTTTTGAAGAATCTGTTTCGATAAATACTGCGCCTTGTGAAGTTCCACGAGCAGCTCTATCAATAGCTTTTGCCTCACCCTTTTTTCTAAGTACATCGATCGCAGTTTCAAAATCACCATTAGCCTCTTCTAAAGCAGATTTACAAGCAGTCATAGAAACACCAGTAGCATCACGTAACTTTTTGATCAATTCAATTGAAGCAGTCATAATATTAATTTAAAAAAATAATTAGGATTTTGGAGTTTCGACAGGTTTAACTGGCGGAACAGGAGGAACAGGAGGAGTTACTGACACATTTTTATCTAAAATCTTTCCAGTTAACATCTTGAAAATATAATCCTCAGGTATTTTCATCGCAAAAGTTCCTATAATTGGAATCTCAGTAACTTTTCCGCCATAAGCAATCACCATTCCAGCAATATGCAAAGCAATTACCAACCCCAAAGTCATCAAACTGACCAAGGGACTGATTATAGATATAACAATCGTAGTAAAAAACCAGAATGCAAACAAAGCTAAACCTTGTCGAGCATGAAATAAACAAAATTTGCTATTTACCATTTTGATAGAACACAAAACGCAAGTAACAATATTGAATACTGGGATATAACAACTAATTGCCCAACCTTTATCACCACTCAAAGCGACAATCTTCGCCTGAATATCAGCGACAGGGTTTTGATTTGATAAATCAGCCATTACTACTTGTTTTTAGCCTTTTTATATACACCTTTGATAGTATCGAGGAAATAAGTCAAAGACTTAATAGCATCGTCATTACCTGGGATTGGATAAGTAAGACCAGAAGGGTCAGCATTAGTATCAACAATTCCTACAACAGGAATCTTCATTCTTCTAGCTTCCTTAACTACAATTTTATCTCTCAAAGCATCTACTACAAATACTACATCTGGCTTAGAAGTCATGTTCTGCACACCTCCTAAAGCTATTTGTAATTTATCCATAATCTTCTTCATCTTTGAAACTTCCTTCTTTGTGTATTTTGAAATTTCACCAGTCTCAACCTGACGTTTCAAATCAGCAAGATATTTAGTTCTTGATTTAATAGTAGTAAAGTTAGTCAACAAACCTGGAATCCATTTTGAAACTACATATGGCATAGAACATTCCTTTGCCAATTCTTCTAGAAGTTTAACAGATTGAGGTTTTGTACTAACGAAAAGTACAGTCTTATTTTCAGAAAAAGACTTAGACAAAAAAGCCAAAGCTTTCTCTAGCATCTCGTAGGTTTTCTCGAGATTGATGATATGAATTCCATTTCTCTCGCCATGAATATACTTCTTCATGCGTGGATTCCATTTCTGTGTGCGATGTCCGATATGCACTGCATTCTCAAACATCTTTTTGATTTCTTCTTTTTGCATAATCCTTGGGGTTTACGCCAGTAAGTCATTAATTTGCGTTATAGCCAGGCCAATTAAGGCTAGGAGGATTCCACAAGCTGAAATACCGACTTGATATAAAAAAATAACAGCGTTAATCTAATGAAAATAAAGCTTAATTGCAAGCCAAAAGCACAAAACATGACCAAATTAGAAAAAATCAGAAAACAATTAGACTCAATAGATGACAATATATCCAAACTACTCCAAAAAAGGGCAAAACTATTAATTGACGTGAAAAATATAAAAGAAAAGGAAGGAATCAAGATAAAAGACTCCAAAAGAGAAGAATTCATCCTTGGAAAAATGGAAAACAACTTTGAGAAACAGATATTCAAAAAAATACTAAGCGAATCACGTAAACTACAGTCTTCAAAGAAGCCTAAAGCATCCTTGCAAAAACCATACAAAATGTGATATAATATAACAAGCTAAAAACAAAAAAAATGAATCTCAATTCAAACCAAAATACAGATACAAAAATCTCTATCACAATGCCGACAAATGCATACTTTATGTCCGGTATTAGAGATTTTACTTTGAACATGATTAAAAACACCACTAACTTCACAGAACAGTGGGCTTTTAGATTTCAATCTGTAGTTGATGAATTATGCAATAACGCTATTGAATATGGTTCAAAACCTGGAAGCGAAATTGGAATCACATTTTTATATGCAAAAGATAACTACCTAGAAATCATCGTTGAAGACACAGGTACAGGAAAAAATAAAATAAATTCTCAAGAATTACAAAAACTATACAATTCAAGAAAAGAAGTTGGATATGTTTTTAGTGGAATAAGAGGAAGAGGACTTGTAAAAATCATAGGAGAATGGAGCGATGAATTAACTTTTATTGACCGTCCTGAAGGAGGTTTGGCAATTACCGTTAGAAAATATCTAAAGAATGTCAGACAACCAACAGGAGGTTCTCCTATAAGCAATGCCGTAAATACATTAGTTCTTAACGTATAAAAAATGACAGAAGCAAATATCGTAATTGAAGACATAGCCGGATTAAACAAAATTGTTAAATCAGTCCAAATTTCAGGACAATTAGATGAAAGCAATGTTGATGAAAAAATCCAAATAATTTACAAAATTTTTGAGGCAACTCCAAAAGGAGTAAATATCCTCTTTAATCTAGAAAATCTAGATTATATGAATAGCAAATCTATCGGTTACTTAACTGATTTATACGGAAAAGTAACAGAAAGCGGTGGAACAGCAGCTATTGCTAAAGCAAAACCAAACATTACCGACATTTTACAGGTAGTGGGTTTAACACAATTAATTAAAACATTTGATTCAGTGGAAGAAGCTAAAAAATATATTGGAGAAAATGCCACAGCAGCCGTTGCAACTCCTGCACCAGCAGCAGTAACACCACCGGTAGCCGTTGCTCCTACGCCAGTACCTGCAACCCCTGCGCCAAGCGTGGTCGCTCCTACACCGAGTCCAACTCCTGCAACCCCAGTTGCACCAGTGACACCTGTACAGAATCAATAATAAAGAGATAATGAGCCAAAAATGCTTGATAATCCAATCGCACTTCTAGGTCTCTCAATACTTATAGCCGCAATACCAATTGCGGTTTGGCTTTTTATTACACTAAAACAAGGACCTAGCAGCAAGAAAATAGCTCTAATGGTCTTTGGGTTTGGTTGTATCACCGCACCAGCGCTTCTTGGGCTACAAGTAGTATGGGAAGGAAGAACAGCAGTCATAATGGCCCTAATTCCTCTATTGGGACTATCAATATTCATCTTTGATTCATATATCAAGAAAACCATTGCCTTTATCCTGTTAATTCTATGCATCGTTTCAAATTACATAGCTAGTTTTCAATGGATTTGGAGTATTAAGATTCCACAATTCAATCTTCAATCAGCAATTGAAACAAATGCATCTTCTTACATTACAGCAACAATACTATCATTACTTTTATTCGTAGTAATGGAAGAAAACATCAAGCTCTATGTAATGAAAGTCATAGACAGAAAAACCCTCTACATCTCAAAGATTAATGACGCAATGATATACGCAATAGCTGCAGCCCTTGGCTTCTCCTTTGCAGAAAACGTTTACTACCTATATAGCTGGTGGCCATCAATCAGCAATAGCGAATTAATCACCATGTATATTTTCCGTGGAATTTTTACCACCGCAGCGCATATGACCTATTCTGGAATTTTTGGTTACTACTATGGGATAGGAAAATTCTCCATGGTTATTAATCAGCAAAATCTCATAGAAGGTAATCAAGATAAAATTTCACAATACATCTCCAAAATATTCAATATTCCACCTAGCGAAGGATTCAGACAAAAAACTGTTCTAAAAGGATTATTTATTGCCATGGGTTTACACTTCTCAATAAACTTCATGCTTCAGGCGCAACAAGACTACGGAATTCAAATACTATTACCAATAGTAATACTGGCAAACATAGCTATGTTTGCATTCCTTCAATATCTAATGAATCGCAAAGCCGGACATCTAATTTTACTAACCGACCCAAGTACAAAAAAAATTTCCACGATGGGAAAAAAAGACGAGGATGTAGTCATTGAATTAATGAATATGTGGCTCAAAGATCAAAGATATGTTGATGTTATTCATATTTGCGAAAGACTTTTAGAAAGAGATCCTGACAACACAGTAGTAAAAATGTTTAAGGCAAAAGCCATGGATGAGATGGATGAGAAAAATATCTACAAAAAAATTCTTGGAACAGTAGTGAAAACAGACGAAGATCTTTCAACTGATGACAAAAGTATCATCAGTAAATACGCTTCTAGAAACACAGAAACAAAAGAAGTAAAATCAATCCCTAAAACTCCAACGCAACAAACTCCACCAAACACAGAAGAAGCACCAAAGAAAAAACTTCTAGAAGATCTCACCGGAGAAGGAACTTTTAAATTATAAAAAAATGAGGTAAACTCTGGACAACCAAATTTCCATGAGTTTTAGAAAAGCAAAAATCGCCCTAGTTTTCGACTGGATGACAAATAATGGAGGAGCAGAAAAAGTTAACTCTGTTCTGCACAAAATGTTTCCCCAAGCTCCCATATTTACATCTATTTTTAATCACGACGTCATCAAGGGATTTGAAAAGGCAGCAATTACAACTTCCTTCATACAAAACCTCCCTTTTTCAAAAACAAGACACCAACTCTACTTAAAGCTAATGCCATACGCATATGAGTTATTTGACCTAAGCAATTATGACATTGTAATTTCCAGTTCACATGCTTGCGCAAAAGGAATTATCACTAAGCCTGAAACTCTACATATCTGCTACTGCCACACTCCTATGAGATACGCTTGGGATAACTGGCATAGCTACATACGGGACTACAAAATGAATCCAATTCTAAAAAGTTTCGCGAAAAAAAGTCTTCACAAAATAAGAATGTGGGACAGATTATCGGCAGATAGAGTAGACCACTTCATTGCAAATTCGGAAACTACAAAAAAGAGAATAAGTAAGTACTACAAACGAGATTCAGATGTAATTCATCCAATGATTGATAGTAAAAAATTCTATATTTCAAAAGAAACAAAGGGTTATTTTTTGGCAGTTGGAAGACTCATTCCTTACAAAAAATTTGATTTGATTATTGAAGCTTTCAACCAAATTGGTTTACCACTCAAGATAGTGGGAGAGGGAATTATACAGGAAGAACTAAGAAACAAAGCTAAATCCAACGTAGAATTTCTCGGCAATATCGACGACAAAAGTCTCCAGAAAATTTACAGCGAATGCGAAGCACTAATATTCCCACAAGTAGAAGACTTCGGCATTACTACAATAGAAGCAATGGCTTCAGGAAGACCAGTGATAGCCTTTAATCAAGGCGGAGCCGTGGACACAATAATAGACGGCAAAACTGGTATTTTCTTCAATAAACAAACTCCGGAACATTTAATAAGTGCAATTGAAACTTATCAAAAAACTAAAAACAAATTCGACACTCACTTCATAAAAAAGCATGCTCAATCATTCGACCAAGAGGAATTTGAAAACAAACTCATGAAACTGATAGAAGAAAAATGGAATGAATGGCAATCAACCGGTAACTAGAGACATAATAATATTTACCAAAGCCCAAGCTACCAAAGTTAGTACCATTCCAAGAAGAGCATACTGAATGGCTTTTTTTCCCTGATCCTTATCGTTAGAAACACCAGCAAACAAATACAAATAACCGCCATAAACAATTCCACCCACAGAAACCAAACCGGAAATTCCAATAACAAATTGTAAAATATATTTAATATAATAAGGAATCATCCAAAGGTGGATATCACCAGTCTTAATACCACAAGCAAGAATTTGATTTGCAGTAACCCCTGTTAACTGAGGATCAGTACCGGAACCAGGACAAGTCACACTTGTACTACCACCAGTCTTATCAGCACTAACTGCACCGGTTTTAAAAACATTCAACTTAACCCAACAAGAACTTTTAGAAACTTCATTCATAATACCTCTACAATCTTTCACAGAACTAGTAGTAGAAGGTAAAATTGTTCCACTTTCCGCAGCAAAAACCACATTCGAAAATTGCAAAACAGAAAGAATAAGTAACAATCCCGAAATTGCTGTTTTTTTGAGGAAATTCATTGATTTTAGAATATCACACTTGCTCTTTTAATTCCAATAGCTACAATGTATAAGCTATTACAAACCAAAATGACCGAAAAATCAACTGCAACCATAGCCATTATAGGTAGACCAAACGTAGGAAAATCTTCCCTTTTTAACAGATTGATAGGCAAAAAATATGCCGTTACTTCTGACATAGCAGGAACAACCAGAGATAGATTATTCCACAGCTATGATTGTGGAGACTACAGCACTATCTTAGTAGACACAGGAGGTCTTGAATACGACAAAAAAGACAATATTGAAGCAGATGTACAATCTCAGGCTAAGATAGCCATAAATGAGGCTGATATTGTCATGTTTGTAATAGATAATATGGAAGAACTTACAAAAAATGATCGTTTAGCGGCTGACATCCTTAGAAAATCGAAAAAAGAAATAATTCTAATTGCCAATAAGTGCGAAAATATTGGTTCTAAAAACGAAACTTATCAGTACTACGAACTAGGTTTTGATAAAGCTGTCTTAATTTCCGCAATTCACAATAAAGGAATCAAGGATCTGGAAGAAGAACTTATTAAGAGATTGAAGAAAATAAAAATCAGTAAAAAGAAAATTCAGTCAGACAGAGATCTATGTAATGTTTGCATCATCGGAAAACCAAATGCCGGAAAATCATCATTGGTAAACGCACTCTTTGGTTCAGAAAAAATTATAGTTTCAGACATAGCAGGAACAACCAGAGATACTATTGATACGGAAATAAACTACAACGATAAAAGATTTAATATCATCGATACAGCTGGTTTACGTCGTCCAGGAAAAATTGAAAAAGGAATTGAAAAATATAGCAGCTTAAGAGGACTAAACGCCGTAGAAAGATCAGACGTAGTCGTACTCTTGATTGACGGAACAAGTGGCGTAACAAAGGGAGATTGTCACATTGCAGAATACGCCTTGGATGCAGAAAAAGGCCTGATAATAGTTATAAACAAAATAGATTTATTTAAAGAAACAGACGAGAAAAAAGGAGAAATTATTTGGAAACTTAAACAAAAGTTTGCTTTTGTACCATGGGCTCCAATCGTTTTCATCTCCACAAAGAACAAAAAGAACATTTACGAAATTCTCAATCTAGCAAGTTCAATCATCGAAGAGAGAAAAAAGCGCATCTCCACTCCTGAACTAAACAAATTTCTGCAGAGAACAATGATGAGACATAAACCTGCAAGCACAAGCAACAAAAAGCCAAAGTTCATGTACGCAAGCCAGGTAGATACAAATCCACCAAAAATACTATTATTCTTCAAAAACGGTGACAAACTTCACTTTTCATACCCTCGTTATATCGAGAATGAATTAAGAAAAGAATATGGCTTCAATGGAACAGCCATACAGCTCAAATTCAAAACTCAGGTTCCAAATAGAGGAGAAGAGAAAAATTAATTTTTCTCAATACTCAATTCTCTAAATTTCCCCAAAGAAATTTTTGAATTTCCAAATTTTGATTTCCACAAATTTCTATACTCACGACGACGATCAAAGTTGTGAAATTTCAATATATGTTCATTAATCAAAAGATTTGTCGAATCAGCTACGGTGGCCGCCTTTTTCCTAGCTCGTTTTAACTGCCATTTAGACAACCTATTCTCAATAAAATCTCCTAATTTCCCAGAAAACAACCAGTGAAGTAAAACCTTGGTTTTACTCTTCCCCAAAAGGAAAACTGGCCTAGTCATTTCGCTAGAAGATACTTCTAAATTATCATCAATCCATGAATTTGAGACAACGAAATCCTTTGATACACCATCATCAATCACAGGAACCAGAGTTTTTATCCAAACCCTCAAATAAACATCATCTTCAATGGCAATAGAAGACAAATCTAAAACACTATCATCCACAAAAAAACTTAAACAAAAACGTCCAGCTACCTTTTTTCCATGTCTTCTTACTCCTGCCAAATGAAGTACCGCAGTAACGAATGATCTAACAATAAACAACCTTCCGGTTCGCGCCACAATAAAAAGATCTATATCACTTTTTTCATTCAAATTAGAAAAAGCCAGATTATTACAAACTGCAACCATTCTTAGAAATGGCACAAAATTCAAAAGGCCCACATACTTTTCCACCTTTCTCCACATTTGTTTTTCTAAATCTTCCATTTTTTAGGTATAATCCAAACATATGATGACAGAAAAAACAAAATTACAAAAGATCTTGGATGATTTACCCAAATCTCCCGGTGTCTACAAGATGCTAGACAAGGATGGAAGAGTCATCTATATCGGCAAAGCTAAAGAGCTAAACAAAAGAGTAAAACAGTATTTCAAAAAAGATTACGAGCACTCCACCAGAACAAGAAAATTAATGGAGAATGTTTTTGATATAGAAACTATTGCCGTAGACAGCGAATTGGAAGCCATGATTCTCGAGCACAACCTAATAAAACAGCTTCAGCCTAAATACAACGTCATCATGAAAGATGACAAAAATTATGTGTATATAAAAATCACAAAGGAAGACTTTCCCCGAATCCAATTAGTACGCAAAATAGAAAAGGATGGAGCAAAATATATCGGGCCAAAAACAGCAGCACATAAAGTAAAAGAGACCTTCAAAATACTCAAAAAGATTTTTCCATTCAGACACTGCAGCCTTGATATTCAGCAAACAGCACCACAACAAGTTATCGTCACACACAAAACAATTAAATATCCATGCTTAGACTATTATATTAAGCGCTGTGCCGCTCCATGTATTGCCAAATGTAGCATTCAAGAATACCAGGAAATAATTAGAAATGTAGAGAATTTTCTCGAAGGAAAAAGCGATACCATCGTTAACGACCTCAAAAAGAAAATGCAAGAGTTTGCAATCAAAAAAGAGTTTGAAAAAGCAGTTAAAATAAGAGACAAAATCAAGAAAATAGAATCTATTCTTGAAACTCAAAAGGTCCAAGACCCAAACCAAACCGATAAAGATATTATAAATTACTGCATCACTCAGCACAAAGCCTATTTCAATCTTTTTCAAATTAGAGATGGCAAATTAATAGACCAAGAAAACTTCATTCTCAGCGCTCACGAAATTCAGGATGAACAAGACAGCGAAGTGCTTAGTGCCTTTCTCAAACAATATTACGAAATAGCCACAGATATACCAAAGGAAATATACATTCCACATGAGGCTCAAGACATCAATGAAATTGAACTTCTCATAGCCAACCAAACAGAAAAGAAGGTAAGCATAATCGTTCCAAAAATAGGAATAAAAAACAAACTACTTGAAATGTCCCTGAATAATGCCAGAATTTTTGCTGACAGAAACAAGCCAAGCTGGAAAGAAGAAAGTGAATCAACTGAAAAAGCCTGCAATAAACTCCAAGAAATATTAAAAATAGAAAAACCACTCAAGAGAATAGAATGTTATGACATCTCTCACCTCAGTGGAACAGATACAGTTGGCTCAATGATAGTATTTGAAAACGGTGCTCCCAAAAACAACCTATACCGCAAATTCAAGATCAGAACAGTAAATAATAAACCGGATGACTTCAAGTCTATGGAAGAAGTTCTCACACGCCGCTTTAGTAAAATTGCTCTCAAATATCTCCACAAAGATTACCAACTTAAAAAAGCCACAAAAAAAGACAAAGACTTCATCAAAAAAAACAATAAAGTAAATTTCAAAAAAGCTGATAGAACTTTCTTTATCCTCAAAAAAAACAAGGAGGACGTAGGATTCATCTCAGTAAAGAAACACAACGACAAAGTGAGCGAATTGAGAAATCTTTGGATAAAAAAGGAAGATAGAGGGACAAAAATGGGCTACAAATTAATTCAAGATGCGATCAAAAAAAATAAATTAAAAAGAACTTACGTAATCTGCAAAGCAAAACTCAGAGACTATTATCTAATGGCCGGTTTTGAGGAAATTCAGAAAATCCCAGAAGAGATGCAAGAACGTTCAAATTTCTGCAAAAGAAAGCATGGCGAAGTCTGCTACATGGCCTACGACAGCTTTAAACACAAAGAAGATGAGTCATTCAGCAAAATACCTGACTTGGTAATAATAGACGGTGGTAAAGGACAACTTTCAATTGCCCATGAAGTTTTCACAAAACTAAAACTTCAAATTTTCCACATTTCCTTAGCCAAAAGAATTGAAGAGATATTTTTGCCGGAAAACTCTACGCCAATTATATTGCCGCACACTGACGAGGCCCTGAAGCTGCTTCAGAGAGCGAGAGACGAAGCACACAGGTTCGCTATTAGTTTTAATAAAGAACTGCGTAGTAACGCAATTAAAAAGGCCAAGAGACCCAATGGTCCATCAGAAAGTCTATTTTAAATTAATAACTTCTGACTCTTTCAACACTCCATCTATCCACTCATTAAGAGGCAAAGCCTTTTCATATTCACGAACATCATAAATATTGGCCTTAAGCTCAGGATGCTCCGGCATAAACATCGCACAAGTATCCGTGCAAGGAAGTTTAGAAATATCAAAAGTCCCAATTTTCTCAGCTAGAGCCACTGTTTCATCCTTATCAAAACCAATCAAAGGATAAAACATCGGAATAGTAGAAGCATCATGAATCGCAAACATATTCTCAGGAGTCTGAGAAGCTACCTGCCCCAAACTATCTCCAGTAATTAGACCTTTTGCATGCTCATTTCTGGCAATTCTTTCAGCAATTCTCACCATCAAACGCCTATAAATAACAGTACGTATCTTTGATGGAATGTCTAAATTCGTAGAAATAGACTTTTGAAATTTTCCAAAAGGAACAAGATATAATTTCGTATCAAATTGATAATCGGAAAGAATTTCCACAATCTTCTTCACATTTTCCATTTCAGACTTATCACTAAACGGATAAGCATGGAAATGAACAAATAGCACTCTGGCACCACGTCTCATCATCATATAAGAGGCGACAGGGGAATCAATTCCAGATGAAATCAAAGAAACAAAACGTCCCTGACTATTTGGAGACAAACCACCAGCTCCTTTGTATTTTTTAAATGAAAAATAAGAGTGATCATTGAAAAATTCCAAATCTACCACCAATTCCGGATCTACCATTTTCACCTTAATTCCAATTCCTCTGCGTAAAAGGCGCGCACCAATTTCACGTTCCAATTCAGTAGACTTAAAAGGCAAAGGCATAGAACGCTTCACCGCAACCCTAAAAGTCCTAGGTTTTAAATCTCCGTTCAACACATTGTCAGGCAAATTTTCCCAGATAGAATCCAGCAAAGCATCCAATTCCACTCCATGTTGATAAACAAATTTAAAATTTTGAATCCCAAAAACCCTAAATAAAATTTCAGCATACCTCTTTTCATCAGCTTCATTAAAATCATCTGGTAAAGACACTAAAAATCTCCCCAAAGTATGCTTTATGGAATAATTAATCTTAAACTCTTTTTGCAATACAAATCTAAGCCTCTTCTTAAGTTTATCCACAAAATAAGAAATATTTGCTTTCTTTAAACCAATCTCCCCGTAATGTATCAAAATAAAACGCTTCATAAGCTGCTAATAATACAAGAATATTGTGCAAAAATGAATCTGAGCATAGAATCAATCAGCAAAATATGGACCTAATTAATACAATAAAGAAAGCCAAAAAGCCAGTCATCATGGGTATTTTAAATATGACCCCAGACTCTTTTAGCGACGGGTCACAATTTAACAATCTCAAAAAAGCCATAAAAAGAATAAAAGAAATGGAACAAGAAGGTGCAGATATTATCGACATTGGAGGAGAATCCACCGGTCCAAATTCTAAAGACGTAAGCTTAGAAGAAGAGAGAAAAAGAGTAATCCCAATTCTCAAAAAAGCTCTGAAAATCACAAAACTTCCAATTTCCATAGATACATATAAAAGCGAAATAGCTGAAGAATGCCTCCGCTTAGGCGCTTCAATGATCAATGACGTCACAGCATTACGCGGAGATAAAAACATGGCCAAAGTAATCGCAAAATACAAATCTCCATTAATAATCATGTATTCAAAAGATCCCACTGCCAGAACAACGCAAACAGAAAAACATTACAAAAACGTTTTAAAAACTATTGAAACTTTCCTCAAACAACAGATCAGAATAGCGAAAAAATCAGGAGTTAAAGATTCTCAAATTATTATAGACCCAGGCATGGGAAACTTTATCAGCAAAATCCCAAAATACAGTTTTGAAATTCTAAATAATCTAAACAAATTAAAAATTTTAAAGAAAACAATTTGCATCGGCGCATCCAGAAAATCCTTCCTCGGCGGAAAAATTGAGGAAAGAGACACAAAAGGGGAGATGGTCAGTGCTATTGCATATCTAAATGGAGCCAGTATAATCAGAACTCACGATGTTAAAGGCACTAAAAACATATTAGAAATACTATGAAAAAAATGGATTTAAATTGCATATTTCACTTCGCCGCTTCACACTTTCTCACAAAGTATCACGGCAAATGTGAAAATCTACACGGACACAATTACAAATTAATTGTTACAATTTCTGATACAGTTAAAGAAGACGGCATGGTCATAGATTTCAAAATAATTAAAGAAAAAGTTAATTCATTAGTTATTGATATCTTAGACCACAGACATCTAAACGACATCATTGACAATCCATCAGCAGAAAACGTGATAGTATGGGTTTGGGACAAGCTTAAGGACGAACTACCACTTAAAAAATTAACAATTTACGAAACTGACGATTACTATTGTGAATATTATGGCTAAAAATAAAGCTTATATCAGCCTCGGCAGCAATCTTGAAAACAGAAAAGGCAATTTAGAAACTGCAATTAGAGAAATTGAAAAGATTGGAACCATTACAAAAAAATCATCTGTATACGAAACCGAACCAGTAGACTACACAAATCAACCAAACTTTCTCAACTCAGCCATACTATTAGAAACAGAATTATCTCCAGCGGAATTAATAATTAAACTACAGGAGATAGAACACAAAATGGGAAGAGTAAAAGAGATAGATAAAGGGCCAAGAAACATTGATCTGGATATAATTTTCTACAACAACGAGATCATAAGAGAAAAGCATCTGCAAATTCCACACCCAAGCTACAACAAACGAAATTTCGTTCTCACTCCAATAGTAGAAATTGAACCGGAATACCTAGATCCAATCACCAATAAAAGCGTTTCAATCCAAAAAGAAACAATTATAAATCCAGAAAAAGTAACACTATGGACTTAAAAAAAATTGCAAATTTATATCAAGAAATCCTCAAAGAAATAGGTGAAGACCCAAAGCGTGAAGGATTAGAAAAAACACCAGAAAGAATTGCCAAATCATTTGAGAAGATTTTCGGCGGCTACAAACAAAAAGCCTCAGAAGCTCTCACTCAATTTGACGGTGAAAATTATGATGAGATGATAATCTGTAATGATATAGATTTCTTCTCAACTTGCGAACACCACATGCAACCATTTTTCGGAAAAGTATCAATCGGATACATACCAAATAAGAAAATAATCGGCCTTTCAAAATTACCAAGAATCGTAGAAATATTCTCTAGAAGACTACAAAATCAAGAACGTCTTACTATGCAAATTGCCAACACCCTCAACGACCTCCTAAAACCAAAGGGTGTTGCAGTAGTAGTTAAAGCTAAACACCTTTGCATGATGGCGCGCGGAGTAGAAAAGCAAAATGCTTCAATGATTACTTCTTCTTGCACCGGATTATTCAAGAAAAACGCCAAAACCAGAAGCGAATTTTTGAGATTAATTAAAGAAAATCAATGATTTTAATCATCGATAACTACGACTCATTTACTTATAATCTTTATCAGCAAATAGAGTCCTTAGGACAGAAATGTCTGGTTTTTAAAAATGACGAAATAAATATAGAGAAAATAAAGAAACTTAACCCTGAAAAAATTGTAATTTCCCCAGGCCCAAAGAGACCGGAAGATAGTGGCATTTCTCGCGAAGTAGTACAAAAATTTTATACAACAAAACCTGTTCTGGGAGTGTGTCTTGGTCATGAATGCATTGGACAAATTTTTAGTTCAAAGATCATTCACGCCAAAAAAATAATGCACGGAAAAACATCCGAAATCATCCATACAAAAGATCCAATATTCAAGAACGTTAAAAACCCTTTTAAAGCAGCCAGATATCACTCACTAGTAATAGACAAAACACCAAAGGAATTCGAACTAATAGCCTGGACCGACGATAGAGAAATAATGGCCATTAAGCACAAGAAATATCCATTGTATGGCGTTCAATTCCATCCCGAATCCTTCCTTACCACCGAGGGTAATAAAATAATGAAGAATTTCTTATATGAAATCTAACATTCTAGAAAATTTTCAAAACCTGAAACCATCAGATCAAAACATCTGCTTTCTTCATTCATCTCAAAAAGGAATAAGCATTTTAGCCTCAAATCCAATAGCAGAATTCAAGGGAAATAATCTGAAAGAATTTAAAAAATTCACAGAAAAACACAAGAAAAGCCTCCTAATTGGTTACATTTCATATGATGTAGCCTACAGCCTATACAACATCGCCCCTAAAGCAAAAAACGATCTCAATCTACCGTCAATCAACTTCTTCGCCTTCAACAAATGGAAAGAAGAAAACAACAAAGAAAAACACAATAAATTTCCAATAAAAAATTTAATAGAAAAAATCAAATTTGAAATCAAAATCAGCAAATCAGATTACAAAAAAGCTTTCAACAGAATCAAAAACTACATCAAGGAAGGGGATATTTACCAAATCAATCTCACTCATAGACTAGAAACATCAACAAAGGAGGAAGGTAAAAATCTTTTTCTCAAAATTGCTGAAAAAAATCCCGTAAACTATCTAGCATATATAAAAGCCAATCAGGCTGAAATACTCAGCGCATCTCCTGAAAAATTCATTAAAATCAAAAACAATATAATTGAGACCTGCCCCATAAAAGGCACAAGACCTAGAGGAAAAAATAAAACTGAAGATCTCGAATTTTCCAAAGAATTAATCTCTAGCGAAAAAGAGGCAGCCGAATTAAACATGATTACAGACCTTTTAAGGAACGATTTAGGGAAAGTCTGCAAAATAGGCACAGTTAAAGTAAAAGGACACAGGATCCTTCAAAAATGCCCAACAGTATGGCACACCTTCAGCCGCATCACCGGAGAACTACAAACAACACCGATTGAAGCACTAATTTCCATGCTTCCGGGCGGTTCAATCACCGGTTGCCCAAAGAAAAGAGCCATAGAAATAATTGACGAACTAGAGCCTACAATGCGTGGGATTTACACTGGAATAATTGGTTACATCATGCCAGATCAAAAGGAATTAAATTTCAGCATTGCCATCAGAACCATCATAAAAAAGGGCGAAAAACTCTACCTACAAGTAGGAGGAGGCATAGTAAATGACTCCAAAGAAAAAGACGAGTTCACCGAAACCATGAACAAAGCACTTTCCTTCCAAAATTTATTCAATTGAAACTCTGCGAGAGGCAATCAACTTCTTCAACAACACAACCGCAACAATTAAAGCAACTAAAACTATTAGTCCTATAGTAATTTCTCTGTAATATTCCTTCAAGAGCTCTTGATTCTCACCAAAGAAGTAACCCAAAGCCGCCAACACTGAAACCCAAAAACCAGATCCCAAAACAGTATAAAAAACAAATTTTCCAAAATCCATTTTAACAAAACCAGCCGGCAAGGAAATAAGCTGCCTCACAGCCGGTATAAGTCTACCAAAGAAAGTTGAGGCTGACCCATATTTATTAAAATAATTTTCAGCTTTTTCAAGCCCTGATCGACTTAAAAGCAAATATTTTGCCCATTTTTTATCAACTAGTTTGTACGCCAAAGGTTTACCCAGCCACATCGCCACGTAGTAATTAAAAACAGCACCAATCAAACTACCAAGAATACCACACAAAATTATCAAATAAATATTCATTTCACCTTTGTAAGCCAAATATGCCGCTGGAGGAATAACAATCTCCGACGGGAAAGGTATAAATGAACTTTCTATAGCCATCAAAATAACAATACCCCAATACCCCATACCAGAAGTTATATCTAGAAGGGCACTTGCAAACTGTTCCATAAAATATTTATCACGTATTCACAGAAATTTTGGTGCCCAAGGAGGGACTTGAACCCTCACGATGTTGCCAACACTAGATTTTGAGTCTAGCGCGTCTACCAGTTCCGCCACCTGGGCATAAAAATTACAAGACATAACTTAGCGCAATAATTTAAAAACTACAACAAAATCACATAATTCTGTATAATGAAAAAAAATGTAACCCGACAAAATGTTTTGCGACGAACTAAATTTAAAGATTATAGCCGGTGATGGAGGTAATGGAGCTCTCAGTTTTAGAAGAGAAAAATTTATTCCTAGGGGAGGCCCCGATGGAGGAGACGGAGGCAGGGGAGGAAATATTATTTTCCGTTCCAATGCAAACGTTAACACCCTAAGTCATCTTTCCAATAGGAAAATGTACAAGGCTGAATCAGGCGGAAAGGGCAGAGGAAACAACATGACCGGTAATGATGCAGAAGATCTTATATTAGATGTTCCACAAGGCACCATAATATACACTGCCGATAAAAGCGTACAGCTCGCAGACTTAAGCAAACCAAACGATATTGTAATTCTAGCAAAAGGAGGAAAAGGAGGAATGGGAAATCTCAGATTTACTAGCTCCACTAATCAAGCTCCACACTTTGCAGAAACAGGAGAACCGGGAGAAGAAAAAGATATTTTATTGGAACTTAAACTTGTAGCCGACGTAGGACTTATTGGATTACCTTCAGTTGGAAAGTCTACTTTAATCTCAGTAGTAAGCAACGCAAAGCCAAAAATAGCCGCTTATCACTTCACAACTCTTATTCCAAATCTTGGAGTAGTAAACATGAATCAATTTGGTGGATCCGACATGGAATCTTTTGTAGTTGCGGACATTCCTGGATTAATTGAAGGAGCCAGTGAAGGAAAAGGTTTGGGACACAAATTTCTACGTCACGTAAGTCGCACAAAATTATTAGTGCATATTATTGACTGCACATCTGAAAATCCACAAAAAGACTACAAAACCATAATTTCAGAATTAAAATTATTCGACAAAAAACTTTCAAAATTAAAACAAATAGTTGCTATCAATAAAATCGATATGCTAGACGAAGAAACTCTAAACACAAAAATAGAGGAAATTAAAAAACTAACAAAGAGCACTAAAATCTATCCCATTTCCTGTATGACTAGGAAGGGATTAAAAGAGTTAATGTTCCAAGTATTTGGTGATTTAACAATATTACAAAAGAAAGAAAAGAAAGTTAGAATTGCTGCAAAGAAAAAAGAAGTAATCATCCCTATTCTTCATCCACATATAGATAGAGTTAAATTCTTTATCAAAGACGTAGAAAAAACCGCAGAAAACACCATTTTCCACGTCGGAGGTAAACGCATAGAACAATTGATTGTAATGACCGATATCAGCAATCCTGAAGGCTTAGAGCGTGTTTATCACTACATGGGACGCATGGGACTTCAGAAAGCTGTAGAGAAGAAAGGCGCTACATTTGGTGATATAATTGTTATTAAAGGAAAGAAAATACCTTATAGAAGATAAATGAAAATAGTAGTTGGTCTCGGAAACGTAGGCGAAAAATATCTAAAGACACGTCACAATTGTGGTTTTTTGGCCTTAGACGAATTTACAAAACAATTAGAACTCGAAGGAACCGAAGTATCCTGGAAAAACGAATCTAAACTAGATGCTGAAATTGCTAAAGTAAATTATGAAGGGGAAAAAATACTTTTGGTAAAACCCACTACTTTCATGAACCTTTCTGGGGAAGCCGTAAGCAAAATATTAAACTTTTACAAAGAAGAAAAAACAAACCTTATAGTTATTTACGATGATATAGATTTGCCACTGGGAAAAATAAGAGTAAGGGAAAAAGGCTCCGCAGGCACTCACAATGGCATGAAATCCATCATCCAATGCCTCGGAAGCGAAGATTTCAACAGAATTCGCATTGGAATAGAAAGTAGAGGAGAATTAGCCCCAAAACAGCAAGATTTGGCCGATTTCGTACTTGGAAACTTCATTAAGGCCGAATATCCTCTGATTTCCGAGGCTCTAAAACAAAGCATTGAGGAGTTAAAAAAGTTACTTTAAAGCCCCTTCCACCTAAATTCAGCTTGACCAAAGAGGCATTTATCCCTAGATTATCAGGGCAAATTTAACAATAAAATCATGTTCGCAATTATCGAGACAGGAGGAAAACAATACAAAGTAGAAAAGGGTGCTACAGTTGAAGTAGAAAAATTAGACGCAGAAGACGGTTCTACAATCACTATCGACAAAGTAGTTCTTATCAGTGATAACAACGATGTTAAAATCGGTACTCCATACGTATCAGGAGCTGCAGTTGTTGCTAAGGTATTAGGACAAATCAAAGGAGAAAAAATCCGTGTTTACAAAATGAAGGCTAAAGAGCATTACCAGAGAACAGCAGGTCACAGACAAAAATACACAAACCTAGAAATCACAGAAATCAAAGCTGAAGGTGCTGCAAGAGTAAAAGCAGAAGCAAAAAAACCAGCTGCAGTAAAAAAAGCTGCTCCAAAAAAGACTAAATCTGTTGAAGCTTAGTCTCTAAGTTATTCAATTCATCTGGCAATTCTGCCTCAACTGACACCTGTTTATCTTTAACAGGTGTTTTGAATTCTACTAGACGTGCATGAAGGAACTGTCTTCTTAGACCATACTTCTTGATAAACTTCCTATTCATTGAGGAATTGCCGTAAGTAACATCTCCAATCACCGGATGACCGATAGAAGACATATGTACCCTAATCTGATGAGTACGTCCCGTGTGAATTCGCACTTCTATCAAACTCAACAAATGCTTAGGATCAAGCCTGTACTCTTTCAAAACCTTATATTGAGAAATAGCTTCTCTGCCTGTTCCGGCAGCAGCCAAAGACATTTTTTTTCTATGTTTATGACTTCTTTGAATTGGAGAATCAATAATTCCCTCCGGATGCTGCATGATTCCATAAACAAGAGCCCAATAAACCTTCTTTACTTCTCTTTGCTTAAATTGAGCCATCAAATAATCTAGAGCTTCCTGATTTTTTGCTAAAATCAAAACTCCTGAAGTTTCCTTATCCAATCTATGAACAATTCCAGGTCTTTCCGGATCCTTAAATTTCACCTTAAAATTCTGTAAACTATAATCAATAATAGTCTTTGATTTATCAGCTTCGTTAATAGGATATACAGATATACCAGCTGGTTTATTTATAACCAAACACTCTTTATCCTCATAAAGAACAGGAAAATCAACTTTTGGTCTATCTACCTTTTTCATTTTTTTAGCCTTCACCACCTCTACCTTATCAGCCTCTCTAATAGCCTGACTCGATTTAGCTGGCTTACCATTAACCAAAATTTTTCCTTTTTCTATCAGCTTTTGAGCCTGACCTCTGGAAAATTCCGGATACTTACTAACAATGTATCTATCTAAACGGTTTGTTGACATGCATGGATTGTAGCCTAAAACTCCAATCCGTTCCAGGCTAATTGAAAAATACTTTTCTGCATATTGGAAATCTCCTTACTTTGAATAATTACTCCAAACTCCTGCCCCCTTTCCAGATGTATTATTGCCACCTTATCATCATAAATATTAATTTCATTTTCAAACAACTGGCAATATTTTGGATCTTTCAAATATTTCACCTGAGTCAAAGCATTATTTTTGTCATAATTTTCTTCAAAAAAAGCCCGAACCTCAGGGGTATCGGGCACGATTGCTGACAACGGAATCTGTTTTGTTGCGATACGAAAATCTTTATACTCAAGCAGAAACTCCTTCAATCCTGACTTAAACCATTTGTGTAAACACAGACAAGCAAAACAATTACCCTTAGCCGTCAAAGCATCATACATCACATGCTTCACTCCTTCAAGACCTTCGTGATAAGTAACTACCGGCTTAGAAAAAGTATACTCATTCATTAACGCTCTATATTGAGGCACCAAATTCACCAGTTCACTACGAAAATAATCATAAGTACGACACTTACTATCTAGATAACCAATCAAACAATTAGGATCGTTCGCTACAAAATAAGTTGTTGAAGACTTATTATAAAAAGCCACAAAACCCTTTTTGGCCAAACTTCTGAGAATGGAATAAGTTGTAGTTCGATTGAGACCAACTCTTTTTGAAATTATACTTACAGGTTGATGACCCAAAGAAAGTAGACCGGTATAGATCTTCGCCTCACTCTTTGATAAGCCGATTTCGGCTAGCTTCAACTCAAGCATTCAAAAAAGTTAACAGGAAACTAACAATATAAGAGCTTTCAGAATTTTGTCAACTTTTTCTCGTAAAAACAGATGTAAAATCCCAAATAAAAGATTAAAATAGGCCCATATGAAACCAGACATCAAAACTCTTCTAGATCGTGGCACGGTGGAAGTCATCGTTCGCAAGGACCTAGAAGAAAAACTAAAATCAGGAAAAAAATTAAAAGTTAAACTAGGAATTGATCCATCCGGAGCCGACCTTCATCTAGGTCACATGGTGGTAATAAAAAAACTAAGAGAATTCCAAGAAGCCGGACATCAGGTTGATTTATTATTTGGAAACTTCACAGGACAAATAGGGGATCCGACAGATAAACTAAATGCCCGCAAACCAAAAACTCAATCAGAACTTGAAGCAAACGCTGCAAAATATCTCGAACAAGCCGGAAAAATTCTCGATACTAAAAAAGCTAATATCGTATGGAATGCTGACTGGCTTGGTAAATTAACTTTTGCTGACGTCACAAAACTCGCTCAGAGTTTTACTGTTCAACAAATGCTTCACCGTGATATGTACCAAGAAAGAATTAAGAAAAATGCTGAAATTTACATGCACGAATTTTTGTATCCACTTATGCAAGGTTATGACTCCGTAGCCCTAAATTCAGATCTAGAATTAGGCGGTACCGATCAAACTTTTAATCTTTTAGCCGGAAGAGTTATTCAGAAAGACTACGGCCAAGAACCACAAAACGTCCTCACTGTTCCACTTCTTGTAGGTACTGACGGCGTAAATAAAATGGGTAAGAGTTTGGACAACTACATCGGCGTAATTGAAACACCAAAAGACATGTACGGAAAAACTATGTCCGTGCCTGACGATTTAATTTTTAAATACTTTGAATTAACTACAGACTTAAGCTTAGAAGAAATTGCCAAGATCAAACAAGCTATGAGTGAAGGCGAAAATCCTCGCAACCTCAAGATGAAATTAGCGAGAGAAATAGTTGCTCTCTACCATAGC
The DNA here is from genome assembly GCA_943357285.1 of Candidatus Peribacteria bacterium. GTDB lineage: Bacteria > Patescibacteriota > Gracilibacteria > UBA1369 > LOWO2-01-FULL-3 > JACRIB01. Next base: position 13,539 of record CALRGJ010000004.1, on the reverse strand, counting down.
CGAACTGCTGCCGACCAAGCCGAAGCTGAATTTATTGAAATCTTTGCCAACAAAGGATTACCGGAAAATATTCCAGTACAGAAATTTGCAAATAACAAGATGAACATTATCGAACTCCTATCAGAATCAAAACTAGTGGCTTCCAAAGGCGAAGCTAGACGTTTGATCGAGGGTGGGGGAATAAGAGTAGATGGCAATAAAGTTGCCACACACGAAGAAGAAATCGACCTCACAAATGAAAAGTTACTACAGGTAGGCAAACGCAAATTTTTAAAAGTAATCTGCAATGCTAAATAGAAGTTTAGCAAATGTCCTCCGCACCACAAAAAAGCATCTATCTTTACTCGAAACACTCGGTGTAAAAAATGTGAAAGATTTCTTGATGTATTTTCCCCGCACTTACAATGATGCCAGCGAATTCACTCAAATCATCGACGTCCGAACAGATGAAATAAACGTCATTAAAGGAAAACTCAGCAATCTTTTTAATATGAGCACAAGAACAGGAGTAAAAATCACTCGTGGTCTTTTTACTGATGAATCCGGCTCGATTCAAGTAGTTTGGTTCAATCAGCCACATCTCACAAAGATGCTCCCTAGAAATAAAGACATTATCCTCAGCGGAAAAGCTAAGCTTTCCATGGGCAAAATTTCACTACAAGGACCTTCTTACGAACTCATCAGTCAAAACAAAGAACAAATTCACACCGGTCGCATCGTTCCCGTATATCACGAAACCGAAGGAATAAATTCCAAATGGATGCGCGAAAAACTCAAGCCTCTAGTAGATGAATGGCTAGAACTCTTCGAAGAATATATGCCACAAGAAGTTCTTGATGAACATAAACTCATAGACTACAAAACAGCCATCAAAAACATCCATTTCCCTGAAGATGACGCCATTTTAGATAAAGCAAAAGAGCGCCTATCTTTCGATGAACTTTTTCTTCTTCAATTAAAAGTTCTCCAGAAAAAATGGCATTGGCAAAACATCAGCGCTGAAGATGCAAAAAAAATAGAAAGGAAAGATGAAATCATCAATGAACTTATTTCCGGACTTTCCTTTGAACTCACCAACGCCCAAAAAAAAGTAATCAACGAAATTCTCGAGGACCTCAAACAACCATTCCCAATGTCACGCCTCATCCAAGGTGATGTAGGTTCAGGTAAAACTATTGTCGCCGCCATCGCTGCTCTCAATGTAATAAAAAATGGCTTCCAGGTCGCCATTATGGCTCCTACAGAAATCCTCGCTAAGCAACACTACCAAACTTTTGTAAAAATTCTTACTCGCTTCGGACTCAATATTCAATTCATTGCCGGCAGCACATCCAAAGGTCAAAAAGATGACGTCGTAATGCAATTAAAAACAGGAACTTGCGATATAGTCATCGGTACACATTCTCTAATTCAAGACGGAATTGGTTTCAAAAATCTCGGTCTCGCTATAATCGATGAACAACACCGCTTCGGCGTAAAACAAAGAGAAGTACTCAAAAGCTATGGTTCTCCGCATTTATTAAATATGACCGCTACACCGATTCCACGCACACTAGCTATCACAATTTACGGAGACCAAGATCTTTCCGTAATCGATGAAATGCCAAAAGGACGCCAAGAAATTCTCACAAAATTAGTCCCGGAATCTAAACGTATAGAAGCTTATAGATGGGTTGAGGATCAAGTAAACAAAGGACGCCAAGCTTTCGTAATTTGTCCTCTCATCGACGAATCCGACGTTCTCCAAGTAAAATCCGTTCTCAATGAATTTGCTTTCCTCAGCGAACATATTTTTCCAAAACTAAAACTCGGACTTCTTCACGGAAAATTAAAACAGGAAGAAAAAGACCAAATAATGACTGACTTCAAAGACAACAAAATAAACATTCTAGTATCGACATCCGTAATCGAAGTTGGTATAGACGTCCCAAACGCCACAATCATGCTAATTGAGGGCTCAGAACGCTTCGGTTTATCGCAGCTACATCAGTTTAGAGGACGTGTAGGAAGAGGGGAGCACAAGTCCTACTGTTTCCTATTTACCGGAAATTTATCCGAAGAGGGAACTAAGCGTATGAAAGCCATGGAAATGTATTCCAGCGGATTTAAATTATCAGAAATTGATTTGGAACTACGAGGACCCGGTGAAGTATACGGAGTGAAACAAAGTGGAATTCCAGACCTAAAGATGGCTAGCTTGACAGACTCTAAAACTATTGAAAAAGCACGGGGAAGTGCTCAGAAAATTATCAACAAAGATCCATTATTAAAAACTTACGACAAACTCGCAGAAAAAATTGCTGCATTACAAGAAATTTACGTTCAGGACTAAAAACCTCAGAATCAAAACCAAAATAAAAAATCATACAAAAAGACCTAAACTAAGCCAAAAGATCATTCAACCCAGTTTCTAAACAAAGCGTCAGACGACCCAAACGTCGTCTAGAATTTTTAAACGCGTTAAATCGAAAGAAAATATAGCCGAAATATAGAGAACCAAGCATAGAGCGCACATCATAAATATGAATCCTAATTACAAACATCCTCGTCGGAAAAGCTGTCGACAACAAACGATAGTAAGTAATGTCTAACATTCACAAACATAGTGTACAAACATCAAAACAAAGCAAAGAACCCAGGTGTCACGTAACCCCTCTCGAAAGCTCAATAACTTTGCACAAGATACATTGTGCAAACTAAAACATAGACCTAACCATATACGTCCCCTCTAGTTTATAACCCTTCTTTTTGTAGTATTCCCGAGTTCCTATACCGGCAATCACCGCCATCTTTTTATATCCAGCCTCTTTTGCCATTTTTTCCGCATCTTGCATTAATCTCGTCCCCCACCCAACATGCTGTTTTTCGCCTTTTTCCTTATTACCAATGGCAATTTGTTTTCCATATACATGTACTTCACGAATAAGAGCAGCATCTTTTAGTTCAGGAATAAAAGTCTTTTTAGGAAATCTCAAACGAAGCAAAGCCACCAATTTATCTTGCTTCACATCCTCATATGACATGAAGAATTCTTGGCCTCCTTGAGCCATATATTTACGTACAACAAGTTCTACATGGGTAGGGTCCACAATAGTATTTTGAATTTCACGAGCACGAATATCACGACAAGGTTTGCCCATCTTACGAAGCCTTTCTTCAAGAATTTGACGAATATTTGAAGACTTAAATCCAGACTCAATATCGGTAGAAGGAATATCTCGAGCTATCCTATCAATACGACACCACTCCGGCACATCCTTAATTTCCTGAAGCAAAATATCTTCCAAAGTCTTATCATCATAGGTCTTAAACAAGCCTTTTCTATAGATAGATGAGAGAATTGATTTCGGCACCACCACACATGGATAAATCTTCAAATAATCCGGTTGATATTTGTCATCAGCAAAAAGTTCACCAACCATTTTCTTATCAATCTCCGGAGTAGATCCAGGCAAATTTGGCATCATGTGATAACTGATTTTAAAACCAGCATCCTTTAGCAAAGCTGTCGCCTCCACCACCGATTTCAAATCATGACCACGCTTGGTAATTTCCTGTACCTCATCATCTGTTGTTTGCACACCAATTTCCACTTTAGTTACACCTAGGTAGCGCAATCTTTTCACCTCTTCTTCATTAATAAAATCTGATCTTGTCTCAATATTTATTCCAATACAACGCACATCCGCCGTCTCATTTTCTTTCACAATTTGTTCCCAAGTTTGATTCTTTTTATTAAGAGGTTTAAGAATCACAGTATTCACTTTGTCGCTACCATAAGCGCTATCTACAGTTTCTTCTTTCACAATATCTTCCATTCTATCTGTCTTGCCGTGATCAGTTTGCAAATAAAATTCATTCATCGCCTGCAAACATTTTTTTAAAAACCAAATTTGATAACGTTTAGTATAAGCACTCCAAGTTCCACCCAGCACACGCAATTCTACTTTGGAAACTTCGTGACCGGTAATGCTCAAAGCCTTCAGCCTCACAAACACCTGAGTGTAAGGATTGAATCTCTGACGAAAAGCTCTCTGCGCAGCTGGCTGGCTCGGCAAATAACTCTTTGGCATACGAACATCAGTAGGACAATAAATACACTTACCAGGACAAGGGAACGGCTTCATTAGGACAGTCACCGGCGCCACACCGCTCATGGTTCTCACACTTCTTTTTTGAATCAAACTTAGAAGTTCCATATTTCTTTCTATCTTTCCTTCTTTTACCAAATCGTTATAAGCCTTGATAAAAAATAGATTATGAAAAATCTTTCCCTTAAATTCTTTCATCATCCCATTACGAAACTTTTCAAATTCATGACGATCTTTGAAGTGCTTCTTAGCAGCTCTCTCAATAATGACTCGAGCTAATACCTGATTGTCTTTTAAATCGAGTTTTGCGAAATCCATAATTTGCTTTATAGCAAAAGGATTTTAACACATCTGACTACAACTTCAACATCGCTTTAGACACATCCAAATTTTTTCCGAGTCTGGTCGGGTAATCCTCAGCAAGAGGTTCTAATTTTTCACCTTTTTTCTTTTGCTTATTTCTTGCCTCAATCATTTTATTTTCTCTCTTCAAAGCAAACTTCCAGTTTCCATTATAAAAAGTAGCGAATTTCTCAGTATTTCCATCAAGAGGAAAAAGATCCTGAAAATTTTCCGGATCCTTCTCTATCAGAAAAGCCAAAAATAATTTCACGGAATTTTTTGGTGTCAAAGTCTGCCCCTCAGTCATCCAGAGATTTTGTCGCGCCTTTAGACCGGCACCATGCATCAAAACATGAAACAAACTAAGAGAATAAGCCTTATAATTACCCTGATATCTAAATAATGAAAACTGATCCAGTCTTCCGCTACCAGATTCAGTTTTCGCACAAGCGAGCATCATAGCAATTACCTGATCTTCGGTAGTTTTCTTTAATAATTCCACAACAAAACGTCCATAAATTGGATCACTTTGTATTTCTTTTATGGCAGCCTTGCAATCATCAATAAATTTTATATCAGTCAATCCTTCTGCCGGAGAATGGTTAGGGGGAATTACAATCCACATTCCCGGATGCAAATCCTTACCAGAAATATTAAAACCTTTGATCTTTGATTTAGGTAAATCTTTCAAATAAGCAAAAAACGGAAACCTAGACAATTTCTCTACAATTACCACAAAAGAATCCGCCTCTTGCACTAAATAATAATTGAGACCGACATCATGTCTCATAACAATCCCCTCACCCATTTTCAATGTTCTTAAAGCTCTTTCTTCATCTGAAAATTCTCCATTAGGATATTTAGTTGCATAACTATCCACAAATTTTTTACTATCATAGCGCGCATCAATATATTTCATCACTCGAATTTTTCTAGCTTCAATAGCCTTGGCCTTTATAGCCTCCTGCTCTTTTAATTTTTCAGCTTTAACCACAGGTTTTTCAACCTTTTTAGTTCTCCCGAGAATTTTTGGAGCTTTCTCCATTTGGTATTCCAATTTAGCTAATTTATCTCTATATTTTAGCATATGAAAGACAAAATCGCAAAGGAGCTGATGACTAAAGTCATTAAGGACTACGACAAAATTGCTGAAGAATTCGACAACACTAGAAATCATAGCTGGAAAGAATTCGAAATTTTCTTGAAATACATAGAAAATGACGACAAAATCGCTGATTTAGGCTGTGGAAACGGCAGATTATTCGAATTTTTGAAGAAAAACCGCCAAATTCAGTACATTGGAGTAGATAACAGCAAAAACCTTCTCGAGCTCGCAAAGAAGAAATATAAGAACAACACCAACGCTAAATTCCTAGAAGGAGACCTCATAAACACAAACCTAGAAACTGACTCCATCGACACCATCACCGCCATTGCTTCCTTCCATCACCTGCCTGGCAAAGACACGAGAAAAAAGTCTTTGCAAGAAATGCACAGAATTCTCAAAGACAAAGGCATTCTCATCATCAGCGTCTGGAATTTATTTCAGGATAAGTATAAAAAATATGTTTGGAAAGCCCGCCTCAAACATATAGTATCTTTAGGAAAATATGATTGGCGCGATACTATGATACCTTGGGGCAAAACCGACGTTCATCGATATTACTACGCCTTCAAAGTAAAAGAACTGCAGCAACTTTTGGAAACCCACGACTTCAAAGTTTTGGAAACCATCATTGATAACAATTTCGTTTTCATATGTCAGAAACAATAAAAATTCTAGGAGTTAGATTCGATAAAGTGAGAATGAAAGACGCTCTAGAAAAAGCCATATCTTTTGCAAAAGACAAACACCAACATTACATCTGCACGCCTAATCCTGAGATTCTCCTCGCTGCTCAAAATAATCCTAAATACCTCGAAGTTCTCAACCATTCTGATCTGAATATTGCAGATGGCATCGGCATTCTATGGGCTAGTAAATTCGAAAAAATCACGGAACATAATAAGAAGAGTCTAGGCATTTTTGCTAAATGGCTCTCTTCCCTATCCTCTATTCTTTTTTATCCAAAATATATTCGTACCGAACTCGCTGAAAGAGTAACTGGTACTGACCTCATGCAAGATATTTGCAAAGAAGGAGCTCACGAAAATCTGAAAGTATTCTTGCTCGGCGCTGCCGAAGGTGTGGCTGAAAAAGTAAAAATAATTTTGGAAAAGAAACATCCTGGCATAAAAATCGTCGGCACTTTTGCTGGATCAGCAAGCCAAGAAGATGAGGATGACATAATTAAAAGAATAAACAAAACTGACGCACAAATTCTTTTCATCGCCTATGGCGCTCCAGCTCAAGAATTCTGGATTTCCAGAAACTTAAAAAAGCTGAACACGGTTAAACTCGCCATCGGCATTGGCGGCGCTTTCGATTACATCGCCGGCATCCGCAAACGCGCCCCAAAACTCCTCCAAAAACTCGGCGCCGAATGGCTCTACCGTCTCATTCAGCAACCATCCAGAGTCAAAAGAATTTTCAATGCAACGGTGAAGTTTCCTGTGAAGGTGTTAAGGAAAAGATCGAAATAAAATTATCAATTTCACTAAGTAATCTCGCCATTACTATTCGTCCCCGGTAATACACCCATTCTTTTCTTCACTGCATCTATATGCTCCTGAGCAGATAAATCCTCTGGCATTGTTCCTCCAATATCCTTAATAGCCTTTCTAACTTTACCCCCTACGACAAAATGAGTGTTTGACGCCCTTCCTTCGCCAATTTCTTCTCCATTACTCAATCTAGAACTCAGTTGCTCATCAGTTTGAGTTATTCTAAAAAGATTGGCAGCCAATTCAGTCGCACCAGCCCTATCAAGCACTTTATCTTCTCCTATCTGCTTCTTTTCCTGTATTTGCCTATTAGTCAAACCATACAAACCCAAATATCCAGCATCATTAAATTTCCCAAAATTTCTGACTCCAGAATCCTTTGCCGTCTTAAAAAGCTTCTTATTATAATTTGTAACCTCACCTCTAACCAAAACTCTCTTTTCATCATCGCTCAAAGCCTCAAAAAGTTCTTGCTTGCGAGTCTGAACCGCAAAATAAGTTTGAGCTAGCGCAATAGGCTCTTTTGAAGAATCTCCATTTTGAGCAATAAGATAACAAGCATACCTAGAAAGCTTACTGTCAAATATTGAATAAACGGCTCCCTTTCCACCTTTTATCACTTTGTTGATATCAACAAAGTGATACTGAATATCTTGCTTACTCAAGGCACAAGCTGACTTTGCTTTTTCCATGACTTTTCCAAAATTTCTCCACTCAGTATATTCAAGAACTTTCATTAACTCCCTAGCTTCCCAATATTCAACACCATCCTTATCAATTTTTTTAATATCTTCAAAAGTCTTTATCGATGGTCTCAAGTCTAAATTCTTTTTCATATTCACAAAGTTAAATTCTACAAAACAATCATAGGTGAGTGCACACTCACCGTCAAGACAAAATTTGCTTCCTCACCTTTAATAAAATCTCTAGAATATAAATATGACCCAGAAAGAAATAGCCACCGGTACTGTACACAAACTGCCTGAGGATTTAGAGAAGGCTCTCATTGCCACGCCCGCAATACTAGCTGTATGGGAAGATATTACGCCACTCGCGCGTAATGAGTGGATCTGCTGGGTTACATCAGCTAAGAAAGCTGAGACCAGAAATATCCGTATTGAGAAGGCACTATCTAAAATGAAAGGCGGAATGCGAAGACCGTGCTGTTGGGAAGGATGTAGTCATCGTTAAAAACAAAACACTTGGGGCTGTAGCTCATCTGGTAGAGCGCATCCATGGCATGGATGAGGTGAGGGGTTCGAGTCCCCTCAGCTCCACCAAAATTAAAACTCCATCACTCTAATCTTTCTCCAGTTCACCAAAACCGCAATAATGTAACCAAGGTGAATCAATACTAAAAGCGCAATACTAAAGTTTACCATCACGGCCACTTCATCTTCCGGATCCGACGATGAGTAAATATATTTAGCAGAATCAGAAGAACTCAATCTGTATTTCGTCATCGCATCCATTACAGCTTTCCCCACATCTCCCCTATCGCTGAGATCGATTTCAAAACCCTTGGTGAAATTATTTTTCCACTTTTTTACACACTTATCCGTCTCAGAAAAATCCGTATCTGTATCCCAAGTATCCATACAGACAACCCAAACATCTACTTCCTCTCCATCAGTCCATTTTTCATTAACAAGCGGAGCAACTATATACTCAGTCGCAGCAGGATGTCCTCTTCCGCCGGTACGAGTAGCACGATAGCCAAAAGTAACATTATACCCACTTAAATCAGATCTTATTATGCTATCAGGAAGCTCCACTACTGTTGCATTCACTCCTTGCCCAGTCATAGCCATCCACATAGGTCGCGCAGCATTTCCAAAACCTATCATCATAATCATAAGAGCTGAAAGAGCCACAGCAGCAGCACCCCATCCACCGATAAATTTTTGAGTCACACCCATCAAAATAAATCCCCCAAAAAGCAAAATAAAAAAAGCTCCAAAGCTACCAATCGTAGCCGACATAAAAATCCCCATTAGCTCTACAAAAATCATCAACAAAGTTCCAAGCCAAAGCACTCTCCACGGTGATAAATATTTTTTATCTGCTTCAATCATCTTATTTCAACAATTCAATAATTTTATCAAAATCTTCTTGAGCATACATAGAACTGTCAAAATTTTTCTGAGCCAAAGATAATGCCGTATCACCAGCCTTATCCTTCACATTCACATCTGCCCCGTTTTTCAAAAGGAACTCCACCATGTCCGGCCTAAACCACATACCCGCAGCAGCCATCAAGGCTGTCGTACCCTCGGTATTGCCACCATTGATATCAAAACCATGTTTAACCAGCACAGGAATCACTTCCTTGCTCTCAAATCTGGCCGCTTCAATGAAGTAAAAACCTGATTTCTCAATTCCCGGATTTGTTTTATCAATCATTTCTTCTAGCACCACCACATCATTTTTCTCAATTGCAGTATTCAAATCGCCACCGTTAATATCCTTCATCAGAAAATAAAAAAACGTATAAATAAGAGAAACATAAATAATTACACAAACAGTACCAATCACAGGATATTTTTTAATCTTCTCCCAAATCCAGTCCATCTGCCAAATAATAAGACACATCGAAAAAAACACACCAAGCATCGTCTCCCAAGCCAAAAGATCAATCAAAACCTTAGGGGAATCAAAATAATCTCTCGATCCAGCCGGCCCGACTACAATTCCCAAATTAGTTCCAAGATATATATTACTCAAACTAGTCACCAACACCCAAATCATGACCGCCCCCGTCAACCAGGTACAACCCATAGCTAAGGCCTTGAGAAAAGATTTCATAAAAAAAATAAAAATGATTGACTTCACTATATCACAAGCGGAAAATTGGTCGCATATGAAAACGAAGGATAACTCTAGAATATTCAAAATGCCTTTCGCCAAAGTTTATCCACTTTATATTAAAAAAGTGGAGAGGAAAGGCCATACAAAGAAAGAAGTAGATACTATCATCTTTTGGCTGACAGGATATGATAAAAAGACATTGAAAGCACAGATAGAAAACCAAACCAATTTCGAAACTTTCTTTGCCGAAGCCCCACATTTCCACCCAAACGCCTCAAAAATCACTGGCGTAATCTGCGGCTGGCGCGTCGAAGACATGACAGACAAACTAATGCAAAAAATCCGTTATCTGGACAAACTAATCGACGAACTCTCCAAAGGCAAAAAAATGGAAAAGATTTTGAGGGAGTAGATAAAGCTTGAAATTATAAGATAACACAGTATGCTAAAGAAAAATAAGCAACACGAATGAGTTTAACAGAAATAAAGCAAGGAATAATATCCAACATAGGACGAGTTGAAGAACTCGATCTAAAAAAGCTGTATCCAAACAATTTAAACGCTATTCCATGGCAAAGCATGGATAGAAATGATATTGAAAAATTTGTTAAAGATACTATAGAAACACTTAAAGAACTCAAGCAAAAAATAAACTTACTAGACAGTGCTGGCACTAGCTACGCCCTTAATATAGAAAGCCATCTAGAAGGTTTCATCAACCAATTTCACAACATAAGATCACTTAATGAAGAACAAATCATAAGTCAACATCATAGTTCACTAAATCAGTTAAGTAATGTAAACACTGCGCTAAGAAGCTCAGGAATATATACAGAGATAAAATTCGACCCAAACCTAAAAACAAGATTTGAAGAATTAACAAAAGCAGAGCCATTACTAAAACGAATTCTCCAAAATGAAGAAGAATTTAATAGAGCTATAGATTCAGCGTCAGAATGGTTGACGTCAAGAGACGAAATCAATAAGAAAATATTTGAGGAACATGCTCAAGCTTACCTAGTTAGAGCGAAAGAACATAAAATTCACAGAAAAGAAATTTTTCTATCATGGAAATTTAGTGGAAATTGGTGGTGGTTATTTGGTGCCTTCATATTCTCAATGTTTATTGCATATATAACCTACTCTTTCATTCAATTATCAGGACCAGGAAAAGAATCTATATCAGCTGGGCAAACAATCCTAAGGATTTCTTCACTATTAGTTCCTGCTTACTTAACTATATTTAGCTCAAACCAATTTTTGTATCACAAAAAAATGTATGAAACGTACATGTTTAAATTTGCATCACTAAATACAATGAATAACTTAATAAGCACGCATGGCGGAAAAATTTCGACACAAGAAAAAATTCTTGAAAAAGGTTTGAATGTTCTATTTTCTGAGCCTACAATAAAGGATGATGGTAGAAAATATGATAAACAATTGATAGGAGAATTATTGGATATGTTGAAATCTCAAATTAGCAAGCACTAAGGTTGTTTACTCGCTCATTCATCCCACATCCGCTCTACTTCTTCTTCCCCTTAAACCTACTCTCAATCATCTGTTCGATATAAGGTTTTGCCTTTTCCACGATGAAATCTACGGCTCTTAGTGGGCCGGTAATTGTGTTGTGGATGCGGTCGATGAGGTCTTTGGAGTCGTCAGTAATTTTGCTCACGTCACGCATGACGAGGATTGTGTAGAATATTAAAATTGAAAGGAAAATTACCAATACGAGAAAACCAACAGCTAAAGCGATATTCAAAATGTCGCCAGAGGTTGCAAACATAGGAAGTGTTTAAGGATAAGGTAAACCAAATATATCACGCCAGAAGCTTGCGAATCAAATCGTTTATAATCTGCGGATTTCCCTGACCCTTCATTTCCTTCATCACCATTCCCACAATGAATCCAATTGCCTTGCCCTTACCAGCCTTAATATCAGCCACAGGACCAGGATTTGCTTCAATCACCTTCTTGCACACAGCTTCAATCGCGCCAGTATCACTCACCTGCTTCAATCCCTTTTCTTGTACGATTTGAGATGGAGTTTTTCCAGTCGCATACATTTCGTCAAAGACTTCCGCCTTTGCTACGTTATTAGAAATTTCACCTTTGTTTACCAAATTAATCAATTCAGCCATCATCTCGGCCGTCACTTTTTGCTCATCTACCGTAATCAATTCTTCGTTCAAATGTTTCATCAAAATTGTATTGATGAATGACACAGCTTTCTTGGCATCATTACATTTAGCAAAAACTTCTTCAAAATAAACAGCGAGTTTCAAATCATCAGACAAAAGTTTCGCATCATCTTCGAGAAGTCCAAGCTCAGCGATAAATCTAGCACGTTTCACATTTGGCAATTCAGGCAAAGCCGCCTTGTATTTCGCCACCATTTTTTGATCAATAGAAAGAGGTGGAATATCCGGCTCAGGGAAGTAGCGATAATCATCACTTTCCTCCTTATCACGCATGAAAAATGTCTTTCCAGTCTCTTCATTCCAACCCACAGTAATAGGTCCTTTCATCGGACCATTTGCTTCCCATTCTTCAGTCTGGCGAGCGATCTCATATTCCACAGCACTCTCAAGTGATTTAAATGAATTCAAATTTTTAATCTCAGCACGAGGATATAATTTAGTTTCACCCACTGGTCTGATAGACACACTGGCATCAAAACGCATCATTCCTTTCTCCATATCCGCTTCGCTACTACCTACGTATCTCACAATCTTCTGAATCTGGCGCGCGTATGACGCAGCCTCAACAGAATTATGCATATCCGGATCAGACACGATTTCCATCAGAGGAGAACCGGCCCTATTGAAATCTACAAGTGAACCATTGCGCACGTGAGTAAGCTTACCAGCGTCATCTTCCAAATGGAGACGAGTGATACCAACTTTTAGTTTTCTTGTCGTAGCGCCCTCTGGCACATCTACATCTATATAGCCTTTCACAGACAAAGGCTCATCAAATTGAGAAATCTGGTAACCCTTTGGATTATCAGGATAAAAATAGTTTTTACGGTCAAATTTACAGTGAGATGGAATCTCGCAATTGAGCGCAAGCGCAGCAATAATTCCCTTCTCCACCGCAACTTCATTCACTACAGGTAGTTGACCTGGAAAGCCCATACAGACAGGGCAAGTATTGATATTAGGTTCCTTATCAAAAGAATCAGTACTACAGCGACAAAACATCTTTGTCTTTGTAGAGATCTGGGCGTGAATTTCTAATCCGATTACAGCTTCAAATTTCATGTGTATAGTTTAGATCGGCAAAATAATAGCAAAAAGTGGGATTACAGTACATATAAAAACTTTGACAATATCTGGCGAATTCGGTTGAATGGTGATAATAAATAATAAAAAACTCATGACAATGACAAAAGAGGAAAAGTACAGCAGACTAGCAGGCCTAACACTCGCGATTGCAGATTTCATTCTTGGATATATTCAACTCAAACCATTTATTGGACAAATATTACTAATAGCGTTAATCATCTCTTTCGTAGCAAAATACAAAAAACAAATTGTTTCACATGTATTTTTCTCCTACTTCGTAAGTTTCATCGCGATTGTTATGGTAATGGCGATAATGAGCAAAGTATTGGGACAACCAGCGCTCAAAATTTTCTAAAAGATTAAGACTCAAGCCTCATGTAAAATTTGCTGGCAAAATGACG
>CALRGJ010000003.1 GCA_943357285.1 Candidatus Peribacteria bacterium | reverse complement strand
ATGACGTCAAATTTTACATGCAACTAGTACTTAGAATAAAACTCCCAACTGCTCCTTGAGAAAAGCCAAATTTCCATCATTTTTCAATTCCACGTCAAACTCACGCAGCTTAATAATTAATTCATAAGCTACCGTCGAAGATTCCTGAGAGAATCCCCTCTCGTTCACCAAAACTTTCAAAATTTCCTCCTCTGACCTTTCCACCCAGATCAATTTATCCACAAAATCTTCCAAAAAGTTAGGATCAAAATAAGTAGCTTCGATGGCCACGTTCTCTCCCACATGCTTTTTCGTCAAAAAGGCAATCTCCTCATACACCAGAGGATGAATCACGTCATTTAATAATTTCAATTTAGCCTCATCCGCGAAAACCACATCGCGCAATTCCACTCTATTCACAGATCCATCTTTATTCAAAAAACCATCACCAAAAACAGCAGCAATCACTTTCGCCCCACTTCCCCCACTTATATACAAATCATGCACAATTTTATCTGCATCAATACAATAAAAACCGCGCTCACCCAGCATCTTTAAAACCTCTGATTTTCCAGATGCAATTTTGCCGGCAACACCGATTATCATAAATTAGAGTTTAGCACCTAAATCATTCAATGCTTGCTTAAACTGACGCAAAGCACGACGAGCATCATCTTTGTGAAGCTGCACCAATTCATGTGCCACGGTATTTCGAAGTTTATGCGCACTCCACACTCCATTCAAATCTGAAAAATGACCTTTTGCCACCTTCAGTTTTTCACCTAAATTTCCTTCATATCCATAACACTTCAAAACATAATCCAAAAGTTTATCCGCATCCATCACCGCTTGCTGAGAATGCATATCAAAAGAATCAATAATGCGAATCCAATGAGCCTTCACGTATTGAAGTTGATCAGGTTTTAATCCACGCCTTCTAAACTTTTTCCAGAAATAAAAAAATATAGCCGCTGAAGCTACAAAGAAAATAATAATACCTATATCTAAAATAATATTCATACTTATTCTTTTTCAGGCAAATCCACCATGTTATTTTGAACGTGATAAGCAATCATATCCGCCAACATATCTTTCAAAGCTTGATGATCACGCACACTTCTCTCCGCTACATATCTCTCCTGATAATCCATAATCTTTCTTTCAATTTCCTGCGGATGAGCCGCATCAAGCAATATCACCGAAGTCTTAGCACCCAATTTATCAATCGTTAGATCTCCAATATTGAAAATAGTGTTGAAAAATCCATTCACAGTATAAGAAATACCTTCAATCATATGATATTCCACACGAGTCGCAGTCATATTAAAAAATCCCTCTCTGTCCAAATCCACCACTCCATAATTAGTAAGTAACCAACAATCAAAATACCAATCTATGAAATGTTTAAAGAGTCCCAATACTCCAAAACCAATCCAAATCGCAGATATCATCCAAGCACCTGGAAAGAATAAATAAAAACCAATTGGCAACATAATTCCAAAGAAAGATGTCTTTGAAGATTTAATTTTCAAAGTGAAAATATGGCGATGAGCCACGTCAATAATCTTTTCGCCGTCATCTAAATAATTGGAATAGAAATAAAACTTTGGCTTCTTTTTCTTATGACTCATGCAGCCATTATATTATATTGTAAACAAAAATCAAAAAAGATAAGATAATGTCCATGAAAGAAAAAACAAAGAAAATACTGTTATGGCTTCTAGACCTCGTAATTAACATCGCGATTATCTTTATATTAGTAATAGTAATCCAAAAATGGATTATCGCCCCCTTCGATGTATCCGGTGCATCAATGTGTGACACTCTAAATAAAATTAGTGGGAAATGCACAAACACCTATGGTGAAAAAATTATTATCAATGAAGCTATCTACCTATTCAATGATCCAGATCGTGGAGATATCGTAGTTTTCAAAGTGAAAGAAGATGGAGATCCTGAAGAAAAATATTTTATTAAAAGAGTAATTGGATTACCTGGCGATACAGTAGAAATTAAAGGTGGATACGTATACCTCACGGTGAAGGGCACAAAAGACAAAATTCAACTTAAAGAAGACTATCTCAATGTAAATAATAGTGGCAATACTAAAGCCTATTTCAGTGGATTTAACGTATTCAAAGTGCCTGAAGATCACTACTTTGTACTTGGCGACAATAGACAAGCCAGCACAGATTCCAGAAGCTGTTTCAAAAGCAACATCTCCATTTCTTGCAAAGATCACCCTGAAGAAGCTTTCGTAAAACGCGAAGTCATTCGTGGAAAAGCATGGGTAGTATGGTGGCCATTAAACAACATCAGAGCACTTGCTCATCCGGACTATCCTGAACTCAAAACCGTTCAAGCCAGCTCAGCATCTTTAGCTGAAAAATAAAACTCCAAGAGTACGGAGATAACTACCAAGAGAAGACCTGACCACCAGCTCAGGACTCTCATCATTTGGAATATCAAACAAAATACTGCAATCAGGCTAAGGAAAATACCCTGCCTAAGTGCTACATTAATATGTCTATAAAAGATTTCATTCTTAAATAACCATACGCGAAAATAGAAACCAACCACGGCAAAAGTCGCACTCAAAGCAATAAACATTGTTACATAAAAGAACGCTAGAGATAACCCCAGCGTCTGATACGGAGACAGCTTAAACAGAACCAACAACCAACCAATCCAAGCTAATAATCCTGACCCTGCAATGATAGCAATGTATTTATTGTGACTCATGGTGTGAGCTAGTAAAATTAGTATAAAGAGTTCCAGCTACTCCCAGCACCAATGCTGGAACAATATAAAACAACAAATTCAAAGAAAAAGCTCTGAAAAATAGAGCAATGAAATTCACCAACAAATAATTATTAACTTCACCGTCAACTGACTGAAGTTTTAGCATTGATGGGAAAAAATAAAGACCTAGCACGAAAACTAGCAAAAGCGCTGCAGGTAATAAAATAGTTTTAGCCTCATACTTCATAATTTCTTTCCATGTTCCTCTGACTAAAAATGCAATCACAACCAACAAAAACAAACAGAATGAGAATCCAACTGAAAATATCCAAAAGAAAGTTCCTTTCATGTAACCCCACACATCTTGTCCAAAATAAGTTGGAACACCAACTTCTACATCAAAAGTATTGGCGATTTTAGAAAACATCGTAATATCCAAAATACTTGTCACTCTAGCTGAAAAATCAACTTTAGATAAACCTTTTTCCATACATTCAAAAGCTTGTGGCTTCACTTTTTCCGCACAAACCGAAACTCTGGAATACAGAATATCAGCCACCTCCGCTGAAAAATCTTTCTGCTTATTTTTAAAAGTATCTAAAGGAAAATGTAAAACAGCATTACCATCAGCCACACTAGACAAATCATTTTGCACTGCGGCAAAAGACTTAGCAAAGAAGACGGAAAAATCTTCACGAGTAAATACCTTTTTAATTACCTGCTGCAAATCCTTCTCGGTAATATTTCCAAGATTCTCGGTTTCCTGAGATTTAGGTAAATTTTCAGTAGCAAAAGTGTAGCTAAAATCTGCCAAATCACTCTCATAGAAATCTTCATCAAGAAAAGTATTGTAAACTCCCAACAAGAATGTCAGAGGCATTACGATCAAAGCGAAAAGCAACATCAAGATCCAAACTAAAGCATTTTTAAACATGAAAACACTCTAGCAAACTATCAGATTAAATAGAACTAAAACTCTAAAGATCTTTTTGACAAATCTTGAGAAACTATGGTGTATTTCAAATTTTCTTGAATCTTTCCAGGAAGCATAAATCCAGAAGCCTTGGGATGCCCTCCTCCGCCAAATACGGCAGCAATACGAGATAAATCCAAATCGAGTTGTCTTGTTCTAAATGATCCTTTTACATTTCCTTTTCTATCTTCATTCAATAAAACCGCGAATTTAGTATCAGGAACCATATTCAAATAATCAACCACTCCGCTGAGATGCTCCGGTGTAGAACCAACTTGTTCATAATCTTCATCCTTTACCACAGACATCACTACACCATCATTTGTAACTTGAACTTTTTCCAAAACCTTTCCCCACAATTTTAAGGTTTCCAAAGTTTTAGATTTAAACAAAGATTTAATAATTCCTTTTACATTTCCACCCTTCGACATTAAATCTGCCGATATTTTATAAACCTCTCTGTCAGTATTTGAATGCATGAAACCACCAGTATCTCCATAAATTCCAGCCAAGAGACAAGTAGCAATATCAGCATCAATCTCTACTCCTAAATCCTGAAACATTCTATAAAGCATCACTGTAGTAGAAGGAGCTATAGGATCGACAATATTCACCTGACCAAAATGATCATTGGAAGCATGATGATCTATATTTATAATTGGCACAGAAACTTCAAAGAAATTTGAATATTTGAGATGAAAATTAGTCATATATGAAGCACCAGCATCAACAATAATTCTTAAATCAAATTCATTCACATCGAAATCCTGAACAAATTCGCCAATGTGTGGGAAAAATTCCATATCATCAGTAGGCTTATCTACGCAAGCCAGCGTCACCTGCTTTCCTTTACTTCCCAACCATATCCTCAAAGCCAATGCAGCACCTAGCGTATCAGCATCAGGTTTTCTGTGCGAAATTATTAGGATTTTTTCTGATTTTCCAATGTAACTGATTACATCTTGGTATTGGTTTTCTATCATAAACTTAAACAAATAGAAGATACTATACTACTTTTCAGAAATTGCGCAAGTATAATTGGCAAATAATTAAGAATACTGATAATATGACTAAAATAAAATTCTATGAAAATAATTTACTTTGGTACACCTGAATTCGCTGTAAAACCTTTAGAAAATCTCTATGGAGATAGCGAATTTGAAATTATTGCAGTAGTTACTCAACCTGACAAACCTCAGGGAAGAAAACAGATTCTTACTGCCAGTCCGGTAAAAGATTGTGCCGAAAAACTCGGAATACCAGTAATTCAACCAAAGAATAAACAAGAATTAGCCGAAGAATTGAAGAAAATAGAGAAAGTCGATTTTTTTGTGGTCATAGCCTATGGCATGATTTTAACTAAAGAAGTCTTAGGTATGCCCAAATATGGACCGATAAATGTTCATGCTTCCCTCCTGCCTAAATATCGCGGAGCCTCCCCTATTCAGGAAGCACTACTTCACGGAGATACAAATACCGGGGTTTCCATTATGGCAATGGATGAGACAATGGATCACGGAAACATTTATTTAATCAAGAGACTGAATATAGATGAAAATGACAGCTTGGAAAGCCTAACCAATAAACTTTCCGAAATGTCTGCAGAAATTCTACCTCTAGCTCTAAAAGATATTAAAAGCGGCATTCTTACTCCTCTTCCACAAAATCACCAAAAAGCCACTTTCTGCCACAAGATTGAAAAAGAAGATGGGAAAATAGATTTCTCAAAATCAGCAGTAGAAATAAAAAACATGCTTAGAGCTTTCACTCCTTGGCCGGGAATTTTCACAGAATTCAATGGGAAGAAAATCAAAATTATTGAAGCTACAGTTTCTAACGACAAAATAGAACCGGGCAAATTCAAGATAGACGGAAAGATCTTGAAAATTGGCACCTCTGATGGCGCTCTCATTCCTTCCAAACTACAAATAGAGGGCAAGAACGTTATGGATGCAGCAGCCTTTATAAATGGCTACAAATCACAAATAAGCTGATTCCTAGACTTAGTCACATAAGCCAGTACAAACCAGAAGAGAAATTGACCTTGGTAGAGTGAAAAAAGATAGTGATCAAATAGTGAAATTATCGTTAGTACAAAGAGTAAAGCGAAAAGAATATACTCTTTGTTTTTTAACGTTTCATAAATTCCATAAGCAAAAATCAAAAGCAAAGATATTAGTCCAGCAAATCCAATCTCATTCAAAGCCAAAAGAAAAACATTATGCACGGGCTGATAATTCCACGGGAAAAGTTTATAATAAGAGAATTGAGACATTGCTTCAGTAAAATTACCAAGACCGACCCCAAAAGGCTTATCTACAAATAACTTTCCACTAATAGATAGAAACCTAACTCTTTCCAAAGTAGTAACTTCTGAAATCAAAGCCAAAACAAGCAGAACACCTGTCATCGCCAACAAAAACAATTTCAACTTAGGCGTAAACTTTTTCTGAAATAAGAAAAATGGCAGAAGTATAAAAGCCACTAAAGTAGTTTTAGAAAAAGTTAATAAAAACACTGCCAAAAGTAGAAATAAAACTAAAATGTTCAATTTATTTCTCACAAAGAACTCTTTTTTATAAAAAAGATAAATAAAAATCAAAGAAATTGCCAAAAATCCAGAAAAAATATTTGGATGAGCAAAAGTGCCATAAGCTCGCAAAAGTTTAAAATCAAAGAGCTGAAGTTTCGCCACTCCTACCATAGAATTTGAAACAACCGATTCTCCCAAAATTTTCAAACCAAGAGAATGCTGCAAAATAAACTGAAATAATCCCAGTACAGAAGCAAAAAGCACCGCTCCCAAAAAAGTTTTTATCATCAATTTGAAATTCACCAACTCAAAAATCAACAAAAGATATAAAATAAAAAACTCAAAAAACCTCAACAGAGAGAAAAAAGAATTCCCCAAATTATTTGAGAAAAAAACAGAAATAAAGGAGAAAAAGACAAAAAATGCACTAAGAAAAAGTAGATTCCTATCAAATTTTAAATCTCGAAACTCAAAAGTATGATTTTTATTAAATGCAAAATCCAGTCCGACAAATAAAATTCCCAGCAAAAAACAAATATCAGCAGCATATAAATACTGACTAACAAAAGGAACAAAACCTCCGGTCTGATAAAGAGTAGAGCTCGAGACCAAAAACTTCAGAGGAAAAATAACAAAGACGACAAACAGACACAGAAAAAAATTAGATATCCCCCCCAAGCTAAACAACCTATTATTTTGTAGTTTTAGCATCGGTCTTTGTATCTTTCACAGCTTTATCATCAGCAGGAGCTTTAGCTTTTGGTACCACCAATCCCTCAGGAGGCAACATTTCAGAAACTTTTTCCTGAGCATCCAGCAAGGCACTATTACCTACTCCGGCGAGATTTGCCTTAGTAATTACGTCTGTAAATAAATTTTTATATATGTAGTAATCCAAAATTGGGAAACTTTCAGCATACCCGATTTGATCAGCAAATACTCCATAAACCGGATCTTTTCTTTGATCCTCAATCATATCACGACGACTCGTAGGCTTATGAGTTTTATTAAAGTAATAATCTAAATTTTTCTTCTTTGTTAATTCAATCAAAAAATCCCAAGCAATATCCGGACGTTTAGAATTTCGAGAAACTGCCTCTGCAAAATAACTCGCATAAGAAACTCTCTTATTACTGGAAACACTTGGATCATACAATTGGGGAGCAGGAGCGACACCAATATCTTTCACATCCAAAATCGAACCTCCTTTGTTTTTCAAAGCAG
The DNA here is from genome assembly GCA_943357285.1 of Candidatus Peribacteria bacterium. Lineage (GTDB taxonomy): Bacteria > Patescibacteriota > Gracilibacteria > UBA1369 > LOWO2-01-FULL-3 > JACRIB01. The sequence continues at coordinate 90,143 of CALRGJ010000003.1, read as the reverse complement.
CTACTTCCTTAACAATATCATCATAAGTATAGGCATAGCCGAAAATCATCGAAACTTGCCCCTTTGCAAATGCCTCAACTTCTTTTGATCCTGTAGGATCACTCACAACATATTCATTCCAAGAATAATGACGCTGTTTAGAATCAGCAAAACTAGCTAAAAGCTTTATAGCCTCCACTCCCGGATAAAGAGCCAAACCACCTTGTTGACCGGCAAACGTAGCCTGAGAAAAATTTTCATTATAAAACTTCGTACCATACTGAAGCATCAACAAATAAAGAGTATCAACTCCACGACTAATATTATCCGCTCTTCCCATCGCAATTCCTGAAACTTCAAAACGTGAAAGACTATTATTAGCTTTACTCAATTGAACAACATCATCTTTAATCCCTTCCCAAGTTTTAGAAGGCTTACCACCTTTAGCCGCTAATCTATCTTCAAATTGAGCTTTATTGTAGTAAAGAGCCAAAGTATCTACAGTCATTGGCATTCCATAAACTTGAGACACACCATCTTGATCGGTACGAACTAAATCATTATAAGCAACATCCACAAAAGTCCCTCCAAAATCATTTGGAGTACCAAAGGCAGTTGGCATTGGTGACAACTTTTTATAATTACTCAAAAACCAAGTATTCTGCATAGAAAAAATATCCGGCCCACCACCCTCAGCCATTTCATTCAAAATCACTCTTTGATAATCTTCGAAATTTGAAAACTGACGATAGTTAATCTTTAAACCCGGATGATCAGCTTCATACTGTTTAATAATTGGATCCAAAATTTCTTGACCATCAAAAACTTTATAATAGTTAAGAACTATTCCGTTGTAATTACCTTTCTTGGCAACGGGACCTTTTGTACGACAGCCGGTAGCAAAAACAAGACTTACAATCAAAAGGATTGAAGCCGTGAATCTGATTTTTTTAGAATGAGGGGAATTCTTTATCATATTTCCAAGGTAAGTTTAGAGGGAGACTTACAAGGTGTTTTACAGCTACACCCACCGCCACAGCCACCACCGGATTTACTACATTTTCCGGGAGAGCCATCTGTTCCACAACCTGCACAACTCAGAGTCTTATCACTCATAATTCCAGTCAAATCCACCTTTAATTTTTCTTTATCTAAAGTTTTGTCGTGAGGACAAAACACTTTATTAGGATAAAAATAAGTTCTATCTACTCGCGAAACTTCAGCACCTCCACAACTAATACAATCTATATCATAAGAAGTACTTGCAGAAATAAGATGCTCAAAAATTGCAGAACAGCTATCACACTTAAACTGAAAAATTGCCATAAAAATTTTAATCAATAACAAGTGGCATTATAGAAAAGAGCCCTGAATTACTCAAGGCTCTTTTTGCGAAAAAACTAGGCAGCAACCAATTCTTGCTCCTCTCCATCCGCCACTACTTCCTCAATTCCAATTTCAGAATTGCCCGACTTAGTTTTTTTCCAAGTCAGAATGTTTAAACCATCAGCTACAATTTCTGTGCGAAAATGTTTTTTACCATCATTATCATCAAAAGAATGATTGGCTAAACGACCTTCTACATAAATTGCCTGACCCTTATGGAGATAATCTCCACAAATACCACCTAGCTTATTCCAAGCTAAGACGCGATGGAAATCCACGATCTCCTTTTTGGAACCATCCTCCTGACGGAAGATTCTATTTGTCGCGATCGGGAAGTTTACCACGGTGTGACCGCTTTTTGTCTGCCTTACTTCCGGATCAGCAGCCAGATGCCCTATGAGCATCACTCGATTTAAGCTTCTCATAAAATTTGGGTTAAGAGATAAGCATCACCATCATTAGCAGGCAAACATTAAATTTTCTTAAATTAATTCTAAATAAATTCTAAAATTTCTAAATTAGGCTTTAAATAAAGAAGAAAACATGGCAATATGTACATCCGCAGAGCGCTTGCGCTCAAGCGAGTTTAAGAGCGAGCCAAGTGAGCGAAGCGAAAACCAATTTACAGATTATGTTCACAGGAATAATTCAAGAAGTAGGAAAGGTGACAAAAATTGAAAAAAGCCCAACCGGGCTCACTCTTTTCATTGAAATAAAAAAAATCATTGAGAATAAAAAAATCGGCGACTCTATTGCTGTGAATGGTGCTTGCCTTACCATTGTTGAAATTAAGGACAACAATGTTCGTTTCGACGTTATAGACGAGACTTTGAGCAAAACCAATCTGAAAAATTTAGAAATTGGCAGTGAAGTAAACCTCGAACCGGCTCTTACTCTAAGCCAAGGAATAGACGGACATTTGGTGCAAGGACATGTAGATTGCGAAGGCATAGTAGAAAGATTCGAAGGACAAAAGTTAACAGTAAAATTTCCATTAAATATTGCTGAATGCCTCGCCTTTAAAGGATCAGTTACAATAAATGGGGTGAGCCTCACTATCTCAAATCTACAAGAAGATACTTTGACCGTATCTCTAATCCCCCACACTCTCGAAAATACTAATTTGAAAAATCTCACAAAAGGAAATACAGTAAATCTTGAAGTTGATCTCATTGCCAGATATTTAAAGAATATGATGGAAAAGAGAGACAACGAGGCAAAATATGAATTTTTAAAAGAACGTAACCTAATCTAATGCAGATCGGCAAAAAGACAGAAATTAAAGTTGATGGAAAAAAATTAAAAATCGCCGTAGTTCTTCCCTACTTCAATGAAGAGCTAGGATTAGAGCTATTTGAAAATGTAAAAAAAGAATTGATTAGAAACAATGTATCAGAAAAGAATATCACACTATCAAGAGTTGCCGGTGCATTGGAATTACCTTTCGCCTGCAAAAAGATTGCTCTCAAAAAACCAGATGCCATCATCGCTCTCGGCATCGTAATCAGAGGAGAAACAAGCCATTATGACCTAGTGACAGAAACTGCACATCAAGGATTAATGAAAGTACAATTAGAAGAAGTTATACCAATTATTTTTGGAATACTTGCCTGTGAAAATATCAAACAAGTTAAAGATCGCATAAGCAGTAAAGGACTAGATAAAGGAAAGGAATTTGCTCAAGCAGCACTTATTCAAACTTTAATATAACCCTATGAAAATCCGTACCCTCAAAAACCTTGCCTCCCTCAAAGGAAAAAAAGTTTTATTAAGAGTAGACTTTAATGTTCCACTAAAAAAAGATGGTAGTGTTCAGGACGACACCAGAATGGTGGAATCTTTGCCGACAATAAAATATTTACAGAAAAAAGGCGCTAGAATCATTATCGTAAGCCATTTAGGAAGACCCGACGGAAAAGTAAAAGAGGAATTAAGACTGACAAAAGTAGCTAAGCATCTTCAAAAAATTCTCAAGAAACCGGTAAAGAAAGTAGACGAATGTATTGGCGAAAAAGTAGAGAAAGCTATTGGCACATTAAAAGACGGACAAATTCTAATGCTAGAAAATGTGCGTTTCCATAAAGAAGAAGAAACTTGTGAAGTTAATTTCACCAAGAAATTAGCCTCTCTCACAGATATATATGTGAATGATGCATTCGGAACAGCTCATCGCCGCCACGCCTCTACAGCAGGCGTTGCAGACTATCTCAAAGCCTACGCCGGTCTACTTATGGAAAAGGAAATCAAGCATCTCTCCCCTCTTCTCGATAAAAAAATTGCGAGACCACTCACCATGATCTTCGGTGGAGCAAAAATTGATACTAAGATTGGAATCATTCAGCACTTCCTCAAGAAAGCCGATTACTTCCTTATGGGTGGAGCTTTGGCTAATACTTTCCTTTACGCTGCAGGCCACAATGTAGGAGGATCACTCTATGAAAAAGATAAAAAAGAAGTGGCTACGAAAATAATGAAAGAAGCCGGAAAAGAGAAGTTCATCCTTCCGATAGACGTAGTTGTTTCCAATGAAATCTCGGACAAAGCTAAAACTAAAAATGTTTCAATTTCAGATGTAGCTGCGGATATGAAAATTCTCGACATCGGTAAACAAAGCGCTCTAAACTTCTGCAAAATCCTCGCCAAATCCAAAACTGTGATCTGGAACGGACCTCTCGGCCTCTGCGAATTTAAACCATTCCAAAAAGGCACAGAAGTTGTCGGCAAATTCTTAGCTAAGAAAAAATGCACTTCAATTCTCGGAGGTGGAGACACAGCCGACAGTTTGAAGAGACTCAAAATCAAACCTACAAAATTCACTCACGTCTCCACAGGAGGTGGCGCATGTATTGAATTTTTATCAGGCGAAAAATTGCCAGGTATTGAAGCGCTGAAGAAATAGTTTCCTTGTTGACAGATGGGGGGGGGTATTATATGATCGTAATCGAAATATTCATTAATCCTCCTATGAAAAAAACTATATTAATAGCAACATCATTACTTTTACTCACAGGTTGTAGTCAACAAAAATCACAACCGATAGATATTACTGACCAGTTGCAAAAACTAGATAACACTCAATTAAGCGACGAAACAGTGGCTAAAATAACTGGGAACGAGATAAATAAATATAGCAGTAAAGAACTTGCTGTTTCCTTTGATTACCCCTCTAACTGGGAAGTAAAAGAAATAAAACCAAATAGCACTACCAATAAATTTATTACAATTTGTTCACCTAAATGTGACATTCTCATAGATCTTCCCTCTAGAAGTTTTGAAGAATATGAAAAAGAACTTAAGGATCCTATAAAAGACGGGAAAATGTCAGTTAAGGAAAATTCTCCGACAGATAATAAAAAATATACAGCTAAAGAATACGGACAAGAAGGAGGAGTATATTATTTGATTAAAATAGATAAGGTATATGTTGGAGTACAATCAGAGAATTACTTAGACCAAAAGGAAAGAGAGCAATTAGATATAATCTTGAATTCTCTTTCTTCAATCTAAACCTCAGCCACACAATCAATCTCAACCTTCGCTCCTTTTGGCAAAGCAGCAACAGCTACGGTCACACGAGCAGGTTTGTGTTCGCCTGTGAAATAACTACCGTAAACTTCGTTTACTGCAGCGAAATCGGCAATATTTACTAAGTAGATAGTACATTTCACAGCTTTCTCAAAAGACGTACCTGCGGCAGCAAGCACCTCTTTCAAATTCTCCATCACCTGCTTCGCCTCATCTTTCACTTCGCCTGTCACAAGACTTCCATCAGCCTTCAAAGGAATCTGCCCACTGCAGAAAAGTAAATTTCCAGTCTTTACAGCTTGTACATAAGGCCCAATAGCAGCTGGAGCTTTATCAGTTTTTATCGTTTCCATTTGTTGAAAGGTTAGTAATTTCTTTTAATTTTTGCATGGCATCCCATCCATACAACTTAATACTGGTAGAAAATCTCATAGTCAAAGGATGGAAAATTTTTCTACAAGCTGAATAAGTACCATATGCTATGAAGAAAGCAGCAACAACGTCGATAGAATAATGGACATGCATCAATAAAACAGTAGTTCCTTCAAGGATTGATCCAGCCAAAAATATCCACTTAATTTTAGAATCCCTAAACACTAAAAATGCTAAAAATGGAAAAGCCGTATGCCCCGAAAAGAACAAATCGTTTCTAAAAATCATATCATCAAGAATATTTTGTCCGAGCTTATAGCTATCAAAGTAAAAACCATGTGGAGGCCCTACATTTGTGAGCAGGATGCAGAAAGAACGTACATAAAGCAAAGCTGCATAACACTTTATGGTAAACGGAACCAACTCGGGCTTAAAAAACACAGGATAAATAAAAATCAAAAGCGTAAGCCCCAACATCACCCACATAAAAACAAACTCCAAATTGAATGTTGGAATATTATCCAAAAGCAAATCACCAACTGAAATATAAGTCTGACTATCCTTGTAAATTGAAGCAAGAAAATCTACCAAATAAGCACCAGTTAACAACAAAACTCCGGTATAAAAAGAAACTTTAAAAACATGATCACTCAACAAAACTTTCCAATGGTGTCTAAATTTAGCAAAAGAATCTTTAAAATTCATACAAATTATTAGTCTTTTTTCTTAGGAGCAGATTTAGCTTTATGCTCAACTGGCTTAGGCTTAGGCTCATTCTCCCCTTCATCCCCTTCATCATCACTAACAGTACTCCAACGTTTAATCTTATCCGTAACGATGGAAGTTTTTTGGCTGTATCTCTCACGAGAAACCTTCACAATCTTATCAATTCTTTCCCTATCAATAATCACTTGAGGAGGTGGCAAAGTATTCAAAGAGAAAGTTTTAGTCGGCATACCATCAACCAAAAGCCTCATATACGAAGTATATTTGCTCAAAGAAACTAAATCCGGTGGCATAATTTCCTCACCGTATTGCTGAGAGATATATTCAGCATCATCAAAACCCACCTGGAAGCTCAAAACCGTACCAACGTTACCAAAAACCGCATCTCTCACCTCTTCCGGCATCTGTGCAATATACTGATTCGCCATCGTAAGATTCAATTTATATTTACGAGCCTCAGACAAAATCGTGGCAAAAGAATCAGTCGCAAAGTTTTGGAACTCATCGACATAAAGATAAAAATCTTTACGTTCCTTCTCAGGAATATTTGCACGACTCATCGCATCGAGCTGGAACTTTGTAATAAACATCGCACCAAGCAGAGCAGAATTATCTTCACCAATTTTACCTTTTGAAAGATTAATAATCACGATTTTACCCTTATCCATAGCAAAACGAAGATCTACAGTACTCTTTGGTTGACCCACTATATTTCTAATTGTAGGACTGGATAAAAACTGACCAACTTTATTTTGAATCGGCGCAATTGCCTCAGTCCTAAACTTGTCCTGCATCTTCGCAAACTCCGTTACCCAAAAAGCCTTCACTACTGGATCTTCAATTTTTTTCACGATCTTTTTTCTATAGTCATCGTCTTGAAGAATTCTGGTAATTCCAAGCATTGTCGTACCAGGATATTCAAGCAAAGATAAGATTGTATTACGCAAAATATGCTCCAAACGAGGTCCCCAGCTTTCAGCGTAAATTTTCTTGAAAATTCCCACCAATCCACTACACACAATTGAATTCAAAGCCGGATCCACATTCTCCAACATATTAAAAGCCACCGCAAAATCCTTATCGGAAGGATCAATCAAAACCACATCATTAATACGATTTTGAGGAATGAAATTTAAAACTGCATCAGCAAGGTCTCCATGAGGATCAATCACACCCACACCTTTACCGGCAATTACGTCAGAGTAAATCATGTTCTCAAGCAAGGTAGATTTACCCATACCGGTTTTTCCGATGATATAGACGTGTCTACGACGATCTGTAGGCTTAATACCAAACACTTGATTGGCTCCACGATAATTGGTGCGTCCAAGAATAGTAATTGGATCATCCTTTTCAGAACCTTCCATAGGCAAATCATTTGGTGGCTCCAGTTTCTTGCTTCTCACCCAGAAAATAGTTGGAGTCTTCACGGTAATATTTGGCATATGAAAAATAGTAGCCAACTCCTCATTATTCAAAACACATCCATTTGTAATTAAACGCTTATTATATCTTTCAATAACCAATCTTCCATGTTCCATCTTATTTTCTTCGAAACCATTTAGAGTAGGATAATTGAACTGTTTAAATGAGCTTACTATTTCCTGCAATTTAACCTCAGCCTTCTGATGACTCTTAGTTTTTGGAATATATACAATTCTCAAACTTGCATCAAAAAGTGGACGACCCACTTTATCGATAGCCGCATCAATATTTGTTTCTTTTTCATGACTCTTTGAAGACATTTCCTCCAAATCATCACCACCGGATAAATCATCAGCTGAAAGATTTATATGAGCAGTTATAAAAAAACCTCTCAACCAAAACATCAAATACACCGGAAAGAAAACAATCTTCGGCCAGATCTTACGAGTAATAAAAGCTCTAGCGTAAGCCTTTTTCCAGGACTCAATATTAGCAAAAACACCATGATGCATAATCTTCACACACTTGATAAAAATTGAACGCCACTTATCATCCAAAGGAGTCACTACCATTTGCACCCAAGCCTGATCCTCCGCATCATCAAATTTAACCAAAGCGGAAGTAATACCAGCAAGTGGATCAACAGCCAACCTAGCTAATTTATCTTCAAATTGTGAATAACGTTTAATTGGAAAAATATCCGGATCAGTAAATTTCAATTCTACTCCCATAGCATTAGTGGAATTTCTAGGATTGACACTGTAATCAGGACAATCTTCAATCTCCACATCTGGATACTGCGCATAAATCTGACCCTCCACTAAATTTCTCAGCTTCTCAGGAAAAGCAGCATAAAATTTAATCACTCTATCTATACTTGCAATCTCAAAACTCACATTGTCACTACTATAACCACGCAACCTATCCCAAAGAGTAAATCTAGTAGCAATTCCATGAAGAGTAGCAAAAATATTTTCCATGGCAATAGGACCAATAGCAGCATTATCGTCAGTCTGCTTCACCACCCTAATTTGCAATAAGGCATATTTTTCATTCAATTTTCTCTTAATTCTATTCAATTCCGAAATTACCAAAAAGAGCACAACTAAGGCCAAAAAGACTCCGAATCCAATAACCAAATTTATAATAATATCTTTCATCCCGAGGATTATAACCTAAGCCTTCAGCTTATTAAAGAATCTTTGCAAAATAATTTGCGCCGCATACAAATCATCAGGGCCTTCTATCTTATACTCAGACATTAGTTGTTCAGCCTCAAAAGAGCTTAAACGCTCATCAAATAAAGCTATTTCCACATCCTTAAAAGTAGCTGTAAGAGTATCTACAAAAGTTTTGACATCTTTCATAATTCTATTCTCCCTCTGATCTTCTTGCATACTTAGCGGCAAACCTATCACCATCATTTTCACATCCAAATCCTTACACATCTTTGAAATCTCCCCTAAAACATAGGGCAAACTTTTGTTTTGAATGACCACACGTGGAAAAGCTATTCCCATTTCTATATCGCCACTGGCAACACCAATACGTTTCTTTCCGTAATCTATGGCCAAAACCTTTCCTTTTTGCAATATCTCCATAGTCATATTTATATCACACAAATCAGTAAAAAAAAATTGACCTCATCTCGACAAGCGGGATTAAGATCAATTTTCACAATGTAGATTTAAATTAAGCAGCCTTAACTGTAACTTTCACTTTTTCTTCCATCTCTGGAGCAATATGAACGATTACGTCATGAGAACCTGTAGTTTTGATATGAGTCATCTTGATGAATCCTCTATCAAGTTTAAGTCCTGTAGCTTCATTGATTGCAGCTACAACCTGATCCTCAGCAATAGCACCAAAGAGTTTACCTTTAGAACTAATCTTAGATTTCATTAGAATCTTCAATCCTTTGAGCTTAGACAAAATATCTTTAGAATTCTCCAAAGTCACTTTGCGTTGAGCTACGATCTTTTCTTTACGTACAGCAGCAACTTTTAAATTGCAAGCATCTCCGATCAAAGCTAAACCTCTTGGTAGAAGAAAATTTCTGAAAAATCCCTCTCTAACTTTAACAACATCTCCTCTGTGTCCTAGTTTTGCTACATCTTTGTTTAATACAACTTGCATAATTTCTAAATTAAAGGCCTTTAATAAATAGCGAATAATGATCACAAAGTAAAGGCAAAATTAACAAAATAGCCCGAAAGAGTCACCATCAAGAGAGTTTTAGCCTTTATTTCTGGAATTTCCAGATTGAAATATTGGCGAAACGATCACTAGGGAAAACCGCACCATCCATAGATAATCCAGTCAACTTCGTATCGGATGCATAATAATAGATTGGTCTATAGAGGAAAATAGCCGGAACATCATCATTTAAAGCCTTAGCTAGCTCCTTGAGCTTAGCTGTGCGTTGAATTGGATCAAAAGTGGATCTAATGTCCTCAATAAAACTATCGACCTTAAAACTCTTATAGCTGGATAAATTCTGTCCCAAAGGTCCAGCCTGAGTGGAATGCCAAAAAGAATAAGTATCAGAATTATAACCAAGATTTTGCCCAACCAATAAGATATCATAATCCCTCTTTGAAACTCTTTCATTAAAGGCTTCTACAGGTAAAAACTGGACCTGTGCCTTAATTCCGATTTTTTTCCAAGAATCAGATAAGAAAGTAACCAATTTCTTTGTTTCAGCAAATTGGTAAGTGCCCTCATCATATAATCTGACAACCATCTTCAATTCTAAAGCATTCTCCTCCTTATCATATCTAATCCCTACATGATCCTTATCATCAGCCATATAGGTATAACCAGCGGTCTTTAAATTTGCATTAGCCAAGGCGGTATCGTACTTATATCCCCAATCTTTCTGTTTGAGCTCAAGAATCGGAGTATTAATACTAATTTTATCCAAACTATCCCCAATATAAGTAACCTTATCCAAAGAACGAGCTAAAGCAGACCTCACATCAGAATTCTTCAAGATTTTACTCTCCATGTTCATAAAAAGAGCAGAATACTGAGGCAATTCATAAGGCACCAATTTAAACCTATCATTATTCAAGAAATCCATAATATTATTACCCGAAACCTTAACCACTCCATTCACGGCATCAATATGATCTAAAAGATCATCGGTAGTCGGATAAACAATGAAACGCATCTGCTCAATTTCAGATTTCTCTCCATAAAAAGTATCGTTTCTAGTCAAAGTAATCTGACTACGGCCATCTTGAAAAGACTCAATTGCTTCTTTCACCTCATAAGCCCCACTACCAATAGGTTTTTTATTGAAATCACTTTGCAAAATATCAGCGGGATTTACATCCTTTAAAATATGTTTAGGCAAAATTCCTGTCAAAAAGTTACTAACAAAGAAAGCATTAGGTTTTTCCAAAGTAAATTTAATGTTCTTATCATCAACCTTGGTAACCTTCACACCTGAAAAATTAGTTCTCAATATATCATTAGGAAAAGCCGGATTCAATATAAGCTCATGAAAAGTAAAATAGACATCATCAATAGTCACAGGCTGATCATCATGCCATCTTAAACCATCCCTTAAAGTAAAAACATAATTCTTTTTATCTTCACTAATCGTCAAATGGGCCATGTCATCCACAACCGCCTTTTTAGAAGGATCGTATTTCATTAAACCTGAAAAAACTAACCTGGAAACCTCTCGGTCAGCCTCATTGTAATCCACAAAAAGAGGATTAATACTTTGAATACCATTTTTGGATACCAAACCCTCTGTATAAATACTGCTTTGGCCAAAACCAAAAAGACCATAAGGGAAAAGTATCATCTTTGTCAGCATTAAAAGGAAAACTGCCAAAGCCAACACGGAAACTATTTTATCAGCATAAGTATAGGTTCTAAAAACCTCTATAATTTTGCGGAATACGTTCATGTTTAAACGAAAAGGAAGGCTATCGAGTTAGCCAAAAATAACGCTGCTAATACTACAGTCGCTACTGAAAGAAATTTTTCGATACCTCTTTTGCTTGTATAAAAACCACCTCCGCCTCCGAAAGTAGCACTAAGACCTGTGCCCTTCTGCTGAGCAAGGATTACCAAACATAATGAAACTGAAAATATAACCTGAGTAACCATCAACACTGTTTTCATAAGTACAAATTAAATAATTAATCCTGCGGCCCAGTTAATTAGACCGAACACAACAGCTCCTATAGCATAAGTTACGAAATTTGGGAAGAATAAAGTGACGTCCTGAAACTGAATTGCAGATATAAAATATTCCAGAAACCACAAAACCATCATATTTATAACAATCAGAAAAAGTCCTCCTGTAATAAGCAAAGCCGGCAAAGACAAAAGCTTCAAAATAGGCTTAATTATCAAATTAATGACACCTAAGACTACACCTCCAATCAAAAAGAACTTCCATCCTCCGGTAAACACAATACTAGGTACCAATTGGGTCAAAAGGTACAAAATTCCTGCATTCAGGAGAATTCTTAATATTGGCTTGAATATGAAGTGCATAAAATTAAATTTTTCTTACGGCAACTTTAACACTAACTCCATCTAAATCCACGATAATTTCCTTGTCCCATTCGAAATTTCCACTCTGCTGCAATTCTTCAGCTAAAGTTTCTCTCTTTATATAATCAGCGAAAGCTGTCACTGCATCTGTTACTTCACCGGCAGGAGCCTCTACAGCCACGTAAATTCTATCATCAACCTGATAATCAGCATCTTTACGTAATTCTTGAATAGAACGCACCAAATCGCGAGCATAACCTTCTTTCTTCAATTCCTCAGTTATATGAGTATCAAGAGAAACCACCACACCCTCTTCGCTTGCTACATCAAATCCTGATTTTCCTCGGAAACCTACTTCCACATCATCACCAGACAATTCGAAAGGTCCAACTTTAATAATAGCACCTTCCACTTTATATTCTCCTGCTTTCAAATTATTAATAATGAATTGTACATCTTTACCAAACTTAGGACCGAGAGCCTTAGGATTTGGCATCACAATACGCTCCACAATTTCAGAAGCTTCCTTAATAACTTCAAGCTCCTTTATGTTTAATTCCTCAAGAATCACCTCTTTCTGACTTTCAATCAAAGAGGCATCCACACCTTCAGGTAAAGCAATTTGAGCTTTAAACAAAGGTTGTCTCACCTTAATTTTCGCCTTCGCACGCACACTATGACCTAAATTAACCACTAGACGAATCAAATGCATTTCCTTATTCAATTCATCATTAATCAAATATTTATTAGCTTTTGGCCAATCTTCCAAATGCACGGAAGCCTTCATTCCACCGGACAAGTTCTGGTAAATCTCATCGGAAATATATGGCATAAATGGCGCCAATAATTTAGTGAATTGCATCAATACAATATAAAGAGTCTGGTAAGCCTGATTCTTATCTCCATCATTCTGGCTCTTCCAGAAACGGCGACGAGAACGACGCACGTACCAATTAGAAAGATTCTCAATAAATTCCTGCATAGGACGCACTGACCAAGTAAGATTATATGCATCCATCTTGTCTGTAACTTCTTGAATTAGAGTATTCAATTCAGACAAAATCCATTTATCCAATTTATTTTCCGGCTGAAACTTATCAAACTCTTGGCTTGGCTCAAAATTATCAATATTCGCATAAGTTACAAAGAAACTATAAGTATTCCAAAGTGTTAGAGTAAATTTCTTCACGATTTCTTCTACATGCTTTTCAGAAAATCTCACATCTTCGGCCAAAGGCGCCGTAGAATTGTATAAGAAATATCTAGTGCTATCCACACCCTGACTCTCAAAAAGCAGACTAGGATCAGGATAATTTTTCTTTCTCTTAGAGAGTTTTTCTCCATCGGCAGCAAGCAAAATTCCATTAACAATTACATTCTGGAACGCAGGTTTATCGAAAAGAATTGTTGATAAAACATGAAGTGTGTAGAACCAACCACGAGTCTGATCCAAACCTTCAGCAATAAAATTCGCTGGGAAATTATTTTCAAATTCCGCTTTGTTTTCAAATGGATAATGAAGCTGAGCATAAGGCATTGATCCACTTTCAAACCAACAATCCAGTACATCGGGCACACGATGCATCACTGCACTACAAGTCTTACACTTCATAGTGACATCGTCGATATATGGCTTATGCAAATCAATTTCACCATTATTCATTGGGAGTTTTCCTCCAGACAATTTACCTAATTCTTCAATAGAACCGATACAAACTTGTTCACCACAATCACATTCCCAAACAGGAATTGCACAACCCCAGAAACGATTTCTAGAAATTGACCAATCACGCACGCCATCGAGCCATTTACCAAAACGACCATCCTTCACATGCTCAGGTTGCCAGTGAATTTTCTGATTATTTTTCTGAAGTTTGTCCTTAATATCAGTAACCTTGATGAAAAATGAACGAGTAGAATAATTAATCAACGCAGTATCACATCTCCAGCAATGAGGATAACTATGTTTATAATTATACTTTTTGAAAAGTAATCCTTTCGCTGCAATAAAATCAGCCACATTAGAATTTTGGCCAATTACACTTTTTCCGGCAAATTCTTTCACTTCAGGTTTGAAAGTACCATCCATATAAACATGGTTGATCTGGGCAAAACCATATTTTAAACCAAAATTATAATCGTCCTCACCAAACATTGAAGCTATATGTACGACACCAGTACCATCTTCAGTCGTCACAAAATCACCGATATTTATTTCATAAAGTTTTCCAGGCAATTCCGCATTCACGTAATAATCGAAAATAGGTTCATAATGAGTACCAACAAGCTTTTTCTGATCAATTTTTTCAACAACAACATACTTTCCTTCTCCAAAAACAGCATCTGCTAATTTCTCAGCCACGACGTAAGTCTCTTCTACTTCTTCTGCGGTTTTCGCCTGAACTTTTACATAATCAATTTTATCACCAAAAGCCAAAGCCACATTTCCAGGAAGTGTCCAAGGAGTTGTCGTCCATGCCAATACATATACATCTTTTTCTTTAGCCTTAATTGCCTTCAAGGCATCATCTTTCAATTTAAATTTCGCAGTCACAGTCATGTCAGTCACATCCTTATAACCCTGAGAAACCTCAAAGTTTGAAAGCGCCGTCTCGCAGCGTGGACAAATATGCATGGATTTAAATCCGGAATAAACCATTTTCTTATCCCAGATTTGTTTGAAAACCCACCAGATTGATTCCATATAATCATTATCCAAAGTGGCATAAGTATCCTCAAAATCCACCCAGCGACCCACTCTCTGAAGAAGTCCTTTCCACTGATCAGTATAACGAAAAACAGACTCGCGACACTTTTTATTAAAATTCTCTACACCATATTCCACAATCGCTTTGCGCCCAGACAATCCCAACTCTTTTTCAATTTCATATTCCACAGGAAGTCCATGACAATCCCAACCATTAGTTCTTGGCACATAATATCCCTTCATCGTCCAATATCTTGTCACCGCATCTTTAAGCGCCGTAGCCAAAATATGACCATAATGAGGCAAACCATTGGCGAACGGAGGACCATCGTAAAACACAAATTTCTCAGCATCCTTTCTCTGCTCTACCGATTTCTCAAAAATTTTATTATCTTCCCAATACTTTAAAACGTTTTTTTCCATCACGGGAAAAGACTGTCTGACATCAACTTTCTTAAACATAAAAAATAGATTTTAATAAAATTTTAGCAACTGCATCCCTGACATCCTCCACCACAGCTTCCTGAGCCACATCCAGCCTCGCTCACAGCAACTTTCAATTCATAAGCATCTACCAAACTCTCAGCAAGACCAACATAACTAGTAGGAGTCAAAGCCAATAAACGCTTTTTATCAGCAGCAGGGATTTTCAAATCTTTAATGAATTTCTGAACCACGGCCTTTGTAATTCCAGCTTTTCCGCGAGTAAGTTCCTTCAACTTCTCATAAGCATTTGGCATCAAACTTTTCTTCATTACCACCTGAATCGGCTCAGCAAGAAGTTCCCATTTATCAGCCAAATCATCTTCAATTTTTTTCTTATTAACTTCACACTTAGAAAGACCTTTCAAAACACTCTTGTAAGCCAAGACACAGTAAGCAAAAGCTGAACCCACATTCCTCAAAGAAGTAGAATCAGAAAGATCTCTTTGCATACGAGAAACCTGAAGCTTTGAAGACAACTGCTCAAGCAAAGCATTCGCAATTCCAATGTTTCCCTCGGCATTTTCAAAATCTATAGGATTAACCTTATGTGGCATAGTAGAAGAACCAACTTCATTTTTCACCACTTTCTGTCCGAAATACCCAAGGCTAATATAAGTCCACATATCACGTACAAAATCTAAACAAATATTATTTATTCTTTTAACTGAATCAAAAATATCTGCATAACAATCATGTGGTTCAATTTGAGTAGTATACATATTCACACCAAGACCTAAACTTTGAATAAAATTCTTACTAACATCAAACCAATTTACATCTGGATAAGCCACTACGTGAGCGTTGTAATTTCCTACAGCACCATTAATTTTTGCCATCAAAAAATTTCCTTTCATCGCTATTTCCATTTCTCTCTCAATACGAGCCACAAAATTAATCAATTCCTTTCCAAGAGTAGTAGGTGTAGCAGCCTGACCATGAGTACGAGAAAGCATTCCCAAACCCTTATAAGTCTGAGCCTTACCATAAATTTCCTGCACTAGACCAGAAAGCACCGGCACCAATTCCCTCTCATTAAAATCGCGCAGCATACAAGCATAAGCGATATTATTTATATCCTCAGAGGTACAAGCAAAATGAATAAATTCCTGATATTTTTCAATCGGTCCACCTTTCACTTTTTCCTTAATGAAATACTCAATTGCCTTCACGTCATGATTTGTAACCTTTTCAATATTCTTCACACGTTCAGCATCCACCACATCAAATTGCTCATAAATACTGCGGAGGATACGAATTTCAGTAGGCTCAAGCACCTTTGTGCCAGCCAACTTTTCATCATTGAAAAGATAAATGAACCACTCTACTTCAGTAAGTACGCGGTATCTCATCAAAGCCGCTTCAGCAAAATACTGTGAAAGATGATCCACCTTCTCCGTATAACGTCCATCCAAAGGAGAAATGGCCAACAAAGGATTATTCATAAAATTTGTAAGTAAATTTATCTTATAATTAAAAACTCTTCTTAATTTCAGTAATTCTATCGAGAATCTTAGTCTTCAAAGCCTTATCCTTAAGTGCAAAAATTCTCAACACCGCCATTATCACATTCAATCTATCCAAAACAGTCATTGCTGGCGTATCGCTCGGCATATTCAAAGTGCTGTTAATGTTCACCATGAAATCCATCTTATCCTTAAATGGAGGACAAGCAATCACCGGATGCACGCTATTAGCGGAAATTACACCTGATAAAGCATTAGACCTTCCTGCAACAGCCACATAAACGATATCTTCTTCTTTATTAAATTTCTGAATAAGTTCGAAAGCTTTTTCCGGCACTTTATGAGCAGAAGCCACAATGTACTCAGAATCAACTCCCCAAGACTTAAACTCTTTTCCCATTCCTTCCACGAATTCCATATCAGATTTTGAACCTAACCAAATTATAACTTTCATATATAAAATTTTTAAGATTTAATTAACAATATTTTGCCAAATTCACCTTCAATCTAGCATCTACATCTCCCACCTGTGCCTCAAATTTTTGGCCAGTGATAAGCTCAAAAGCCTCAATGTAACGACGTCCTGTCTCCACTCTAATATCATCTGGAATCACAGGAACTTCACCTTCTCCCTTGAATCCCCTTTCAGCCAACCATTCTCTCAAATATTCTTTATCAATTTTCTTCTGTTCTTCACCGGAAGCCAATCTCTTTTCATATTCATCAGCAAACCAGAAACGAGAAGAATCTGGAGTATGAATTTCATCAATCAAAACAATTTTTCCTTCATCATTAATACCAAATTCGTACTTTGTATCTACAAGAATAATTCCCTGCTTTGCGGCAATTTCCACTCCACGTAAGTACAATTTCATTGCCACATCAGCCATATAGTCGAATTGTTCAGCAGTAATCACGCCACTTGCTAAAATCTGCTCACGAGATACAGATTCATCATGACCACCATACTCAGCTTTAGTAGAAGGAGTAAGAATTGGTTTTTCTAATTTTTGATTCTTCTTCAAACCGTCCGGCAACGCATTTCCACAGAAATTACGTTCTCCCTTCTCATAATGAGTCCAAATACTAGTACTAGTCACACCAGTAATATAGCCACGAACAATCATTTCTACCGGCATAGCTTTACATTCCTTGGCTACCACTACATTTGGATCTGGAAATTCAATCACATGATTTTCAGCAATATCTTTAGTCTTATCAAACCAAAATTTTGCCATCTGATTTAAAACCTGTCCTTTAAAAGGAATCAAAGTAATGACTCTATCAAAAGCAGAAAGCCTATCTGTTACAATAATCACACGCTTGCCATCCTTAGAATAATTATCACGAACCTTCCCTTCATATTTTGCCCCCATAGTTGGGAAATCTGTAGCCTTTAAACATAAAGGTATCTGAGCCTGAAGATCTGAATTACTAATCATATATTATAAGTTAAATTACAATTAAATAATAATTGATTGGAACACTAATCGCAATGTTGGTTTTAATCTTATTTTCTCTTGCCCCAATTCCACCGCACTTTTCCGTCCGTCTTATCCTCCATAATATAAATAAAAGCCACAGCAGACAAAATTACGTCAAAAATCATCTCCTTAAACCCAACGCTCTCTGAACTCTTGCTCTCTGATTTTGCAAACCTGCAAAAACTATAGGATCAATTCCTTGCCCCTTTGGGTCAGTGACATCAACTTTAACATCTACAACTTCCAAAGAAGGAACAGTATTCTTACCACCCATTACAGTAACCTCCCTATCTTCCGGTCCAAACTTGTCATATCCCATAATATAAAAGTTATTGATGTCAAAAATATAACACAAAAAAAGCGATATGATAATCGCTCTAGTGAAAAATATGGTGGGCGCTGAGGGATTCGAACTCTCGACCCTCTCGGTGTAAACGAGATGCTCTAACCAGCTGAGCTAAGCGCCCTTATTAAATTTGCCCATAACTTTTATCATATTGCACAAAAGATGGCAACAAAATTTCTCTAAATTAAATTATCCTAACAAAAATCCCCTACCCCTTAGCCATTTCTCCGCCTCCTTATAATTAGGCATAGCAGTCTCCACCCAAGCCCAAAAACGCGCCGAATGATTAAATTCCTTCAAATGTGACAACTCATGCACACACACATAACGAAAAACCTCTCGCGGCGCAAAAAGAAGCCTATAAGAAATATTTATGTTTCTTTTAGAACTACAGCTACCAAAGCGCCCGTTAGTCCTCTTAAAACGAACATCATTCACCCTTTCTTGAAAATGCATCTGATTTAATTCTTCTAAAACCTCCTTTAAGTAAGGTGTCTGATCCTCCATGATTTTTCTCTCTGCCAGAAACTTAATTTTTTTCTTTCTTTCAGCCTCAGTTAAAAAGCTATTAAGTCTTATTTTAAGAAAATGTCCTTCGCGAAGCAAAGCCTTGGAATTTATTCCCGGCAAGACATCTACAGTTAGTTCATAAATTTTATTATGTGTAACAATTCTTCCTCCATCTTCATATTCCGGATTTATAAAATCCAATTTTTCCACTTTTTCCAGTCTCTTCTCGGCCCATTTCAAAAATTTTTCCACAATTTCCTCTCTTTTTCCACCCTGAGCAAAACGGCTTAACTTTAGCAAAACAACACCATTTTTAATTCTAACGGAAGAAGTTGTTTTAAGAACCGGTTTATATTCAATCGGATAATTTACTTGTCCAACTCTTAAAAATTCTGGGTACGGCATAAATAAACAATAGCAAAAAAATTTGGAAATTTAAACAAAACATACTAAGATGCTCACAATTACCTCATAACTTATTTATCTATGGAAAGCGGATGCAATTGTAAAGGCGGCGAACACAAATGCTGCTGGATAGGCTTCATCACAAAACTTCTTCTAGTAATCGGAGGTTTGAACTGGGGACTTATCGCTATTAATCCAGAATGGAACCTAGTAACTCTTGCTCTTGGTCAATGGCCAGTAGCTGTACAAGTAGTTTACGGACTAGTTGGTTTAGCTGCATTAATGATGATAGTAAAAATGGTGATGAAGTGCTGCGGAAAAAAATGCTGCGGTGGTCAATGCAAGAAATAAATCTAATTGAATTGAGAAGAGCCTCTGAAAACGGGGCTCTTTTTTTTGCAATAAAATAAGCGCTATCGTTGCGCTTAAATTTTGGTGCCCAAGGGGGGACTTGAACCCCCACAGGATTGCTCCCGCTACCACCTCAAGGTAGTGCGTCTGCCATTTCGCCACCTGGGCCTGTGAACTACTTATCCTTATTGCTTCTAAGAGTTAACTTGAACTCCGAAATCTTTCCATTTCTCCACACCTGAAACGTCGCCATGTCCCCAGGATTATAGTTTCTAATAATTTTATGTAAAGGGTTTTCTAAAGTCACAGGAACCGAATTAACGCTCAATATCACATCCATATCCTTCAAACCTGCCTTATCGGCCGCTCCACCTTTTTGAATTGCTGAACGACCATTTGCACCATTAACTACCAATAATGCACCATGATCCAATGTTTTATCCAAATCCTGAGCCTCCAATTTAGTTAACATAATAAAATTGACGCCAAGTACAGGGCGAACAATCTCTCCATTCTTTTTCACGCTAGCAATAATCGGCTTAAGATCATCTATTGGAATTGCAAAACCAATACTATTGGCAGATTCTTGCACGGCCGCATTCATAGCAATCACTTCTCCATCCAAATTAACCAAAGGCCCACCACTATTACCTAAATTAATAGCCGCATCTGTCTGAATAAGACCTGTCATATTTTGCACAGTGCCATAATCATTATAGGCCTCAACCTCACGACCTTTAGCGCTAATAATACCAACAGTAACTGTATTCCCATACAGAGCCAATGCATTCCCGATTGCCACCACTTTTTGACCAATTTTCAAATTATCCGAACTTCCAAGAGTAACCACGGGAAAGTCAATTTTCTTATCAGTTTCAATTTTCAAAACTGCAACATCATCAAAAGGATCCTCGCTCAAAAATTTAGCTAAATATTCAGACCCATCAATTAAAACAACTTTATAGTTAGCATTTTTATCTAAAATAACATGTTTATTTGTAAATACTAAACCGCTAGCATCAACAATAAAACCAGTTCCGCCATAAATCTCATCATCCTTGTGAATGACCAAAGATTTTGGATCAAGAGTATCAGCAGTAACTATAGAAACTACCGCTGGATCCACTTTGTTTATAGCCTTAATTACTTGGGAATCTTCAATATACACATGATCAACTATTACATTACCATTTTCACTTTTAAAATTAGCACTATAAAGACCATCACCCACAAACCCTCCAACCAACCCTGACACAAAAGACAAACCTAAAAATACAGCGACATTTTTTGAGGAATTTTCCATGAATTCAATTTACAGAAAATCAACAACAATCGCAAATTTTTCAAGCTGTTGACTCAGCCTCAACACTACTAAACATTCAAATATACTTGCAGAATATCTTAAAATAATCGAGAATGCCGACGGCTTATTCATTAACCTTCTTATCCAATGAGTGCTATCCAAACACAAGATTCAGAAATTTTTGAGTTTATTGAACATGAAAAGAAAAGACAAAAGGAAGGTATTGAATTAATCCCATCTGAAAATTACACATCAGCCGCAGTAATGGAAGCTTGCGGAAGCATTCTTACAAATAAATATTCAGAAGGATATCCTGGAAAAAGATATTACGGCGGACAAGAAAATATCGACGCTATTGAGAACATCGCAATTGATCGTGCCAAGAAGCTTTTTGGTGCAGAACACGTGAATGTACAGCCATATTCTGGCTCACCTGCAAATACCGCTATTTACTTTGCTCTCTTAAATTTCGGGGACACTGTAATGGGACTAAAGTTAGATCATGGTGGACATATCACTCACGGTTTACCTATCGCCTTCTCCGGTAAAGCTTATAATTTCATTCAATACGAAGTAGATAAAAATACTGGAAAAATCGATATGGAAGTAGTAAGAAAACTAGCGCTCGAACATAAACCAAAAATGATCGTTGCCGGCTTCACAGCATACCCTCGCGATATTGAATGGAAGAAATTCAAAGAAATCGCTGACGAAGTAGGAGCTATTTCCGTTGCCGACATTTCTCATACAGCCGGTCTTATTGCCGGCGGAGTATTGGAATCTCCAGTGCCATTTTTTGATGTAGTAATGACCACAACTCACAAGACACTTCGTGGTCCACGTGGTGCCATGATTATGTGTAAAGAAAAATTTGCTAAAGCTATTGATAGAGCCGTATTCCCTGGTCTACAAGGAGGCCCACACGAACATATTATTGCCGGTAAAGCGATTGCCTTCGGTGAAGCTCTAAAGCCTGAATTCAAAGCCTATGCTAAACAAGTTCAAACAAACGCCCGCGCTCTTGCTGAAGCCATGAAGAAGAGAGGTTTCACTTTAGTTTCTGATGGTACAGACACACATTTGATTCTTGCTGACCTTACAAACAAAGGAGTTCCAGGCAAACAAGCCCAAGCAGTACTCGACAGCGTGGGAATTACTCTAAATAAGAACACTGTTCCTTTTGATAGTCGCACACCAATGGATCCATCTGGAATTCGTCTTGGTACTCCTGCTGTCACTACTCGTGGCATGAAGGAACCAGAAATGGAAATGATCGCCGACTGGCTCGATCGCGTAATCAGCAACATTGAAGACACTGCTTTGCACGCTCAAATCAAGGAAGAGGTAAAAACAATGTGTTTGAAATTTCCGGTTCCGGGGATTATCTAAACATATTTAGACTCTCTTAATTACCATAATCGTAATATCATCCATTTGGGGATATCCTTCGGCGAAGGCTTTTACCTCTGCAAGAATAGCTTTTTTAACAGAATCTGCATCCAGCAAAGTACCATATTTCTCCATAGCTAATCTTAATCTTTCAGGCCCATATAGATCATTTTTATTTTTCCAACATTCCGGAATTCCATCACTATAAATCACCAAGTAATCCCCCAATTGAAAATCAATTTCCACCTCAGCCACATGCTTTGAAATATCCGGAAGCATTCCCAGAGCAATACCTCCTGCAGCCTTATATTCAGCCACTTTTTGTGCAGCTTTATAATGCAAAATCTGTTCATGGCCCGCGCTAGCATAGGTAAATTTCTTGCTAATAGAATCCCATTGCATGAGACAAAGAGTCATAAACATTGTCGGCAAAGTTTTCACTTTTAATACTCTATTTACTTCCATAAGAATTTTCTTCAAATCTCCCAAAGTAGCAAAACCATAGAACAAAGCATTCGAAATAGAACTAATAATTCCCGCCGGCACACCATGCCCAGTCACATCACCGAGATACATTACCAAACGATTTTCCAATTTAATAAAATCATAGATATCTCCTCCAATTTCTTCTGCAGGCACAAGATCCGCCGCAATTTGAATTCCTTCTATCACAGGGATTTCATTATCATCAGGCACTAATTGATCCTGAATTGTAGCAGCAATTTTGAGCTCATTTTTCACACGATCATGTTCAATCTTAGCCTCAATACTCTTTTCCAAATCCTCCGTCATTTTATTAAATGAAGCACCCAAGAAACTCAACTCATCATGAGTTTTAATATCCACACGAGCCTTAAAGTCACCCTTACCCACCTTATCTGCACCCTCTACTAGCTGAGCAATAGGCTTTGTCACTTGGCCTGACATCACAAATGACATAATCATTCCAAGCATAATACCAAAGACCGCAAGATAAATAATTCTCATGCGCATTCTATCTATACGTTCATTCAAATTATTATAATCAAAAGTATATTGCACTGAATACTTATCACTCGCAGAAACGACCAAATAATTCAACAAAGCGCCTGACTCCAGATTGGAAATCGTCTTCTCATTTTTATCCACATAAACAAAATCTCCAGCATCATTTGGCTTCAGAAAAAGAATTTTTCCATCACTTGTTTGCATGGAAACATTTTTGGAATGGATTTGATCCAATAAAAAATTGTCGGTAATTTTGCGTACAGATCCTTCATATTTTTTATCTACGTCCACTTTAGAGTCATACAAAAGATCACCTTCATAAGAGAGCACTTTTATCGAAGAAATATCAGCATTCTGTTTGAAAATTTTTGCCATTTCTCTATTGAAATACACAAAGCTATTTTGGGCCAAATACAGATCATAATCGTAAGCCACAGTCGGACCTGTAAGCCTTGCGAAAGCCAACATATTCAAATAAATATCCTGAGCAAACTCCTTCTTTTTTTCATTTACAAAAAGTGAAGCTGCCACAGCAAACAACACCACCAACAGAGTGGAAATCGCAATAATCAATTTTTTACGAATGGTTATTTTCATTTTATATTTATTTCATCAAAGTAAATCAACCCATCAATTCTTGGCTGCAAATCAATACTTTTATTAAATGCAAAAATCTTTTGATACTCAAACAAAGGCACGCCATAAAGATCATCTTCAACCACGATTTTCATAGCATCCTTCAAGTTTTTCAAACGCTTTGACGGATCCAACTGCACAGCACTGTCTTCTATTAATTTATCAACTTTATCATTCGAATAATGACCGACATTAAATGACCCTTTGCTGTAAGCCAGAGTATTTAAGAAGTCACTAGAATCTCCAATATCAGCTTTGAATCCAAGAAAATAGAGATCAGCATCTCCAGTAGAAAGACTCTTCATAAATTGATCATTTTCCATATAAGAAACTAAAACATTCACTCCAATTTCAGACATTTGCTTACGTACATGTTCCCCAAGCAATTCCAAAGTTTTTGGCAAATGCAAAGAAATTGTCTGCCCCTTAAATCCACTGTCTATAGCCAATTTTCTTGATTCCTCAATATTATAAACATGAGACAAAATTTCCGGATTAAAACCGAAAACTCCATTACTTACAAATTGACTAATAGTTCTAGAAAAATCCACTCCAATTACATCAACTAATGATTTAGGATCAATAGCTAAAGAAAAAGCCTTTCTCTTTTCCAAATTCTGAAATATAGCAGACTTAGTATTAAAAACCAAAAACTGAACTTCAAGACTAGGCACGGCGGAAATAGACAAACCTTGATCTATCACATGAGAAACGCCATCAAATGGAACGAAATCCAAAAGGTCCGCTTCACCATTTACTAATGCTCCTACACGCGCAGATTTATCTGGAATGACCAGCATTTCCACTCTGGAAAATTTTGGTTTATCACCCCAATAATCAGCATTTATATCCAAAATCAATCCAGCTCCTTGTTCCCAAGAAGAAAATTTATATGGACCAGTTCCTATAGGATCAATCTGCATTTTTTCTTTCTGATCAGCTGAGAAAATCAGCACCGTCGAAACCTTCTGCAAAAGCAAAGGATCAGGCTTTTTTGTAATAATTTTGAAAGTTGAACTATCAACAATTTCAATCTTATCTATAGTTTCCAAAATACTAATCAGCTGAGATTTTTTTTCATGAATAGCTCGCTCAAAGCTGTCTTTCACATCAGTGGAATCAAGTTTAGTACCATCCTGAAACTTCACATCAGGACGCAAACTAAATTTCCAAGTAAGATCATCAATCATTCCCCACGATAAAGCCAAACCTGGTCTCACATTTAAATCTCTATCTAATTTAACCAAAGGCTCAAAAATATTTATCAATCTTTGACGCGTTGTCGGATCATAAAGAGTAGGCTCAAGAGAAACAGGCTCATCCGCATAAATCACACGCAAGTTTTCAATACTCGGCTTAATCGCACCATCACTTGAGAATATTGAAGTCATTAAACTATTAGTTTGATTCTCAAAAAACAACTGTCCAGACACCCATGCAAAAGCAAAAAGGAATAATCCATAAGTTGTACCTTTCAAAATTTTACTCAATTTCTCGCTCAATTTTGTTTTTGTTATTTTTGATTTCCGAGCTCGGAAACATCCCTACATTATACCAAAAAATGACTTGTAAGTACAGATCATTGCATTCATCCACAATCTATTAAATCTTATTCAAAGTTCCCTTCACTGACTCCACCAAACCCGCATCCCCTATCTTCTCCGCCAAAACCAACATTTTCTGGTAAACATATTTCTTATTTTTGGCATCCTGAAGCGTTTTCACGCCAGAAACCTGACCCACTAATTCATTATATTGCTTCTGATAACAAGCTTTTTTCATTTTCTCATCTCCAATTGAACTAAAAATAGCCAAAGCCGCATCCACATTATTTTGATTGAAGAAATCCACTCCTTGATTAAATTTAATATTTTTCTCCATTTCATGATCACCACTCTTGCTAGCATAAAAAAGAGCCTTTTTGTAATCTTTTAAACCCATGTAATAAGCCATGGCATTACGATAAACAATCAAGAGCTGCTCTCTGTCCCCTGCTTTATCAAAATAGAAGATAGCGGAATCGAATTTATGCGCATTCATCGCCGAAACAGCAAGATTGTGATAAGAAATATTTAAATTTTTCGCCACCATCGTTTTCAAACTACTAATTGCATAAGCCAATTGCGCGCTCTTCACCATTACATCTGGCGTAATAGTTTGCACATCCTCACGGAAATCACTCAAATCAAGCAAGTTAGTAGAAATAATTTCTGTCGCCGGAAGCACATCTCTATTCTCCGTATATTTCGCAAATTGACCATTCGTACATTCAATATCAATTTCACGAAAATGTAGACAAACATGCTCTGGTAAAAGTTTAATTTGCAAATCACTAACCGGATATTTCAACGAATATAAATAAATATAAAGTGTCACAATTTGATTACAATCACCTTCCAGTTTTTCTTTATTCGGATCGCGCAAAAGTTTTCCGAAACTGGCAGTATTTATATAGTGATAATATTTCTCAGGCTCTAAGAACATCATTATTTGGTACACATAAGCCAATTTCACCTCGTCACCGTCAGGAAAAGTAAAGCCATGATCTTTAAAGAAAATCCTCAACTCATCCACCTTCACCACGTGTGTCGCACAAAATTCTTCTAACTTTTTTATAATCAATTGAGTGTCTGCATACATTTTTCTACGCATATCTTTCGTTAAATAAAGATAGCCTTTAAATTTCTTTTCCAGCCACACATTCACAATCATCAAATTTTCCTGCATGAGTTCCAATAATTTATCTTTAATTGAACTCAAACTATCTGTAGATTTTATATTCACAAAAAACTTATCCACCTTTTTCTCAAAAGGACTGACATATTGCGAAAATAATCCGAAAAACCACTTTAAAAATTGCATACTAGAAATAATTTATTCCTAACATTATAGCAAAAAACAGAGCTAAACACCACCCTAGTTCTTCTTCAACACCGCCAAGAATGCTTCTTGTGGCAATTCCACCTTACCCATCATCTTCATACGTTTCTTACCCTTTTTCTGCTTGTCCAAGAGCTTATTCTTACGAGTCACGTCTCCACCATAGAGATAACCGGTAACGTCCTTACGGAACGCCGCAATAGTCTCACGAGCAATAATTTTGCCACCAATGGCCGCCTGTAACGCAATCGTAAACTGATGTTTAGGAATTAACTCCTTAAGCTTCTTCACTAAATCACTACCCACATAAAAAGCGTCTTTTCTATGCACAATCAAAGCCAGCGCATCCACCTTCTCAGCAGCAATCAAAATATCCAATTTAACCAAATCACCTACTCTATAATCCAAATGCTCATAATTCATCGAAGCATATCCACTACTAATACTCTTTAATTGATCGTAAAAATCTACGACGATAGAGGCCAAAGGCATTTCAAAGTGTAAAATTACACGTTTTTCATCTATATATTGCATGTTTTTGGAAATACCACGCTTGTCAGCACAAAGTGTCATAATCGCTCCCATAGACTCGCTTGGTGTCAAAATTTCCACCTTCACCCAAGGCTCTTTAATATCCTGAATTGTCGCTGGATCTGGTAAATCCGCCGGACTAGAAATCATATTTTCTTCCCCTCTGCTATTCACCACAATATAAGAAACAGATGGCGCTGTCGCGATCAAGGTAAGATTGTATTCTCTCTCTAGACGTTCCTGCACAATATCCATATGCAACAGCCCAAGGAATCCACAACGGAAACCATGACCCAAAGCACCAGAATGCTCAGGCTCAAAAGTTAAAGAACTATCATTTAATTTAAGTTTATCTAAAGATTCACGAAGCAAAGGATAATCATCAGATTCAGCACAGAAAATTCCCGCAAATACAAAAGGTTTCACAATCTTATATCCCTCCAGAGGCTCTGCTTGCTCCATAGTCATGCCAGTAGACCCCGAATGCCAAACTGTATCACCCACACGACATTCACGCACATTACGCAAACCAGTCACTATATAACCCACTTCACCAGGCAAAAGTACATCCGCCGGCTGATACTTAGGTTTCAAATACCCAACCTCCAAAACTTCGATTTCTTTTTGAGTATTCAAAAAAGTCACTTTATCTCCTCTTTTTACAGATCCGGAACGCAATCTCACAAAAGCCACTACACCTTTATACGTGTCGTAAATTGAATCAAAAATTAAAGCTTTTAACTCATCAGTTTCAGCGGTTTTTGGACAAGGAACTTTCTCAATTACTCTTTCTAGAATAGCTTCCACATTTGTTCCCTCTTTCGCAGACACCGCAATAATTTCACTCGCTGGAATTCCCAGAGCAGTCTCAATTTCCTTCGCTCTTCTATCCACTTCCGCAGAAGGAAGATCAATTTTATTCAAAACAGCCACAATTTCCAGATTATGCTCCATGGCCATATAGCAATTTGCCAATGTCTGAGCCTCAATTCCTTGAGTGGCATCCACCACTAAAATAGCGCCTTCACAAGCCGCAAGACTACGAGAAACCTCATAATAGAAATCCACATGTCCCGGAGTATCAATAAGATTGAGAACATAGTCCTCTCCCTTATAATTCCAATTCATTCTTACAGGCTGAAGTTTGATGGTAATACCTCTTTCTTGTTCCAATTCCATCGTATCTAGCATCTGGCCATGCTTCATATCCCTCTTATTAAGAGTAGACGTCACTTCGAGAAAACGGTCAGCCAAAGTGGACTTTCCATGGTCAATATGCGCAATAATGCAGAAATTTCTAATATGTTTAAGATCCATAGTGCGCCAATTCTACCAAAAAGCACCCAAGAGCAAAAGGAGAAAGCGCTCACTCAGTAAGCTATGAAAGCAGTATTGTAATTTCGTCCAAATTTTGGTATAATAATCAGATAAATTTAAAAGAAACCTAATGCAGTTCAAAGTCCCACAAGACGTACAACGTAAAGATACAATTATCTGGACACTAACAATCCAGCAATTGATCATTCTTGGCATTGGCGGAGGAATTGCTTATGCCCTCTACATTCAATTATCAAAAACATATTTCATGGAAGTTTGGCTTCCACCTGTAGTAATTATTTCCGCCATCACTTTGGCTTTTGCATTTCTTACAGTTCACAATTTACCTTTCGATGAATTCTTAATGCACTTCATTGAATATCATATGCTTCCTAGAAAAAGAAGTTGGATTCAAGGGGCCGGCAAACCATTTATTCCACCATTCGACGATTCAAAAAAGAAAGTGGAAAAAGCTCAACCTAAAAAAGATTTGAAAAAGAAAAAGAGTCTCGCAGAACTTACTGAAGTATTAGACACCCAAGGAGGCGCAGACAATACAGAAAAAACAAAAGAACTTTCAAGCCAAGAAAAAAAAGAAGGATTGAAACAATTAATAAATCAAAACTATCAGGCGACAAAGTCGCCAATCATTTAAAACAAACACCTTATGGGATTCCTAGACTTCATTTCACCGGGACAAAAAGACAGAGATAATCAGATGAATAGCACTCAAGCTCACATCAGAATTGCCGAAATTCGTGAGAATGTAGTCGTGCTCAAGAACGGCGGTATGCGTGCAGTACTCAAGACTTCTTCAATAAATTTCAATTTAAAATCTGAACAAGAACAGAACTCAATCGTCTATGCTTATCAAAGTTTTTTAAACTCACTAGAATTCCCTATTCAAATTCTTATTCGCTCAAAAAAATTGGATATTGATGACTATATCGATGGAGTGAAAAAAATTGGCGAAAAACAAACAAACAAACTTCTACAGGAACAGACTATGGAATACGCTCAATACATTAAACGTCTGGTAGAGTATGCCGACATTATGGAAAAAGAATTCTATGTAGTAGTTCCATACGATCCAGGTAGAACCCAAACTGCAGATTCAACAAAGAAATTTTTCTCATTCTTTGAAAGACTCGCTCCTAAAGATAGTTATGCCGACATCAAACAGCGTCGTTCAGAATTTAATAATCTAAAAAAAGGATTACTTCAAAGAGTAAATGTAATTCAAGCCGGTCTCGAAAACTGCGGTCTAAAAGTTGAACAAATGGATACAACTTCACTCATAGAGCTCTACTATGAAAGTTACAATCCAATGACTTCTAGAAGCCAGAAACTAAAGGATCTCATGAATACTGCAATTACAACTGACGAACAGGCTGTTGTGGAGGCAAAAGAAACGGTTTCAGCTCATCAAGAAGTAAAGTAAATTTTGTAAAACCAGAGCTAGCATTTATATGTCCGGCTCCTTTCATTAAATGAAATTTAGCGTGCATATTTCTTGCTAATTGCTGAGCAGTTCCAAATCCGACATAAGGATCATTGTCTCCATAGAACACCATGGACTTATGACAGTTATCGGTAATTTTACGCCAATCAAATTCTAATCTTTCCGGCGACACAAAAGTTTTCATTCCTTCATCAAATTTACCGCCAGGAAGTTTAGCAAAACTTGCCACGAAAACAGCTAATTTGATCTTATATTTCTCTAAAAGTGACAACATAAAAAGACCACCCAAACTATGCCCAATAAAAATAGAATCTTCCTGAACTTGATCAGCATATTGCTCAAAAGTTTCCAGCCAATTTTCTAAAGTTTGTTTTTTAGGCGTAGGAAACTGTGGCACTATCACATTACATTTTTTGTACTGCAATTCCTTCTTCAACCACGGAAACCAATTCTCTTCCGGATTTCCCTCCACGCCATGAAAAATAAAAACTGTACGCATAAATTAAATTAAAATTTTCATATTATCTTGAGCTATCACTATATCTTTTCTTGAACCAATTTTCTCTTGGATCAAAGACTCATTCTCCACACGAAGATGTGTAACATAAGCCTTTTTCACCTTTGCAGTATCCACTAATTCCATTACTTGTTCAATTGTAAAATGTGATGGAGACGGTTTCATAGTTCCACATTCTATTAAAAGAACGTCGACGTCTGCCACCTTAGCTTTCAAATCCTCAAGCAGATGATTACTACCAATGTCTCCGGTATAAACAAAAGTTTTTCCATTATGAGTAATTTTTATTCCGACTGACGGAAACCATGGCACGTGCACCACGTCAAAAAGCTCAATTTTCAAATCACTAATCTCTATAGTCTGCTTACCCTCTAGAAATTTTATTCCATAATTTTCCTTCGGTTCCGGCCAAAAAACTTCTTTCAATTTATTCCAACGCTCTTCTAGAGTCTTTGGTCCAATTACCAAAAGAGGCTTCTTCTGACGCTCACTTTCCGGCTTATACAAGTCATCTACCCATCTCGCATGCATAAAAGGAAAAGCATCAGCAAAATGATCTGTATGAAAATGGGAAATAAAAAGCGTGTTAATAGAATGAAGATCCACACCCATATCAACCAATCGCGCAATCGTAGTATGACCACAATCAATTAGAATCTTCTCTCCCTCGTATTCCAATAAATACCCTGCCGGATGACGTGTAACAGTTGGTATCAAAGTACCTGAGCCAAGAATTGTGAGCTGTAAATTCTGCTTAATTTCATGCTCTAAATTCATAGCAAAGTTTTAACACAAAACAAAAAAAAAGCCCAGGACGAATCCTAAGCTTATGCAGGTTTAACCCTGAAAACTAGCGACAGATTATAGAAACCATTATCTTGGCAGCGCCCTACTTTCCCGTGGGAAAACCACAGTAACATCGGCGAGGGCAGGCTTAACTGCTGTATTCGGGATGGGAACAGGTGTACCCCTGCCTCTAGAACTACCAAGATGATGGCTTCTATAAATATAAATTTTTTTCACTAATTACTAGTCAAAATAAAGGTTCTCTGAAAAAATAAGTTCGATCACCTGTTAGTATCACTCGACTCAACACATTACTGCGCTTACATCTGTGACCTATCAACCACGTAGTCTTCATGGAGGTTAATTGCGATATATAATCTTGGGAGGAGTTTCCCACTTAGATGCTTTCAGCGGTTATCTCCCCAAACCTAGCTACTCTGCGATGCCGTTGACACGACAACAGATACACCAGAGGTTTGTCCATTCCGGTCCTCTCGTACTAGGAACAGCATCCCTCAAATATCGTGCGATTATAGAAGATATAGACCGTACTGTCTCACGACGTACTGAACCCAGCTCGCGTACCCTTTTAATTGGCGAACAGCCAAACCCTTGGGACCTTCTCCAGCCCCAGGATAGGACGAGCCGACATCGAGGTGCCAAACTGATTCGTCGATGTGAACTCTTGGAATCAATCAGCCTGTTATCCCCGGCGTAACTTTTATCCGTTGAGCGATAGCGCACCCATGTGCCACTATCGGATCATTATCACCTGCTTTCGCATCTGCTCGACTTGTAGGTCTTGCAGTTAAGCCCTCTTGTGCGATTACACTATCAGCTTGGTTTCCATCCAAACCTAGAGGACCATTGCGCGCCTCCGTTACTCTTTAGGAGGCGACCGCCCCAGTCAAACTGCCCACCAAACACTGTCCTGCAAACCGGTTTAACGGTCTGAGTTAGATCCTAGATATAATAAGGGTGGTATTTCAAGGATGACTCGAATCCGCCCAAAAGCGAACCGTCAAAGTCTCCCACCTATCCTACGCAAACAATATCCAGAACCAATGTCAAGCTACAGTAAAGCTGCACGGGGTCTTTTCGTCTTTCTATAATAAGCTGGCATTTTTACCAGCTCTGTAATTTCACCGAGCCTATTGCTGAGACAGTTTCCACATCATTACGCCATTCGTGCGGGTCGGAACTTACCCGACAAGGAATTTCGCTACCTTAGGACCGTTATAGTTACGGCCGCCGTTCACCAGGGCTTAGATTCAGAGCGTTAACCCCTCCTCGTGACCTTCTGGCACTGGGCAGGCGTCAGCCCCTATACATAGTCTTACGACTTAGCAGAGACCTGTGTTTTTGATAAACAGTTGCATGGAATCATTAACTGCGGCCAGTCATTCAATAAAGAACAACTGGCAAGGTTTATCCCGAAGTTACACCTACTGTTTTGCCGAGTTCCTTAGCAATAGATTACTCGCTCACCTTAGTCTATTCGACTCGTCCACCTGCGTTGGTTTGCGGTACGGAAACTTAATATTCTCGCTACCGAGGATTTTCTTGGCAGCTGAAATTACTGGAATCACTCTGTCAAAGACAAAGCATTTTGCGTCACTCCTCGCGAGCCTCTACGGATTTACCAATTAGAGACATAAGCTTAAAGCTTGCACGTGAATTCATTAACACGCTCCAGTTATCCTTCTGCGTCACCCCTGAGCTAACGCCGCTTTCTGTCAAAGAAAATCTTCTTTATCCAGCCGAAGCCTTCAAAAGTTAATAATCAAATTCATCCAGCATTGTTTTGACGACTATTAAATTGTACAGGAATATTAACCTGTTATCCATCGGCTACGCATTTCTGCCTGGCCTTAGGACCGACTAACCCCAAGTCGATTACCGTTGCTTGGGAAACCTTGGACATACGGTGTTCAAGTTTTTCGCTTGAATTTCGTTACTCATACCAACATTTTCACTTCCTGACGCTCCATCAAACTTCTCAGTTCGACTTCGACGCTGACAGGAACGCTCCTCTACCACGGTACATGACCGAGGTCATATACCATCCACATCTTCGGTTAAAGTCTTGAGCCCCGCTATATTTTCGGCGCGGAATCGCATAGACCAGTGAGCTGTTACGCACTCTTTAAAGGAATGGCTGCTTCTAAGCCAACCTCCTGGTTGTATACGCAATTCTACATCCTTTTCCACTTAGACTTTATTTGGGACCTTAGATGGTGATCTGGGCTGTTACCCTTTTGACAATGGCACTTAGCTGTCACTGTCTGACTCCTATAAAACTCGCCGCAGTATTCGAAGTTTATCTAGATTTGGTAGACTTATTTCGTCCCCTAGTCTAAACAGCGCTCTACCCCTGCGGGTATTATTATAAGGCTAGCCCTAAAGCTATTTCGAGGAGAACCAGCTATCTCTGAGTTCGATTGGTTTTTCGCCCCTATCCACAATTCATCCGCTAGTTTTGCAGCACTAGTCGGTTCGGTCCTCCAGCAGCCTCTCGGCTACCTTCAACCTGACCATGGATAGATCACTCAGTTTCGGGTCTAGTGCGCGACACTTACGGGTTATTCACCCTCGCTTTCACTGTGGCTCCGGGGTATTAATCCCTTAACCATGCGCCGCACAGCTAACTCGTTGGTCCGTTCTACAAAAAGTACTTCGTCACCCTTGCGGGCTCCGAATCGTTGTAAGCAAAGAGTTGCAGGTTCTATTTCATCCCCCTAACCGGGGTGCTTTTCACCTTTCCCTCACGGTACTTGTTCACTATCGATCTCTAAACCTATTTAGCCTTGGAGGATGGTCCCCCCAGATTCAAACCGGATTACACGTGTCCGATCCTACTCAGGAACACTCTAGATTTCTATACTATTTTCGTCGACGGGACTATTACCCTCTATGGTCGCTCTTTCCAGAGACGTTTGACTAATAGGAATAGAATTCATATTGAGGTCCTACAACCCCTTATTCCGTAGAATAAGGTTTAGGCTGATCCCGGTTCGCTCGCCACTACTACGGGAATCTCGTTTGATTTATTTTCCCCAGCCACTAAGATGTTTCAGTTCGCTGGGTGTCCTATATATACTTAATTATTCGGTATATATCTTTCCGACATTACTCGGAATGGGTTTCCCCATTCGGAAATCTCTGGGTCAAAGCCTGCTTAGCGGCTCACCAAAGCTTATCGCAGCTAGCTACGTCCTTCATCGGAGTTTAGAGTCGAGGCATTCACTCTTCGCTCATAAGTAACTTATTTTGAAATTACAGAGAACCAATTACTTTAACTAGTAATTGGTAAAAAAAATTTATTTATATTGCCACTAGTTTTCAAGGATCAAAAAAGGGTGTGTATTGCTACGCACCCTTTAAGCTACGACTTTGAGAGACAAAGTCATGAACCTAAAGGGTAAGTAGCTGATTTTTCCTGCATCAAGTTTCTTATTTTCAATCTGTTATCAATCCCAAATGCCTCGCCATTATATTTATGAGGGATAACAATGTCAACATCATTTTATACAAAAACTCTATAATCTATCAAAATCGCTTAGATATGCGAAAAAATCGCAGCACTTTTATTTACTATTAAAGAACGAACCGATGGAATCACCCAAAAGTGCCTGGAAAGTTCCCAAGGCATACATTAAGGAACCTATAAAAACTAACATCCCCATTAATACTACAAAAGTATTTGTACCACCCACTCCCAAATATTGTTCGGCAAAACCCACCTCCCCAATAAACTCTTTAATGGAACGGCGAAAATACATAATAACGAATCCCAACGGGCAACCAATTATTAACGCTAGAAACTTATCCATTTAATTGAGGTTAAATAAATGGTGGGCGAGGGAGGACTCGAACCTCCGACCTCGACATTATCAGTGTCGCGCTCTAACCACCTGAGCTACTCGCCCTTGAATGTATAAAACAAATTAGCGAAGACAAAGTTACTTGAAAGGACCTCAGGAGTCAATTTATTTTTTAATATAAAGATAAACACCATCTTTTTCCTCTGTAATTTCAACATGCTTTAATTTGAAAGCATTAGATATAACCCTTGTCCCCTTTCCTAATTTTGGCCAAACATCTTTTTCAAAATTCGTCATCGCCTCTATTAATAGGAAGCAAACAATCACATCATACTTAGAAAGATCTTGATACCAAAAGTTGCCAAAACGAATCTTTTCCTTTCCCCCACTCCAGAAAGTTCGGAACCTAGCCAATAAGAAAGTGGGAATAGATAGCTCATATCCTACCGCCTCCTTTACTCCTTCTTTAGCAATTTTTCTTATTACCTTGCCATCTCCACATCCTATATCCACTACCCTATCCGTCTTTTTAAATTTACCCAATTTAATCATCGCCTTTATAGCCTTATCCATACTAGGAACAAATGGAGCGCCCTTAATCATGGCATAAACACCGGGATAAATAATAACAACAAGAAGTACTAAAAAGGCTACCTTAAGCCAAAACCATACCGTGAAAGCAATCAAAATAGTGAAAACAAATGTAACTAAAACTTCAAGCATTTAAAAATTTATTAAAAAGATGTAATATTCCAACACTTATATAGTATACCTAGCTGTGTAACCGATGCCAAACTTCGAAGAATTCAACAAATATTACGAGGAACATATGCCACAAGTCTATGGATATGTTTACATGCGAACGAACAGAAACAAGGCGTTAGCAGAGGATATTGTTTCAGATATATTCCTAAAGGCAATCGAGAAATTCGAACAATATAATGGAGAGAAAGGTGCCTTTAAATCATGGATATTCCAAATTACTAAGAACTACCTAATCGACTACTTCCGTTCAAATAAGAATAAATCTAGCAGCTCAATAGATGATCTAGCCAATGAACTAAGAGATCCGAACGACACAAAACAAGCAGCCCAAGAAGAAATAGAGAAAGAAATCATCAAAGAAGCAATAGAAACCCTACCCGACAACAAGAAAGAACTAATACTACTAAGATACTTCTCCGGATACTCATATGAAGAAATAGCCGAAATAACCAAGGACAACGAAAACAATATAAGAGTAGTAATCCATAGAACTCTACAAGACCTAAAAAGAAAACTCGAACCAATCAAATATCAATCAGAATAATGGAGACCAACAATCACGAACAATTAGAAAAAATCTTAAATAGTATCTCTCAAGATGCTAAACCAGATAAAAACTTTGAACAAATGCTCAAAGTAAAATTGCGTGAACGTTTCCATACTCAATATGAGACACCAAGAATCCCATTCTTCCAAAGAATTTGGAGATTTAAGACTCAGATCACAGCTACTTTTGTATTAGTGATTTTTAGCTCAACTACCATATATGCTTACGGCAATGACAACGTAACAAATGGAAGCATTCTATACCCTCTCAAAATTAGTACAGAAAAAGTGGAAGAAACATTTGCCACTACTCCTGAAGCTAAATCAAACTATTACAAGAAAATGGCCAAGAGAAGAATGCGCGAACTAGCCGTACTAGAAAGAAAAGGAGTTATAGACGAAAAAACCATTAAAGAAACAGACAATCTAATAGTAAGAGCTTCCACTATAGCATTAGCTGTACCTGAAGAAGAGATAGATGAAATGATTGAAGTCAAAACAGTAAAAAAGACTAGAAATCCAGCACCAACTAGGATCGAATTACCTATGGCTGCACCATCAAGCACTCCAATTCAGCTTATGAAAGAAATTCCAACCACTACCACTCTTAGCATAAGAGAAGAAAATACCGCTGAGAAAGTAGAAACGAAAGTAGAAACGAAAGCAGAAACGAAAGTAGAAACAGAATTAGAAACAGAAGTAACAACTCGAAAAAAGACAAAGAGAGAAAAAGCTATGGAAGAGATTTCTGAGGTACGCGCAGAATTCGACGATAAGTTTTACAAGAGAACAAAACAAAATATTAGAGAAGAAAAGATTGAAGACAAAAAAGACGAGATAAGAGATACAAGCAGATAAATAAATTTTCAATTTTATCTTGCAAAGAAAAGACAGTTTCCGTAATATACCGCTGTTCCTTATGGGGCTGTAGCTCACTTGGCTAGAGCGCCTCGCTTGCACCGAGGAGGTAAAGGGTTCGACTCCCTTCAGCTCCACCATCATAAAACAGACTTTCCGCAAGGGAGTCTATTTTTTGTTGTGAAAAGGTCTGTGCTAAGATCTTAATTAGTCTAAATCTTTAATTTCAAACTATGGAACAAAATAGTAAAAAAGCCCTCAACGCCGTACTGATAGTACTAGGCATTCTAGGAATAATTGCACTCACCTGGTTTGCAGCAATGAACTACAAGAACGGATCAGAAAAAGAAGATGCAACTGAAAACAAAGTAGAAACACAAAGCATAGAAGAAACAAAAATAATTAACGGAATACCAACAATTGAACCAGGTAAAGTTACAGAAGTAAAAACAGGCGAAACAAGTAAAACAACTTCTGCAGGACAAGAACTAATTACACTCTATTATAACAATTTAGCAGAAGGCAATTACCAAGCAGCATACGACATGAAAAAGTATAAGAAAATGGATTTTAGTGTTTTCAAAAGCTGGTACACCAACCTAAAGAGCACTAAATTTCTAGATTTTATAGAGGTCGCTCCAAATCAATATGATTTTCTCGTAGAATTGACCAACAAAGACGATTCAATAGAAAAATATCGTGTATTAATGCAAGTTGAAGGTAAACTTTTGAATACAATCTCTTCCACCTCAACTAATGAATCACCCGCCCTCAGATTTGTATACGGTGAAGACGGAGCTACAACTACCCTATTCCTCGTAGAAAATGGTAAAAAAACAATTATTGATACAGCAAAAAAATACCAAAAAGATGTGACGAAAAACTCTGAGTTCAATAATGTAGAAATAACTCCTGGTGGAGAATACCTTATCTATTGGAAAAGTGGATGGGAATCAGCTACTGGAAAAGTATATGACATCAAGCAAAAGAAAGTAGTGCATGATATTGATAATCAAAGAGATTTATATGGATTCACCTATGACATGAAGCACTTCTACAACTGCTCTGGATCAGGAATGCATGAAGGAAAGGTCAACATTTCATCTGTTCCATCATTTGAATTAGAGAAAAATCTACAGCAGACAGGTTCTTTAGTATTTGGATGCAATGGATACGATCAAAACAGAAACATACTAAAATACACCCTTTCATTCCAAGGATTTGAAAATAAACACAACTTTGAATACAACTTCAGTAATGGAGAAGTAAAAGAACTTTAAAGCTCTCACCTATTATTCAAATCAAAATAGACTTTCGCAAGAGAGTCTATTTTTTTTTGCGCACAATCAATTTCACAAAAGAAAAAGACCTCCAACGAGGTCCTTTGTCCTTAACATCCAGAATGTAATAGAGAAAAAAATGAGTCTTGCCAGTCTTGCGACTGGACTTGTTTGCTCGATATTGCTATCGAGACTTTTTGTAACTATCTACCGAAGTAGACAGTTCGACCATAAGAATTTTGCATTCTTATGAGTGGTTAACCAACCCATAAGTTTGCAACTCTTTGTTCTCCATAAAAGGAGGTGATCCATCCGCAGGTTCTCCTGCGGATACCTTGTTACGACTTCACTCCAATCAGTAGTTTCACCTTAGGCCCCCGCCTTGCGGCTAAGGGAACTTCGGGTGCTCCTACCTTTCATAGTGTGACGGGCGGTGAGTACAAGACCCAGGAACATATTCAACGCGCCATTGCTGATACGCGTTTACTAGCGATTCCAGCTTCATGAAGGCGAGTTGCAGCCTTCAATCCGAACTGAGATTGGCTTTGTGAGATTGGCTCCGGATTACTCCATTGCTACCCATTGTACCAACCATTGTAGCACCTGTGCAGCCCTAGGTATAAGGGCCATGCTGATTTGACGTCATCCATACCTTCCTCCGACTTTGAATCGGCAGTCTCCTGTGAAAAAACAACACAGGACATGGGTTGCGCTCGTTTACGGACTTAACCGAACACCTCAAGGCACGAGCTGACGACAACCATGCAGCACCTGTCTTCTGGTTCCAAAAGGCACTTCCACGTTTCCGCAGAATTCCAGAGATGTCAAACCTAGGTAAGGTTCCTCGCTCACTATCGAATTGAGCCAGGTGCTCCACCGCTTGTGTGGGTCCCCGTCTATTTCTTTGAGT
The DNA here is from genome assembly GCA_943357285.1 of Candidatus Peribacteria bacterium. GTDB lineage: Bacteria > Patescibacteriota > Gracilibacteria > UBA1369 > LOWO2-01-FULL-3 > JACRIB01. The sequence continues at coordinate 50,469 of CALRGJ010000003.1, read as the reverse complement.
TTTAATCTTGCGACCGTACTTCCCAGGCGGGATACTTAATGCGTTAGCTGTGGCACTAGAGGGGTCGAATCCTCTAACACCTAGTATCCATCGTTTAAGGCGTGGACTACCGGGGTATCTAATCCCGTTCGCTCCCCACGCTTTCGTCCATGAGTGTCAGTTGTTTCCCAGTACATTGCCTTCGCTTTTGGTGTTCCTCTGTATATCTACGGATTTTACCCCTACACACAGAATTCCATGTACCTCTGAAAAACTCTAGTCTGCCAGTTTCGAACACAGGCTTGAAGTTGGGCTTCAAGATTTAATATTCGACTTAACAAACCACCTGCGGACGCTTTACGCCCAATGATTCCGGGTAACGCTTGCACCCTCCGTATTACCGCGGCTGCTGGCACGGAGTTAGCCGGTGCTTATTCTTGGAGTACCTTCAGAATTATTCCTCCAAAAAAGGGCTTTACAATCTTGCGACCTTCTTCGCCCACGCGGTATCGCTTCGTCAGGGTTTCCCCCATTGCGAAATATTCTTTACTGCTGCCTCCCGTAGGAGTATGGACCGTGTCTCAGTTCCATTCTGGCTGATCATCCTCTCAGATCAGCTACCCGTCATAGACTTGGTGAGCCGTTACCTCGCCAACTATCTGATAGGCCGCAGGCCCCTCTCGAACCGATAAATCTTTACCCTTTCGGGACTATCCGGTATTAACCCGTATTTCTACGGGGTATCCCTGAGTTCAAGGCAGGTACCAACGTGTTATTCAGCCGTTCGCCGCTCCTCTTGCGAGGCGCTCGACTTGCATGTATTAGACATACCGCCAGCGTTAACCCTGAGCCAGAATCAAACTCTTCGTTAAAAAGAAATCTCTTTACGAGATTAGATTGGTAAGCCCGAAGGCTAAACCAAAATGTTTGTATAATGACTCACAACGCTGATATTTAAATCATTTGCTGTGAGAAAAACTCAAATTTTTCTCTATTACATTCTAGATGTTAAAGGGCAGCTATTTTCAGAAAGAAAATTATCGGAGAGATCTTTACTAACCATCTCCAGAGCGTTGGCAGTGTATTCAATATTAAAAACAAAGTCAACACAATTTTATCAAGATAATTCTAATAGTCGATTTATAGGCTTAAAAGCCACGTTTTAACCATATAAAAATGATTTCACAATGATGACTCAAGTAAGTCAATTCCAACCGCCTGAAAGAAAAGTTCATTTCTGGTATAATAATGAGAGTCACAAACAAAAATAATCCTTAAATTTCATCCTATGCACTCCTCAGCTTTCAATCCAATTCAGTCTGAATCAATTCTTATTCCAACAGTAATTGAGAAGACCCATGCTGGAGAAAGATCCTTTGATATCTACTCTCGTTTACTTAAAGACCGCGTAATCTTCTTAGGTACTGCTATTGATAGTCACGTAGCAAATTTAATCGTTGCTCAATTACTATTCCTTGAGAACGAAGATCCTAAGAAAGACATCATTATGTATATTAATAGCCCAGGTGGTCATGTAACTGCCGGTTTAGCTATCTATGACACTATGCAATACATCAAACCAGACGTATCTACTGTATGTCTTGGTATGGCAGCCTCTATGGGTGCAGTACTACTAACAGGTGGAGCTAAAGGTAAAAGATTCTGTCTTCCAAACTCTGAAGTAATGATTCATCAACCTCTAGGCGGAACAGAAGGTCAGGCTTCAGACATCATTATTCATGCAGACCATATTAAAAAGACTAAGAACATCCTAAACGGAATTCTTGCTAAACATAGTGGTCAACCAATTAAGACTGTTGAAAAAGACACCGATCGTGATAACTACATGGATGCTGAAATGGCAAAGAAATACGGCCTTGTAGACGATATTATCAACAAGCGTTAATAGTAAAACCTAAGCTCTAGCAGCTGCTTGCCTATGTCTTGTGCCATATTCAATGGCATAATCAACGATGGCTCCAGCAATACTGACTCCAGTAGCTTTTTCCAATTCCTTGAAACCAGGATTGGAGTTTACTTCTAATACAACAGGTCCGTTAACACCTCTTATTACATCTACACCTCCATAAGTTAAGTCTAGAGCTTGCACTGAACGCAAAGCTATTGAAGCTTCTTCTTCAGTAATTTCAACAGGTCTACCAATTGCACCCAATTCTATATTGGATCTAAATTCACCTTTCTTCGCTTTTCTCATCATTGAACCAACAATTTTCCCATTCACAACAAAAATTCTAATGTCCTTACCTTTAGAATATTTCACAAACTCTTGAATCAAATACATAGGCTGATCCCAAAGCAAAAATGACTTCAAAGCACGCATACTCTCAATAATAGTCACACCGGCACCAAAAGAACCGACCGGTTGCTTAACAATAACCGGAAATCCACCAATCAATTTAGCAACTTCTCCCAAATCATCCTTTCTTCTAATAACAACAGTCTTTGGAATCGGAATACCATAGTGATCCAAAATCTGCATCGTCTTAATTTTATTCTTAGCAGCAAGAATCGCCTGAGCCCTATTAAACAAAGGAATTCCCATCATTTCCATTTGCTGAATCAATGACACATGCAAATCCACATTATTCAAAATAGAAGGTCTTGTGATAACCACATCATAATTTTCAAAAGGTTTTCCATCATATAAAAGCCACGGAGACTTAGAATCAAAAATTAATTGAAACTTAGAAGCACGAAAAATTCGCGCCACGTGACCTTTTTCTCTGGCTACTTTCTTAAGCTCAAGCTCTTCCTTCGTAGCTTTAGTGCTTGATGAACGATAAGAAAGAATTCCTATTTTCATAAATCTGCCGATAATAAAACAAGCCTGAGTCTATACGCTATTTATGCAAAGTCAATATATGCTAGAATGCAATCCGTAGATACTAAATAAACTCTCTATGAAATTTAGAAAATTAGCAGCAATAGGAATTATTTCCTCCATTTTATTTACAGGATGCGGTGGCTCCAGTTCTTCCACTAGCACCTCGGCTCCATTAAAAGAAGGAAACTTAATTTATGAGAATAGCAGCTACAGCATACAAATACCAAAAGCTTGGGAAGTAATTGATAAAACCAGCTTCACCTCGACAGTTCCACCAGAAACAATGATAGGATTCAGAAACAACATCAAGAGTGATATTTTTACTGCAAATATAAATGTCGCACAAAAACAGCTTCGCCAAACAGATAGCGCCAGCGTAAAAGATTTCGCAAAAAGCAGCATGGAAATTTCAAGAAACAATTTAATCGGCTACCAATTGCTTAATGAGAAGGAAGGCAAAATGAATTATGGTAAAGAAGGACTATCGACTTATTATACGGAATTTGAAGGCAAAAAATCCGCCAGCGAACAAATCATCCATTTCAAGCAAGTTTATATTGTCAGCGGCGCAACCTCATATACGGTAACAGCCTCTTACTTACCAAACGAAGACGAAAGTGTTGTCACAGCACTAGGAGAAATGTTAGACTCGTTTTCGCTGAAATAGGACAAACCTGTCGAGGCGCCATGGCCAAGTGGTAAGGCAGCGGTTTGCAAAACCGTTATTCTCCAGTTCGAATCTGGATGGCGCCTCCAATCTAAATATCTTCTATGCCTTTAAACACTGCCACTCTCAAGACAAAGAAACAATTCACAGACGACGTTATTGAACTAGTATTCGAAACTCCTCAGCCTTTTAATTTTAAGGCAGGACAATTCGTCACTTATAAAATAGCTGACAAAATGCCTCCGTGCTTCAGAGCTTATTCTATTTCCACAGCACCTGTGAAAGATGGAAACACTGTAGCCACATGCCTCAAAGTAATCCCAGGAGGTCGCGGCAGTAACTGGCTCAACACTTTGAAAATCGGAGACCAAGTAGAATTCATGGGACCAAGTGGAAAATTGATTTTTCAAACTCCTCCCGAAAAATCTGTGATTTTCATTGCCACCGGCACAGGAATTACACCGATGAAATCTCTCATTGAAGATGAATTAAACAAAGGAAATAAACAGAAAATGCACTTACTTTTTGGCTTACGCTACATCAAAGACGTATTCTACAAAGAACATTTCGAAGAACTGGCAAAAAAATATCCAAACTTTACCGTAGAATACACACTTTCTCGTCCTGAAAATGATTCATGGACCGGTTCAAAAGGTCGTGTTACAGAAATTTTAGAAAAAACGGCCATTGATTCAAAGAATACTGAATTCTATATGTGCGGACTAAAAGATATGATCTTGGAAGTCACTAATCTTCTCAAATCCAAAGGAATGGAAGAGAAAGATATTCATGACGAAAAATACAATTAATGTCCTACTACTGCACACACATCACCAAAGAAATGGAAAAGGACTGGGAAGATTTAGTAAAAAAATCTACAGCTGGTGGTTTTCATCAAACCTTTTCTTGGGCAAAATTCAAACAATGGGACAACTGGGATAGCTACAAAATTGGTATTTTTGATACAAAAAGCAACAAGCTATGCGGTGGCTGTATCGCCTATTCCTTCGAATGCACCAAGGAAACTAATTTCATTTATATTCCCGAAGGACCAATTCTAAATTACGAAAACGAAGACGAACTATTTTGGCAATGGAGAAGCCTGGAAACTGCTATACATAGCATTATAGAAATTTCAGCAAAGATGAGAACCACTCACCTGCGCATGGAACCAAGAGTAGAAAGTATCCCCTCTTGGATGCTACTGGGTTGGAAAAAATCTCCATTAAATCTACAACCACGTCACACCAGAGTGATTGAACTAGCAACAAGCGAAGAAGAAATTCTCGCAGCAATGAAGCAAAAATGCCGCTACAACATCAGACTAGCAGAAAAGAAAAATGTCCGCGTCTATAAAGCTTCATGGAGCGAATTACCAAAATTCTACAAACTCTACGAAGACACTGCAAAAAGAGACGGATTTGATTGTAAACAAATCAGATTTTTCGAAGGACTCATTCAAAGCATGAAATCAGAACTTGAGCTCTACATTGCTGAATCAGCAGAAGGTATTCCCCTAGCCTCCGCACTTGTCGTAAATTTTGGCGACAGAGCTACTTATCTTTATGGAGCATCTTCAAATGAAAATCGCAATCTCATGGGACCATATGCCTTACATTGGCATATCATGAAAGTAGCTAAAATGAATGGCTATAAGGAATATGACTTATGGGGCGTAGCACCATCTCTGACCGATGAAGCCCATGATTGGCATGGTCTTAGCGTATTCAAAGCCGGATTCGGCGGAAAACACCTTAGTTTTAGCGGTGCATATGACTATGTTCTTCAACCCGAAGAATACAAAAATTTCGTAGAAAAGTACGAAAAATAATCTCCACTTAGAACTTTATTCCAAAGTAGGCTTCTCGTAAGTACGAGATGGATCCTGTAAAAATGATTTAACATCTTTGTAAGACTTTTCAGCTTTATACTGAGTATCTTCCTTAGATGATTTCAAATCTTTATAAGATTGCTCGGCTTTTTGACTCAATGATTGATAATAAGCAGCATCAGCTTTATTCGATTTACCTTCTGAAAAAGCCGCTTTTTCGTCTTTGTAAGACGCATCAAGCTTAGAGCTCAAATCCTTCAAATCACTAACATCAATTTTTTGAGATTTAGTTTCGGCAATCAAAGCTGAAATATTAGCTTTCTGATCAGCATAAGCAGCATCAATTTTCTGACTTTTTTCGTCCAAATAAACAGCATCTTCTTTTGTAGACTTACTATCACTCAACAATTTTCCTTCTAAGCTTTGTACATAAGCCTTCTGATCCTTATAGCTAGCATCAACCTTAGTACTCAAATTTCCCAATAAATCAGTAACAGAAGTCTTATTAAATTTTCCTCCATCATTATCAATAATATCCTGAAGATAAGCCTTAGGATCTTTATAAGAAATTTCTGCTTTTTTACTCAACTTTTCAGCATAATTCACATCATTTTTGGTAGACTTAACTTCAGCAACCAAATCCTGCATACTAGATTTTTCATCTTTAAAACTCGCCTCTGACTTTGCTGATAAATCTTGATAATAAGCCTTAAGATCCTTGTAAGACTGATCGATTTTAGCAGACTGATCAGGGTTTTTCTTCTTTGCAGCCTTAGCTTCTTTTGCCGCCTTTTTCAAGGTTGCATCAATATAAGCTTTTTCACTCTTATAAGTTCTTTCCAATTGGCTATTTAGACTATCTATATAGCTCTTGCTACTCTGATAAGTTTTAGTGTCCTTATATGATTTAGCATACACGCCAGCCGATCCACCCAACATTCCAGTCGCCGCAGCAATAACAGATGCAGAAACAGCTAAAATCTTCTTTTTCATATTGTTTGAATTAATAATTCTCGCAGATACTAGCATATAAGCCCCACAAATTCCAGCCACATACGCTTGATCTAGCCAGAAATTTGAGATATCGAGTCGAAATAATAGTTCCTAGTTACACCTAGATTTTCTTAGGAAATATCAAGGATAAAACGATGGATGAAACAAGTGCAAACATGATAACTCCGAATGAAATTAGCGAAGACACGTGAAATCCGAATATTCCTGATAACATTTTCAATCCTATAAATAACAAAATAACCGCAAGGCCCTTTTGTAGATGATGAAATCTATGTAAAACATTTTCAATCAAGAAAAATAATGCTCGCAACCCCATAATCGCAAAAATATTTGAAGTAAATACTACAAATAAATTTTGTGAAATTGCAAACACCGCAGGAATAGAATCAACAGCAAAAATAATATCGGTCGCCTCTACCATCAAAACAACCATGAACAATGAAGTAAAATAGAATTTACCATTCTCTTTAAAAAAGAATTTCCCTCCATGGTGGCTATCCGTAAAAGGCAAAATTTTATGAGCAAATGCAATTATTTTGCTTTTTTTGAAATCAATATGTTCTTCTTTTTTGGCACCTAATAACTTAATACCGGTGTAAAAAAGTATTGCCCCAAAAATATATAATACCCAATAGAACTGATGAATAATAAAAGCACCTGCCCCAATAAAGATGGCACGAAAAACTATTGCCCCCAATATTCCCCAAAACAAGGCTTTATGATGATACTGTTCCTCTAATTTGAAATAACTAAAAATCAATAATATTACAAAAAGATTATCTACTGAAAGCATCTTCTCTGTGACATATGCACTAAAAAATTCTACAGCGGTCTCTTTACCTATAAATAAAGAAATCAAAAATCCAAAAGCCAAAGATACCCCTACCCAAAATAATGATTGATAAAGAGCCGGTTTAAATTCAATTTTATGACTTCTTTTATTGAAAAAACCAAGATCTGCCACTAAAAATCCGATAACCACAACAGCGAAAAGTATGGTCAAACCAGTTTGTGCATCCATATAAAATATATATTAAGTTATTTGCAAAAGTGGTGCCCGGGGCGGGACTTGAACCCGCACATCATTGCTGATACAGGATTTTAAGTCCTGCGTGTCTACCATTTCACCACCCGGGCAAGGGGTATAGAAACTACCGCCCCATTTTTCCCTTTTTTCATGATAAAATCAACCTCTATTTACAGAATAGGAGTCTTGTGAAAAGTGCCATTTTATGATATAATAAACAAAAAATTAAACCCAAAAACAAATGGAAAATCTCATACCAAATTCTACTCCAACTCCTGAAAACAATGGCAATTCCAGAAAAAAAGTTATTATTGGAGCTTTAGCGCTAGTTATTATCTTATCTGGAACATATTATTTTGGTTCTAGCACTGGCACACAAGGTTCAATCAGAACAAAAACAAGAGCAACAGAAACTCAACCTGCCACCAGAGAGCTTATTCCACGTGGCAAAAAAACAAGCACGCCACAAACACAAACAACAACGACAGCTCCAACCACTACTCCAACTCAAACAACTCCCCCACCGACTGAAACTGCTCCAGTAGCTGAAGCCTTTGATGCCTCAACCATGGACATCAGCCGCCAGTGGCAAGGAGAAGATAAATATTCAAATATCATCTTTTATAACGACTCAACTAACGGAATCCAATTCAACATTAAACTGCCTACTTATACAGGCCCTGACTATGGTGCAGTAGCCCATTTACAGATCTGCAATGGGTCAAAGTGTTCTGACATCAAAACTCTTCCAGTTCAAACAATGAGCATGATAGATAGAACAATTATGGTAAGCAAAGACGAAGTAAATTCAGCAGTAAAAACTGCCGGAATTAGCAATAATGATCAAGGAACAATCCAATACACAATCAACGATAACACTGGAAAGAGTCTAACTTCAAAATCTCTAGCTTATACTTTTTATGATTACAGTGCCGCACCGGCAGTAGCTGGTGGACAAACACTTTTTGACAAAGCTACCATGAGTCTATCTTATTACTCGGTACCGGGAGGTGGTGGTTACTCCAACAATGGAACACAGGTCTTTTATGATAAAAACGTAAAGAATTCTCTCAGTCTTCAATTCAACACTCCTACATACAATTTAGATGCAGCTCCAAATACAAAAACGAGCTACATTGCTGAAATTTCCGCTCAAGTATGTAATGCCGACGGCACTCAGTGTCAAAACCTTGTAACAGATACAAAAACTATTTTCCACAAGGATCAAAAATTCCAAACAGATCCGGAAACTTACAGAAAATATGTTTATACAATTCCTAACGACACTCTTGTAACTCAAGTAAAAGATCACCTTACAAATAACGGAGGTAATCCAACTTACATTTTTACAATCAAGGATCCTACTGGAACAATTCTTACAACAAATGCTCTAACACTAGTAATTAGCGAGAATGACAAAGCTGCAATTATGGCTCCTCCTATTGTTGGAAACATCTTTGATGAAACCACTTTTACAATGAAAGTTGTCTATCCTCAAGTATCAAATAACGAAATACCATATAGCGTAACTGGAACTCAACCAATCACCTTCAAATACACCCTACCAAACATCAAGACAGGTGCTCCTCAAACTCAATATTTGACTACAGCAACCCTTGTGTTCTGCGACGATTCTTTGAGCTCATGCACTGACCTAAGATCATTTGAAAGCTACGTTTTCAGCACTAACAATCAGCCAAAACAGATGATTTTTATGAAAACAGACTTTGATAGCTTAATTGCTTCAAACCCAGATAAAACAACTTTTACTTACAAAGTTACAGATCCAACAGGATCAACTTTTTACTCAGTCAACAGTTTTAAACTAATTAAACAATGATAAAGATAAAAAAATTCTACAATTTGTTTCTTAACAATAGATTCGTTTTCGAAAAACCCGGAGAAGCTCCAAGGGCTGCCGAAAGTGAAACACGTGCAGAAAAAAGAGAGCCAGAAGGCAAAGAACAAGTTGCAGAACAAAAAGCTGAACGTGCTGATTTAGCGGATAAAAAAGCTCAAGAAGAAACGACCAAACCGGAAACAAAAGAGGACAATGAAACCCCAGCCGGAAAAGTTCACAAAACTTACATTGAAAAGACAGAAGCAATTAAAGAAGCTGATGCCGAAAAAGACCTCAAAACTCTTCAGGATAATGACATTAAAACAATTCGTTTTAAATCAAGACTTCTAAAAGCTAAAACTGAAAAAGAAGATGAAAACACTCAAGCTTTAAATATAAAAGAAGAAACAGCAAAACGTATCAAAGCATACACAGACAAGGGTGCTAACGATTGGTACACCCTAAACTATCAACGTTTGGGATCTGACAAAAAAGGTCGTACTCACGAAATGAATGTTGGACTCGGAGACATTTTATTAGACCCAGATGTAAAAGAAATTTTACTAAAAAGATCTAATGGAACCATCGTTAAAGCTCATCGTGGAGTAGTTCCCTCTCGTCAAATGCATGCAGGACGATTAGCCTTCTTGGATGAAAACAATAGATACTTGGACACCTATACCGGAGATAGTTTCCGCATTTTAAGTGGTGATGAAACTGATTTCAAAAATCCCGAGGCTGTAAAAAAATATCTCAGTCAATTCGGTGAGGAAGAAAAAACACGCGAAGAAAACGAAAAAAATTATGAGAATGAAATAAGATCTACGGAAGATCAAGACGTCTACTACACCGAAGCAAATTTAGATCCAAGTAAAAGTGTCGTAGAACAAATTAAAATTTCACTAAATTCTTCTCAGAAAAAAAATGCAAAAATTATTGAAGATATTTTCAAAGAAAAGTTGCAAGGAAAAGGACTTTCAGATGAAGCAATAGCCAAAATCATTGCTGCCGCTATAGTAAACGCCTACAAAGAATCAGGACTGAATGCATCCGCAATTGGAGATCACGGAAACAGCATTGGACTATTCCAACTAAACATAAATGGAGCAGGTCATCACATGAGCGTAGAAGAAAGACAAGACCCGGTCACAAATACAAAAACTATCATTGAAAGAGAAGTTCTTGGATCATTTGGCCGTGTATTAATTGCTCGCGCAAAAGCTGGTGCAACTGTAACAGAGCTGGCAGCAGTTTTCTCCAAATATATTGAAAGACCTAGAGATGTATATGGTGCCATGCAAGCACGTTCAAAATCAGCTCTCAAAATGTTTGGTGAACGTGTAGTAAGCACTCAAGACGAAATCGCCGAAAGAATCGACAATGGCAAAGAAGGTGCAAATGGAAAAGGCATCATCAAACTCAGAAGCAACCAAGATGCTTGGATTTTCGGAAGCAGCAGCGTTGTTGGATTAAATGGAACAAAAGATAAATTAGGATTAAAAAACGTAGGATTCTTTGGAGTTGTCGGAATAAACTCAGGAAACTTTTACAAAAAACTCGTAGAAAATTGGGATAGAATTAAAGCCCTGAAATTTCCACCACAAGTAATTTTGATGGGTATGGCCGCAAACGGACTAAACAATTCAGATAGCAGCGTGAGAGAAAATCTCGAAAACTATTCCAAGATAAAAACACTCCTAGAATCAAGAGGTACAAAAATAACAGTAACAACCGTACAACCTTCCGAGAAAAACGGAGAAGGAGTAAGCAAATTCAATGACGAATTAAGAAAAACATATGGTGAGAACTGTATAGATGTTGCGAAGTACACCACTACTTCTGATGGAACAGCAATTATCCCGGAATACGCAGCTCAATACGGACATCTAAAAGGAGAAGGTGCGAAAATTCTAGATAGAATGGTCGTTGGAGCAGTCAAAGAAGGTGCAAACACAAACGAGCAATCAAGCAGCAATAACGAAAAAATTTCAGAAAAAATTCAAAACGGAATTATAAATCTTAGCAGTAATCAGGATAGCTGGATTTTAGGTAGCAGCAGCGCTGTACAAATGAATAGAATCAGAGATACCATTTCTCTGGGAAACACAGGATTTTTCGGAATCGGAGGCAGTGGCCCAGAAGGATTCTATCAAAAGCTACAAGATTATTGGCCAAAAATTTCTCAGCTTAAATTGCCTAAACAAATTGTAATTGCAGGCCTAGCCGTAAACGGTCTAAGCTCAGCCAACAACTCAGTAGAAAAAAATCTACGAGCCTATGAGAAAATCAAAGAATTCCTTGTAAACAAAGGCGTAAAAGTAAAAATTGCCACAATCCAACCAGCAGTTGGCAAAGGAGAAGTAACTAGAAAATTTAATGATGAACTACGCCAAAAATATGGCCCAGACACTCTACTGGATATTTCTAAACACACAGTCACTGAAGATGGTACAGAATTAAAACCTGAATTTGCAAATTCGGACGGAATTCATTTAAGCAAAAAAGGCTACAAAGAATTCGCTAAAATGATCAAGGAAAGCGCAGCAGAAAATTCTTAACAATTTACTGGTGGGCAAAGAGGGACTTGAACCCTCACAGGATTGCTCCCACAGCGTTCTGAACACTGCGTGTCTACCATTTCACCACTTGCCCGGGAGAAAAGCATAATCAATCTCATCAAATAAGATAAGATCTGTGTTTTTCATGGTGGGGCAGCCGGGGGTCGAACCCGGGACCGTCGCCTTAAGAGGGCGCTGCTCTACCAGCTGAGCTACTGCCCCATGAAACCTGTGTAAAAATTGCAAGGAGCAAACTATCACCATTTTATGCCCCTTGCAAGATTTTTGCAGAATTTAAAATTTCAATTATTTAAATAACAATGCCCCGGACACATTCTCAAAATTCTTAAATTTACCATCAGCATAGTAAGCGTTTATATTGGAAATTCTAAAAACTCCTTTTCCAAAGTTAACAACCATATCAGCCGGTGCGATATTGGAAGTTACAGAATATTTTTTCTCAAGAGTTTCAGCTAAATCTTTCACATTCAAATTAAATAAAATTTCAGAAGTATTAACATTTTGAACCACCACGACCTGCCCATCTTTCATATTAGCTACATATTCCTGACCTCCACCCTTAAAATGAGGACTCTCATAACCAACACCTCCATAAAAATCCATTGGCAAATAATAACTATAACCCGCCACATCAATCGGACATCCTAAAGGATAAGAAATACTCTTACTTGACTGACAAATCTCTGCATTTACACTAAAATTTCTATAACTAGAATTACCCATATACCCATATGGTCCATAAAACTTGCTGACATCAATACCCATATAGTCTTGCTCAATAGTCTGTACTTTACTCCAGTAATCTCCAGGATACTGAGTTCCAATTTCACTTAAATTTTGAGTAAACCATGGTTGCATAACCTCCACTCCATAATTTTGTGCAAGATAAGTCATAATAGAGTTAATGGCATAACCATCATCTTGGCTTAATTTAGAATCGTCAATTTTTACCACTTTTCCATCTAAAAGAATTCCGTATTTAACCAAAATAGTTTCCAAACGCGCCAACTGGCTAGTCTTTGGCAATTCAAAAACACTTTGCGGTCCATACATTGTAAACAAAATAATTACAAACAAAGAAGCCGCCATGAACTTCAAATTTTTGGAACGAGAAATTAAATAGAAAATTGCCATTATCAAAGCCCAAATACCAAAAACCACAACAAAATATCTTTCTTCAGTAACGCCATAATTTTGAATTCTCATCCAGATAGAAAGAGCCAAAACCACAAGCAAAGGAAGAAGAGCTACAAAAAACCACTTCTTGTAAAATTCCACATAGCTCAAAAACTTTTCCTTAACTGAATGAATCAAGAAATAAGTAACAACACCCACTGCAGAAAAGCCCATAATCCATGAAGCTACTCCCCCAAGTGGCCAATTCCAAGTAAACAAAATTTTTGCACTATAAGCGTATAAAACAATCAAATATAGAGATACCAACGGCACCAAAAAGTACTCAGTCAAAACACGCAAAAATTTAGGATATGAAGTAGTTTGATCAAGGCTCTTGAAATTGGCCGGAACACCTGAAAGACCATAAACAGAAGCAAAAATTCCAGTAATAATAAACCAAGCATCTCCAAAATATTCGCCACTTAGATTTAATTGAAAAAGATAATTAACAGATTCAATCAAAAGGACTATTCCCAAATAAAGGATTCCAAAATAAACAACGGTTTGAAAAAATCTCACAACGATTGCAATCGCAAATTGCCAAAAAGCATTAGCTTTATCGCGACAAAAAAACGGTGCAATAAAAACCAACACAGTTGCAGACAAAAACATTAAAAATGATCTCAAACCATCAATTCCAAAACTCTCCTTTAAATCCTTGAAAACAAAATAATAAGCCGCACCAATCACACCAAGGACAACAACTCTGGAAAAAAATCTTCCAATCGCTCCAATTCTTTTTGACTCCATAAAAACATCTACAGCCAAAGCCAGAGGAAAAGCAAAGAAACAAGTCATGATATAAGGAAACAAATCATTAACCTGATCATAACTATAATGATTTGCAATCACCGCCAAAATAGTCGCCACATAGGCTGCAAGCACCGAAATAGTGAAACGGCGAATAGTTCTGGCCGTAAATTCAGAGACATCAATTAGAGAAGGAAGAGACATAGGAAAAGGGTTATAAAACAACAATCATAATAACCGTTTTCTCCTTCATATACAATAATTTCCAATCACTAATTTCCTAAAAGTTCCTGCACCCTTCTTCGATTAGGATTTAAATCATAAATAGAAGTACGCAAAGCAACGCCTGGAAGAGTAGTAGACTTTAATTCTACATCTCGTGATTTAGAATCAAAAAATCTATCTTTAACTCCCTTTGAATAAGGAGCAGCCATTCTCGACATAGGAAGTGTCTCGGCTTTCAAAGCCAACCACCAACCATCATCAATTAAACCTCTAGATTTTTCAATTACATACGAAGCCATTCCCTCCAAAACATTAACGCCAAAAAAACCTTTTGTATCAGGATATTCATTCTGCTGAATACCCTGAATGTGATCAATAAGACAATATGGTTTTCTAGCCTGAACATCATAAGCATATTTTAACATCACTTCCCCAAAATAAACCGGACCACGCGCAAACATATAAAAATCCCCCTCTCTTCTATGTCCATCTGGGTAAATCCAAGATTGACGCGGAATTACTTGAAAATCCAGACCACCGCCCATCATCGCCAAAGTATGGTCAACAAGAGATTTTCTCTCTGGCTCTTTAAAGTCATCACTCATTGTTCTAAGAGTCCTAGCTACTCTCGTCCAAACTGCAGCCTGAACCTTATCAGATTCCATCTCAGTAGAACGTTCTATATCACGAATCACTCCTTCATCTAAAAATTCCTCTGCCTTTGCACGATTAACATCAACTGACTCACTAAATCCTGACAAAAGATCTTCCATAAATATACAAAAAAATAGCATATATTAAAACATTAATCGCTGAATAAGTCAAAGCCTTCCCACAATCCTATCACCTGCTATACTGTGCAAGTGAAAAACATCCTAATCTATACAGATACTCCACAAGTTGGAGGTGCGGAACTTCAAATGTTCCTGTTAGCAAAATTTTTAGACAAAAACGAATTTACGCCGATCTTGGCTTGTAGTAATTACAAGGAACTTGATCGATGGTGCGACAATTTCCATAAAGAAGGGATAAAAGTGATTAGAATAGACGTAAAACACAAACACGATCCCAAGCACTTCATAGAACTTCGTCGCATAATTAAAGAAGAAAAAATTGACTTGGTACACGCTCACGTTTGGAATCCGGCAAGTTGTCGATATGCTTTTAGTGCAGCCACTAGCACTAAAACTCCTATCATCACCACCGAACACGATCCTTTCAAACTTTCCATTCTCAAAGATTTCATTAAAAAAAGAAGTCTGAAAGCAACAAATATCGTAGTGACAGTTTCCTCTGCAAATCAAAAAGTTCTAAAAAAATTATATCCTGAATTTAAAGAAAAATTTGTAGTAATTCCCAACGGCATAGACACTACTTGGTGGCATTCTCAGTCATTACGTTTTACAGATCTAGACCGAAAAAAAGTAAAAGAGGAATTATTTCTCGCACATGAAGATTCTTTGATAATAATCAGCGTGGCGGAACTTCACGAACGAAAAGGTCTAAAATTCTTAATTGAAGCAATTCCGGAAGTTAGTAAAAAATTCGCAAACATAAAATTAGTGATTGTAGGAGAAGGACCAGAACGTGGAGAACTCGAAAAAGAAATCAAAAAACTTGGAGTCGAAAATCACGTAATTCTAACAGGTCGCCAAAAAGAAATTCCAAAATTATTAAAATGCACCGATATTTTCGTACTTCCATCACTACGCGAAGCTTTCGGGTTAGTTCTTTTGGAAGCCATGATTAGCAACTTACCAGTCATAGCCAGCGAAACCGGAGGAATTCCAGAAGTCATCAAAAACACAGGTGTTTTAGTAGAACCAGAAAATTATAAAGGAATTGCTGCTGCACTCATTGATCTAATCTCTCATCCAGAAAAACGCCAAAAACTATCCAATGCCGGAGAGAAACTAGTGCACGAAAAATTCGAAGCGAAAAAAATGGCTGAAGAATACGAAAAAATCTACAAAGCACAATAAATCTCTTGACGGTGAGCGTACGCTCACCTATACTTGCGGCATGAAACTAAAGACCGTTTACATCTGCAATTCTTGCCAATACGAAAGCTCAAAATGGATTGGCCAATGTCCAGAGTGCAATACCTGGAACAGCTTTGCCGAAGACGTAATAAACGTAGGTAAACCGGAAAAAGGTAGCATTTCAAGAACACCAAGATCCGCAAAAGCAGGAGCTAGATCCCCTACTTCTTTAGAATTAAGCGGACAAACTAAAACAATCAGACTTTTAAGCGATATAGAAGAATTCGATAGAGTCATAGGAGACGGAATAGTACCAGGAAGTATGATTCTTTTAAGTGGAGAACCTGGAATTGGTAAATCCACACTTACTCTTCAGGTAGCAAATAACTTAGCAAAGAAAATCAAAGTTCTCTTAGTATCCGGAGAAGAATCAGTAGAGCAAATTGCCGGTCGCGCTGGACGATTAAAGCTGAATGAAAAAAATTTATTAGCGCTCAACGAATATAACCTAGAGACAATTCTTGAAACTATCGATGCTGAAAAACCAGGACTGATAATTATTGATTCAATTCAAGTAATTTCTAGCATGGATTTCCCTGGATCAGCCGGATCAATTACGCAAGTACGATACTGCACTGAACGCCTACTAGAAGTCGCCAAAACTACCAATACACCAGTTATTCTTATCGGTCACGTCACCAAAGACGGCACACTAGCTGGCCCTAAAGTTTTGGAACACTTAGTAGATACTGTTCTCCTTTTTGAAGGAGATAGATTTCAGCAATTCAGACTTCTCAGAGCTAATAAAAATCGTTTTGGACCTTGTTCAGAAGTTGGAATTTTCGAAATGACTGAAGATGGTCTGACAGAAATTAAAAATCCCTCACAACAATTTCTTGAAGGTCGTAAACAAAATGCCATCGGCTCGGCAATTACCGTCGCCATGGAGGGCACCAGACCATTTCTTGTAGAAGTACAAGCCCTCGCTTCCACCAGTTCATTTGGCTTTCCTAAACGCACAGCTAATGGTTTTGATTTAAATCGTCTACAAATTCTTATCGCCGTACTTGAAAAATACGCCAAATTCAATCTCCAAAATCAGGACGTTTTCATTAATGTTGTTGGAGGAATAAAACTCAGCGAACCTGCTGCAGATTTAGCCGTACTCATGGCTATAGCTTCTTCTTATCTCAAAAAACCTTTACCACAGACCAGCGCAATCTTCGGCGAAGTCGGACTTTCCGGTGAACTTCGCAAAGTAATTCATCACGAGAAACGTCTAAAAGAAGCCGAAAAACTAGGATTCAAAGACATAGTCAGCCCAGCCACACACAAAGAAATTCAGACCGCACTAAGAAATCTAAACTAAAATCCAAAAAACTTTTTGGTATTTTCCATCACCTGTTTTTCCACATCACTTAGACCCATACCTTTCACTTCCGCAATCTTCTCGGCAGTTTCCACCACATAGGATGGTTCATTTCTCTTTCCTCTATGTCCTTGTGGCGCCAAATAAGGACAATCTGTCTCCACCATGAACTTATCTAAAGGGACTTCCTTCACCACTTCCCTTAATTCCTTCGCACTCGGATAAGTAATAATTCCTGTAAATGAAGTCATAAATCCTGCCTCCCAAACTTTGCGGGCAAATTCCAAAGTAGAACCATAACAATGGAAAACTGCCTTCACAGGTTCAATCATATTTTCTCCATCACAACCACAATCTTGAACAATTTTTTTATACAACTCTCCACCCCTACTAAACTCTTTCAACAACCCTAAACAATCCTCATCCGCCGAACGATTATGTACAATCACCGGCAGTCCCATTTTCACCGCCAATTCTATATGTTTTTTAAAAGAAAATTTCTGTTTTTCAGGATCGACTTTAGATTTAAAATAATCCAAACCAGTTTCCCCAATTGCAATAATTTTTCGCGCACCACTTTCCTTGTCCGCCACAATCCATTTCTCCCATTCTGCCAAAAGCCCATCAGTCACATCCATCGCATCATAGGGATGAAGCCCAACAGTCGCATACAAAAAACCATCTTTATCTTCTTTCGCCATTTTTACTGCCGCCTCGGAAGACGCAGCCCCACACCCCACACAAACAATCCTCTCCAATCCCGCATCCATTGCACGTTCAATAACATCTTTTCTATCTTCATCAAACTCCGGAAACATTATATGTGCGTGTGTATCTATTAGCATGAAACCAATTTAACACATTAATCAATCCTTCCAAAACACTCCACCTTTCCTTAATACTTCATCAGAATGAAGACTCAATAACGTACTACCTTGAGAAACACCATGCAAATCCACTACCTCTGGATCATTTTGCATCGCATCAACACCTTCAAAATAAACCACAGCCTTTCCACCCACCACTCCTTCATTCACCAATTCAGCCATCTTATTTCCAATCCTCAAACCCATCATTTTATCATAATATGAAGGCCTTGTACCTCTTGCCTGACGAGTTTGAGTAGTAACATTAACTTTATTTAAACCAGCAAACTGCTTTAATCCATCAGCAATATGATCACTAACTTTACTATGAGAACCATTAGAATAATCTGTCGGGATAAAACCCTCAGCAACAACTACAACACAACTACCAAACTCTTTTTTTCTTTCAAGAACTTCTGCAGCTACATCTCTCATTGAAGCGGGCTTCTCTGGAATTAAAATAAGCATAATCTGACCAAGCTCCTCTATTTTCCTCCTTAAATCTCTACCTTCATCTGCCACGGCCAAATTATCGTGACGTGCAGACTCAAAGGCTAACCTGCCATAATTTCGCCCAAACACCTCCACCACATCCACCGTACCATGAGCAAATGCGCTCTGAGCAATATCATAAACTGCATGTCTATTTGCACGAACAGCAGTATTAAAACCAAGCATTTGCGTAGGCCTACCATCAATCAAACCATCACCATCAATACTCTTAAAAGTTCCGACCACACACCTTTCAGGAAATTCTTTAGCAATTCTTTCTAACATCGCCAACCCCCCATTTCCACCAGTTCCATAAACAGCACCAAAGTATCTAACATTATCCAAAACATTCTGAGCATCATTATCGAAAGCATTCAAACGAGCAGATCCAAATGGAGTACTGCCACGACCAACCATATCAGCACGCACTAAACTATCAACTAAAATCAAATTATTAGGAAAAAGATCAGGATGCAGAGCTAAACCCTCACTAGCATTTTGCACACCAAGCATCACTTTATCTCTACTCAAATTTTGAGCAAACGAAGCCAAACAATCAGATATTCCAGCACAATCACCACCTCCCGTTATACCTAAACAAGCCTTATTTCTATCCAATAATTTCAAAAGATCCGCCTGAAAAAACCTAGATAAACTTCCATCACCCAAGCCTCTCATAACAGCATCCCCGTCCCATCCCATCTGTCTCAAGACACTCATTCTTGTAGAAGACAAACGTTCAATTACTTCTCCATCCAAAATCTGTGATAAATCGGCTCCCTCAAGACCTCCATTAGTGGGAAGCACAAAATAAGGCTGCCTATCTGAATCCGGCTTCAACCTAGTAGAAATAATATCCTCAATCACCCTATCTCTATTTCCAACTTCTCCACCCATAGCTTTCAAATCTTAAAAATTGACAAAGGCATTTTATCCAAATATTATGAAGACACAACATAAAAATTTCATGAGACAAGAAAGCCAAAAAATCGCACACCTCGCAAAAAACAAATCTTTTAACTGGGCTTTCTTTTACTTTTTTAGCTAATTTTTGAGGCCTTTAGATTAATTTTTCTATCTAAGCCTCAAATGAGGCTATTTTTTTTATTTCACCCATTTTTTAACCCCCACCCCATGATTATCGTAATGCAAGCCGGCGCACCGAAAGAAGAAGCACTAAGAATTATTGAAGAACTTCAATCCATTGGACTCACTCCAATGCCTCTCTACGGTGTAGAACGCACCGTCATCGCCGTCATTGGCGAAGAAAGAGACTTGAGCATAGGACACCTCGAAGCCCTACCAGGCGTAGAGAAAGTAATGCGCGTCGTTCATCCATACAAACTCGTCAGCAAAGAAACAAAACACGACCCAAGCATCATTGAAGTAAATGGCGTAAAAATTGGTAGTAATCAATTGGCAATCATTGCTGGACCATGCTCCGTAGAATCAGAAGAACAAATGGAAGAAGTCGCTCGTGAACTCTCCAAAGTAGGAGTAAAAATTCTTCGCGGTGGCGCCTACAAACCTCGCACCGGTCCATATTCTTTCCAAGGCCTCGGAAAGCCAGGATTGAAAATGATGCGCGAAGCAGCCGATCGCTACGGCATGGCTACAATTACAGAAATTCTAGATATTCGCGATCTCGACAATATCGCTGCACAAAGTGATATGATTCAAGTTGGCGCGCGCAATATGCAAAATTTCGAACTACTAAAAGAACTTGGAAAAGTAAAAAAGCCTGTGCTTTTGAAACGTGGACTCTCAGCAACTATTGAAGAATTACTCCTCGCCGCTGAATACATTATGTCTCATGGCAATCCTCAGGTAATTCTTTGCGAACGCGGCATTCGCACATTTGAAACTGACACCCGCAACACTCTTGCTCTCGCCACTGTGCCACTTGTAAAAGAATTAAGTCATTTGCCAATTCTCGTAGATCCATCTCATGCGACAGGAAAAAGATCATTATTAGAACCAATGAGCAAAGCAGCAATTGCCTGTGGTGCAGATGGAATTTGCATTGAAGTTCATCCAAATCCGGAAAAAGCTTTATCAGATGCACAACAACAAATTACTCCGGCTCGTTTCGCCGAAATGCTCGAAAGTTTAAAACCAATTATACAAGCGGTCGGAAAGACATTATAATCAGCGTATATGCCTATCATTCAAGCCAAACACAAAAAAGAAATAGATGATTCCTACAAAGTTTTCATCGAGAAAGGTGTGGTAAATAAATTACCAAGCCTTTTGAAAAAAATAAATCTCGGACAAAAATATGCCATCATTACAGATTCAAAAACAGCAAAGATTCATGGCCAAACTATTTCCAAATTTCTTAATAAGAATGGAATTAAGAATGAGATTTTTTCTTTTGAATCCGGTGAAAAATCAAAAACACTGAGCACAATTGAAGAGCTTGCCGAGTCAATGGTAGAAAAAGGTTTCAATCGTAAAGATGCCATTATCGCACTCGGCGGAGGCGTAGTTGGAGATATTGCAGGATTCCTTGCCTCAATTTATTTACGTGGAATTCCCTTTGTTCAAATTCCTACCACTCTCTTAGCCGCGGTTGATTCAGCCATCGGTGGGAAAACTGGAGTAGACCTGAAAATTGGTAAAAACTTACTAGGAACAATCACTCAACCGAAAGCTGTTTTCATTGACATTAATTTACTCAAAACATTACCTGAAAATCAGATCAGAAATGGACTTGGAGAAATTATCAAATATGGAGTAATTAAAGACGAAAAATTCTTCAGCTACCTCGAAAAAAATCTTTCAAAAGTTTTTAATCACGACGAAAAAGTTCTTAATTATATCATTCAAAAATCTATCGCAATCAAAGTTGAGGTAGTAGAAAATGATGAAAAGGAGGCGAAAAATCGTATGTTACTAAACTACGGTCACACCTATGGTCATGCACTAGAGACAATGTCCAACTACACTCTACTCCACGGCTATGCCATCAGTATTGGAATGGTAATCGCTAACGAAATGGCTGTAGCAAAAAAACTTCTAAAACAAAAAGATGCTGACAGGATTAAGGCATTACTCGAACAAGCTGGCCTACCAGTCTACAGTATGTACAAGCCAACAATGAAAAACCTCACCACCGATAAAAAAAGTGACGGCAAATCTATCAATTTCATTTTGCCAACAAAAATTGGCAACGCAATTATTTATAATCAAAAAATTTAACTTAAACACCATGAACCCATATCTCCGTGAAGCACTAGAAGAATTAACAAAAGCTGGTGCACTAAAAGTACCAAGAGAAGAGACTATAGAAAATGCAGATGATGGCAAAGTTTTTAGCGGGAAAAAAGAAGACGGCGGACTTTGGGTTCTAAAAAAGAACAATGAAGATAGCTACAGCGTGAAATGCTAAAAAAAATAAACATTCCAGGCTCAAAAAGTCATAGCAATCGAGCAATAATTCTCGCAGTTTTGAGCAAAGGAACTACAACAATAAAGAATGTGGCGATTTGCGATGACACAAATTATTTAATCGCTAATTTAAAAAAATTAGGCATAGGAATTCAGCAAAAAAATAGCACGGTCAAAATCACCGGAGTGAATGACAAAGGCAAATTAGAGTTTCCACAATTAGGAGAAACAACAAACCTTTTTACCGGTAACGCTGGCACAACTACGCGCTTTCTTACAGCCTTATCCACTCTCACCGGCAATGAGATTATCATCGACGGCGACTCTCGTATGCGCGAACGCCCAATCTCAGAACTCACAAAAACTTTAAATAAACTCGGAGCAAAAATAGAAACTAAAAGTTGTTATCCTCCAATACAAATTTATCCACAACTTTTACAAGGTGGAGAAGTAAATCTACCAGGAAATATTAGCAGTCAATATCTATCTGCGCTCTTGATGATCGCCCCATTCGCGCAAAATAAAACCATTATAAATATCACCGAAGATCTCTGCTCTAAGCCATATATTGCCATGACAATTAAAGTCATGAATAAATTTGGACTCAAAGTTTATAACCAAAATTTCAAAAAATTCACAATAACTCCAAAGCAAAAACCAAAATCCCCTAAGACCTATATTATTGAAAGTGATGCCTCATCTGCTTCATACTTTGGTGCCTTTGCCGCAATTTATTCACAAAAAATTCTCTTACAAAATATTCATGAGAATTCTCTGCAAGGAGACATAAAATTTTTGAGATATCTTCAAAAAATAGGCTGCAAAATAAAGAAAAATAAATCTGGAACAATCGTCGAAGGACCAAAAGTTCTCAAGTCCCTTGGCACCATAGATATGAACGAAACTCCAGATCTAGTAATGACTTTTGCCATCACCTCTTTGTTTACAAATGGCAGCACAAAAATCACAAATATAGCCAATTTACGCATTAAAGAAACAGATCGTCTTCAAGCCTTAGAAAATGAATTAAAAAAATTAGGAGCAACAGTAAAAACCGGCAAAGACTGGATAGAAATTAATGAACTAAAAAAAGTTGAAAATAAAAAATTAATTAAAATTGCTACTTACAACGATCATCGTATCGCCATGTCCTTTGGCATTCTCACGTCCATAATTAAAAACCTAAAAATAGAAAATCCATCCTGCGTTTCAAAGAGCTACCCTACATTCTGGCAAGATCTAAAAAAAATCCAAAAATGAATATAGTCCTAACCGGCCTTCGTGGCAGCGGTAAAAGCAAAATCGGCTCAATACTAGCACTGAAATTAAAGATGAATTTCGTCGACATTGACGAAGAAATCGTAAAAGAAGAAAAGAAAAAAATTCCAGAAATAATAGACTCACGTGGCTGGGAATACTTCCGCGCCTTAGAATCCAAAGTTGCACAAAAAACAGCCAAATTAAAAAACACTGTCATCTCTACCGGTGGCGGAACTATTCTCGACCAAGAAAACGAAAAAGCTTTCAAAAAAAATGGCAAAATCATCTACCTCTACGTAAAACCAGAAATCGCCGCAGCCCGCATTCTCAAAGATAAAAACCGCCCTCCTCTCACAAATAAAGAATCCGTCGAAGAAGAGATGAAACAAATCTACAAAGAAAGAAATAGTCGCTACTGTGAAAGCGCATCCATCATTTTTGAACGCAGCGAAAACATCGAAAAAGATTGCGAAGCAATAATTGAGAAATTAAAGCTTCACTCTTAATTCTCCCCTTTCTCACCTTCTTCACATCTCGCTCTAATCATTGCACCCACCGGAACGCCTTTTTTTAAACGAATAACGCGGTTTCCAGCGCCTCCATGTATCGCTTCGACCTCTTTACCATTCAAGTCACACATCTCTTCCGCAATCAAAGCAAATTGGTCATCCGGAGTCATTACTTCAATCTCTTTTCCTTTATCCAAACGATTACGTACAGAAATCTCATAATGTTCCCCATCAGTAAATCCAGCTGCCTCCCCCATCACAATTCCCACAAATTTCCAGTCCTGCATTGAAGAACTTCTAGCATGGTTTGTATCATTATCATCAGGGTATCCGAACAAATATCCTGGAATGAATCCACGACTCGCAGTCTTGCCAATTTCCTCGAGTAATTTCTCATCAAATGGCTTTCCTGCCATCATATCATCAATAGCTTTTCTATAAGTTTTTGCCACAGTCGCTAAATAATATTCAGTTTTATTTCTTCCTTCTACCTTAAAACTACAAATTCCCGCTTCAGCCAAATCTCTCAAATAAGGCAATAAACAATTATCTTTTGAATTCATAAAATAGGTTCCATGATCATCTTCTTCCACTTTATAAAATTTTCCTGGACGTTTTGTTTCCTCAAGATACATTGTCTTTGAACGAACTTCCTCCACTTCCTTCTTATCTTTTCCCTCCAATCCATTCCAACTCTTTTCACCGCTAGCTAATTCCGCTTCTCTTTTTTCCACACCCTTTTCATCCAAAACCTTGTATTTCCATCTACAACTATGAGAACAAGCACCCTGATTTGAATCACGGCCTGTCATATAATTAGAAAGCAAACAACGGCCACTATAAGCCATACAAATCGCTCCATGCACAAAGAATTCCAATTCAATTTTAGGAACTTTTTCATGAATATCTTTAATATCCTTCAATGTTAATTCGCGAGGCAAAATCACACGCTCAGCACCTTGTTTTCTCCAAAAATCCACACCTCTATAATTCAAAATATTCGCTTGAACAGACATATGCACCACAGCCTCAGGATAGAATTCCTGCACTAATTCAAAAATACCAGGATCCGCTACTAGAAGCGCATCTGGCTTAATTTCGTCTTTCAAAAATTCTAAATGTTTTTTAATAGCCTCCATCTTTTCACTGCGCGGAGAGATATTCATCGTTACGTAAAATTTCTTTCCGGCTGCACGAATCAATTTCACACCTTCAATCAAATCCTCCATCGTAAAACCATTATCATTACAACGTAAACTAAATGGGCTAAAACCCAAAAAGAAAGCATCGCCACCATACTGAAGACCAATCTTCAATTTTGATAGATTCCCTGCAGGTAATAAAAGCTCTGGTTTTTCGAATTTTGGTAATGTTGACATATTTACTCTAAATTAAGCCCAGTTATATTAGCGTAAAGAGAAAAAATGGCAATACCATCAGCTAATCTCTATTCTTTAAATGTAAACGGCAAAACTACAATAAATTTAGTGCCTGTATTTGAACCTTCATCAGCAGTAACAGAATCAAGCAATATTTTCCCTCCATGAGCCTCAATAATTTTTCTTACCATTGGCAAGCCCAAACCATGCCCCTTATTTCCTTTCGTGCTTGCTCCATGTGCCTCAAAAATTTGACCGCGTAAATTTTGAGGAATCCCTGGACCATTATCACTCACAACAATTTTTACATCATCACCATCTACAAAAAATCTTAAAGAAATTTCAGGATTAACAGTTCCCTCCAAAGCTTCCGCAGCATTTTTAACAAGATTCAATAAAGAACTATGTAAATTTGTAATATCTACATAAACATTAAGATGATCATGCTGATTGAAATTCACATTAATTCCCCTAGCAATAAATGGTCTAGCTGAAATCAAAACAGCACTAATTAACCCATTCAAATCAACTTGATCAATATTAAGCTGCAATTCAGACTTATCAGTAATAGCTCTATTCAACAAAACTTTTAGTTTTCTAGCACTATCAGCAACAATACCCAAATCCTTAAGGGCATTTGGATCATGTACCCCCATTGTCGCTAATTCAAGATAGCCAAAGACAGATACCAATAAATTATTTGCATCATGTATACCAGACCTCAAATTCAAAATTTTCACCTCTGCAACAGCCAAAGCAGCTTCAGCAACCTGCTTTGCAGCATTAGCTATCATAATTAATCCTTCAGGATCATCCACCACAGCTTCTTCGCTAGTTTTATCTTCAAATTCAGGCATATAACTATACAAGGAATGGGATTATACAAGTAACTACGAAGAAGTCAATCACCATCTACATTTCAGCATAGATTCTTTTCTGTTACACTCCATTCATGCTTACAAACTTTCTAGTTATAGGGTCAGGAATTTCTGGCCTGAATTTTGCTCTCAATGCAGCCAAAAAAGGCAAGGTCCTTATAGTTACAAAAAAGAAAATTATTGATACCAGTACCAACTATGCCCAAGGTGGAATAGCAGCTGTTCTTGATAAAACTGATGACATTAAACAACACGTAAAAGACACTCTCGAAACTGGCGCATATCACAATAACAAAAAGGCCGTTGAATTCATGGTAAAAAATTCTACCTCAGCAGTACACAGACTCATGGATCTCGGAGTAAAATTTGCCAAAGAAAATGGAGAATTAAAGTTAACTCAAGAAGGTGGGCATCATCACCGTCGTATCGCATATGTAGGAGATTACACCGGAAAAGAAATAGAAAGAATTCTTGTAAAAAGAGTGAAAGATAATAAAAATATCACAATTTTGGAAGATGCATTTGCTCTAAAACTAATTACTAAAACCAAAGCATGCTTTGGAGCTCAAATTATTCATAAAAACAAGATTAAAACGATTCTTGCAAACCAAACAATCATAGCCACCGGAGGAATTGGACAACTCTATGAATTCACCACCAATCCACCAATTTCCACCGGGGATGGAATTGCTCTTGGAGTCTCAGCAGGCTGCAAAACAGATGATTTAGAATTCATTCAATTTCATCCTACAGCTCTAGAGACAAACAGCTACCCACGCTTTCTGGTGTCAGAAACAGTACGTGGCGAAGGAGCCAAACTAATAAACAGCAAAGGAGAATATTTCATGGAAACATTACATCCTTTAAAAGATCTCGCACCTCGCGATATTGTTGCCCGTGAAATATATGCCCAGATGAAAAATGGTCCGGTTTTCCTGGATTGCACGACTAAATGCACTAAACATTCAGCAAAATTTCTCAAAAATCGTTTTCCTCAAATTTACAAACAGCTGTTAAAAGATGGCTATAAAATGGAAAAAGATCTTATTCCAGTAACTCCTGCAGCACATTATATTTGCGGAGGAATTGTTACCGACTTATACGGTCGCACAGGAATTAAAAATCTCTTTGCTTTTGGAGAAGTCACCTGTACTGGAGTCCATGGAGCCAATCGTTTAGCCTCAAATTCGTTGCTAGAAGCCCTGGTTTTCAGCAATCAAATTATAAAAAAATTAAAAAAATCAGCGACAAAATTTGATGACAAAATATCCTCACCAAAACTTTTACCAAAAAATTCTCCTACAACAAAATTAGCACTTCATCTCAAACAACAGATAAAACATCTCATGTGGCAATACGCCGGCATTATCAGAAATCGCAGCTTAATAAAAAAAGAAGCTATTCCCCAAATGCAAAAAATTCTCACAAAACTTTTCCAACTTTCTCAAAATAAAATTCTTACAAACCAAACCCTTACCGAAACAGAGAACATGGCAAAAGTAGGAATTCTCATTCTTCAAGCAGCTTACCATCGCCAAAAATCGCTAGGTTGCCACTTCGTAGACTAGCTACCCAACTTAGCCAACTTCTGTTCCTGATCGTATTTTTTCATGGCTTCAACTATATCACTAATATCACCTTCCATAATTCCAGGAAGATTACTCCAGTTTTGATGAATACGATGATCAGTTAATCTATCCTGAGGAAAATTATAAGTTCTAATTTTTTCACTACGATCTCCAGTACCAATCTGGCTAGAACGCGCTTCTCCACGCTCCTTAGCAAGACGCTCCAATTCCATATCATACAAACGAGTTCTCATTACATTCATCGCCTTAGCTCTATTTTTGATCTGAGAACGTTCATCCTGACATGTTACCACCAATCCACTAGGAATATGCGTCATACGCACTGCAGACTCAGTTTTATTAACTGATTGTCCTCCAGCTCCTCCAGAACGATATACATCAATTCTAAGATCGCTTTCCTTAATTTCCACATCAACTTCTTCCGCCTCCGGCAAAACAGCCACAGACACCGTAGAAGTATGAATTCTACCCTGAGCTTCAGTCACTGGCACACGTTGTACACGATGAACACCACTTTCAAATTTCATAGAAGCATAAGCATTAAGTCCACGCACCGCGAAAACAATTTCCTTAATACATCCTGGTGCACCTTCACTTTTACTCATTAATTCGACAGCATATCCATTATTCTCTCCATATTTCATATACATCCTCGAAACCTCACCCACAAAAATTGCCGCTTCATCACCACCTGCACCAGCACGAATTTCAATGATACAATCCTTACTATCATTAGAATCCTTTGGCAATAATTCCAACTTCACTTCATCATCAAGCTTCACAAGTCTTCCGTTTGCCTCCTCCAATTGAGATTGAGCTAAAGCTACCATATCAGCATCAGTTTCTGTTTTAAGAATTTCCTCCGCCTCAGTTTTATTCATCAAAACTTCTCTGTATCTCTTAGTAAGATCAGCTGCTTGCTGCAAAGATTTATAACGACGAGAAAGAGTTTTATACAAATTTTGATCTGAAATCACAGCAGAGTCAGACAATTTATTTTGAATGTCCAAAAATTCTTTTTCTAATTTTTCTAATTTTTCAATCATTTGAATTTATTAACTTTCGCATTCTACCACAAACATTCTATCAAGCCCTGCCAAATCCTTTTCTATCCTCCAGTTTTGTCCAAAAAAATCTGTAAGCAAAGCCTCCATATCTTCACGCTGCATTGATCCGAATTCTCCGACTATCAGATCATAACCAACGTTTTTCTCCTGGATTTGCGTAAACATTTTTAAGTACAAATCTAATCCATCTTCTCCCGCAAACAACGCAGAAGCAGGCTCATGTTTTTCTACATTTTCGTCTACATCAGAATTAGTTTTAGTGCCAATATATGGAAGATTTGCCACAATCACGTGAAACTTTTCTCCATCCTCAATAACATCCAATAAATCACTTTGATATAACTCTACTCTATCTTCTACACCATGCTGATTTACGTTTACCCTAGCCACTTCAATAGCATCATCACTCACATCCAAAGCCACCGCTTCCAAATTCTGAAAATTAGTTGCCAGAGAAATCGCAATATTTCCGCTGCCAGTACCAACATCAAGAATTCTAAATTTTTCTGCATCACTCTCGAATTCACGACTGCGTTTCACTCCATATTTCTCTTCCAAAAAGCTAAGTACAGTTTCCACTAACTGCTCAGTCTCAGGACGTGGCACTAATACCCTATTGTCCACAAAGAAACTAAGTCCATAGAACTCCTTTTCCTTGAGAATATAAGCAACAGGCTCGCCGGCTTTTACTTTCTTCAAATAAGCCATGTAGAGATCAGCTAAATCTTCACTAAATTCGCTATCACCACCAATTTCCTGATCACTATGAGAGATAAGATATTCCTTATCCACTCCTAAAACATTCGCCAAAACTACCTCGCAATTAAGCACAGCGTTTTCTGCGCCTTCTAAAAACTCGTAACCTTGTTTGATGAGATCTCGGATGGTCATTGACTAAATGTTATAATAATTTCTGATATGTTCATATGAACACTTTTACTCAATAAATCCTCCAGAGGAAAATAATAAACAAAAACAGACCCAGCCAAATCAAAAGAGATCTGGCCAAGTCCGCATTTATAAATTTAGTAGAACTTACTCTTTTCACGAGCTGCTCTGAAATTATCACGCATAATAGCGCGTTTCCTAGCATGGCGTTTGCTTTCAGGACGAGCGTGATATCTCTTACCACGAACGATTAAAAGTTTTCTACTACCTTGAACCTTCTTGTTAAAGCGAGTTATCGCTCTCTCATTGGATTCTTTTTCACTTTTCCAAACTGTTACTTTCATATTTTATTCACCTCCCCAATATAGTTAAAAGATAAGACAAATGGCATTATAAAGAGAAAAAATCAAAAAACAAGGAAATATTAAATATCCAAGTTCTTAACTTTTTTCGCATAAGCTTGAATAAACTTCTTTCTAGGCATTACTTCTGAACCCATCAAAGTATCAAATACCTTGTCAGCTTTTTCAGCATCTTCGATTTTCACCTGAAGCATGCTGCGATTTGCCGGATCCATGGTTGTATCCCAAAGCTGTTCCGGATTCATCTCTCCAAGACCTTTATAACGTTGGATAGAATATTTAGCATCCTTAGGGAAAGTCTTAGTCAATTTATCCTTTTCTGCATCGCTATACACATAGTTTACAGATCTACCTTGAGCAATCTTATACAAAGGTGGCTGAGCAATATAGATAAATCCTCCATCAATTACAGGTTTAAAGTAACGATAGAATAGAGTCAAAATAAGAGTTCTGATATGTGCACCATCCACATCGGCATCGGTCATGATGATGATTTTGTGATAACGCAATCTCGCGATATCAAAACTTTCACCAATACCTACACCCATAGCAATAATTAGATTTTTAACTTCGTTATTTCCAAGAATTCTATCGAGACGAGCCTGTTCCACATTCAAAATCTTACCTCTCAAAGGCAAAATAGCCTGAGTATGACGATCACGACCTTGCTTCGCACTACCTCCAGCAGAATCTCCCTCTACGATGTACAATTCAGATTCTGAAGGTTCTCTACTAGAACAATCCGCTAACTTACCTGGCAAAGTCATTCCTTCAAGTGCACCCTTTCTAATCACCGTATCACGAGCGGCACGAGCGGCCATACGAGCACGAGCGGCAAGAGTACATTTACCTACGATACCACGACCATCTTGAGGATGTTCCTCCAAATATTCCGTGAAAGCATCAGCAAAAACCGTTTCCACAGCTGTTCTCATTTCAGCATTTCCGAGTTTACCTTTAGTCTGTCCTTCGAATTGAGGATTTGCTAATTTTACAGATACAATCGCAGTCAAACCTTCACGCACATCATCAGCAATCAAATTATCATCCTTCTCCTTCAAGAGTTCATTTTTACGAGCGTAAGAATTGATAGTACGAGTCAAAGCGGTTTTAAAACCGGTAAGATGCATACCTCCATCCACAGTGTTAATATTATTAGCAAAAGTGTAAATAATTTCCTGAAAAGAATTATTATATTGCAAAGCAACTTCAACAATTCCCTCTGGTACTTCTTTCTCGATGTAAACCACATCGCCAATATTTTCTTTATTATTATTCAAATGTTGAACATAAGACTTCACTCCACCTTCAAAATAAAAACGATAGTTACCGTCATTCCTTTCATCTGAAATAGAAATCGTAATTCCCTTTGTAAGATAAGCCTGCTGACGCATACGATTAATAATCGTCTCAGTATTAAAATCAACAGTATCAAATATCGTTTTATCTGGATAAAAAGTTATTTTTGTACCACGCTTTTCAGTCTTTCCAATAACCTTCACGTCACCCTGGGGATCCCCTATCTTAAACTCCTGCATATAAACTTTTCCATCACGATAAACCTCGGCAACTAATTTAGTAGAAAGTGCATTAACTACAGAAGAACCCACACCATGCAAACCTCCGGAAACTTTATAACCACCATCACCGAATTTACCTCCGGCGTGGAGTACTGTAAGAACTGTTTCAAGAGCAGATTTACCTGTTTTCTTGTGTTTATCAACCGGAATACCACGTCCATTATCCTCTACTGATACAGAGCCATCTTTATTTATAAGAACATTAACTTCAGTACAAAAACCTGCCATCGCTTCATCAATCGCATTGTCCACAATTTCCCATACCAAATGATGCAAACCTGTTACATCAGTAGAACCAATGTACATACCTGGTCTTTTTCTAACGGCCTGAAGACCTTCCAATACCTGGATTTGATCTGCACCGTAATCTGAATTTGGAGTTGTAACTGTATTTGCCATATCTAGAAATACTTACATATTAAAAAGCGACAGCACTTTAGCATAAGTCTTATACCTTCGCAAACATCTCCGCCATCCTGGCTTGCAGACTATTAGGATCAAGAACTTCCTTCACCGACAAGGTACCCGCCACCCTGTCAGAAATCAATTCGGCAATGTCATCAACGTTAACGCCCAGAGCATTAATTGCAGAGGCATCCAACACTAAACCAATACGTTTTCCAGCCTGATTCAACACTCCACCGATTGTAAACATCAACGACTCCACCAACCTATCAAATTCGTGCCTGTCTTCAGGAACAACAATTCTCGTAGCATAATCCACTCCTTCCCTACCTTTTACTCCATCATAAAAGTTTCTATCGTTGCTATCACCGACAATACCAATAACTGTATCCGGTGCACCAATTGTCATATTTTCGTTTGTCATAATTTTTTTTAGTTAGAATAATAAATAATAAAAAAGACCCTTCGAGGGGCCTTGAGAGTATAAAACTGACGAATTTCTTAGTTTATACAGCTACAACAAGACACCTCTGGTAGGAGTGTACAAACACAACAGTTTGCCTTGCTGATATTTATAAATCTAAAGTTCATATGGCTGCATTATATTAAATAAAAACTATCTTGCAATCCCTTTTGTGGAAGATTCATCAGGAGATTTACTTGTCTTGCCCTCTGCCGCCATCATGCTAGCAAATTCTTCAAAAGTATATTTATCCTTTAAAGTTTGAGGCTCGCCTTTATATGTAAGGAAAACATTTGTAATCATTTCTCCACTCATCAACACATCAAAAGTAACTTTCAAATCCGGAGTATCTTTAAAGCTAGAATTTTCAATTCTATAAACAGCGTTAAGCTGATCAATAATTTTCACGTCATCAACAGTGACCGCAAACCCAAGCACAACCATCTTTTTCGCAATATATACCTTTGCAAAACGTTGAGCTGCCGTTTCCAAAGAAGCATCTTCCTTATCCAAAATCTTAGGCTCTTTAGCTAAATCGGCAAATTTTTGTTGAAGAAGATCGAGCAAACCAGTCAACTTCACAGCACGATCAGACACGATTTGATTATAAACATTCACATCTTTCACCGAATCATTATCCCTATCATAATTCGCTTCAACAGGATATCCACCCAGCACGAATTTAACAGATATGTATCTTTGATCTACCGTATCAATTTTACCCACCTCAATATTGCTAACATTTTCATTAGCCTGCAGAGCGTTTTGAACTGCAACAGTAATTTCTTGGACAGTTTTTTCAGTATTTTGAACAATAACTTCTCCCAAAAGATCCTTCTTAATATTTTCAAAGCTCAAAATAGTTTTTCTGTCTTGTAAATAAACATTATAACGATCTTCATGAGTTTGACCATAAGCTTGGGATTGATACTCAGGAGTATTCAAATACCCCCAAAAATCATCCATATCAGTTAACTGAGATTCAAAAAGTTTAACCACAGCAACTCCAGAATTATCCTTTGGCATTAACTCAGTTATTTCAGCAAAAAGTCTTTTGTAAATCTCCTTTGCTTGCTTCACATCCAGCTCGCCGTCAAAGAAAAACCTTCTCAAACGTTTCATGAAATTTATCTTATTATTCACGAAAGCCTGTTTGATTTCATCTTTAAACTGACCAGCAGAATACAAACTCAAAAGATCATTTTCAAAAATAGTCTTAATGGCAAAATATCCATCTTTATAAAACAACGGATACTTCAATAATAAATTATCAAAAAGTTGATTTTGGTAAGCTAAATAATTTTTATAAAAATTCTCATCAATCTCACCCGTAATATTTTTCGTTCGGGTCTTATCAAAATATTCATAATAAGTATTCAAAGCTTCTTCAGCTAATGTATCTGAAGCATTTAAGCCTTTATAAACATCCTGCCAAAAGCTTTCCACAATAGCATTTCTATCTTTTCCTTCAAGAAATTTTTGATTCAAAAGTGTCTTCAATACCTCGTATTCTGCATCACCAGGACCAAAAATTCTCAGACCATCTATAAAGGCATTTAATCTTGAATTGTAATCCTTAGTATCAAAAACAGAAGGATCCAAAGTCAGCATATAATCATTGAAAGATTGCATACTTGCATCTGATTTTTCCTTATCTCCCTGATAAGCATAAAAAGCCGCATCATCAAGATAATCAAATAAATGAGTCAACAACATTGCGTTCTTTTTATCCGGCATATAGGTCAAATTCTCTTCTGACCAAAACAAAAAATTACTCAAATAACCGTCTTGAACTTTTGGGCCTTCATTAAATCTATCTGCACTAAACTGCTGACGAGCCAACTCTAAAGCCTTCTTGTCTTTTTGACGATTATTCTTCACCCAATCAGAATTTTTCACCTCATCAGTCAAACTCGCCAACTTAAATTCTTTAACCAATTTGGAATAAAGCAAAGGACGAATTTCTTCATTCACCTTCCCCATAGGGACAGACAAGCTATTCTCCCGAGGAACCAAAATTCTATTAATAAAAATAGGACTATAGGCATCAATATATTCAGTAACATCAACTTTCTCAGGTAAAAATCCCACATAAACATCACCATCATAAACATTAAGAATCATCTTAGACCCATCAAAAGAAGCATCAAATACAGCTCTATTTGGAATTAGCATTACCCTACCGACAAGAATTTCTCCTTTAGAATTAGTATCGGAAAAATTCGCCCAGAATTTACCATCATTCACCTCAGCAAAATAGCTTCCATCCTTCAAAAGACGAGTATTTATCGGAGCAGATCCACCGCTCAAATTTTCAAAAACTATTTTTTTATCTTCAATGAATTTATTGGTTTCTTGGAACTGATTTACGATAGCTTTACCAGAAACACTTCCTTCATACATAAAAGTCCCTAAAACCGCTACAAAACTAATTGCAGCAAAAACCAAGGTTTTCATCCAATTTCCAGCCAAGAAAAAGCTGGCAGTACCAGTATTAAGACTGTTTTGGTCAACATTTACTGATTGTGGCTGTTCCAAAATCTCTGTCATATGTTCAAATTAATCTAATAATTATACCATGAAATGTCCCAAACATCAACAGATCCAGACCATAAATACTCCCTATAATTTGCAATAAGACCCAAATGTAGTAACATTCACCTCCTAACTTAAAAAACCTATGGCAAACCCTACAGATAACAGATCAAAAGGAGCACCTGAAGCACCTACTTCCCTAGAAGCTCTGAAAAAAATTAATGAACAAGGAAAAACTCCAGATGAACTTCAGCTTCCATCAGTAGATCCATCAGAAACAACTATCACCTCAGCAATAGCACTTGGTGCAGCAGCGGAATCACCTGATGCCTACGAAAACCTCCCTCCTGATAGAAAAGCCATGCTTCAAATGGGTTTTAAATCCCCAAATTCTGCATATGAAGAGATAGAAACAGCAGCTTTAGGCCAAAAACGCATTATTGCCATCACTGCTTCTCAAAAAGACTTAGCAATACTCGAGCAAAAGCTCATTGAATCAGGCTTTGCCCTACCGCTAAACACTCCTATTATCAGTGGGCCTGATAGCTCAACAACTACAAAATTCTTTCTAACTCCACATGCCAATAACGTTTTTGCCATAGCAAAAGCCTTTCCAGAAATTCCAGCTGAAATAACCGTATCTGGCAAAGACACAAAAGGAGCCATAAGATTTGGAGAATTAGTAATACCACTCGATGGATCCGTCCTCTCTCACACCACAAAGAGCGACATCAATACAAGATCATTCACTGTAAGCAATCCAACTGAAAAACAAACCATATCCAAGGCACAGGAAAGAATTCCACAAATATTTGAAGCTCTTCCCTTAAATAGCGCAAATTACAAACGAGCCTTAGCCATGGAATTAGCTCAAAAACCAAATCGCCTCAAAGAGAATATGCAGGCAGAAAGCAGCTACTTAGTGATCAATATAAATGCGCTATTAAACAGTGGTGATCCAGCAAAATACAAAATTTTAGATAAACTGGGCAATCTAGCAGTTTCCGAAGATTTCACCATCGCTCTTGATCAAAATGGCAATTTAATCATTGCGGATTTTGCTCAACGCAGTGGATCCTACATGGCCGGACTAGCTGCTGATATTGAACATTCCACAGAAAATAAAACCAGCATTTTACTTGCAAAAGGTGTCTTCAAAAAAGATGGCTCAGTTACTGGCATGGAAAATTATCCAGATTCCTCAACTCTCGCTCACTGGGCAAGCATTGCCAAAGAAAATCCAGGAACATATCTCACCGCAGCAACTCAAAAAGCAATTAACGAAGGACGTGATGCAACTACTCGTGAATTAAAAACCGAAGAGGTAAATGCAAGCGCACAATTTCTAAAATTAACAGAAGTTTCCAGACGACCAAAATTAAGAATTGGAGGACCAGACAGACTAATAGGACATGCAGATGAAATTGAGAAAATGCGCAACTTTGCAAAACCAAATAATAAATCTAAATTATTAGTTTTAAATGGTGGAGCCGGTAGTGGTAAATCTCGTTTAGCAGATGAACTTTTAAAGGATAATCCAACCGCTCTAGTCGCTTCAGTCGATGCCTCAGGAGAAAACATTCCAGGTGCAGCTTTAGCAGACCTTGCAATCACAATTTCAGAAGCCATGAACTCTAGATTAACAGATGTTCAAAAATCAAGATTTAGAGATGAACTATCGGAGCTGGAAAGATTTGCCATTCTCCCAGATGACGAAAAAATACGCCAAATACAAATTGCTCCACATAGCATCGCCAAAGCCTGCGAAACGGGATTATTGATCTTAGAAAAAACCGGTGGAGCTTTCTTATTTGCCATTGATGATATTCACCACATTGATAGATTTTCCGAGAAACATATCATGTCTTTAGTAGAGAAATTTATAAATGGATCAAAATCAAAAGTAATGATGATGCGTCGTCCAGAAGAGACCTATCACTCAACCGAACAAGCAAATTTAATCACAAACATTCACAATAAATTTAGAGATCAATCGATAGAGGGACAAAGACCTGTTGAAATAGTTGACCTCCAAGATTTAAAAAAACAGCCTAAGCTTAATCTTCAAAATCCCAAAACCGCTCGTGACTATGTATTTTATTCCCTACCTGAAGAAATACGTGTAAATCCAGTAAATGGAAAAGAAAAAGACCTCGGAAATTGGCCACAACAATTAGCAGCCAAATGCCGTACACCATTTGACCTTACTTCTCTTATCAGCAGCTTACTGGAAGATCCTGAAAAATCATTAATTATTGGTCCGGATAGTATTTCTATTCGTCCCGAAGCACTAGCGGAATTATCAAAAATTAAAAAACATACCGATCTCCAAACCTATCATGAAAATCGTGTTCGCAGATTGGATGGTCCAGCACAAGCAGTACTCCAATATGTCAGTATTTTGGGAGCAAAACTTTCCAAAACCAAATTAATCGATTTAGCTACATCAGTAGGAGGATTTACGCCCGAAGAAGCCAATCAAGCATTTTTCGACTTAACAAGAGGTGGATATATTATCGCCGACGAGAAAGAAGGTTGCGGAATTCAACACGACAACTACAAAAACATTGCTCTAGCTTCTATGGCTGAAGCTCAAAAAAGAGAATTAATTGTAAAATTATATTTAAAATTCAATGACTCTAAAGAAGTCCACAATGACAAAAAGTTTGCATTACTTTGCGAACTTTCCGGCTCCATGCCTCTAAATGACTCACAATTTTGGACTCATTATACCGCTCGTGCAAATCAAGCTTTGCGTGATGCAAAACAAGAACGTTCATCTGGAAGAGGCTATGAGATTGCTATGACAATTTTGGGAGACTTAAACATCAGGAAGCACAAAAATGAACCTCTAATAAAAGGATTAATTGCTTTATATCAAGGAGGAGAGCAAGCAATCCAAGTTGAACCACAAATCAGACAAATGATAACGAATGCTCTATTTGCTGTCGTTAAAAACGGACTTAATCTAGGACGTTTCAAAAAAACTGGCGAAGCAATTTCCGTCTTGGAAAAAATTGGAGCTCAAGAATACCTTACAGAATCTTATAACGTTGGATTCCGTGCTGCGCAACTACAGCACAATATAGAGGCAATGGATAAATTCTATAAAAAATACACTTCAAGAACAGATAGAAAAAATAGTGAAGTTATTAGCATGCAACTTCGCCTCGCCTTCAAAAATGGAGACAACGACGGATTCAAAGAATGTGATAAAATAATCAATTCACCTGAATATAGAGACATAATCGCAACTCTAGTTGTGAATGACAAAGCAACCTACACTGAATTCACTCGCTTAGAACAAAGAATTAAATTAGATAGAATTCGCAAAAATTTAGAGAACAAAGAAGGAGTAGATGGAGATGTAGTGTTAGATCCAGGTTTAATCAAAGTAGAGGAACTCTCTGAAATTATCAGAATAAAAAGAGAATTAGATGCCATGAGTAAAGAATTACAAGAAAACCCTGACAATTTTGATCCACTACAAGAGCTACATCTTCGTGATCAATTAGCCGAAATCCAAGCATTCACCGGTAATTATGAAGCGGCAGCACAATCATTAAATGAAGTATGGCGCCTTGCTCAACAAATGCAAATTCCTACCGAAGCCGTTCGCGCCGCAAAAATTAAAGGAGATATAGAAATGATGATGGCTGTAGCTCAAATCCAGTTTGTAGATGGCAAAGGAATGACTGCCCAACCTCTCAAAAACGGAACAACATTTCCAAAAAGAATATTAAAAGCTATTCAAACCTACACTGAAAACGGCTGTAGCATTTTGGAAGAAAAAGTTGAGAAAAAAAATGATTATCAGCTTATAATGCGTGGCCAAAGATTGAGAGGAATTGCTGCCCTTTCTCTTTCTTATGAGAATCAAATTGCTGCAGCAAAAATCCCTGGAACAGAACTAGCCTCAGCCAATGAAATAAAGGCCGAATTAATTCCCCACCTAAAAACTGCCATCGAAGATTTCAAATTCATGAATCAATCACCTGAATGGAAAGCTATATTCAACAACAAACCGGCAGGAGGAATTTATAGCTACTATCTTACTTCCAGCATGGGACATGTACTTCAAGCGATTGAAGACCTTGAAATAAGCGAAGCTGAACTCGGAACAGAAATTCCCGATGTACTAGATACTACAAACTATCCTGGATTCTTGCCGGAAAATATTAATGACGCTCTTAATACTTCCGTGGCAATGAAAGACAACGTGGGAGAAGTAGACGCTAGAAAACTTCCAGGTCTTTCAAAAGTAATAGACCTAGGAGAAAGGAGAGCTACTGATTCAGGTAAAGTTTCCGACATAACAAAATTCCGAGGCCTAAGAACTAGACACTCGGAAGTTGTAGAATTAAGAAAAGCAGCCTAATTACCTGTAGGAGTTGGTAAAGCGTTAAAATTACCAGTTGGGGTAGGCATAGCCCTAAGATTGGTAGCTTTCATCGTGGACGGAGCAATAGACTGAATTGAACGCGTACTCTGCAAAACAGCAGATTCATACTGATGAGGAGCTACAGACTTATAAAAGAAAAACAATCCTACGCTTATTGCACCAGTTAAAACCCCTAAGAGAAAAAGTCTCATTGGATGCAATTTTACATTTTTTCTAACGGAATTATCCATTTTATTTTAATTAGAATTATTTAGTAATACCGTTTGGAGGAGTTGGGAATGCATTCAAATTACCTGTTGGTGTAGGCAATTGATTGTTTGTCATTCCATTTGGAGGAGTCGGAAATGCATTTTTATTACCAGTTGGCGTAGGCAAAGCAGTCTTTCCTTGTACTGGAGCCATTTGCACAGTACCTTTACTAGGATTTAAACCTCTAAGAACCGCTGACTGAAATTCTTTCAATTCAGCAACCTTAAAGAATAAAATCAAACTAACTATTACAGCACCAGTTAAAACTCCGACGCCAAAAATAGCGAAGGGATGTGCTTGAACTCTCTTTACGAACGGTGTTTTCATTTTTATTTTTGTTAAAATATTGATTATATTATAACACAAAGACTGTCTTTAGTCAACGCGCTAGAGCTGAGGATTTTAATTTTCCCTTCATAAACTTGACACACGTGCTATAATGATCCCCAATTCAATTTTAGTATGACTACAATTCGAACAAATCAGGGAAACATAGACCAAGTTGCAGATACAATGCCATCATTGGGTATACGCAACCAAAGCATTCCTGAAAATCCTCGAATACCAGGAGAGGAAGTTGACGAACTAGCTATAACCCAAGAAATCCCCACAGCAGAAATTCAAGCAGCTATAGCTGCATACAGTACGACAGAAACACCAGAAAAAGATACGAGCTCATTCACCTTAAGCTTACCTCATCTTAACCACAAAGAACTTTTCAATAAACTCGGCTTCCCTATCTCGCCAGAAATAAAAACTTCAAAAAAACGCACAGCCAGTTATTTAATACTTGATTCTGCCACAACTTCAAATCCAGCAACACAAAAAAGGTTAAAGGATGAAATAAGCATAATTTCCAATTCTCGAGACTTTTTAGTCACACAAGACAATGATGGAAATTTAATTATTTTCTCGCTTTCAGAAAGAGGAGGTGTAGAAAAATTATTTGATATAGAGCGATCTATTAGATCAGATGTTCCATCTTCAAAAATACTTATGGGAGATTGTACTCTCTACAACGAAGAATCAGAACTAACACTTATAGATTCAAGTCTAGACCCGGAAGCCGCATGCATTTTATCTTCAGAAGAAAATGGAATTACTTGTATTAGCGACCGCTTGAGTATGAAAATTGCCGATCCAAAATCAAGAATTGGTAGCAATACAAAACTTTTAACGAAACCACACGAAAATTCAAAGCTGAGGATTTTAACCGAAGCTCTTTCTAGAGTTTCCGAAGAACTCGGAGGACCGGATAAGATGATAGGCTATGAAGAAGAATTAGCCGCACTTCTGAAGTATTCAAGCGACGACGAAACACAAATTATATCCTTGGAAGCCGCAGGAGGTATGGGTAAATCTCGTATACGTACTGAATTATTGAGAATACTTCCAAACTCAATTTTATGTTCAATCAACCCATCAGATAAAAACATTCAAGGATCAAGTTTAGCCACTATAGCTAAACAGTTAGAAGACATCCTGGAAGACAAAGACTCAGATGAAGAACCAATGCGATACCAAGAACTACAAGGGGTAAGCGCCAACGGAGAATTCACCTACAAACAACACAGCATAACTCTAGGAGAATTCAATAAATTAGAGCATGCACAAAAAATAGTATTTGCAGCCATGCATCCTGATACAGTTAAGGATTTATGTCTTAAGGCAATGCGCAAACTGAGAGCCTCAAAAAATCCAAAAACGCTTTTCGTACTCGAGGACTTACACCATGCAGATCGCATTTCCGAGCCACATATCATTGAATTAATCAAAGAATATTCTGGAATAAATGGCGACAAACAAGGCAAATCTCTCGTCACTTCCAGACCAGAAGAAATGTTCCAGTCCTTAGCCTTCAAAAATTTAAAAAATGACCCGGCTAATAAAAATGGCCTAAAGCCGGTAAAACTAAACGGTCTTAACTTTCTAATGGAAGACCACCTCTCAAAAGCTTTTGCCTTCCACTCCCTACCGCCGGAAATTCGTAATGACAAAGAAGGAAAAGCCCTAAAACTCGGTCATTGGTCTCGCGTCCTTGCCTATAAGGCAAAAAATTCACCATGGATAATGAAAAGTTACATGGATCACGTTTGTGAATATGACGAAGCCAGCGGAACCTATCCAAACATAATCATCAAGGACGACACTATAGAAGTATCAGCAGAAGTCCTCGAAAAAATAACAAAGATTAACCCTGAAGACGACAGAGATATTGCTAATTATTTTCAAGAAAGACTAGCCACTCTTCCACCAGCCTCGTTAAAGTTTTTACAATACATTTCCTTAATGGAAGAAAAGCTAGGGACTTGGGATGGTATCCAAATTCTAACTCAATTGATTGGATTGGATAATAAACAATTAGTAGAACAATCAGAAACTCTAAGCAGAGCCGGATACATAACTCACGACAGCGTCAGAGGAGAATATTGCAAACTACAACACGAAGGAACCAGAGACATAGTTCTTGACTCCATAGACCCTGAGGAAAAAGTGGAAATGGCAAAGAAACTCTACGAACTTTTCAAAGACAACGAAGGAATCACAGCTAAAGTAAAATACAATTTAGCAACAATAATTGCGAAAACAATAGAACCAATTCCCTACCCAAGCTTAGAAGTAGAATGTTTTCTTGATGAATATAGAAAACTAAGCGGAATATTATTGGAAGAAGCAGATCACCAACATGACATAAAAAGAGTTCAAGCAATTTCAGAAGAAGGACTTTCAATTCCAACTTTTCAAGCCTGTTTAGCCAGCCTCCAGACAAAACAATGCATGTTTGAAAGAGAAACCATAGAGATGACTATGAAGTATCTTTTCAGCCTGGCAGAAAGCAGCAGAATGGCCGGACAATTCGATCAAACAGAAAAAGCATTAACTATTCTAAAAAGAATTAGTCAAAATTTCCCATATAACGTTGATGTCGTGCGTATGCACAGAATTGCCTTTGATAAAGCCTGTATGCAATATGACATTCCGGCAATCAAAGAAGCTCACAAAGCCTTAATAGAATGTGGCAAAACCATCCCTCCAACCCAAAGAGCAATCATAGACATTCTTCTAGCTCACTTTGAAGAAAGATTTGCCGACGTCGATAAGATATACGAAACCAACAAAATTCAAATTGGAAATGAAGCGAATGAATACACTAAAGCTTATGGCATTCCTTCTCCACAACATTTAGAAATACGTCGTATTTGTGAAGCCAAAAATCCATACGAAAGAATACGTAAAAATAGCGAAATAGAAGGACAATCATATGATGATGACGTCATTATGCATCCAGGATCACTGAATGCAGAAGATTTGGAAACAATGAAGAAAATAGACAAAGTACTTTCCACAATTGAAAGAATTAGAAGAGCACATCCTCTAGGAATTGACTCACATTCAGAATTAAAAATCATAGAACAACAAGCCGGCGTAAAAGCCTTCCTCGGTTCACATGAAGAAGCGGTACAACTTTTTGCCGAAGCCTGGAGAATTGCCAATCAAATGGGACTACATGACGCCGCAGCCAGAATTGCCAAACTCAAAGGAGACACACAAATGACACAAGCATTACTTCTTCCAAGCCATGAAGGAGATAAAAAAATTGAGTTACTAAGACAAGCAGTACAAACCTATTCAGTAGAAGGAATAGAGCAATCAGGCGAAAAAGTAGACGAAAGTTCAGACTATAAAT
Source organism: Candidatus Peribacteria bacterium (assembly GCA_943357285.1). Classification (GTDB taxonomy): domain Bacteria; phylum Patescibacteriota; class Gracilibacteria; order UBA1369; family LOWO2-01-FULL-3; genus JACRIB01. The sequence continues at coordinate 7,183 of CALRGJ010000003.1, read as the reverse complement.
TCATTCTTAGACTGGAAAGGCTTTGGGCTATTAGCACTCTCATGATTGAATTACAAAAACCAAACGGCACACACGAAAACGAAGACACAGAAGCAGAAATGCAAGAACTGATAGCCACAGCAATGGCAGATTTTGCTTTTATGAACACACCTCCAATGTCCGAAATGGCCACCAACCCTCAACATAAATACTACGGCATCACTCCATTTTATTTAATGGGTAGTATGGGAAACATCACAAAAATTGCACACCTCAGAGACATCGAAATAGACAACAGCATATACGATGTGGAAAAATTTCCTTTTATGAATCTGGGACGAATAGAAAACGCCCAAGCATTTGGGAATTACCTCACAGATTTGAATCTCGGAAAAGTTCAAACAACTCTTGATGGACTAAATATAATTGCCAAAGCTTTACGCCGTAAACAAAATAGAGATTTCAATAAAAAACGCCAAACAAGAGACAAGGAATTAGCCAAAGATAGATCCATCCCTTCAGCGCCAAAAGCTGCAACCTACAAACTTCCAATTGGCTTTGGAAATTCTAGAGAAGTAACTATAGAAGAAAGATTAGACGTTCCAGAAGAATTAGTCGCAAAAATCCAAAGCATTCAATCAATATACTTAGAATTAGAGGGAGAACTTGGCAGCTCCAGAGGCCTATCAGAAACTCAAAAAATAGAGCCTCAATCAAAGATAAACAGCGCTATAAACACCTACTTGGAAATAAATACTGAATATCCACAATTTGCTAATGATCTCCGCACTGTTTATCACTTGGCTAGTTTGATCGGACATATCATCTATTTCGCAAATGAATCTCAGATACCAGTAGATGAAAGCGTATTTAATGGAGACAAATGTCCATTCTCAAAAACTAAAACTATCAAAGACACTTACTCCTACGCCCAAACCGTTTATGACTTCGGTGAAAAACTTCCCGGTCAAAAAACACCAATAGGCGAACAAAAATCCGAAGGTCTCTTCACTCTTCTATCCATTCTTCAAGAAAAAGAATTCTTAAAAAAGAAAGAAGATAGAATCAAAAAAGACAATACTACACTCGCAAAACGCAAATAAGTTTGTTGAAATCATTATATGAGATTAAAATGATCAAGTTTTAAAACCTAATTTCTCATATGAAAAAATATCTTATCGGCATTTTTGCTGGATTAACACTTCTTCTCCTTCAGACTACAAACGTTCTAGCTTTTTACTCAGATGTACCTCAGACAAATCAATATTATAATTCCATTAAAGCTCTTTACGACCTCGGCCGTCTTCCGGTAGAAAGCGACAACAAATTTCATCCGAACGATCAATTAACAAAAGGAGAATTATACAAACTTATTATCACAGAAGGAATGGCTCCTCTTTCCAAAACAATAGAACTTCCATTCAGTGATATTGATAAAGATTCTCCCTATGCAACATATATTCAGACAGCCATCGACACTAAAATTCTAAAACTACTTCCGGAACAAACAGCTTTTGGACTTAATGATAAAGTGACAAAAGTGTCAGCCCTTACCACTATGTTCAATAGCCTAGGAATTGGAACTAATTATTTTTTCTCCAAAGCCGACTTCCCTTTCGAAGATATAACATCAGATTCTTACATTGCACCTCTAGCCGACAAAGCAGCAAAATTAAATATTTTAGAACCTACCGCACCAACTCAATTCCTTCAAAACAAAAGAATTACAAAGGCTGAAGCCGCAGATTATCTCTACAAAATAAAGCAGAATGTTCAGCCGACAATGACCATTACTCTTACTCAAACACCAAACACAACAAAAAATTCAACTGCTGAAAACGACTTAACTTCAAACGAAAATTTTCCAACTCTCGTAGATGTTTGGTCAACTATGAAGAGTAAATATCTCTACAAGGATGAGCTGGACGACGACAAATTAATTTATGCAGCAATCAAAGGAATGGTTTCAGAAGCAAAAGACAAATACACTGTTTTTGATGCACCATCCGAGACCGCAAACCTTCTAGCAAGACTTTCAAACAAATATGAAGGAATTGGCATTATCATTGAACTAATAGACAACAAAGTTACCGTAATTACTCCTTTCCACGGCTCACCTGCCGAAAAAGCCGGCATCCAAGGTCAAGACATTATTACAAAAGTAGATGGAGTAAGTACAGAAGGATTAAATTTGGAAGAAGTATCAGCAAAAATAAAAGGACCGGCAAAATCATCTGTAAAAATCACAATTTATCGTGCCGGAAAAGAAATGGAATTCTCCATAATTCGCAGCTCAATCACTATAAAACGTGTAAATTCAAAAACACTTAAAACAACTTCCGGCAAAAATATTGCCTACATTTCCCTATCAGATTTTGGACAAGGAGCAGAGGTGGAAATAACCAATGCCGCAAACGAATTAATAAAAAGTAATCCCAGCGGCTTCATTCTCGACTTAAGAAACAATCCCGGTGGATACGTAGATACAGCCGTAAACATTCTCAGCCTCTTCACCACCGAGAGCAAAACAGCTGTAAAAATGGAATTCGTAGATAAGCATGTAGAAGAAAGCAAAACTGAAGCCAATGGTTTATTAAGCGGATATAAAATTGTAGTATTAATAAATGAAGGCTCCGCCTCCGCTTCCGAAATCACAGCAGGCGCACTGAAAGACTATGGCATTGCCACTCTTGTTGGAAAGAAATCTTTTGGCAAAGGCGTCGCCCAAGAACTTCGCACTTACAAAGATGGCTCCCTACTCAAATACACCGTTTCAAACTGGCTCACACCAAACGGCACAAATATTAATAAACAAGGCATCCTTCCAGATGTCACAATAGAAAGAGGCACAGATCCAAAAGTGGACGCCCAGCTTAACTCCGCATTAGGACAATTTTAAGCCTGCTCTCTCTGTTTTAATAATTCTTCCGGATTCGTAGTTACGATCTTATCCTCAGTGTATGAGGCAATGATCTGTACTGCTACGTGTTTGAGACCGGCAAAGAATAATCCCTGACCGACACCACTATTTAGCAATACATACTTCTCACCTTCTGTAAGATTAAAGATTTTAGCCAACATATCTACAGCCGAAGGAGCTTGTTTCAAGAGCAACTGCATTGAGGAGTTGGTGATAATTGCTTTACCATAATCACTCTTCACGAAATCCTCCACATCTTGAGTAATTGTAGTTACTCCTAGATAGTATTTACGTGCTCTCTTTACGAGACCGAAAAGGAATTTAGCACTGTCTTCATGTTGCATCATAGACCAGGCCTCATCAATAACTAGTACTCTTTTCTTCATCTCGCTACGAACCCTATTCCAGATATAATTTAAGATAATGTACATCGCAATTGGGCGTAAAGCATCTTCCAAATCGCGAATACAGAACACCATCATTCCACTAGTAAGATCAAGATTTGTAGGCTTATTAAAAATTCCAGAATAAGAACCTGTCGTAAACTTAGACAACCTCTGCACAAGTCCTTGAGCTCCTTCTAGGGAATTCAAAATTTGATAAAGATCTTCCATTGTCGGAGGCTGATAAGCAGAAGGATCCACTAAATCCATAGTAATTCCTTTCAACGCATACACGTCGATCAAGGCTTTATCCAAAATACTTTCCTCAGATGGGTTTAAATCTCCGAGCATTAATTTAAGCAAACCATGCAAAGTAATCACATTAGATCTAAGCAAATCTCCAGGCTGCACTTCTTCACCGGCAATTGGCTTAGGTAAATCAAAAGGATTAATACGACGGTCACTATTCAAACTTAGTTTCAAATATGTACCACCCACAGTATTTGCAAGCGCTTGGTACTCATTCTCAGGATCGATAATAATTACATCAGTACCCATCATCATCATACGCAAAATTTCTAATTTCACTGCGTAAGATTTACCGGCACCAGACTTAGCAAACACCACGCTATTCGCATTTTCCAAAGCAAAACGATCAAAGATAATCAAACTATCATTATGACGATTAATTCCATAAAGAATTCCTTTATCAGAAGTAAGATCGGAAGATGTGAATGGGAAAGTCGTAGAAAGAGGTCCCGTATTCATATTACGAATTGTATATAACTCATCGAGACAAAGAGGAATTGAAGAATTAAATCCATGTTCCGCTTGAATCTGCGCTCTCTTCACCATCACAAGTTTACCAGCGAGCAAGCTTTCCAATTGTTTTGTAACCTTTTCAAGCTTCTTTTCACTGCTAGCATAAATAGTAAAATACATCGCATATTGGAAGAATTTTTCCTGACCACGCTGAATTTCTGTACGCAATTGTTCCGCATCCTCAAGCGCTGTTTCCAAAGCTGGATCACGCACCATTCCTTTTTCGGAATTAATACGAATACTTGATTCCATTTGCGCCACTTTTTTACGCAAAATCTTCATAATATCTCCGGAACTAATAGGATAAATAAACTGTGAAACATCCATCGTTACATCGAAATTAATAATTGGCGCCAACCAATTCACATCTAGATAACGAGGATAAGCAAATACATAGAAGGACTGAACAAACTGTCCATCCATATGAATTTTATCGTAGAGAATTTCCATTGAAGCCGGCGCAATCAAATCTTTAATTGAAGCCAAACCTTCCTGGTAAATTTTTTCCGCCTCTATATATTTTTTCTTTTCGTCTTGAGAAATTTTATCTTTAGTATTTGTATCAATTTTAGCTACAGCCTCTTCATGAGCCTTTGTTTTACCTGAAAAAAGTGAAGTCAAATTATCAAGAATAGATTTCTTTTTAGCTACGGATTCTTGAGCTTTTGCTTGCTCCTGAACCGTAGGTTTCACTTCTTCATTGGCCGCTTTTGTTTCTGCAGCAGTTGGGGCAATAGCCGCTTGAGCTGCAAGAGTAGAAGCATCAACAACTTTATTAGCTTCAGCAGGATGCAAAACTTCTTCAGCTTTTACTTCCTCAGCAGATTTATTAACAATATCTTTTTCCAATTTACGACCCGTATCAGGATCATAACCAGCGTTCGTCATCTTGACTGCAGCATCTTTATTTATTTTCTCAACAACTTCAAGAGAAGGAGTTACTTCAATTAAAGAATCTGGATTTACGCCTAATTGAGTTTCTGTTGGTTTTTCATCACGGAAATGCATCAAAGGAGTCATAGAATTATCTACAGGCGCAGCCACATCTACTATTTTATTTTCTGGTGGCAGAACCGTATCTACTTTATTTTCTTCAACAGCCTTATTGGCTTCTTGAAGCCAAGCAGGAGTCTCGGTAGTCGGAGCAGCATTAATATTAAAAACTTGTTTTGCATCTTCTGGAGCAATCGATGTCTGAACAACAGATTCAGCATTTGCTACAGATTGTTCTGTCGGCAAAGTAGCAGTCGCCGTAGCTTGCGCTACCACTGGCTGTTCCGTAGGAATTGGCTGAGTTACTGTCGTACTATCTGTTATTGGTGTTTGATTTTGATCCATTTTTTGTTTTCAAATTTATTTTCCTTCTGAAATCATCACAACATTATACCAAAAAACAGCCCAAATGACAAGATAGGGACTACTGAGGCACACCAAGAGCAAAAATCACTTCGACGGAATTAACAGATTAGAAAGTCCCGCCAGCGGGGAATTACAAATCTAAAAAAGAATACGTCAAATTAAAAAGAAGACAACAAGGGAGAAAGAGAAATGTGCTTCGATTGATTTATCAATTGTGATGTTGATAAGTTTTGGAGGAGGGATTGCACTAAGTGCTGAGCGCACTGAAGTGCAAGATGTGGTGAAAATTTCACCAGGAGAGAGGGGGCCACGCGCGTTCGCACGTAGCCCCCTCAAACCTAGCTTCGCGAGTCAGCCAATCAGCCGCGCTTTTTTACGCTTGGCTTCAAAAACCAACTCGCCCTGAGGACGTTATGAGAAACGCACTCAGGGGTGAACGACTTCAGTCCAGCTCAACAAAGGGTCTATTTGTCTCTGACCCAAGTCTTGCTGAACATTCATCGTTCAACGATCGTGCAGGAAGTCCGAAGACCTCCTAGCCATGATGGCCGAAGAACCAGCGACCAAGCTGCGCGCGGCGCTTCTCAGCGGCCACGCTGCGAGCCCACACCGGATGAGCCTGACCACCATCGGGCTTGAAGGTCGTGACCAAGTGGCCATCAACCTCGTTCACCTCGCCCATGATGCGCTCGTCACCGGGTTGCTTGACGAATTCGTTGCTGCCGGGCTGCTGACCCGGCACCTCCGTCGTCGAGCTGCTGCCGTCGTCGCCAGTACCACTGAAAACACTCGGGAAGAAACGCTTAAACACGGTCATCATCCTATCACCTCACAGAGAAATTCCCCCCAATAAGCCATCTTCACCGCGAAGACAACTCACCATACCGGAAAACTCCAATCGAAGTTTGAACGTAATTATACCTTCTCTCGAAGGCAGCACTGCGTTCAAAACATTCTTTCGAAGCCGGAATCCAATTTTCGCCATTCCGTGCATACGCGCACGCACACCAGCAAAAACTAAACTCCGACTTCGAATTAATTCTCAACCTTGTTGTCAAAACCTGTTTAAAATTTGGGAGATTACACCAATCCACATACAAAAAAGATTGCGGATAGCAAAATCTACTACCGTATCACAGGCCTGAGTCAAACCTCAGGTAGGAAATCTTTGAAAAATCGCCAAAGAACTCTATGCCTAAAGTCTCACTCAATTTGAGAACTCCTTATTTTCAATGATCATTAATAAAAACAATTGTTCTCAATCATACTTGTCATCACAAAGAAGTCAAGGGTAAAAACATCATTTTCAAGTTAGGCAAGCCAAAAAACATATCAATTTCAACGACCACCCACCCTCCTAATTTTAAATTTTTCAAATATTCCCTTTTGTGCTAGAATCCCCCCGTAAAACTTCTATCCGTAACCAAAAGATATGGCTAAGAAAGATAAAAAAACTCAAGACAACGAAGAAGAGAATAAGAAAAAAGCGCCAAAGGATGCCGAAAACAACGAAGAACAAGATGAGACACAAGACGCAGGAACAGGAGACACTCCTCAACTTTTCATTAAAGCTGATTCAGTAACTGAGCGTCACATCACTGAAGAAATGGAAACTTCCTATTTGGAATACGCGATGAGCGTTATCGTTTCCCGTGCTCTTCCAGATGTACGTGATGGCTTGAAGCCGGTTCACCGCCGTATTCTTCACGCCATGAACGAG
>CALRGJ010000002.1 GCA_943357285.1 Candidatus Peribacteria bacterium | reverse complement strand
TTTATGCCACTTCTTGAAAAAGATGGGCGCTAAAATATCCGGTATAGGTAGTAACAATCTCAAGATTTCAGGAGTAAAATCTCTTAGTGGTGGTAAATATTCTATTACTGGAGATTATCTCGAGGCTGGTACTTTTGCCATTGCGGCGGTAGCCACAAAAAGCTCACTAATTATCAAGGGAATTGATCCTGATCATCTAGATAGTTTTTGGCAAAAACTGGAAGAGATTGGTGGTAAATTTAAACTCAATGAAGACTCTGTGGAAATAATTGCAACAACTGAGCTCAATGCTACAAAGATGCTTCGTACAGCCGTTTATCCTAGTTTTGCTACCGATCTACAGGCACCATTTACAGTGCTTTTAACTCAAGCCCATGGAGTCAGCAAGGTTTTTGAAACACTTTTTGAAGGTCGCTTGAATTACCTTTTCGAATTGGAAAAAATGGGAGCCCATATTGAATTTTTAAATCCTCATCAAGCTTTAGTTATTGGACCAAGTAAGCTTAAAGCTTTACCAATTTCCAGTTGCGATATTCGTGCTGGAGCAGCCATGGTAATTGCTGCTTTAATTGCAGATGGGAAAACGGAAATTTCTAACATTAATTATATTGATCGTGGTTATGAAAAGCTCGACGAAAAACTACGTTCAATTGGTGCTAAAATCGAAAGAGTTTAGAAGATGATTTCTATTAGGCCATCTATATCATTTCTGTAGATTTGCTGCACGCCGGCAGCTTTTAATCTATTCAAGGCTTCTTTACTTGGGTGACCAAATGAATTACCATTTTCAGATTGTATTATGGCTATTTCAGGTTTTACTAAATTCAAAAACTCACGGGAAGAAGAGGTTTTACTTCCATGATGTCCAACTTTCAAAATATCCGCATTCAAATTCAATCCCGTTTTTATCAATAAGTTTTCTTCTTCAAACGCCATATCTCCGGTCATTAAAATTTTTTTACCACCATATAAAATCTTTATCACAATTGAAGAATTATTTAGATCCTGAAATTTTTTACCAAAAATGGATTTGTCTGGATAAATCACATCCAAAAACACATTTCCAAAACTGAAATCCTCACTTTTTTTTGCAATATAAATCTGAATGTTCTTTTCCGCCACCACCTTTAAAAACTCATCATAAGAGGGGCTTTCATAGTCCACACCGCTAATTAGAACAGCATCCACTTCATAACGCTTTAAAACCTCCACCAGACCATCTATATGGTCGGCATGGGGATGAGTTATAACCACTAAATCTATTGTTTTATCAAAGAATGGCATTACCTTGTCTAGCTCTTGGAGAACATAATTTTTTGGTCCTCCGTCTATCAATATCTGATGATTATTGGGTGTTTTTATCAGCGTACTGTCACCTTGTCCAATATCAAGAAAATACATATGTAATTTATTGTCTGGCAGTTGCCAAAGAAGCATTGCCATAGCCCCATATCCAAGCAGTAGGCACAGTCCATAATTCCTCCAAGTTTTATTCAAAAAAAGTAGCATATTTCTATGCTACCTTTTGAAGTTAAAATTTTCTTAAATTAAATCTAAATTTTTTCTAAACTTTACTTTTCTTTTTGCGAGTAATCATCTTACCTGCAAATAGTGAGAAAGCTACAAGTCCAATCATTTCAGGACCAGTCTTTGGTAATACAATTTTTGTAATAACACCTTGGCTCTCGTTACCTGCTTCGTCTTTTTCAGTAATTTTGAACCAATATTCACCAGGATCCATTTTTTCAATTTTATAGCTAGTCTTATCTGGTGTAAGACTTGCTTCTTTAGCATATTTAGCACCTTTATCTGTGCTCTTGTAGATCAATTGTTCTTTTGTGTCCTTGTTTTCTTCAGGAATTGTCCAATTAAGGGTTACGATATATTGCTTACCTTTCAATACCTTATCGGAAATGAAATTTGCAACATCTTTAGGAGGAATAATATCAACACCTTCTCCGCTAGCTACGGCCATGCCCTGGAATGAACCAGTGCTTTTATCTGCAGCTATCTTATTACCGGCAGCATCTTTGATATCCACAACCTTTACGTTGTACTTAACAACTTCTTGAGGACTTGTAGTAATTACGGCAGAAGCATCTTCTACCCCTGCGCTATTTGTACCAAGTTTTACTCCAAGAACATCAAGCTTTTTAGTTTCATTGCCATCAACAGCAATTGTGAAATTTTCTGAAGGATCAATGCTTAAAACGATACCTTTATCAAAATTTACGATAAAATGTGTATTATCTACGCTTTCTACTTTTACTACTGTAGGAGCTTCCTTGTCTTCAGCAATTTCAGCAGGCTTGTCTGTAGCGCTACCTTTGAAAAGACCAGTGTCTGAAGTACCACTTACTATAGGGTTTCCAGCTTTGTCTTTCACATCAATACCTACAGTCAATTTATACTGAGTATTCGCTTTTTGTTTAGAAGTGCTCAATATTACAGTTGTACCAGATTCATCTTGGCCAACCATTTTAGCACCAGTAACCAATAAAGGTTCAAATTTATCTTGATCTTCAATATCAAATGCATCTTGTGGACTAGTCTTAGGCAACACAATAGCCTCGGAGAATACAACTTGTACCTCTTGGTTATTAATTGCTTCAGCAGAAGCCACCTTTGGAGCAGTAGTATCACTAGTTGCAGCACTACCACCAGTTTTAACCGGAGTAGCGGATACTTCTTTAGACCAAGCCTGACTTTCATTACCGGCAGCATCGTAAGCTGTCACAGAGAAGTAATACTTAGTTCCATTTGTTAGTCCTGTAACTGTATATTCTTGGACATTTTTAGCATCTACAAGTTTATCGTAGTCTTGTCCTTGTTTTGTTACTGAACTAGTACCGTAATGTACTTGGTAACCAGTCACACCGACATCGTCAGTGGCCTTATCCCAAACTACTTTTACGCCACCGTCCAAGGCTGTAACTTTTACATTTACTACATCGCTTGGATTAGCTTTGTCAGCCGCAAAGGCTGTGAATGTAGACAGTGATAACAGTGTTGTTATCAGGAGTAATGAAGCTATCTTTTTCATATTTGTTTTTGTTATTTTTTTGTTTATATGAATTTTTATCTAGTCATTATAGCAAATTTTCCCAAATAAATCAATACCCCCATCTAAGGAGGGGTGCCGCGTGGAGTACGCGGCCAAGGCTAAGGCTCTGTGCCAAGCTGAGTGCGAGGCCAAGGCTAAGGCTTAAGCAATGACCATTTTGCTTTCTTCCTGTTTTTGAGTAGAATAGGCCCGAATAAAGCTCTGAAACATGAAGCTAATCATTGACCAGAAAATTTTTGAACAAAATAACGACCTTAAAATAGGTGCTATTTTAATCAAGGGAATGAATAATTCCAAAAGAGTCTCTGCGGTAGAGAGTCTACTTAGAGGTGTATGCGCTCAAAGAGCTAAAGAATTCGCTGATAAGGAAGTTTACGACCATCCAATGATTCAGCCTTGGAGCCAGGCTTACGGTAAATTTGGTATCAATCCAAAAAAGTATCCACCTTCCATTGCCGCATTATTAAAGAGAATTAAGAGCGGTAAAGAAATACCTCACATTAGTCTACTGGTAGATATTTATAATTATTTTTCTCTTAAATATGTTTTGCCAATTGGTGGAGAGGATCTCGACTGGCTTTGTGGAGATTTGAATCTAACCTTTACTAAAGGAGGCGAACCTTTTAGACCTATTGGTTCTATAGAAGTAGATCAAGCTCAAGAAGGAGAGGCTGCATATATGGATAACGGTGGAATTACCTGCAAGTATTGGAATTATAGAGAGTGTGAGAGAACAAAATTCACTGCAAAGACAGTAAATGCCGTCTTACTCATTGAAGATCTGAGCAAAATGCATATGGATCAATTTGGCATGATTTTAAAAGAGATTGAAAGCACTATCATTAAATATATTGGAGGACAAACTGAAACGCACATTTTGAATGAGGAGAATTCTTCTCTTGATCTTGGAATTGTAGGAAGAAAGCATGCCGATGATTCTAAAATTCCTTTACAAGAGAAGGTTCATTTCATGGAAAAAGAGCATGTTCCACTAAACCCTCCGGAGAATGAGGAAGAGCCTAAAAAGAAAGTGATTAAATCTTTAATTCCTGAGTTGGCTCTAGATTTAAATGACAAAGGACTTCTAAAGAGTAGAGTATCTGGAATTTTATTGGAAGCTGTAAAAAATACTTTTCCAAATGCTGATATTTCAGAAGTAAAAATAGAATATCCAAAAGATGAAGCTCATGGAGATTATGCTTCTAGCATCGCTCTTCAATTAGGTAAAGTTTTAAATTCTTCACCAAGAGAAGTAGCTGATAATCTTGTGCGGAATATCCCTGAAAATGATCTGGTGGATAGAGTGGAAATTGCCGGACCTGGATTCATTAATTTTTTCATCAAGAAGTCTTTTTATGTTGAGAATATACAGAACGTTTTAGCGAATCCAGAGACTTACGGTCAGAGTGAAATTGGTAAAGATAGAACTGTAATAGTTGAGTACAGCCAGCCAAATATTGCTAAGCCTTTGGGAATTCACCATTTGCTTTCAACTATTATTGGTCAAAGTACTTATAATATTTTCAAAAATCTAGGTTTCAATACCGTTGGTATTAATTATATTGGAGACTGGGGAACTCAATTCGGTAAATTGATCTGTGCATATAAGAAGTGGGGAAATAAAGAAGCTATTGAAAAAAATCCTATTGATGAGTTATTGAAGCTTTACGTCAGGTTTCACAATGAAGCTGAACAAGATCCGAAATTGGAAGACGAAGGACGTAAAGAATTTAAAAATTTCGAGGATGGAGATAAGGAAAATAGAAAATTATGGGAGTGGTTTGTGAAAGAAAGTTTACAGGAAATCCAGAAGACCTATGATTTATTAGGAGGAATTCATTTTGATTATATTCAGGGAGAAAGTTTCTATGAAGATAAAATGGACGCCATTTTAAAAGATGGTAAAAAGAAAAAAGTTTTTGTGAAAGGAGAGGAGGGAGCTCTTGTTATCCATTATGAAGATAGCGATATTCCCACTGTTCCAATTCAAAAGAAAGATGGAGCGACTCTCTATATCACTCGTGATTTTGCCGCTTTAAAGTATCGTATTGATAATTGGAAGCCGGCCAAGATTTTATATGTGGTGGATAGCGCTCAGAGTTTGCACTTTAAACAGCTTCTTGCCGGGGCTACGAAGCTCGGATGGTATAACGGCGAGGCTGAACACGTTCCTTTCGGTAGAATGCAGTTTAAGGACAGTAAAATGAGTACTAGAAAGGGCAATATTATTTTATTGGATGAAGTTTTGAAGGAAGCTGTAGAGAGAGCTGAAAAAATTATTGCTGAAAAGAGTCCGGACTTAAAAGATAGAAAACAGGTGGCAAAGGTGATAGGTATTGGTGCAGTAAAATACAATGTTTTATCTCAAAATCGCGCAACTAATATCGTTTTTGATTGGGATAAAATGCTTTCTCTAGATGGGAATAGTGCACCATATTTGCAATATTCTTATGCCAGAGCGTGCAGTATTATGAGAAAAGCTTCTGCTATTCAAGAAGTGGATATCGGTGATTTACGTGAAGATAAAGCCAAAAGTGATGAGAAAATTAGAGCCTTGATAGCCCTTTTCCCTAAGTATGGAGAATATCTAAATATGGCTGCAAAAGAGTACAGACCTAACATTTTGAGCAATTATTTATATGAATTGGCTCAGAAATTTAATACTTTTTACAATAGTGTACCGGTAATAAAAGTGGCAGATTTAGCAGAAAGGAAATATAGATTAGATATAGTTAGGGCCGCCTCTGCAATCTTAAAAAGTGGTCTAATGCTACTTGGGGTTGAAGTTGTTGAAGAGATGTAATATATTGGGCGGGCAATTTTCATCGGGAGAGATGGCCGAGTGGTTGAAGGCGATAGTCTTGAAAACTATTAGGGTCGAAAGGCTCTCGGGGGTTCGAATCCCTCTCTCTCCGCCAGTGTTTTACAGGATATATCACTCGTATAACCTGTATTTTTCGTGTACAATGCACATATATGAATATTAGATCTGCTGAATTTATTAAAGGAATAGTCCAAGCCGACGAGCTTTTATCTAATGGAAAGCCACAGATTGCTTTTATTGGACGCTCAAACGTTGGTAAATCCAGCGTTATTAATGCTTTGACGAATAAGAAAGGTTTGGCTCGTACCAGTTCTACCCCTGGTCGTACTCAGCAGCTTAATCTTTTTTTGATCAATAAATCTTTTTATTTGGTGGATTTACCGGGATATGGTTTTGCTAAAATGTCCAAAGAGGGACAGGAAAATCTTCAGGCTCTTATCAGATGGTATTTATGGGAGTCAAACTATAAACAGAAGAAAATTGTGCTAATTATTGATGCCAATGTTGGTCCTACTGTAAACGATTTGGAAATGCTCAAAACTTTGGAAGAATATGATAAGGATGTGATTGTTGTTGCCAATAAAGTTGATAAGCTTAAAAACTCAGAAAGAACTAAACAGCTTCAAAAAATAAAAACAGCAATTGGTGATCACGAAATGATCCCATGTTCCGCTCAGCATAAGATTGGACTGGCAGAACTAAGTAAAGCAATTCAATAAAGTTTACAAAAAAAATATTTAGAATAATATAAATCCATAATTTTTTAATTTTTAAAATGAAAAAAAGTATGTCAAAAAAAGCTATCTTGGGTCTTGTAGTTGGTATGTTATTTGTTGTTACTGGCTGCAAATCAACTCCTGCTCCTGTTGGAATTCAGCCTGGAGATAAGGTAGTTGCTCTTTGGTCAGGAAGTTCTTGGTATGAAGGAATAGCTGAAGCAACTTGTGATAAAGGTTTTTCAGTTAAGTGGAATGATGGTACTCCTGCATCTTGCGTTGTAGCAGAGAAAGTATTAGCAAACAAGGAAGCAAAGAAAGAAGAAGTAAAGGTAGGTACTCCTGTATTTGCAAAATGGTCTGGAGTTGCATTCTATGATGGTAAAATTTCTGCTGTAAATGGAGATAAATACAGTGTTGATTTTACAGATGGTACAAAAAAAGCTGATCTTACTCTTTCAGAATTGAGACTTAAATAATAAATAGAGAAAAAACTTGTTTATTGAGAAAACGGATCTATATTGGTCCGTTTTTCTTTAATATGAAATTCCCTAGACTTTAAGATGGGTTTTTCCTATAGTGTCTACGCTTTTGACAAGTATGGCAACAGCCAAGCCATATGAGGAGGAAGTGCCGCGTTAAGCAAGTTGCGAGTACGATTTACTCACTGCGAGCGCACGGCGCGAGCGCGAAGGCGAAACGAGGCTGGCTTTGCCAGTCCGAGTGAAGCCGGAGCTTATAAATCAAGGAGAGGTACCCAAGAGGCTGAAGGGGCGGGATTGCTAATCCTGTAGTAGGGGGCAACCTCTAGCGAGAGTTCGAATCTCTCCCTCTCCGCCATTTAAACCGCAACCTTTTAGGATTCCGGTGTTATTGTAGTTGTAATATATAATTTATGATTATGAAAAAATCCGCTCTCATTAGTTTGTTTTTATTAACAAGTATTGCGATTGTTGCCTGTAATAAGCCAATTGCAACAAAAGTAGAAGGAATTTGTAGTAAGGAAAATCCTCCTTCTGTTGAAGATGCTAAATTTGGCCAAGTCTTAAATCTTTGTGGCAAAAAAACAGATTATCGCGCTTATGAATTTAAAGACCAGAATTTTATTCTATTTAATGAATATATTTGGAATGAACCAAACCAGAAACATGATTCTGCAATGAAGACGATTTCTACAATAGCGCCATTCGAAGAAAAAACACTAATGGCTGGTTCAAGCCTTTATTTAGACCAAGACCCTATCAGTTTAAAGGGAAATGATTCTGCCATTTGGTATAGATATGCTGATGCTCCAGGATCTTTGTTCTCATTATTTGTATTCCAACCAAAAACAAAAGATTTCGCCTATGTTACACAAGTTTGTAATGGCAATTTCGATTGTGATACAAGGATGGAATTAGCTAGTTCGAAAAATCCAAAGACATTAACCCTACTTGATAGCAAAGCCAGCCCAGAAGAGAAAAAATTATTATCATGCTCTTTCCAGCAAGGTAGACTTCTTGGAAACAAGGATAATGATATAGATCTTTTAACTTCTTATATAAGCAATATTCCAAACAAAATAGATTGTTACGACAATAAATATCCTACAGCCAATAAAACAGGATACATTGATCTCGCCACTTTGAAATTTGTAGGCAATTAGCCCATTCTCTTTTTAAAATCTTGATAATTGAAAGTACGGATCAGTTTTGGTCCGTATTTTCCTTTGGAGTTCTTTTTCCAGAGGACAATATCTGGATGCTGCACGCCATTAAACATCGTACACTGCACGAGATTGTACTGTATGCCATCCTCCATCAACACTTTATCCCCAGCCTTTAAAGGATTTTTGAATAAATGGTACTGTCCAAGAAGTTTATCGCCTGTCACACATGTTCCACCGGCTAATTGATAGGTATTTGAGTTCTTTTTGATGATAGACTCGTCTCTGATAATTACAGCCCCAGTTACAGGCATATCTAAGTCTGTACTGAGAAGAAAATCCGGCGTATGTGCATTAAAAGACATATCCAGAATAGCAATTTTATAAGGAACATCATCTCTCTCCACCACATCCAAAACGCTTGAGACTAAGACACCAGCGCATTTCACTATTACCGCACCAGGTTCCATATGCACGGTAACATTATATTTTTGTTGAAAATTTTTCACTAATTTTATTAAACCTTCTACATCGTAATCATCATCGGTCATTTTTTGTCCACCACCAAAATTAATCCATTTTCTTCCAGCAAAATATTCACCAAATTTATCTTCAACCGCCTTTAGACCTTCTTTCAAATCTTCGAATGTTTTGTCAAAAAAAATATGGAAATGAAAACCACTAATGCCATCAAGGGCTTTAGGATCAGCTTTTAGAGCTTCTTTGAATTCACTAATTCTAACTCCTAATCTTGAACCAGGTGCACAAGGACTCCACAAACCACTATGTTCATCTTTGCCAGTATATTCAGGGTTTATTCGCAGTCCGCATTCACGTTTAAGACCGGTTTTTTTTACAAATTTGCTAACCGCTGGCTTAAATTTTTTCCATTGAGAGAAAGAATTGAAAATAATTGTAGAGCAGTACTTTAATATTTCATTGAACTCCTCTTCTTTGTAAGCCGGAGCGAACATATGGACTGAACGATTAAACTTTTCATACCCAAGTTTTGCTTCATTCAGGGAGCTCACCTCTGTGCCATCCAAATACTTCTTCGTAATGCTGAAAAGTGGCCAAGTAGCCCAAGTTTTTAATGCCTGAAACATCTTGCAGCCAGTTTGATCTTTTATGTATTTGAGTCTCTCTAAATTATGTCTTAAGAGATCTTCTTCAATAACAAAAGCAGCAGATTTAATCTTCTTTGGATCCAAAGTTGAGGCAGGTCTTTTTTTCATTTGCTGAAATTATTAGGCAACTACGCACTCATCTGGTTTTAGCTCTTTTACCACCCAAGGTAATCCACGTAAATTCAATTCATCCATAAATGGCTTAGCATCGAATTCTTCCATATTAAATACTCCAGTACCTTTCCATGCACCTGTAAGAATCATTTTGGCACCAATCATTGCTGGCACCCCTGTTGTATAAGAAATTGCTTGGCTCTTTACCTCTTTGTAGCATTCTTCGTGGTCGCAGATATTGTAAATATAAATGCGTTTTTCTACGCCATCTTTTTTACCTTTGAAAATACAACCAATATTTGTTTTTCCTTTAGTTGTAGGGCCTAGAGAAGCTGGATCTGGCAATACCGCCTTCAAAAACTGAAGTGGAATTACTGGATGACCTTCGTACATTACGGGATCGATTCTTGTCATTCCTACATTCTCAAGAACTTTCAAATGAGTAAGATATTGTTGACCAAAAGTCATGAAAAATCTCATTCTCTTCACACCTTTAATATTTTTAGAAAGTGATTCCATTTCTTCGTGATACATCACATACATTTCTTTATCGCCAATACCTTCGAAATTAAAAGTCTGGTGAACTGAAAGAGGTTCTGTTTCTTTCCATTCTCCATTTTCAAAGTAACGACCTTTAGCAGTTACTTCACGAATATTAATTTCTGGATTGAAATTTGTTGCGAAAGGATGACCATGATCACCACCATTTGCATCGAGAATATCCACAGTTTCAATTTCATCGAAAAGATATTTCTGAGCATAAGCACAGAAAACATTTGTCACACCTGGGTCAAAACCTGAGCCAAGCAAAGCCATCAAACCTTTCTCTTTAAATCTATCTTGGTAAGCCCACTGCCATTTATATTCAAATTTTGCCACATCTGGTGGTTCATAATTTGCTGTATCCATATAATTAACTCCTGCCTCCAAACAAGCATCCATGATATGCAAATCTTGGTATGGTAAAGCCACATTTATCACTAATGAAGGTTGAACTTTTTTAATCAAAGCTACCAATTCAGGCACATTATCAGCATCAACTTGCATTGGTTCTACTTTATTTCCGCCAATTTCCTCTGCAATTTTTTGTACTTTAGAAAGAGTACGACTTGCCATTACGATCTTGGTGAATACATCCATATTTTGTGCACATTTATGTGCAACAACTCCACCTACTCCACCCGCACCGATGATTAAAACCGTGCTCATATTTTTAGATTAAAAAAGTAACAATTTTCAATGTACTCTATAGGGTCCAAATGTAAATATTCCCACTTGTTTAGTGAGGGAAAAGGGATTGAGAGAAAAATAAAATTATGTTATAATGTTCTGATTAAAATGCATGGAATATACAAATAAAAAAACAAAATGAAAGAGGAAGAACCAAAAGGTAGAATTGCCAACCCCTATGACTATGAGCTAGGGTTAAGAACAAGCGCTCCATACAAAGGAGAAGGTGGTACTGAATTAGCTGAAACTGATTTAGCTGCACGTATTGAAAAAGCAAGAGAGGAATATTTTAATATGTATGAAAGTGATCCGGTAACTTGGGGAGCACTCAATGACAATGAGAGATTTAATCATTTGGTAGAACGTCTTGAAGATAAGGAAATTAAATTTTCACCTTCTGAATTAATTTCACTTAAAGTTAGCTTGCTAACGACAAGAGCTCGAAGGAAGGATCGCCCATAATCTCTAATATATTTCCATGGATATCATTTTTTATACCGGACTTATTGGTTCTTTGATTTTAGTTGTAGGTGCTGCTTGGACAAATATTGGTGATCCTAAACATCCTGCAAAATCAGTAAAGAATTGGCTCTTTGCTATTGGTGGATTGGTAATGCTTCTATATTCAATTCTTGGTTATCAAAATGGAGGAGCAATATTTTTTGTTTTCTTGGAGACTCTTATTGTAATTGCTAGCTTGATGATGATGTTGCACGTAGATGATAGGATTGATACTGCGGTGATTTCTGTGAGCGGACTTGGATTAATTATTTGGTCTCTTACTTTATTTGAAGGATATAATACTGTGTGTTTTATTCTCGGGCTTGTAGCTATTGGAATGGGATATGCTTTTGATAATGGAACAATAAGAAGAGATATAGCCCTCACATTAGGAAGCGCCCTTATTGCTCTATTCAGCTACCTCGAAATGAGCTGGATGTTTTTCTGGCTCAATTTATTCTTCGCAATTTTCTCCGGATATTACCTCGTGAAAAATTTACGCCGTCATAAAAAGCTCTAGGATTCCCATCTTGCCACTATGCCACAAGGTAGAACTAAATTTGAAGATGTAACAGGTATGCCAAGTGCATCAGAAGTTACTTTTCCACCATACTTGCTGCTTACCTTTAATTTGATTAGATTTTCCAAAATTCCAGGTGCAAAACCAGTGGTGTAAGAATTTATCAAAAAGAAGATTGGTTTGTCTGAGAGAACTTGCGCACATAATTCTATTAGCCCATAAAGCTGATTTTCCAATTTCCATAATTCTCCATTAGGTCCGCGACCAAAAGATGGGGGATCCATTACGATTCCATCATATTTTCTGCCGCGACGAATTTCGCGTTTCACAAATTTGATTACATCATCAGTAATAAAACGCACGGGCTTATCTGCTAGTCCTGATAATTCTAAGTTTTCTTTTGCGCGTCTTACTATTTCTTTTGCCGCATCCACGTGGCATACAGATGCTCCTGCAGAAGCGCAGGCTACAGATGCTGCTCCAGTATAAGCAAAAAGATTTAACACATTGATAGGTCGTTTTGCCGCCTTAATTTTATCCATCATGAAATCCCAATTCACCGCTTGCTCAGGGAAAAGTCCAGTATGCTTGAATCCCATCGTTTTTACGTAAAACTTCAAATTTTTATAGGAAACTGTCCATCTCTCCGGTAATTGTTTTTTGAATTCCCATTTACCACCACCAGCTTCACTACGGTGATAAATTGCATCCGCTTTCTCCCAAAGTTTGGCATTTCCTTTCTCTGGCCAGATCACTTGAGGGTCCGGTCTTTGTAACACAAAATTACCCCAGCGTTCGAGTTTATCTCCGCTGCTGATATCTAGTAATTCGAAATCTTTCCAGTCTTTAGCTATTAACATGCGAATAATGTATAGGTGAAGCCAAAAAAAGACAATCCTTATTCTCTATTTCTTCAAGTTCTCCAAATACTTAATTGCCTCTTCTTTCTGTCTGTCGTAAGTGTTTTTAATATCCTCATCCTTGATATCCACAAAAATATCAGGAGTAAGTCCAGTATGGTTTATGGTTCTGCCAAGAGGTGTAAACCATTTGGCAATTGTAATTCTTAGACTGGATCCGTCTGAGAATTTTTCTACTTCTTGTACGCTACCTTTTCCAAAGGTTTTAGTCCCAAGAATTACACCACGTTTTTGATCCTGTATTGCGCCAGCCATGATTTCTGAAGCCGAAGCACTACCCTCGTTTACAATCACCACCAAAGGCACATTCAACAGCTTAGGATTGCCGTTTGTCTTCAAAGTTGCATCATCCTTTCCACGCTCTTTGATGATCACCGCAGGAGTGTCTTTTGGTAATAAGTAAGATAAAAGCTGAACTGCAATATCCAAATATCCTCCACCGTTATATCTCAAATCTATAATCAGCCCTTTAGGTTCGTCTATAATTAATTCAGAAATATATTTAGAAAATTCCTCATTGGTTTTGTCATTAAATTGATTAACACTCAAATAAACAATTCCATTTTTTAACTTTTCTTGAGTAACACTCTCAATATCAATACTTGCTCTCACTATTGTCACATCAAAAGGTTTTTCCAATTTGCTGCGGATGATAGTTAGTGTAACCGTAGTACCTTTTTTTCCACGAATTTTAGTTATTGCATCCACCAAACTCATATCTCCGGCATCTTTGCCATCAATCTTGTAAATGACATCTCCGGAAAGTAGTCCAGCTTTTTCAGCCGGGCTTTTTCTTAAAGGAGAAACCACGGTTAGCTTCTTTTCTTTTACGGTTAATTCGGCACCTATTCCCTCAAGGGTACCTTCAAGGCTGTCCGTGAACTGTACGCTCTCCTCAGGGGTCATAAACACCGTATAAGGGTCCTCCAATGCGTCTACCATGCCCTTGATCGCGCCATATACCATGTTCTCGTTCTTCACCACATTCTCATCCACATATTTAGTCTCCATTTCTGCCCAAATCTTCCAGAAAAGGCCCATGTCTACACCCTTTCCTTGCGCGACCTGCTCTGCTGAGCCATTATCAATCTTTACTACTTTTGTATTGAGAAATCCCAATTTGCTAGCTTCCCAGCCCATAGCAAAACTTAATACGGCAACTACGATATATAGATAAAATTTATATGACCTTTGTGGGCCTATCTCATTGTACATTTTGGTTTATTTAGGATTTTTTATATTTAAACCTTTCTTAAAGGTGCGACACTAAGAGCTAATTTTTTTACACCGACTTTTGAATCTTCAAAGGCAATAGTTGCGACTCCTCCTGTAATATTAATAACTATTCCTCTACCAAAAACATTATGACTCACTTTATCTCCAACGCCAAATGGAACATCTACTCCCTGATCAAGTTCCACTGGAATAGGAATGTTGTTAATATCCTGAACTGAAAGACGGTTTTTAGCTCCATGTCCTCCAAAATTTGCCTCGACTAAAGTTTCATCAATATCCTGTAAAAATTGAGAAGGAGCATTTGTTCTTGATTCACCATAAAGCGTACGTTCTCGTGCATGCAGTAAATACAAACTATCCATTGCCCTCGTCATTGCTACATACATTAAGCGACGTTCTTCTTCCAATTCTTGTCTGTCCAACAAACTGCGATTGTGTGGGAAAATTCCTTCTTCAAGTCCGGCAATAAAAACATATGGGAATTCGAGTCCTTTAGCCGAATGAACGGTCATCAAAGTAACGGCATTATCTTCGTCTTTCATGGAATCTGTATCTGCAATCAAGCTCACTTCCTCCAAGAAAACACTTAGAGAGCTGGCTGGCTCCAGTTTGTCATATTTAGAGGCAACAGAAACTAATTCCGCAATATTCTCCAATCTGGCTTCACCTTCCACCGTATTGTCATCAACAAATTTTTTATAACCTGTTTTATCCAAAACTTGCTTAATCATTCCCGAAGCTTGGAATTCCGTATTTAAGCTTTGTAGTTCTTTAATTATTTCTACAAACTTTAAAAACTCCTCAGATTTACTACCTGAAAGCTCTGGAATATCATTTGCCAACATCATCGCTTTGAATAAAGAAATATCATTTCTCATTGCGAATTCATGAACCGCTTCTAAAGTTTTAGCACCAATTTTACGAGCAGGTACATTTACAATTCTTAGCAGGCTCACTGAGTCATTTGGATTCTGAATAACCCTTAAATAAGCCAAAATATCTTTGATTTCCTTGCGTTGATAAAAGCGAATACCTCCAATAATTCTGTATGGAATTCCATGTCTCAAGAATACTTCTTCAAAAATACGTGATTGAGCATTTGTGCGATATAAAACCACAAAGTCATTATATTTTGGGGCTTCACTACCTATCAAAAGTTTCTCGATTTCATGGGCAACAAGTTCTCCCTCATGGCGTTCATTATCCGCTAACCAATGTTTAATTTTTTGTCCTCCTTCTCTGTCAGTCCATAATCTTTTTTCTTTTCTCTTCTCATTTTTTTGAATCATCGTATTTGAGGCATCCAAAATGATTTGAGTGGAGCGATAATTCTGTTCAAGCAAAACAACTTTTGTATCTTTATAATCTTTTTCAAAATCTAAGATGTTTTGAATAGTAGCTCCGCGCCAACTGTAAATACTTTGATCCGCGTCACCGATTACAGAAACATTCTGATATTTTTCAGCCAACAGCTTTATCAGGATATATTGAGCTTTATTTGTATCCTGATACTCATCTACAGAAATGAATTTAAATTTTTCTTGATATGAATCTAGAACTTCCGGAAATTGCTGAAATAATTCCACTGTTTTCATGATAATATCATCAAAATCCAAAGCATTGTTTTGTTGAAGTATACGCTGATATTTCGGGAAAATTTGAGCTACCTTTTCTGAAAAATAATCATTTGCATATTGCATGTAATTACTAGGACCAAGTAGCTGGTTTTTTGCATTTGAAATGTGACTCAAAACAGCCCTCGGCGTAACTTTTTTTACATCCAAGCCCATTTGTTCGATAATTCTTTTAACTACAATTTGTTGGTCCGCATCATCATAAATCACAAAGACATTTTCGTAGCCAAGTAGGTGAATATGTTTTCTCAAAATTCTAATACAGACTGAATGGAAAGTGCCAACTGTCGGCAAAGCTCTATCCTCATAAGTTTGCTCATGGTGCTTTGCGGCATCACCCATAATAAGATTAGCGATTCTTTTTTTCATTTCTTTTGCCGCCTTATTGGTAAAGGTTACCGCCAAAATATTCCACGGGCTGATTGCTTTTTCTTGAATTAGATAGGCAATTCTATGTGTTAGTGCTCTGGTTTTTCCGCTTCCAGCACCCGCAATAACAAGAAGCGGGCCCGTAAAATGAGTTACCGCTTCTAATTGTTTGTCGTTTAAATTTTCTAAAATTTTATTCATAGGTCCGAATCTAAGGACCTGAATTATATCCAAAAACCGACCACTAACAAAGCCTTTATTTAGTAAGTAATTTCAACTTTTGTTCCTATATCTGTAAAGTCGAACAACCAGTCAGCATCTTCAGGCAAAAGTCTTACGCATCCATGACTTACAGGAATACCAATATGGTTTCTTGCTTCAGTCCAGAATTGATCACCACCATTTCTTGCAAGACTTGGTAGAGCATGGAATCCATATCCTGAAGATTGGAACATCATAAATCTTGGCATGATGTAGTGAGGAGCCTGAGCACCAATTCTTACATCTTGTTTAATTAAGATATCGTATTTTCCTGGAGGGGTAGGAGTAGAAGGTTTACCTGTACTTACTCTGAATTCACGTACATCGGTATCTCCTAGGTAAGCATAAACTTTCTGTTCTGAAAGATTTACTTTCAAAGTTTTTGGGCCGTTAAGATCTAGATCTGTCACGGAACCGCTTTTTCTGGAGAATGAAATTTTATTTCTAACATCTCCGGCGCTATCTCCTGTTTCACCGATAATTACATCAAGCGTAATTGGAGTGTTATCAATCCATTGAATATCTTTTAATACTGGAGAAAAATATTCTTTATAAACATCAGCACTCTTTCCAGCTTTAGCCCAGAAAGTGAATGAAGCGATCTGCCCTGGATCTACTCTCATCTGATCCATAAGAATTCTATTTGCTGATTCCCATCCAACCGCATCTTTTTGATAGAAAATACTATCATGATCACGTTCCTTATCTGTTCCTAAATACATTTTTGGACCATGACAAGTGCTTTGACCTGAGAACCATGGACCATTTCCTGTATTTTGCATAAAAACTTTTACTCTAAATCTTTCACCAGGCTCTACCTTTAATTGTCTTCTTACTGAAACAACTTTAGCAGTATTTGTTTCAATATCTGGATAGTTGAATTCACAATTTTCCTTGGATTCAACCTTAGCCTCTGCGACTTTTACTGTTTTTGTAGTTTTCTTAGCAGTTTTAGTGCTTTTAGGAGTTGTTTTCTCTCCATCAACTACTACATTTAGCTCATCAAAACTTTCAGAGCCGGAGACATCAGTCGAAGCTGCTCTCATTACTTTGTCAGCAGCAAAAACATTGCCACCAATAAGGATGTTAGCTGTTACAACCGCTAGCAGAATTGTAGAAATTCTTTTTGAAATCATATTTTGTTTTTATTTTTAATTACCCATATTATACAACAAAAAGGCGGACAAATCAACTAACAAAAATACATTTTCGACAAGATTATTCCTCCTTTGAAAGTTTTTGTAATTCTTTCTTGAAGCTCTCTATGTCCTTGAATTGTCTATATACAGATGCGAACCTTATATATGCCACATCGTCTAGTTCTCTTAAAGCATCCATAATTCCTTCACCCACATCTCTACTGGAAATTTCCTTGCCCATTGAGGCCCATTTTTCTTCCATTTGGTTTATCATTTTTGTCACTTGATCCTGTGTAACTTTACGTTTTTCACAAGCTTTCCAAATTCCTCTTTCCACCTTCTCTCTATCATAACTTTCACGTGTTCCATCTTTTTTAACTACAATGAAATTACTTGTCTCAACTCTTTCAAAAGTAGTAAAACGATTTTGGCATTTCTCGCATTCGCGTCTTCTTCTTACGCTTTTATGACCATCTGTTTCTCTGGAATCAAGTACTCTAGTATCGAGATAATTACATTTTGGACAAATCATTTTTGAATTTTTTTAAACTCCTGAATTAAGAATCTATCTGTCATTCCAGCTATATAATCCTTTATCTCTACTATACGCTCTTCTTTGCTTGATTTTGAACTCTTTGGAAAATGCTTTGGATTCTTATAATAATATTCAAATAGCTTTTTAATCATTCCTTTGCCCTTCAATGTAAAGACTTCGATCTTTGGATTCAAATAAAAATTCTCGAAAAGAAATTGACGCAACTCCTTTATAATGATCTTCATACTTTCGCTAAACTCGGCAATTGATCCTTGATGTTTTTTTACATCTGCCACGGTTTTTATCTTATAAGTCTTAATGTTTTTGAGTGCTTGTGTACAGAAATCTTCAATCATCATTGAAATAATTGAACTAATTACTCGTGAAATTAAAATTTCTTCCTCGAGCCCGTGGCCATATTTTTTGAAAACCTCTTTTTCCCCCAGTTGCCACAATTGGAATTTTCTCAACTGCTTTATTGAAATTAATCCTGAACGTAGTCCATCATCCATATCATGATTAGTGTATGCAATCTCATCTGCCACATTCACTACTTGAGCCTCTAAGTGAGCGGAGAATTCGAAAATCTTCCCAGCCTGATCCCAAGCAGTTTGGTGCTTCATTAATCCTTCCAAAACCTCAATTGTCAGATTCAAACCATCGAAACCGGGATAAGATCTCTCCAATACTTCCACTACTCTACGACTCTGTTCGTTGTGTTCAAAATGACCTCCTAAACTATTCATTACATCATTAATTGCTGCTTCTCCGGCATGTCCAAAAGGTGGATGTCCCAGATCATGAGCTAGGGCAATCGCCTCGCACAAATCTTCATTCAATTCCAACCTTCTAGCTATATCTCTAGCCACCTGAGCTACTTCCAAAGTATGAGTCAGTCTGGTCCTATAATGATCACCACTACCTGCTACAAATACCTGAGTTTTCTCATCTAGACGCCTAAAAGCCTTGGAATGTATTATCCTATCTTTGTCTCTTTGAAAACATAAACGATCATCATCAACAGTCTCTTTATGCCTGCGACCAGAGCTTTCTCCACTTTTAATAGCGTAGCTGGCTAGGTTTCTTGCCTCTTTTTGTGTTAGTTGGCTCATATAATCATTGAAATTCTTAGACTATTATGATATACTATCAAGATAAATAAAACAAAAATTATGAGCGCACAAACACAGCCAGGTGGAAATCTTGAAATCAAACAAACCTCAGTTGTCGAACAAAACGAAAGTAATCTTTCCGAGACAGCCCAGTTGGTAAATGGCATGATGAAAGAATATATAATGCCGGTTTTGCGTGAAAAACCAGAAACTGAAGGATCTAAAAGTTTATTGGAAATGGCTAATACTATTATTAAAGCTAAGCTTCAGCCTAACGATGCGGAAGTAATTAAATTTGCTTTGGCTTGCAGAGAAAAACAATCTGACATCAATGCTCGTGCTGAAAAAGCTGGTTGCGATGAGAAGAAGCTTGCGGTTATTTCTAATTATTTTTCAAAATTGATTACCAGCGTAAAATCTGCCGGTCAATCTTTTGCAAAGGAGACTCCTAAAGAAATGGCTGCATAAAGAATTATAGAAATTACCGGATTTGTGTTAAATTTGGACATGGAATAACTCATTCCCATGTTGAAAATTTCTGATTACATTAAACAATTCTTGGAATACTGCGAAGTAGTCCAGAACAGATCACCAAAGACCTTGGAGAACTATCGTCATTACTTGAAAAGGTTTGAAGATTTTTTGAGTGAACCGATGGAGCCAAAAAATCTCACTCTTCAGAAAATTCAAAATTATCGTATCTATTTAAATAGATTTCTCGATGATAAAGGAGAAGGACTTAGCGTGAAAACTCAAAATTACCACGTCATTGCTTTGCGCGCCTTTCTAAAATATCTCACGAAGAATGATGTGAAGACTATTGCTCCGGAAAAAATTGAACTAGGAAAGATTCCGGCACGTACTGTGGAAGTTTTATCTCGCGAAGAGCTTACTCGTCTATTTCAAGCGGTAGATCAAACTCGCAAAAATGCCGCTCGCGATAGAGCAATACTTGAGACTTTATATTCTACCGGTCTTCGTGTAAGTGAATTATCCAATTTAAATCGCGACCAAGTAGATCTCAAAAGACGCGAATTTATGGTTCGTGGAAAGGGTCGCAAACCACGTATTGTCTTCCTTTCCGAGAGAGCGGCGGATTTTATTTCAGATTCATTAAAGCAGCGCGACGATCATCTCAAGCCACTTTTTATTAATAGTTTAAAGGGAGATATTTTAGATGAGGAAAAGCGTCGCCTTACAACAGTGAGTATAGAAAGCATGGTTCGTAAATATTCACTTAAAGCGGGCATCATTAAGAAGGTGACACCTCATACTTTGCGTCATAGCTATGCTACGGAATTACTGATTAATGGCGCTGACATTCGTTCTGTGCAAGAAATGCTAGGGCATAGTTCCATTACTACTACCCAGATCTACACTCACGTTACAGATAAAAAACTTCGTGAAATTCACGAAAAGTTTCATCGCTAATATTATATGCTATAATCCAACCATGATCCTCGTTCAAAACCTCACAAAAAAACACGGCAAACAGACTATACTGGAAGATATTTCTTTCAAAGTAGATGGTGGAGAATTGGTAGTAATTGTAGGTGGATCCGGAGCAGGTAAGACTACTCTTATTCATGCTCTAGTTGGCGCTGAAAAAGTAGATTCCGGCTCAATTAAAATTGATAATTACGAAATTAATAAACTTTCAACCTCTCAAGTGCAGGCTTACCGTCGTCGCATAGGAATTGTGTTTCAAGATTATAAATTACTTCCAAAGAAAACTGTTTTTGAGAACGTGGCTTTTGCGCTAGAAGTATCCGGTCATGATAAAGCTTTTATCAATCAGCGAACTACTGAAGTTTTGAAAATTACCGGATTGGAAGAGAGAAGAAATAGTTTTCCTCGTCAGTTATCTGGTGGAGAGAAGCAACGTGTGGCTATTGCTCGCGCCCTAGTTCATGCCCCAGAACTACTTTTTGCTGATGAACCTACTGGAAATCTCGATCCTGAAAATACTGCTGCGCTTGCAAAATTATTCCTCAAAATAAATAAAAGCGGTACTACTATAATTCTTTCTACACATAATAAAGAAGTGGTTAATATCCTTGGCGGTCGTGTCATCACGCTTGACAAGGGAAAGCTAATCAGCGATAAAAAGAGACCAACAACTAAATAATTTACCATGGCTACATACGAAGAAGCAGGGGTCAATATTGATCTCGGAGATAAGTGTTCTGAAATTGCTTACAATGCCGCAAAAGGAACTTTCCCTGGACGAAAAGGTATGATTGGCGAACCTGTTTTAGATGATGGTGGATTCACGGGAACTCTCGATATGGGAGATTACTATTTAGTACAAAATGACGATGGAGTTGGTACTAAAATGGCTATTGCTGAAATGATGGGAAAGTACGACACTATGGGAATTGATCTAGTTTGTATGGTTGTGGATGATGCGATTTGCGTAGGCGCTGAACCGATTACTGTTTCTAATACATTTGATGTCGATAAAGTAGATGACAAAAAAATTGCTGCTCTTATGGGTGGTCTTCAGAAAGCTGCTTTAGCTCATAAAGTAGTAATTCCTGGAGGAGAAATTGCTGAATTGGGAGATCGTGTAAATGGTTATATTTGGAATGCGACTTGTGTGGGAATTGTGGAGAAAGATCACATGATTACTGGAGCAAATGTGAAAGTAGGTGATAAGATTATTGGTTTGAAATCAAAAGGATTTAGATCTAATGGACTCACTCTTGTTCGTCACATTTTGAAAACAAAATTCGGCGAAAAATGGGGCTTCGAAAAATTCGACGATAAAAGAACTTGGGGTGAAGTAACTCTTACTCCATCTGATATTTTCTGCAGCGCTGTGCTCGAAATGCACGGTCGTTTCAAAGAGAAACCAAAAGTGGAACTCAAAGGTGTAGCTCATATTACAGGCGGAGGTCTTCCTGGAAATCTTCCTCGTGCATTAAAGAGAAGCGGCCTCGGAGCTAAACTCACAAATCTTATTCAGCCACCTGATTTCATGACTAAACTTATGGAAATCGGCAACGTTAGTCGTGATGAAGCTTACCAGACTTGGAATATGGGAATTGGTATGGTCCTCATTAGCAACGACGTTGAAAAAATCACAGAGATCTGCCAAAAGCACGGCATTGAATGCCAAGTAATGGGAGAAGTGGTGGAAGGCGGCGAAGTTAGTTTCTAAATTAATTTAGAAATAATTTAAGAAAATTTTAACTTTGTTTGGTATTGGTTAATAAAATAACCAATTTTTTCATGTCTAAAAAAACAGAAACTCTATATCTCAGCAATTATTCCACTCTACTCAAGGAAATTCATAAACCTCCGGAGAAGCTTTATTACAAGGGAGATATTTCGCTTATCCACAAGCCATGCATCAGTGTTGTTGGTACTCGCAATTATTCCGAATATGGTGAAGAAATGACGGCAAAAATAATCAGAGAATTGAGTGTGCTCGACATCTGCATTGTCTCTGGATTAGCCCTGGGAATAGACAGTATTGCTCATCGCACGGCCTTAGAATGTGGAATCCCCACCATCGCCGTTCTTGGCAGCGGTATTGATAATATTTATCCGCCTCAAAACCTAGATCTCGCCGAAGAAATTCAAAATTCCGGACTTATTCTTTCCGAATATCCGGAAATGACTGAGCCAAAACGCACAAATTTCCCTCAGAGAAATAGAATTGTCAGTGGGCTTTCTCTAGCCACTATTCTCATAGAAGCTCCAGAAAAATCCGGTGCACTAATTACTACCAAATCAGCTCTAGAACAAGGAAGAGAAGTGTTTGTAACACCAGGCGACATTGATAGAGAAAACAGCATTGGTCCACTCAGGTTATTACAAAAAGGAGAGGCTTATCCCATCGCTTCCGGTAAGGAAATAATCGAAATTCTCCGAGAACAACCACATTTATTTAAAGGAAATCCACTCATAAAAGAGAGACGATCGGGGTTGATTCCACCTCGTCCCATTCCACCAAAAAAAATACCACCAATTCCTTACGATCTTTCTCCTTCCGAATCAAAAGTACTTTCGCTATTGCCTAAGCATAAAGGCATAGATATACAGACACTTGAGCAAAAATCCAATTTGCCGATCAGGGAATTATTGCAATCAATAACAATGTTGGAAATGCAGCAGCTAATAAGCACAAAGAGTGGAAAATATTATCGAAACTGCTAATATAGGCACAATAACCCGACCAATATGTTTTTTCGAGCTGTTCGTACTCATGATCAACACCCTGTAGGAAAGTTTTTTGCCCAGATGGCAATGACGGTAG
Source organism: Candidatus Peribacteria bacterium (assembly GCA_943357285.1). Classification (GTDB taxonomy): domain Bacteria; phylum Patescibacteriota; class Gracilibacteria; order UBA1369; family LOWO2-01-FULL-3; genus JACRIB01. Next base: position 103,982 of record CALRGJ010000002.1, on the reverse strand, counting down.
CGATTGCTGCCTGTCTTACTTCTCCTGTTTTGCCAAACTTTTTGAAAACAGTTCTGCATTCAGATTCAAATGTAAGCTTCTTCTTTTCCTTTCTTGCAATCATTACTTTGATTGGAGGATTATCTAGCGGTTTTATTTTTAGAAAAATAGAGAGGACTACTGTAATGAAAGCCAGTTTAGCTATCCTATCCTTCGCGACACTTGCTCTTATACTTGTTACCTCTTTTTTCTCAATCGCGATTTTGATGGCGACAAAGATTTTTTTGGAACTACTTTTACAGATAGTACTTGCACTTTTTATTCGAGATTTTGCTACTGCAAATAATCTTGGAAAGGAAGAGAGTCAACGTTTTAGATTCCAAAATATTGGAGCTTTAATTGGATTATTGGCAGGTGGATTCCTCGCCAGTCAATTAAACTACGAAACTGTTTTTGCTGGAGAAAGTTTGATTGCCATTTTTGCCTTAGTTTATTTCCATAAGAAGCACATCATTGATAAACATCCGGCCATTATTAATTCAAAGAAAGTGGAGAAAACGGATTTATTCAAAAACGTAAAAGACTTTTTCGTAAATCCTGAACGTCGAAAAATCTATATAATTTCAGTGATCTATATGCTTTGGATCTCTTTCAAATATCTCTATATTCCACTGTACGTAGCTAATTCCGGATATCTTCCAAGCATGACCGGTCTTATTCTCGCTTTAGCGATGCTGCCTGCGATTGTATTTGAAGTTAGAACCGGAGATTTTGGTAAAGTATATACTCCAAGAAAGGTGATTGTTTTTGGTTTCTGTGTCATTGGAATTTTATTGTCCATTGTATTCCTTAGTCCTTGGCCTTTATTAAACTTCGGACTACTTGCAATTACAGGAGCTGGCGCCGGTCTTATTGAACCATTAAAAGAACAATATTTTCTTGAAAATACATCAGTAAATGAAGAAGAAAAATTTTACGGTGTTTATTGCACTTATGATCCAATTTCAAATTTCATGACACCTTTAATTGGAGTAGTTACTTTTATTTTCCTTCCTTTCAAGTTTGTCTTTATAATTTTTGGAGTTTTGATGTTCACTGCCGCTTATTATTCTTGGACTAGTCTAAAACGTTAGTCACACGATAGACTTCTTCCAGAGTTGTAAGGCCTTGAGCAACCTTTATAAAGCCATCTTCTTTCATTGTAATCATTCCTTCTTTTCTCGCTACACCTATCATATCTACTAGGCTGGATTTATTGAGAATCAAGTCCTTTAAAGCGTTGTTAATTGTAAGAACTTCACAAATTACGAGACGACCTTTATAACCAGTCTGACTACATTCGTCACAACCATGTGCGGTAGGAACTTTTTCTGGAACAACTACGACATCTCCGGAATTTACATTTTTCAAAGTTGTCATGATAGCCTCAAATTCTTTTTTAGCTGAATCTGAGATTGGCTCCATTGTGGTACATTTTGGACAAACTTTTCTTACCAACCTTTGGGCGATAATTGTATTCAAAGAAGGGCCAATCATGAATGGAGGTAATCCCATGTTTACAAGGCGTGGGATGGTCTCAATCGCGCTATTGGTATGCAAAGTGGAAAGTACCACGTGACCGGTCAAAGCCGCCTGTGAGGCTGTCTGAGCAGTCTCCAGGTCACGGATTTCTCCGAGCATCACGATATCCGGATCTTGTCTTAAAATTGCACGTAAACCTTTGGCGAAATCATAATCTCTTTTTTCATCAATCTGACTTTGAGTAATTCCGTGTAAATTGTATTCCACCGGATCTTCCAGAGTAATAATTTTTGCTTCCGGAGTATTCATTTTTCCAAGAATGGAATAAAGAGTTGTTGTTTTACCTGAACCGGTAGGCCCAGTAACCAGCACCATTCCATGAGAAATACTGCAAACCTTTTGTAGTTTTGCGAGAGCTAGACTCTGGAAACCAAGGTCCTCAAAACTCAAGGCAATCTCTTCACTAGGAAGGTATCTGCATACGAAGGATTCAGTATATGGAGTAGGAATAGAAGATACACGAACAGCAATTCTTTGTTCATTAAACTTAAAATCATAACGTCCATCTTGAGGGACGGTCGTCACATTAAGCTGCATATGACTTGAATATTTGAGCTGATTGGCAATTCTGCGGTAAGTATCTGGTTTAATTTCGAATACTTTGTGGAGCACACCATCAATACGGAATCTCACAGTCACAGACTTTTCGCTTGGCTCATAGTGGACATCGGAAGCACCGGTTTTAATGGCACCTACATCGAGAAGATTTAATCCTTCTTCTGCTGTAACTGTATCTAATTTTGTTGTTAATTCTTTGAGTCCGGCAATTTCTTTCTCGTATGTTTTGATAGATTTTTGTTCTACCGTTTCAACAATTTCTAATTTTTTATACTTCTGAGTTTGCGTGTAAATATTTAAAGCATCGTCAATGCCTGAAGAGGACGCAAGATTTATATTCACTTCATAGCCTTTATCTTGAAGCGCTTTGATTGAAGCTTGGGTATCGGAATTGTTAGTATCTTGTACAGCCACACGAACTTTTTTTCCAGTACGGAAAAATGGAATAATTCGAGCTTTTCTCGCTGTCTCTACATCTATAAGTTTTAGGAAATCCGGATTTAGTGGAGTCTTTCCAATATTTACATATGGCAAATTTAGAGATTCAGCTTGTTTTAGGACTGATTTTTCTTGGAATTCACGGTTGATATTGGACATGTTTCCCATCGCAGCTGCCGATTTATCCTCACCTTCTTTTAAATCAGATGAAGCTTTTTTCTCTTCAGCAGTTTCAGCTTTTGGATCTGTTTGAACAGCTGTACTCTGAGCTTTCTCAGTAGCCAACTTCTTCTCCATCTCTTGAGCTGCCTGTATTGCCTTATCATCTGGCATAATTTGGGTTCACTTAGGGTTCGAAAATATCTAATTATTATAGCAGAAAATGACCCAGAATAGAAGGGGAAAGGGGTAGCCAAAGAAAAACCCGCCTTTGCGACGGGTTTTCAGTTTTATATCTTTGAAACTTCTTCTGGATTGCCTTATTTTACCTTCTTCACCGCTTCAGCGATAAGAACAGCACTTTCTGGATCAATTCCTTCGACTTCCATCAAGTCTTTAGCAGATAGTCCTTTAAGCTGAGCTACTTCTGTTAAGTTTGCAGTTTTCAATTTCTCTACTACGGCCTCATCTAGTCCGAGTCCAGTTACATCCTTTACATCAGCTTTCACTTCAACTTTTGGTGTGCCTGGAGCACCAGCAAATTCGCTGATATCCATAATGTCGATTTCCCAACCTGTAAGGATGGAAGCAAGACGAACATTTTGACCTTGTTTACCAATTGCTAGAGGTCTTTGATCTGGATTTACATACACCTTAGCGCGTCTTCCTCTGTCATCAAGCTTGATCACAGCAGTCTTAGCAGGAGCCAAAGCTGTCTTGATGTAATCTTCCATATTTTCAGACCACTGAATAATGTCTATTCTTTCACCATTAAGCTCTTCCATTATGTTTTGTACACGTACACCTTTCTGACCTACGCATGAACCGATTGGATCAATTTTTTCATCATTTGATGACACTGCCACTTTGCAACGTACACCAGGATCACGAGCAATAGATTTTACTACTACTAAGCCAGATTTAATTTCAGGGATTTCAAGTTCCAAAAGTTTCTTTACTAGATTTGGATTTGCACGAGAAATTAGAAGTTCAGGACCTTTTGTAGTTTTAATTACTTTATCCAAATAAAGTTTAATTCTTTGACCGGAGTAATATTTTTCACCACGAATTTGTTGATCGTGAGGAAGAATAGTAGTGATTTTATCATCAAGATTGATGTAAACATTACTACCATCTACACGATGAACTAGAGCATTTACGAGCTCGTTTTCACGGTCTTTGAACATGTCATACATTACGTCTCTTTCTGCTTCTTGAATTCTCTGGATGATAACTTGTTTTGCAGCCTGAGCAGCAATACGACCGTAGTTCATTGGAGTAACGTCGATTTTTACTTCATCGTCGATTTTAGCTTTCTTGTCATATTTATGAGCATCTTTCTCGGAAATTTCCATTCCTTCGTCTTCTACTCTTTTTACAACTTTCTTGATGATATAAACAGTCGCTAGACCAGAGTTCTCATCAATAGCCACGTCCACGTTTTCTTCTTTGTGGCCATAGTCTTTACGATAAGCGGCACGAAGAGCAGCTTTTACAGTTTCAAGTACTTTGTCGCGAGAAATATTCTTCTCATCACAGAGCTGATTAATAGCAGCAAAAAATTGTGATTGCATAAAATTAAGGTTAAACGGATAAAAAAGAAAAAGCAGCATCAAATGAATGATCCTACTTAAGTGAGCTTACTATAACAGCAGTTTACCGCTTTGTAAATAGCATCCGGCTCAAAACCCTTCGAAGCGAGAAAGCGATAAGCTCGCTCTCTCTGCTTCTGCAACGGCAAGTTTTGCCATTGTCTCATTTTCCTCTCCAGGGCTTGGGCCGCTATTCCAGACTCATCTATATTTTGCTTTTCTAGGGCGTTTTTGATTAGGTCTGAATCTAATCCTTTTAGTTTTAATTCTCGGGCGAGAAGAAATTTGCCTCGCGGCCTAAATCTTATTTTGTCGGCAATATAATCTTCAGCATAGCCAGAGTCATTCAAATATCTTAGTTCTCTCAACCTCTCCAAAACTTTTTCAATATCAGCACTGAATAATGATTTTTCATTAGATATTTTGCTCAATCGCTCAATACCTTCCTCTAAATCTTCTTCCTCATTCCTTTGAGCTATTTTATCCTGTTTTGCGGCGAAAAGTTTTAACTTTTTCTCCATTTCAAAACTGGTGTAGCGCTTCTTTGCAATGATTCTCAGAGCATACTGAATTAGTTTTTCGTAGTTGATCATTTTTATACTTCTTCAGGTAATTCCTCACCCTCCGCAGATAGTTTTCCGATTAATTTTTCAACATCCTTTGGATCACCATAGAGCAATGTCTTTACATCTTTCTCGATTGCTTTGCAGGCTTTCTCATTTTCCATTAAGAAGTTCTTTGCATTCTCGCGACCTTGTCCGAGCTTAGTTTCTTTGTATGTGTAGAAAGCTCCAGACTTACGAGCAACATTGTATTTAGTAGCTAAATCTAGCAAGTCTCCCTCAAAAGAAATTCCTCTATTGTACATAATATCGAATTCCGCAATTTTGAATGGAGGAGCCATTTTATTCTTCACGATTTTCACTTTTACATGATTACCAATTAGTTCTTTTTCTACACTTGCTGGATCTTCAATTTTTCCTGCTGCACGAATATCCATACGAATTGAGGCATAGAATTTTAGAGCCTGACCACCTGTTGTAGTTTCAGGATTTCCAAACATCACACCAATCTTCATACGTAATTGATTGAGGAAGATAACTGTAGTCTTTGATTTTGAAACAACCGCTGTAAGTTTACGTAAAGCCTGACTCATTAGACGAGCTTGAAGTCCCATATGAGAATCTCCCATGTCTCCATCGATTTCAGCTTTTGGCACAAGCGCCGCAACTGAATCAACTACTACTACATCAAGAGCATTGCTTCTTACTAATGTTTCTACGATATCTAGTGCTTGCTCACCGCTATCTGGTTGTGAAAGAACTAATTCATCAATATTTACACCAATTCTTTTAGCGTACTCAGGATCAAGCGCGTGCTCCGCATCTATGAATCCAACCGTGCCACCTTTCTTTTGAGCCTCAGCAAGAATATGTAAGCTCAAAGTTGTTTTACCTGAACTTTCTGGTCCGAAAATTTCGATGATTCTGCCACGTGGAATACCTCCACCTAGAGCAACATCCAAAGAAATAGAACCTGTTGAAATTGTCTCAATTGGTGATTTTCCAATCTCGCCCATTTTCATAATAGAACCTTTTCCAAAGTTCTTTTCGATTTGAGCAATTGCTAACTCAATAGCTTTTGCTTTTTCACTTTTTGCATCCATGTTGTTTTTGTTAGGGATTATTTGTCCTCAGTGTAGGTGAGTGTGTACTCACCGTCAATAGTATTTTGAAAAATCTGAGAACATCAGATGTAATAGCACACAAAGTTAAAATTTTCTTAAATTTTTTCTAAATTAATTCTAAAATTTAAGACGCTCGAGGCTTGATACTTTTATCTCCCATCTGTAATCGACGTTTTTCTTCACGCTTAGCCTCACGAAGTTTAGCTTTTTCTTTATCTTCAAGTTTAAAGAATCCATAAATACTTTTTTTTGTACCAAAAGCCACATTCTTCGTGCCACATTTCTTGCAAGTATACACATATTTTCCACCAACACGACGCACGTCCACAATCTCACCACAATCCTTACAATAAAAAACTATAGGATTATCATCTACAGGTTTTGGGGGAACTGCAGCAATTGGAGCGGGCGTGTGAGAAGGAGCTGCCATAGCCTCAGTCGATGGTGTCTCTGTCGCTGGATTTTGTACTGGGTTCATATCGTTCATGGCGCCATTATAGCGGACTTTTTACAGTTGTCATTAGAGAAGAAGAAACTTTAGTGTAAATTTGAGTTGTTCTGATATTTTTGTGGCCAAGGAGTTTCTGAATGATGCGGAGATTTACACCATTTTCTAGCAAATGAATAGCGAAGAGAATGGAAAGTGGCATTTTTCGACATACTCGTATGAGTCATTGTCATATGGAAAATTTTCTGCAAACTTTCAAATAGTCATTTTATCCCCAAAATGTTATCTTTCTCCTAGAAAGTTCGCATAAGAAGGAGTTGTCCGAAAAGGCAAATTTTTAATCATTTAATAAAACAATATGAAAAACATTTTTCTTGTAATGCTCGCAGTCTGTATCCTTGCACTAAGTGGATGTGCCAACAATAACGAAGGAGTAAATCAAACTTCTTTAAAGACGAATACTAATTTGAACCAATATTCATCAAAACTTTTATCTGTTGAATTCCCTAAAACCTACAAAGCACAAGAAATTGATAATATGCTCGTAATATCAGGACCGGATGGGAAAATTATTATTGGAGGATTTACTCCTTCCGTAGGACATCCAGACGCCGAAGAAAAAGATTTTCCATTTCAAATGATTGCATATTCTAAAGATCCCAAAATGGAACCTAGTGCAATACCTGCAGCTCTTTATTGTAGAAATGGTGATGAAACTACCAAAGAAGAATTACTTACAATTTTGAAAACTGTAAAAAATCTGCCTTAATCGCCAACACGTAAACGTTAGCTGAAATATGCATAATTTATGAAACTAAAATCCAAAAATTTAATAATTCTCGGAGTACTAATAATTTTAGTGGCAGGAATATACTTCTGGATGAATAACAAAGCTCCAGCAATTGATGAAAGTAAAATTTCTGTTTCCTCGGTTATTGAGTACACTCCAGAATTTAATTATAGGCAAACTATCAATGACTGTGGACCGTTTAATGTAGCAGCTGTCGCAAGGGCTTTAACAAAAGAGAAAATCAATTCCGCAGAATTCGCCAAAAATATTGAATGGAGACTTCCTAACAAATATACACTTCCTTGGGGCATGGAAAAACAGCTTAAAGAAAATGGCATTGTAGTCGAAATTCCAAATATCAAAGCCCTCTCGGATAAAGAGAAAATCTTGTTCCTTCGAGAGAGGTTATCTCAAGGAAAGCCAGTTATAGTTTTAGGAGAACGAGATAACTATGAGCATTACATAACTATTTTTGGATTCAACAGTGCCGAGAATGAATTTTATGCCTACGACAGCCTTTTTGAAAAGGCAGAAGAAGGATACACAGCAGATGATAATGGCAGTTTGCCAGGGAACAGAAATTTTACTTCAGAAGAATTATTAAATTTTTGGCGCGGAGGTGGAATGTACGGTTTATATAATTGGTATGCGATTGTTGCCAGCATGGAGTAAAATTATGAATACATCAGCTAACAATGAATAACTAGTTCACTCACCAAACTTCAGTTATTCATAGATTGTACTCCATATTCTTTTCCTTTTGCGGGCAAAACCCTCTGCTTTTCAGTCCAATAACTTTTCCTTCAGAGGTTTACAGGATGCGGTTTTATTGTTATACTTAGACGTTGTAACTAAATTATAATCGTGGATAAATTTCAGCCAAAATCATTAGAAGAAAAACTAGAAGCACATCGAGAAGAGCTCAAGACACTAGGCTTCATTGACGAATCAGGGGAATTAATAAGACCAGTTGTTACTCACTCAGCAAGTTTCCAAGATGAATTAGACGACAGGTTAGACTATGCACCAGATTTTGCAGAGATAGGGAATCTTCCGGAAATGCATTTTTTACGCGATGTGGCAAAGCAAGGAGAAGAACCCGTTTATCCTTTCCACGGAGAATCAAACGACATGATCTATGCAATAGATCGCTTTTTTCCTGAGCGAAAATTTGCTGCTGCCGTTGAATGTTTTGCCGGAGCAGGCCACGGTGGAATCAAGCTTAGAAATTCAAAGTCACTAGGATTAGGAGCGCCAATTCATTCTGTGGACGTAAACCCAAGGGCCATCGCTCTTGCAAAAGCAAATTCGGCAATGAACGATTCAAATATTCAATATAATCAATCAGATGTCCTTCGCGAGGGTTTTAGAAATTTGCCGGAACAAGCTGAAAAGCCGGGGGAAACAATTTATTTTGGCAATGCTCCATTCGCACTGACAACACCAAAACGTGATTTAGAAGTTTGTCGCGATGGTGGAAGCGACGGCCTAGAAAAAACTATGGCCTTCATCCAAGCGGCACTCGACCACGGTTCACCTGGAGATGCCGTTGTGGGCGTAGCTTATTCACGCATTGGCAACTCTGGAAATTACGAATTAGAAGATCGGCTTAAACAACTCCAAGCCGAGGGAAAACAATTTACTTACAAAATTGAATTAGTTGAAGGTGCAAAATTATGGAGAGGATACAACGGTAAGAAAGAACAAGATAATCCGATGGATTTAAGTATGATGACTGCAAAAGGTGCACCTAATTCAGATACATACAACGAGTATGAATCTATGGCTACTGCGTACAAAGAAGAAGGTTGGGATAAACTTTCGTATGTAAGATATTCAATCGAAATTTCGGAACCAGCAAGCAAACAAGTACAAACGATACATGGGAAAATCACGGAAGTACTTGGATAAGGAGTTTTGGCTCTCTTTGCCAAACTTGCGCGGTGGTGAGCCTTCAGCATATTATAACGCCGACATCACATCGCATACGTGCGGACATTGTCTTTAATTAAAAAACTATGAAAAAAATAATCATCATTACACTTTCAATATTGGTGTTAATTTTAGTTGCTGGAATAATTGATACATATAGATTTTTCAATGATAAGAGCCCAATATTTATTCTAAAAACAACTGAATTTAAGGATGGTGGAACCAAATTTTATTATGGTCCTGGTTATGAGCTCATAGACTGGAATATACTTAGTTATGATGACAAGAAAGATCAATCATTCAATTATACAAAAAAGGAACTTCGTATAATTCCTTTTTTCATAACCGATTATTCTCCTAATGAAATTGATACCAAGACTTTTGAAGTAGAATATGAGTAAGAAGAATAAGCTAGTGACATATGTTGACTAATTTGGTATAGTTAGCCCTATTTTTTAAGCTTTACCAATGTCAGACAAAATGCCAGACAGAGCGCCGAATGGAGCACCAGATCAAACTCCAAGTTTTTTTGAAAGATTACGTGAAAATATCATAGACCCTGCAATTAAAGCCATCGGTGACAGATTAAGGGACGCTAAAAAAATTATACTTCAAGAAATTGAAACTCCAGCCGAGCTTAGTGGAAAGATTGAAGAGAAATGTCGAGCTCTTGAGGAATACATCCCATATTTACCTGTGGAGCTTCAGGATGAACCATGTGGAGCGATGAATATGGGAGAGCGTCCACGCACTAATCATCTAACAAATCAGATTGAGGACAAAAATCTGAGAATGAGAGCGGAAGCAGATGATCATTTTCAATTAAATGTATGGAGCCTTATGAATATTCTGGAGAAATATTCTCATAAAGAACATATTCAGAGCATTAGAATAGATGCTTTGGTAAGTAAATTTTTAAAGGAATATCACGGCACCAGAAGAAGAGATCTTCCGGTACTTTTGAGAAGATTATGTGCTAATATCAGATCAACAGACTCAATTTAATACAAAGTAACCCAATTCCGTTGGAAACATTTCCTATGAAAAAACAATTTTTAGCTGTAGCTCTATCAAGCATAATGTTCTTAATTTACGGTTGCTCATCTACTCAACCAATTCAGTCGGTTACCGCAGAAACTACACTCATAACTTTTTTTGACCATCTCAACGAAAATCAATTTGAAAAGGCTGTAACTCTTTTTAGTGCAGATGAATTGGATTGGGAAACTCTTAATACGTATAGTGCTGATGAAGAAAAGAAAGACAAAGCAAAAGTTCTCGAAGCATTTTGTAATGCCACTCAAACTTGTCTGAAACTAGAGGTTTTAAGCACTACTAAAAATTCAGAAGATGACTACACTTTTACCGTTCAGTTTAAAGAAAAAGATGGCAGCATTATGAAGTACGGTCCATTTAACGGAGTAGAAAATGACCCAACTCCTCCACAAACAAAATTTGAATATAACGTGAAAAAAGTTGGAGACCTATATAAAGTGATAACATCACCTTTATACAGACCATAATAATAGCCTGCCATGAGCAATTTACTGACTATCTCGTCCAAGGAAGATATTCCATTGGAATATAGAGACACACCAATCGGACTTTTGCTCGAATACCATAATCTCGAACGTCCTTTCGAGACTTACACTAATGCCCAGCTCCTCGTAGGTATGTGCATGGACAATCGTAAGCATCTCCACATGCCAGACAATTTTGCTTTTATCATTCGTACCGGTGGAGCAAATTTGAGGCACAGTGAGTTTAAAGTTTCTTTTGCACTTTCAGTAGGAGGAGTTCATTCTATTGCCTTGATAGGACATACTCAGTGCCGCATGGTGAATTTGATTTCTTATAAAAAACAATTTATTGAAGGTTTAGTGAAAAATGCCGGCTGGTCTGAAGAAGAAGCTGAAGAACATTTCGAACATTTTGCGCCAATGTACGAGATTGGAAATGAATCCGATTTTATTTTAAGTGAAGTAAAAAGACTTCGCCTAAGATATCCAAAAGTTTTGGTTGCTCCACTCATGTATCGCGTGGAAGATAATCATCTTTATCTGATAAAAGAGAATTAAGAATGCTCTATTTGCTATAAGGATTCACAAAATCTTCGTGAGTCCATACGCCATCTACGTAGTAATAAGTATTTTCGCCATCGTTAAATTTATCGCCTTCTTTTGGAGTGCTGCTTTTATCTTCTGTGGCGGTATCATCTCCAAAATTTATATTATCTAAGTCTGCTGCTGGATTGTCTTGAATTACAGGTTCAATAGGTTTGACAGGGGCCTTCACAGGAGCTTTTACTGGCGCTTTTTCAACCGGTTTAATCTCAGGTTTAGCCTCTGGCACAGCCACAGGTTCCTTCTTTTCTTCTGGCTTAATCTCAGGTATTTCCACTTTTTCAGGAGACAAATCGTCTTCTTGCACTTTTATATCATCTGTTGAATCACATCCTGTGCTAAAAGCAACCACAACTGCCAACATCGCAACCAATGGAAATTTCATAAAAATTTAATTAAAAATATTTCCAAAACATAATACTCTTACGAAATTAACCTGTATATCTTGACGATTTTTGTCCATAATAAGTTCATCATTTAACGAAAATGCATGACTACAATCGAATTTCTTAGACAATTTAAACTTGGTGAATATGCTATCTTTGATCTCGTAGCTTCATTTTTAGGAATATATTTACTCTCTCCATTTCTTTCGAAAATATTTAAAAAAATAAGATTAGATATACCAAAAATAAATTGGATTTATCTCACTTTGCCAATTGGAATTTTAGCCCATCTTCTTATTGGAAAAATAACTCCAATGACTAGAGATTTACTCGATTTAAACAGTAGCTATTTATTGAAAATATTAATTGTTGGATTACTATTCTTCGGATTAAAGAATGTTAAAATAATTAGGCGCACAAAATAAAAGGACCACCTATTTTAATAGTGATCCTTTTAATAGCATCTTGCCTAAAACGTCCCCCTGTTGTGTAAGATATTTAAAGAAACTTCACACATAAATGTGCTGCTGAATTGCTTTACGTGGCGACCTTGCGGCGACCCATAAACAGCGAATGTTTCACTGGCGAAAATGTGATGAAAGACTTCCTTTCATAGTATTAACGTCGTATGGTCTTTGCTTGAACACCATTGCTAGTATTCTTGCTCAACCACTGAGAGCTTCATTCTTTACAACCTTGCGGCAATAAAGATCGTTAGCACCCAAGAAAACATCAACCGGATCAAATCCAGTTCTTTTTATAAACATCCTTCGAGGCTTTCTCGAAAATGATCATAAAAGGGAAGTATCCCTGATAAGCATCCCTAACTTCTTGCGAAGTATCAAGCGCAGACATAAATGTCTTTAATATCAGGTTTTCCTACAAAACTTACTCACTCATCATGAGAAGGAAAGTTTTAGGAAGAGCAGATGAACCAAGCTCCTGAATTGAGATTTAGTTACTCAACTCTTCCTAAAAGTATTTTTTTATTTTTGTTTTATTTCAAAGATCAATTTACGATATTATTATACAATATTTTTAGCGAAAAAGCAAGGGTGAAATGTAGGAAAATGTAATCTGCAAACCCATATACTGCTATATAATCCCAATATGATTTATTCAGAAAAACCGGAAAATTTTAATCCCCGCTTTGAAGTCGTGAGTTGTTTTTGTGAATGCGATGGAAATATTTTATTATTACATCGAGACAATGATAGTCCTCAGGGTGATAAATGGGGAGCTCCAGCCGGTAAGCGTGAAATCAACGAAGATTTATTTATCGCTATGAATAGAGAAATAAAGGAAGAAACCGGCGTCTCCATTCCATCATCAGAATTGAAATTTCATGATACACTCTTTGTACGTTACGAGGATTATGATTTTCTCTATCACACATTTTCAGCAAAATTTTCAAAGCAGCCGGAAATAGTAATAGACAAAAGAGAGCACAAAAAATTTATTTGGATCACACCAAAAGATGCTCTCAAGTTGCCACTCGTAAAAGACATGGATACCTGCATCAAATTATTCTACCAAATCTAACATGGAACTCATCGCTACTTGCGCCTTCGGACTGGAAAAAATTGTCTATGACGAAATAAAAAAATTGGGACTTTGGGTAATCAAAACCGAAGACGGTCGCGTGACTTTTGAAGGTGACGAATCAGCTCTTGTGAAAGCCAATCTTTGGTTACGTTGTGCGGATAGAATTCTTATCAAAGTAGGTGAATTTCATGCCGAAACTTTTGATGAACTCTTTGATCAAACTACAGATTTTGAATGGGAAAATGCCATCACTAAAAACGATGTCTTTCCGGTAGATGCTACCAGTGTAAAATCTGCCCTTCATTCCGAGCCGGCCATTCAAAGTATTGTGAAAAAAGCCATCGTTACCAGACTCCAGAAACAATATAAAACTGAGATTCTTCCTGAAAATTCCGGCGCAACATATCAAATAATAGTTAAAGCGAACAAAGACCAATTTTTACTCGCCATCGATTCTTCCGGTGATAGTCTCCATAAACGTGGTTATCGCACGAAAGCCAATCAAGCTCCAATGAAAGAAACTCTCGCTGCTGCCCTCGTAAAGCTTTCTGATTGGACTCCTGATCGCCCACTTTACGATACTTTTTGCGGTAGTGGAACAATTGGAATAGAAGCCGCTTTGATTGCGAAAAATATTGCTCCCGGACTTAAGCGAGAATTTACTTTTCACAGCTGGCCTTGGATTGATAAGGCATTGATTGAAGAATGTTATCAGGAGGCAAAAAAATCCATTCGTACAGATGTAAAATTAAATATAAATTGTTCAGAGCTTGATCCGGAAACTACGAAAATTGCTGAATCAAATGCCAAAAATGCCGGTTGTGGCGAAATAAAATTCCAAACTTCTGATTTCCGCAGTCTCGATTTCTCAAAATTTGAAAATTCCACTTTTATCTCCAATCCACCGTATGGTGAACGTCTCGACGAAAGATCTTCCGTCGAAAAAATGTATCGCCAATTCGGTGAAAAATTCCAGCAAAGCAATAATTGCTCTCTCTTTCTAATCACTTCCAACGAGAATTTTCCCTATCTTTTCGGACGACCGGCAGATAAAAATCGCAAACTCTTCAATGGCAACATACGCTGCTATCTGTTTATGTATTCCTAAAACATATTTGCTTTTAAAAGTCAAACCCTGTAGGATGCTCGTATGACAAATACAACAAACGGCTTTAACGGCCTCGGCATAGCTCCTGCTTTGCTAGAAAAAATCGAAAAACTCGGATTTACGACACCAACGCCGATCCAGCAGAAATCAATTCCTATTGCCATTGAAGGTAAAGATATAATTGGTATTGCTCAGACAGGAACAGGAAAAACTCTTGCCTTTGGTATTCCAATGATTCAACGTCTCGCCCAGATTAAGGGTGGAGCTTTGATCTTACTTCCTACTCGTGAATTAGCATTGCAGGTTCACGACAGCTTACTTCCTTTTGCCCAAGCTTTGGGTATTGGTATGGCTGTATTTATTGGTGGAGAATCTATGCATCACCAGATTGCTGCTCTTCGCAAATCTCCACGTATTCTTATTGCTACTCCAGGTCGTCTTCTTGATCATATGGAACGTAGATCTATTCGCCTTGATAAGGTTTGTACGCTGATTTTAGATGAAGCGGATCGTATGCTTGATATGGGTTTCGCTCCACAAATTAAGCAGATTTTGAAAACAATTCCAAAGGATAGGCATACTATGCTTTTCTCAGCGACTATGCCTGCAGAAATAGTGAAGATTGCGACTATGGAAATGAAACTCCCATTACGTGTAGAGGTGGCCCCTGAGGGTACTGCTGCAGAGAGAGTTACTCAAGAAATATTTATCGTTAGAAAAGGCGATAAACCACGTTTACTCGTGAAGATTGTTCAAGAATACAAAGGATCAATTATTATTTTTACACGTACAAAGAGAGGTGCTCATGTGGTTAAAGCTGTTTTAAATGATGACGGTTGTCCAGCTGCAGAAATCCACTCAAATCGTTCTCTCGGTCAACGTAAAGAGGCGCTTGCAGGTTTCAAGACCGGTAAGTATCGCGTACTTGTAGCAACTGATATTGCTGCTCGTGGTATCGACGTGAATGGAATTGAGCTCGTGATTAATTACGATCTTCCAGACGATTCAGATAATTATATTCACCGTATTGGTAGAACAGGTCGTGCCGGTAAAGAAGGTCATGCGATTTCTTTCGCAACTTCTGATCAAGGTCGTGACGTGAAAGATATTGAAAGAATTATTAAAGCTGAAATTAAGCTTTCAGAACATCCGGAAGTTCCTGGTGATAAATTTGTTGCAGGCGCTGTATCAAGCACTCGTCGTTTCGGTGGAAACCGCGGCAGTGGAAGCAGTGGCGGACACCATCCATCAAGACCAAGCTCACCAAGAGGTGGCGGACGTCCAGGTGGATATGGCAGCAGTCACGGCGGAGGTCATCGCTCAGGTGGCGGTCACAGTGGTGGCGGACATCATTCCGGAGGACACAGAAGATAATTACTCTAACTTTTGCTTTAAAGCGGCTGGAATATGCAGGAATGCAGTCCAGCCTTTTTTTATTCTTTCTTCATGCTTAGCCTCAATTGATTCTTCATTAGCACCATAAATTCTCAGATAATTATCAAAACCAATTTCCTCCCAGCCGTCATCACGAGCGATTTTTTTTACATAATCTGATTTAGTACCAGTTAAAATCAAAACATCTCCAGCTTTTTCTCGTAAATGGTGAATAGATTGAGCCCGCAATTTTTTATAAATGCCTTGGTTTCTAAATTCAGGAAGAACCAAAGCTTTACCAATTTCAAAAAATGGATATTCTACATCTTTAACCTTTGTTTTTCTTCCAGTGTCATAAACTCTCACCATTCCAGCAATTTTTCCATCAACTCTCGCAATAATCATATCTCCTTTATCAATAGATTCTCTTAAATGATCGATTAATGAATCTGACTTTCCTTTTCTATCTAAAGCTTCTTGAATAGCCTCATGAGTTTCTAAAGCATTTGCCTCAACTTGGGGAGAAGTTTCGTTCATCCAAACATTTACTAAGTTCTCCAAATCACCTGGATTTAGATTTTTTCGAACTTCTTCACCGCCTATAATTTCCAAATCATTTAAAGACATAGCTACTAATTAATAGCTATTATTATAGCACAAATAAG
The DNA here is from genome assembly GCA_943357285.1 of Candidatus Peribacteria bacterium. GTDB lineage: Bacteria > Patescibacteriota > Gracilibacteria > UBA1369 > LOWO2-01-FULL-3 > JACRIB01. The sequence continues at coordinate 87,617 of CALRGJ010000002.1, read as the reverse complement.
CCGCAAATGCAACCTTGCTACTCGTGTTTATTCAACTCGTTGATGGATTCTTGCACTGGCCCCCAACCATTGGAGCGGCCACTGTAAGTTCCCTGATATTGATTTCGTCTATCGTTCACTTGTCCATGTCTATTCATTGCTTCACCCACAGTTACGTCCTGCATATTTAAGCTAGCCTTTTCTCTGTCCATATCAATCAAAGGAGCGATACTTCCTTCCACATCAAAGCTTACTTCTTTTGCTCTCACCGCAAGTATTCCTCCAAGCATTACCACCCCAGCGCCAATAAAAGCTAAAATCATTCCAAAACCTAGGCTCTTATCTGTTAAATTTACACCGAATTTTGGGTGAAAATAAGCAGAAGCTGTGAGTCCAAGCATGAATAGAGAGAGGACACTTCCCGCAATATGCATCTGTGGTTCCTTCATTGGTAATCGTGGCATTCTTTTTTCCATCATCTGCATTGCAATCAAAGCTATAGAGACAGCCCCGGAAACAAATACAAAAAATCCTGCCAAATAAAGTGGTCCGGAAATTCCTAGAAAACTTTCACCAATATTAAATTTATCAACGTCGCTATACCAAGGCATAAAAACGCTAATTGCTGTAAATAAACCACCTATCATAATTGCCTTTCTCACGAGCGGCAATTTCATGAATCTTATCTTGAATGAGTCTGGCATATGAAAATTTGTTAATTTCAATTTTAAGCATAACTCAAAACAAAGGAATGTAAAGTTTTTCAAATATCCAAATATCACCTATACTGGCCATATGAAAATCGCTATTGATATTCGTTGCGCCGGTGGAGAGAAGGCTGGAAAAGGCTGGTACACTTTTCATCTCGTACAAAGTCTCCTGAAACTAGATACGAAAAACGAATATATTCTCTACGCTCGAGATGGAATTCCTGGCTTTGGTGAATTTAAAAACGCTCGCCTGAAACTTTTTTCCAGCAAAGGAATGCTTTGGCATTACCAAGTTTCCCGCGATGTAAAAAAAGAAAACGTCGATATTTTTTTCGCGCCATCCAGCTACATTATTCCAAGCATTTTACCCGCTACTATAAAAACTGTTTTGACTGTTCATGATCTCGTGGCCTTCATTTATCCGAACACTCACAATAAAAAAGCGACCATTATTGAGAAACTTCTTCTCCGTCGCGCCTTGCGTCGCGCGGCTCATGTCTGCGCTGTTTCCGAGAATACTTGCACTGATATTTTACAAAGATTTCATTATGAACCGAATAAAATTGACGTGGTTTATTGTGGAGCCAGTGATGAATTTAAACCAATTTCCAAAGAAAAAATCCAAGATTTTATTGTTAAAACAAATCTTCCTGAAAAGTTTTTTCTCGCTGTCGGCACTCTGGAACCACGCAAAAATTATTTGCATTTAATCAGGTCTTTCAAAGAGGTGAGTGATAGGTATCCTGATTATCACTTAATTATAGTCGGTAAAGAAGGTTGGGATTTTGAGAAAATTCACGAAGCAATTAAAGAAAATTATCTCACAAAAAAAGTGCATCTTCTCGGATATCTTTCCAATAAAAGTCTCGTAAATTTATTTAGTCTCGCAAAGGCTTTGGTGTTTCCATCTCTATATGAAGGGTTTGGAATACCGCCGCTGGAAGCCATGCAATGTGGTTGTCCGGTAATTGCCACGCACACTTCTTCCATTCCTGAAGTTGTGGGAAATGCCGCATTACTTGTGAATCCCGAAAGTCATATGCAAATCGCCGATGCCATGTTGAAAATCATTAAAGATCCGGAGCTAGAGGAAGAACTGCGCGAAAGAGGATTTAAACAATCTAGAAAATTTTCTTGGGAAGAGTCTGCAAAAAAACTCCTCAAAATTTTTAATAAAATTGGAAAATGAAAAAGGAAACTTTTTACATAATCCTGAAATCTCGTAAATTTCTCCATGTCTATTTGCCAATTCTACTGCTAGCAGCTGCTATTTTTTATCTAGCTCCAGGCTATGAAACTTACACTCCTGTTTCTCCGGAGAAACGTCCTCCATCTTGGGCTCAACCCCTACCAGAAAGTAAAATAGGTAATTTTTATAAAGTATCTGACTCTATTTATAGAGGAGATAGACCAACTGCCAATGATCTCAAAGATCTTCAAAATATCGGCGTAAAAACTCTACTCGATCTCGAATATTTTCATACTGATCGCTACGTCGTTAGAGAATCCAAAACAAATTTTAAATTTCTCCACATTCGCATGAATCCTTGGGATATTGATGATGAGGATATTGTCACAGCTCTCGACATTCTCACCGACAAAAATAATTACCCGATTTATGTGCACTGCAAACACGGCTCAGATCGTACTGGCGTGGTAATTGCGATGTATAGAATTGTCGTTCAGGGCTGGACGAAAGCCGAAGCGCTAGCAGAAATGAAAGGTGGTGGATATGGCTTCCACGTCGTATGGGAGAACATTCCCGAGTACATTCAAAAAGTAGATATAGAGAAAATTAAATCTTTGATGCTGCCTGAAAACGTTGAGTAAAATCAAAACATTTTCTTGCGATTTCTCTGACAATTATATTTCCACCATCAAGTCTAAACTTATCTTCTGGACCAAGATGTTTATTCAAAAGACTTTGTAGACCAAAGTGTTGGAACTGAATTAGAAAATCCGTGACTGATCTTGCTGGGAGTATCACTCTGCGCGGCTCAAGTAGACGAGTATCTATAAGCACCGGATTACCCTCTTTATCCTTTCTGAAATTATGAAGTCTTAGATGAGCGTTTTCATCAACCGGTAATCTCGCTATATCTTTCATAGAATCAAAACCCACAAGATCCACAGCCACTCCTTGGCGCTGATACATTTGCCATGAAGTCATCACCACATCACGAATTGCTTCACGAATTTTAGGAACTCTATGCAAATCATCTTCCGAAACCTCAGAACCCTCTACGGCTTCCTGAATCATTACATAGGACGGGTGAAAAGATGTTTCGCTGTCGCTCACTTTTACCGAAGCATCATCTAGAATTTCCGTTTCCGCTACTCTTGCTACTCCATCCATAAATTGATTCAAGACGACTAGGTCTCTTTTTGCAGATACGGGGGAGTCACTATCCCATTTTCCCATTATATCCCTGACCCATTTTGCATAGTGCGCTGTAAGAGGAGTTTCTCCATTTATACTGACAACAGGAGAAGCAAAATGCTGCATTCCCTTCTTGAAATCAGGCTGAACGACTACCTCTTGTTGTCTAAACATTGAATCTAATCCTTCAAACATAAAATTGGTTAAGGCATGAATTATACGCCAAGCGCTAGTTTTGGCAAACACATGGCGACAGATTGCTGCTACCTCCAGTATATGGTATAATCAATACAGTATTAACTTCAGAGATGACCCACAAACCAATCACCAAAGTCGGTATAATCACAAAGCGTAATCTTTTGGAAGTTCCAAAGAATCTCGCACTTTTGAAACAGCTGACTAAATATCTCAAGACTCAGAAAGTTGAGATTTTTTACGATAATAATTGCCACAAAATTTTTCCGAAGGAAAAAGGCTACAAGAAAGAAGAAATTCTCAGAACTGTAGATATGGCAATTACTCTCGGTGGAGATGGAACTATTCTAAAAACCGCTCGTTCAATTTCTAAACATAAAGTTCTACTTTTCCCTGTGAATCTCGGAAATCTTGGTTTTCTTACCGAGACCAATCCGGATAAACTTTTTGAAACTCTCGATCTCGTTTTCGAAGATAAATACGCAATTGATAAACGTTCACTTCTTCGTGCTACTCTTTATAGAAAAAATAAAAAAGTCTGCACTTATCTCGCCCTCAATGATGCGGTAATTAATCAGGGTTCTTTTGCTCGTTTGATTACTATCGATTTGGAAATCAATGGACGCCGTGTCGTGAAGTTTAAAGCGGACGGAGTCATTGTTGCCACACCAACGGGTTCTACGGCGCATTCTCTTTCTGCTGGAGGGCCTATTGTTCATCCGGGTATAGAAGGTCTCATTATTACTCCGATCTGCCCTAGCTCGCTTTCTATGAGGTCTATCGTGGTGCCTGGTACGAGACAGATTACCATCACTATTGATACTCAACGTCGCAACGAAGATCTTTCCACTATCGGTCTCACAATCGATGGTCAGGATCCTTGCATGCTAAAGTTTGGAGACCAAGTAAAAGTCCGCCGCAGCAAACGTTACCTCTACATCATCCGCACCAAAAACCGCTACTACAAAATGCTCAGACAAAAGCTGAACTGGGGTGATGTCTAAAAAACAAAAATGTTTAAAGAAAAATATCTAATATTCAAAGGTTTAGAAAATAATCGCAATGATTTTCCAAAGCAAAATGCAGAAAAAACAAAAAGCAAATTGGATGATTATTCAGGTGAAGTGGCAAAAGATTTACTCACTGTTAAAACAGAGGAAATAATTAACGAAGTTGAAAAGGAAAGTGAAACCATTGAGAAAACTGAAAATGATCTTAGAAAATTAGTCTATGATTTAGGAAGAAAATTTGGAAATATATCCTATGATTTCATTAGGCGCAGTGACTTGGTAGAAAAAGAAATTTTACCGTTTTTAAAGAAAGGCTACGAATTGGGAAGCCCATATTCAGTTTATGTCACTGATGATATGGTTATACTTCTCAATAAAAATAAGAAAGTTACAGAAGAGCGATTCTTATTTGTAAACTACAATAGTAAATTAGATTTTCACGAATCTGCGGCCATTGCAGCTAAGAATGGAAGAGAATATTTCAATGGCTATATATTCCCAGTTATTAAAGATTATAAACCAGATTTTAAAGATGAAAAAATACATAATAATGCTCTAATTCAACAGATTTTGCATCTTCTAATAAGAGGTTATAAGTTTAAAGATCCATATACTATTGTCGCAACTGAATCAGGATTCCAACTCTCAAACTTTAAAGATACACAAAATTTTGACCTTGATTTATACAATGATGATTTAGAACTCAAGCCAAATAGAAAAGTTGAAGAAATTATTAAAGAAGATTTTAAAACTGAAGCCGACGCATTGGGAGAGTTCCACAAAAAGTTAATTATAGAAGAATCAACGGAATCTAATCCTCTTGGTTCAACTAGACCGCCAACAGATGGAGAAATGGCCGAAATTTACAGCCAGCTTGATAATATTATTAAGAAATGCCCCTTGCTACAAGAAATAGATGAAGTTAGGCAAGGTATTTGGGCAGCTAATGATGAATTTACAAACAAAATAGAATCGGGAGAAATAGTCTTAAAGAATGATGACTCAGACCCAGATTATCTTAATGAAATTCTTGAAAAACGTGGTATCACAGAAAAAATGATGAATAAATACGAAAAATTTATAGATGAAGGTCTTATGTATGGGAAAGACAAAGCCGCCAGTATATTATACAACGAGTATTATAACATGCTTTACTGGCCAGGTATGAAGCTTCGCCCTAGTTCGTAAGCCATAGTATGTTGGCGGTCTTTTTATTTTTTCCTCAGCACCGCCTGTGCCGCTGCGAGTCTCGCAATTGGTACGCGATATGGGCTGCAACTCACATAGTTGAGGCCGATTTTATGACAGAATTCTACAGACGCTGGGTCGCCGCCGTGTTCGCCGCAAATACCAATATCTAAATCTGGTTTCACGCCACGTCCGAGCTCCACACAAATTTCCATCAATTTTCCTACGCCATTCTGATCAATAGTTGCTGTAGGATCATTTTCTAGAATTCCAAGGTCCATATATTTTGGCAAGAAACTTCCCGCATCATCACGAGAATATCCGAAAGTCATTTGAGTAAGATCGTTTGTTCCAAAAGAGAAGAAATCCGCTTCAGGAGCTAATTCGTGAGCAGTAATTGCTGCACGTGGCACTTCAATCATCGTTCCAATCTTGTAAATAAAACCTAAATCCGGCATTCCTTTAGAACCAGCCTCGCCATATTCCTTAATAGTCTCCACTACCAATTTTTTCATGTAAGCGAATTCTCTATTTGTTCCAATCAAAGGAATTTCAATTTCCACTTCTACTTTCACGCCATCCTTAGTCATTGCAATTCCAGCCTCGATAATCGCCTGAACCTGCATCTTATAAATTTCTGGATGAGTAATTCCAAGACGACAACCTCTGTGTCCAAGCATAGGATTAATCTCATGCATACTAGCAATTTGGCTTTTCACTTCTTCCACAGTAAGTTTAAAATCGTCTGCTAATTCCTTAATTTTATTTTCTTTATCTGGCAAGAATTCATGCAAAGGTGGATCAAGCAATCTCACCAAAACAGGATATCCATCCATCGCTTTGAATATTTCTTCAAAATCTTTTTTCTGAATTTTCTTTAATTTTTCTAGTGGCTTAGCGCGTTCCTCAGCATCTTTCGCAAGAATCATTTGTCTTACCAAGTGAATCCTATCTTCCTCAAAGAACATGTGTTCTGTGCGGCAAAGTCCAATTCCTTCAGCACCAAAATCTAGCGCCACTTTAGCATCTAGAGGAGTATCCGCATTTGTACGAATTTTCAAAGTTCTCACTGAGTCAGCCCATTCCATCACACGTTTGAAATTTCCAATCAATTCCGGTTCCTGCATTTCCATTTCGCCGAGCATTACTTCACCTGTTGTTCCATCAAGAGTAATTATATCTCCTTCACTCAAAACCATATCTCCAATAATCAATTTTTTCGCGCTCACATTCACCACGATATCTGTACATCCAGCTACACAGCATTTACCCATTCCACGGCATACTACAGCCGCATGACTGGTCATACCTCCACGAGAAGTAAGAATTCCTTTCGCATTATGCATACCGGTAATATCTTCCGGACTAGTTTCTTTTCTTACCAAAATCACATCTTCGTGTCTATTATGTCCGAATTCCACCGCATCTTCTGAAGTGAAAACGATTTTACCGCAAGCCGCACCTGGGCTAGCTGGCAAACCTTTCGCAATTACATTCTTTGAAGCACTCTTTTTCAATTGGGGATGAAGAAGTTGATTCAATGATTTAGCATCGATTTTCAAGATCGCCTCATCTCTTGTAAGAATTCCTTCATCATGAAGATCACAAGCAATATTTACTGAAGCCTGACCTGTACGTTTTCCATTTCTTGTTTGTAATAAAAAGAGCTTACCTTCTTCAATGGTAAACTCTATATCCTGCATATCTTTGTAATGTTTCTCGAGCTTATTTTTCACAGCCACGAGCTCATTGTACACATCTGCATTCACTGTCTCGAGCTCGATCAAAGACATCGGTGTACGAATTCCGGCCACCACATCTTCACCCTGAGCATTCATCAAAAATTCTCCATAAAATTCTTTGCCTCCATTGGATGGATTTCTTGTGAAAGCTACTCCAGTACCAGATGATTCACCCATATTTCCAAACACCATAGACTGCACATTTACCGCAGTACCACGAAGTCCAGCCACACCATTAATTGTGCGGTAAGCTTTTGCTCTATCACTCATCCAAGAATTAAATACCGCTTCAATTGCGAGTTTTAATTGTTCGAATGGATTTGCTGGGAATTCTTTTCCAGTACTCTTCTTCACAATCTTCTTAAATTCCACAACCAAATCTTTCAAATTTTCTGCATCTAATTCTGTATCATTTTTAACACCTTTTTCTTCTTTAACTTTGTCGATCGCCTCCTCAAAAAGTGCATGCTCCACTTCCATTACCACATTTCCAAACATCTGCACAAAACGACGATAACAGTCATAAGCAAATCTCTCATTACCGGTCTTTTCAATTACTCCTACAACCGTATCATCATTGAGTCCAAGATTTAGAATTGTATCCATCATTCCCGGCATAGAAACAGCTGCACCACTTCTTACTGAAACAAGCAGGGGATTATTAGCATCGCCAAGTTTCTTACCCATTTTATTTTCTAAACTTTCCAAATTTTCACTAAGTTGATCTGCAAAACCATCTGGATAGTCGCCTTGTTCTAAAAACAAATGACAAACTTCCGTAGTAATCGTAAATCCAGGAGGAACCGGTACACCAATATTAGTCATCTCCGCTAAATTTGCGCCTTTTCCACCTAGCAAATCCTTCATCTCTTTACCGCCATCCTCGAAGGCGTAAACATATTTTTTGGAATTCATATGGTTTAGTAAGAAAACTTGTTAAAAGTATAGACTATGTTCTAATCTAAATCAATTTCTTCTCTTTGATCTTAGCTTCGATACGAGCTAGAGCAGTAATAAATGCAGCCTCTCTTAGTGGGCATGTGAACTTATCAGCATTAGCTTTTACTTCTTGCCAAGCTTTCACCATTATATCTTTCAATTTAGCTTTTACCTCGTCTTCTTCCCAATATTTATTTGCAGCATTTTGTAACATTTCAAAGTAGCTCACAGTCACACCTCCGGCATTAGCCAAAATATCTGGAATTACGATAATTCCTTTCTTAGCCAAAATCTCATCAGCCTCAGGAGTCACAGGGCCGTTTGCTAATTCAAGAATCATTTTCGCTTTAATCTTATCTGCATTATCTACAGTAACCTGATTTTCCAAAGCAGCTAATACGAGAATGTCGCAATCAGCTTCTAGAAGTTCTTCATTTGTAACTACTTTTACTCCTTCAGCGGCGAAATGTACCACAGATTTTTTCTCAGTTTTGCAAGCTGTCAAAGCTGGAAGATCGAGAGCTTTGTCGCTCACCACACCTCCTTGTGAATCAGAAGTTCCAGTGATGCTGTATCCATCAGCAGCTAATAATCTCGCTGCGATTCCACCAGCATTGCCGTAACCTTGAATTACTACACGAGTCTTAGCAGGTTCCATTCCGATTGATTGAGCATATTCATGAAGAACATAGCAACCACCTTGAGCAGTAGCTTCGCCTCTTCCTTTGCTTCCACCATTTGGTAAAGTTTTTCCTGTTACTACACCTTTCAATGCGAAACCGTCACCGTTTAAATCTTTTCCTTGAATCTTAGCGTACTCATCTGCAAACCAGTCCATCATTTTTGGAGTAGTATTTACATCTGGAGCAGGTACATCAATAGTTGGTCCTACGTTAGCAGCAACTAATTGAACATATTTTCTTGTTAATCTCTCTAATTCTCCTTCTGATAAAAGTTTTGGATCTACGATTACTCCACCTTTAGCACCTCCGAGTGGAATTCCCACTACAGAACACTTAATAGTCATCCAAGCTGAAAGAGCTTTTACTTCTCCTTTGTCTACTTGTTGGTGATAACGGAAGCCTCCTTTGTATGGACCACACGCATTATTATGTTGAACTCTGAAACCTGTAAAAATTCTCAAACTTCCATTATCCATTCTCACTGGCAAACTCACTTCGATTTCTCGTTGTGGTACAGACATTACTGATTTAATTTCCGGATCTAGGCTCATGATTTTTGCAGCCTTTTCAATTTGCTTGAGTGTGTTTTCAAAGAGTGACATGTGAAAAAGAGTTTAGGAAATTTTCCACTAAATTCTAATAGTTTCTCCATTTAAAACAACCCCAGAAACGTAAAATCTATTGGCGGAAGACTGATATCAGTATAGTACACTATCATTTGACCCACGAAGCCGGCAAAAAGAGGAACTGTGAGGTTATCGTCCAGTTTGTGTGTGAGTAATTCAACTATGGTCGCAACGATAGCCATTGGAATGTATATAATGGCAAATTGAGGGAGGAAAAATATTCCAACCAATAAGTTTGCAAACAAAGCTGAAAGAGATCCAATCCAAGTTTTGTGTCGGTAAATTTTTTTCTTGCCAAATGCTCTGCCAAAAAGCGCTGCAAACATGTCACCGAATACTGTCATAAACATCGCAATCAAAGCAATCCAGTATTCGAAAGCAGAAAAGGCAATGATTGTAGAAATGATAAAAAAAGCTGCGCCGGAAACATGATTAGTTTCACAAGGCCGGAAAATTCCACTCACTACTTTCATCAATTTTGGGCGATGGTCCAAGCGAATTCTTTCTATTTCTAAAAGTAACAACAAAATACCGGTGAGAACAATAATTGCCACCCTATCAGAAAAGTTATTTAGCAGTCCTGTATAGAGAATAACAACAATTAAACCGGAAAGGTGCATCAGTTTTCTAACGCATTCCCACATAAAGGAAATCTTTTTACCCATTTTGAATTTTTTTACACTTTGCTCTTCCAAAGCTGATACCACTTTTTAACTTGTGGAGCCTTGAGAAGATTAATTTGATTTTCAAGAATGAAAATCTTTTCCTGCATAGTATTTACTAGGCGGAGGAAGCTTTGTCTTTCTTCGCTATGTTGAGAAATCATTGTTTGCATTGTCTGAACAAAAGCTTTGAAGTCGTGAGTATTTACATTCATAGTGTCCTCATTTTGGAAAGCAACAGGCTCAGTAACTGGAGCTTGAGCAGGTGCGGACGCAGCTGCAGCTTGTGGCTGAGTAGCGCTTGCTTGCATTCCGTAGAACTCAAAAACTGAATCTTTGTCTATCAAATAATTAAATCCTTGTGGAGTTTTATCTCTGCGGAATTTAATTTTCTTTGATTTGATCGCACGACGAATTGTCTGGATAGATTTTTGTGTGAGATCAGCAGCTTCTTGTATTGTAATGAGGTTGTTTGACATAGGAATTTTTATGTTTGTCTACTGGACAATTTAATACAACCACACATAAATACAAACGAGAAAACTATATTTAAAATTGACAGACAGTGGAAACAGAATCTAATTCGTTTTTAGATTAGTTTTTTTCTTTTTCTTTCCACTAAAATCCAAATTATTAGTCCAATAATTACTGCGCTCATTACCAAAATTATTTCAAAATTTGCTGGCAAATTAGTGCTGTCTACTTCGATTTTTTGTCCATCATCTAATGTCTCCAATAAAATTTCATCAGTAATTTTTTTGCCATTTTTGTCTAGACTTAAATCATTCCAAACTATCTTGTCTATATCTTGTCGCACTGTGTCTAGTGTCGACACTGCACCTTGTTTGAAATTGAAATTTAGAGGTTCGCGTTTTACGATTTGAAAATAAAAATCTGCGATCTTTCCACCACCCGTTGGAAATTTATCATCGCGCCTCAAAGTCTCACCAAAAATTATTTCATTTTTCTTCGCCTCATTTTGCACTAGGTAAAATGGATCGCCTCCTTGTTCCAAAAAATCTCCCGGCTCGTATTTAAGAAATTTAATTTTATTGCCATCATAATTCAAATGAAAAGCCATTCCCAAAACCGGCGTGGACATGTCTATAGACATCACGGAAATTTTTAAAATGTCATGGTCAAGCGGCTCGGCCTGCATATCTATAATTCCTTTAGAATCAGAAACTGTCTCCGATTCTTCCACTCCAACGCTCATGTCTTCATCCCACCCCTCAATCATTGCTCCAAAAGTGGTTTTCAAATACGTCAGGGACATTGCGGCAAGTACCAAAGTTATTCCTCCAATAAATAATATTTTTTTAGTCATAAATAATTAATTAATTTTTTCTGTCCGACAAAGCCCCGCCACATAGACGGGGCTTCATCAAAATTTCTAATAACTCATTCCAAAATTCACACCCACATCAATCAAATCTTTTCCATCAATAATGCCGTCAAAGTTTGTATCCATCAGAGGATTGTATTGTTCATCCGCGAGGTCACTGCCAAAAGATCTGGCCAGATTTTCAAGGTCCTTTCCATTAACTATGTCACTGCGATCATTGTCGCCAGCTAGTCCGCGAGTTTCTTTACCGCTAATATTTACAACACTTCCTTGAACATTATTTTTCACCGCAACCACCTGGTATTGATAAGTCACACCAGGAACAAATTTCCCACCGCCACTTACTAAATCATCATCCACGAAATTTCCACTAGTCACCGTGCCCAGCGTCGCAAAACTTCCATCCACTTTTTTTCTTTTCACAATGTATGAAGTCGCACCACTAGCATCAGCATCCCAAGCGAGTTTCAAGCTGTATCGTTTTTCTCCGGGAGCAATATTCAAATTAGTCACAGGCCCGACAGTTTCCACAGAATTATTATATTTTATTACTGTTGGAGAAAATTTAGCTGCCAAGTCACCTTCGGAATTTGAAATAAAACTTCCACCGCCAAAACTCACATTTCCACTGGCATTGGTTGTTGCTACCACTTTAAAAGTAAGATCAAAAAGTTTGCCGCTACCGTCCACGCCTTTTGGTGGATTCAGCAGTCTTGCATCACCAATAATCAAACTTCCCTCTGTGTGATTTTTTAAAGCCGCATTAAACGCGGTATTTGTACCATCAGCTTTCAAAAATGCTGCTTCCTGAGCTGACTGAAAGGAAAGCAAATTAGTAGGATAATTTATTTCAAAACCATAAGCATATAGATCCAAAGCATTGTCCGCATACACGCCGACATTCACAGTTGTTACTCCATTTACCTTTATTTCCGCAGAATCAAAACGGATTTCCGGACCGCTACCGGCATAATTACTATTTGCCGCACGTGGTGTGCCAATAATTGCTGATCCTGCACTGCTATTGGCACCATTACCGACTTTTGCCGTAGCCCAATTATTTGCTGCATCTACTTTTATGGATGGATCAATTTTTTCCATTGTTGCTTTGGTTGTAGCATCGCCTACATACCAGGCGCCACCACTACCATTTACACTATCAATAACTACTCCGGCAGAATCTTTTAGTATCAAACTATCACCTGAATTTGCCAAAGAGATGCTGACAATTTGATCGGCACTTATTGTGCTCACAGCATTCTCATTTTTCTCTATGAGAAAGTATCCATGAGGAGCAATATTACCGGCCAAGTTATAATTTGGAGCACCATCGTCTTCGATAATCCAGCCATTAAGATCCACGGCTTGATTACTGCTGTTGTAGAGTTCAATCCATTCATCATTGGCACTATCAGTGCTGCCGGCCCAAGCTACTTCGTTGATCACGACATCGCCGGGACTCGCCGCAAAGACATTCCCAATTTCCAGCGTGACACTCTGCGTCAGCAAAGTCATCATCACCAGCAACGAAAAAGATTTTTTTATTATCTTTTGCATTTTTGTTTGTGTTAAGGAATAAAATTAAGCTTCTTGCGCAAAAAAGCCTCCCTACCATAACAGGCAAACATTAAATTTTCTTAAATTTTTCCTAAATAAATTCTAAAATTCCTAAATTATTTTTTCACACTTTCAATTGCCTCCAATTTTTTCACAAATCCATTATAGCCATCGCGATTATCAATTCTCACGCGAGGTAAAAGAAGCATATTATGTGTGTCCAAGTAAGCTTCACCATATTGAGTAGTAGCGGCGATTTCATACCCCTCATCTCTCGCTGCTTGCACTGCCAATTCATTGTATCTGCCAGATGGATAAATCAATCCAACCACAGTTACACCAAAAGTTTTTTCCAAATAAGACTTACTTTCTACAAGCTGTGTTTTTAATTCAGCTCTCGTAAGTTTCGACATATCAAAATGATTCACAGTATGAGAAGTAAGCTCAATCCCAGCCTTCACACATTCGCGAATCTGTTCTTCTGTCATGTGTTCACGAGCACCAATCATACCGGTAATTATTCCATTTGAAGCCGTGAATCCATATTTCTGTAAAATTGGTAAAGCCGTTGTATAAAAATCTTCCAATCCATCATCAAAGGTCAAAACAATAGCTTTTTTAGGAACTTTTTTATCAAGCAAGTCCGCCATGTGAATAGTCGTGTATCCCTGCTCTTTCAAGTATTGCATCTGTTTTTCGAAATTTTCCGGATCAATAGAAAGATTGTACCCTAGAGCATCTTTGTTTTTATCAACAACTCTTACGTAGTGATACATCACTATTGGAATTTGCGTTTCTGTGTCTGGTAAAACGGGAGGATTTAGGCTTTCATCCACTACCTCTTTTACTTGGCTAAGTACCGAAGTAAGTCCTGCATTTCCGGTCGCTGTAATAGGGAATTGAAAATGTAAAAACGCTCCACCGGCAACTGCAATTAGCAGCGCAAAAAATAAATAAAATTTGTTTATATAATTTTTCATTGCCGCTACCTTGACATTTTCTATAAAAAAATGCAAGATAACTCTCCGTTAAATCTAAAAATGAGAGAATCTACAGATGGCATGTCGGGAAATAGTGAAAGAACTTTGGATGGCACAATGTGGCAACCAAAGAACCCTTTAGCCGTAGATCTTGATGTCTCGGCTAGAAAATTGGGAATGGCCTTGGCTGGTTTGCCTACAATTCCTAAAACTATTCAGGCGCCCGATGCACGCAATAATGTTAGAGTTCATTATCATGTAGCTGATGGCGAGGCGGCTTTAGATCACAGATTTAAAACTCGTGGAAGAGTTCTTGAGAAACCTGAAGCGGCCGCAGTGGATGAAAATGGTTTTTTTACAGATGAATTACGCAGAAAATGGTGTACCACCAGAGCTTTTTATGAAAACCTTCATCCCGATGCAGCGGCTAAAACCAGTGAAGTGGCGATTCGTCGTAGAGCTGGTAGGCAATTACAATCAAGAGAAGCAATCGATCGTATCGGTCGTGATAAATGCAGTATCTTTTTATTTGATGAATTGGCAGAATTGTCAGTCGTAAAACAGGAGAGAAAAGCTGATAGGGATGGGATTTATACCGATCCAAAAACAGGAAAGCAATGGGCTTCATTGAATACTTGGGAAAGTATTTTTAGAGTATCTCAGAAATCTCTAATGGAAGAACTCGAAGCTACTTTTGGAGGTTTAGAATCAATGGAGAGATTAAAGGTTTTTAATACTGCAAATCGTGAAGACGAAATGTTTTCCAGCGATCAGGTGGAAAGAGCCTTATCTCATCTTTTTGAAGACGAAAATTTAGAAGTCAATGGAGTGGTAACAAGACTTGAAGAAGTTGCCGGCGGAATTCGCGAGTCTATTCATGTTACAGCACCTGAGTTAGCTGAAATTATTCCTGCTGATCGTGTGGCACGTTATATGTTTTATCGCAAATTAAAAAAAACTCAGATTGAAGCTAAAAATCGTAGTAAAGCCGGTGTTCAACCCGCACTTTCTCTTCAAGCTGCCATTACAACCTTTGGATCAAAAATTGCCGACATTCTAGCATCCACAGAAACTACCGATGATAAAGACGAAGTCACAAATGAAAAAGGTCGTTGGATTCCAATTTCAAAGTTTTTAAATGAGCGCCAATCATCCGGAAACAAAGTTAAAAATCCACGCCGTTTTATCGCCAATACCGACCAGACTCAAAGAATGCGCAGAATGAATAGCAAAAATGAATTAACTTATTTATACTTAGAAAGTGAGCTTGAGAAAGTAGCTAAATCAATCTAAATATGAATCGTCCAAAAATTTGTCTTTTATTTTGCGGAGGAACCATCGGTATGGTGAAGAACCCAAAGACCGGGGCCATGCAACCTGCCGGAAATGTTTCCGAAATTATCCGTATTTTTCCAGAGATTCAGAAGCACGTTCAGCTCGATTTTAAGATGGTAGTGAATATTGATAGTTCCAATATGTCTCCGGCAATTTGGACTCAGCTCGCGACAACAATTCGCGACCTTTACGATCAATATGACGGATTTGTAGTGGCTCATGGTACTGATACTATGGCTTACACTGCATCTGCGCTTTCTTTTGCTTTGCAGAATCTCAGCAAACCTATTGTTTTTACCGGTTCACTTATTCCGCTTAATGAAATTGGTTCTGATGGTAGAAATAATCTTATCTACGCTTGTCTTACTGCCAGTCAGGACATTGCCGAAGTGTGTATTGTAATTGGAAATCGTATTATTCGCGGTAATCGCGCTAAGAAATATCACGAGTCTATTGTCGCCGTTTTTCATTCTCCAAATTTTCCATATCTCGGAGAACTCGGTCGTCCGATTATGCTCAATGAATGGCGCAAAAGACGTCGCAAGAGAACTCTAGAGTTTAAACCAAATTTTGATTCAAATATTTCCGTGTTGAGAATTTTTCCAGGTTTTGATCCATATATTATTGAGAACGTTTTGCGTCGCGGAGCACACGGTATGATTCTCGAAGGTTTCGGTCCGGGAAATGTCCCAACTCTCGATAATTCCATTATTCCAAAAATTGAAAAAGCGGTGAAAGCTGGCGTGCCGGTGATTATTGCTAATCAAATGGAAAAAGGTGTTACCAATCTTACTGCTTATCAGGGTGGATATCAGGCCATGAAGGCTGGCGCAATTTCTTCTAAAGGAATGACCACTGAAGCTACCATTACAAAATTGATGTGGGCTTTGGCCAATACTAAGAAAGTTTCCGATATCCGCGAGGTCATGGAAACAAATCTAGAGGGAGAACTCTAGAGTCTGAACTTCGACGACGAGTGATTTGCGGCTGCACTTAGCCGTCTTTTTGCTGTCGCCAAACTTCGCCACCCATTCTTTTTGTAAAACTTTCCTCTAGGCCCTATTATGCCGTCCTTTTTACATTTAAAAAGAAATGACTAAATCAGATCAGCTACTTGCTTACACCCAGGAAATAGTAAAAGAAAGAATCGGAAAATTCGACTATCTTAGCGAACTCGAAAAATTAGGATTTTTAGTCTCTATTTATTCGATTTTCGAACGCAACGCCACTGTAGAAGAATCTTATTACGAACTTTTGGATTACTTAGAAGAGCAAGTCGAATTGGCTAGCCTTACAACAAAAGTAGAAATGTTTTACACCACCTCATTTAGCAATTAATAACTTAAAAATAATATGTCAGGTTCACCTTCAGCAAGACCGGGAGAAGCTACACAACACGTAGATTTATTAAAGGAGATTACCAAATTAAAGAAGTTTGGAGAATCATTGAAAGAAGAAGTGATTATTACTCCGCTTATTGATGTTATTTCTCGTGTATTAGATCTTCCAAGTAATTTAAATGAACTCGATGAAAGGCAAATTCACGAAGTCTCACGAAGAGTAGAAGATTGTAAGAGAACTTTGGATTCTTTTGGTTACAGTTATATCCTTCGGATGATCACGCCTTCCACTCAATCAGACGTTTTTCAGATAGTAAATCAAGCAGATCTTTTTGCTAAAGAGCTTAAAAAATCCGTCGGTAAAAAAATTACCATGGAAGATGGCACTGAAGTAGTAATGACTGAGGCGCTTTGCAAAGCTCTCACCAGATTTAAATTCTCCATCGGTACACCTCCAATTACTCCAAAAGGAATAGAGGCCATTGAACAAATGATGTTTGGAGGCAATCTCAGCAATATCTATCAATTCCGTGATCTTCTCGGTGGTGGAAATGCTGTGAAATATATTTTCGACGGATTTATAAACAACGTAGATAGAATGGTGAACCAAAGTACTCATTATACTACTGCCGATGAAAAACGTGACTTTGCAAAAAGAGCTGTAGATTTTAATAATTTTGAAGGATTAAGAGGATTGAAAAAATCTGTAGTCAGCGGAAACGCAAAAACCGCTATTAGATTGATTAAAGAAGAACTTTTTAGTCGCCATGTAGATGGTAGTCATCCTGTAAAAGTCATGCCGGAGATGGATTGTCTAAATGACGAGCTAATTGAAGAAATGAAAAGGGATAAAGAAACTGTCTTTGTAGTCAGGGTTTCTCAGGTTCCTCATCATATGTTAACTAGCGATAAACTTGAAGATAAATGGCATGGAATTTTAGGACGTTTGATTTTAGTTCAAGATTCACAAAATTCTAGAAATGCCAGTAATACAATTGTTTATGCTTTGATTCCAGATATCACTCAGACTCTTGATGTTATTCACGTAAAAGATTCTGGCACACCTGCAAATACACAAATGAATTTGCGTTCAATTATCGAGAATTTTTCTAATGAAGGACTATCAGTGCTAGAGAATAAGGTTCAAACAAAAATTGCCGAATATGAAGCAAGAGGGGCTCATAAATTTACTGCGGAGGAAGTTCGTCTACAAGAATGGAAGCTCACTGCTCAAAAAGATTATCTTAGCCTAAAAAAATTCAAATCATTTATTGAATTTATTAAGGAAATTCAAAGCGCTGATGATGAAAAATTAAAGCAAATTCAAGATGGCCTAATTGCAAAGAATGAGAAATTTGCCATGGATTATTTCTTCAAAGATCTAAAGGGAAAAGACTACAATATAGTTTCTGTGCCACAAGGAGGAGGACGTAAAGAAATAGGTCATATTGGAAAATTCTTTTCTGGTAAATTTGAACAGCGTCTTTCAGGCTTTGATAAGGAAGCTTGTCGTGCTCGTCTTCAAGCTTTAGAAGCTCAAAAAGGAGTGAGTCATAGTGAGTCTGAATCCTTTTCTCTTCAAACAGCTCAATTGCAAAATAGAAGTCCAGCTGCTTCTATCCGCGCCGTTAAAGATCTTAGTCCTGTCGATAAATTAAGCAGCAACAATTCAGTGTCCAAGCTCAGGGAAATGCTCAGGGCTGCTGGCATTAGAGGAGTAGCAGGCGCTAATGAAAAGTTGGCACAACTTGAAGATGCACTTGAAGGAGCTACTGCTAGCAATTTTACTGGAATTTTGCGTGCTGGAATATCAAGAAAATTAAGCAAATTAGGAATTGGTTCTTTAGCCAAAATGATGGAAAGAGATCCAATTAAAATTGGAGATGAAAATTATGGACCAAAAAAATTAGGGCAATTATTTAGAGATAGTTTAGGTCTCGTCAGGAGCACTTTTGGAAAGGGAATTGATGGCATGGAGGAAGTAATCAGCTCACTTGAAGTGCAGGCTAATTTTTCTGATCTCACTCTAGCTGAAAAGCTTTTGAATGACATAGAAAAGGGCTCTTTAAAGCCGAATTTAGCGCTTAGCGAAGTGGGTTGGACCTTTGATGATGTTTTGGATGAAAAAGATTTTCCAGCTTCAAATTATCTTAAAATTTCACTTGGAAAAGATGGAGAGTTAGATGCGGAGTCTTTGGAAGGTCAATTGGAATATATTCAAAGTAATTTGCGTGATTTCCCCGAACTTTTTCAGCTTTTCTGCTCTTCTACGATTCTCATTATCAACGATCCACACAATCCTACTTCTCGTGTAATGAAACGCGACACTAAGTTGAAATTGCTTAGAATTGCTGCGAAATACAAACTCACCATTCTTTCAGACGATGCTTATCACAAACAAGTTAGCAAAGAAGTGAAAGATGTAGAGACAGATATGTCTTTGATGGAATTTTACGAAAAAAATAAGACTCATTTACCTGGACCAGTAACCATTTATTCCTCCTTGCCAACCACAAAGTGGGCCATGGGTGCAGGTGAGAGAACAGGTGTAATTTTAAGTAACGATAAGGAAAAGGTAAATGGCCAAAACATTACCGAATTTGTGCGCACAAATACTGATTCCGTAAATACTATGTCCTTGAGAATGGATGCCGAAAAATATGATATTGGTTTGAAAGCAAAGGGAGTATGTAAAGATCTTGAGCCATCTATTGCTGCATTTTTTGCTGCTGCCAAGGTGAAAGCACCGACAATTTCTGTGAGTGCTTCTATACATCCAGCCTCAATTATCGAAGGAGTTTTTGCTAGTGAGTTTGCCGACCCAGAGGCAAAAGAATTTTGTGGACCTTTATATTTCACGCTTATTGAAGCTAGAAATGAGCTAGACCGTTTATCAATTCGTGACGCTGACAATATGGAAATAGCCCAATTCACCAGCGATTTAGTTTCCAAAATAAAATTTACTTTCCGTCTCGACAAACAAACTCAGAGGGATTCCGCTGAACGTAGTAAAGTTGTTTCTGCTGCCATAGATAGAGTTGCTAAAGATTTCCCGTTTTTGAAAGATTCTAGCATTAAACCAGAAGGTCCTTTCTACGTCTGTGTGAAACTAGATGACGGTCCTAATGATCCTGCTCTTAAACCATTCTTGAAGGCCATTGCTAAGGCTAGAAATATTGCAGCTGTTCCTACAAAAAAAGGTTACGTGCGTTTTTCATTTGGATCTGAATTAGATGGGACTATGGATGATTACAATACTTTGGGAATTGCAGTTGAAACTGACTTGAGAATTCTCATTGAATATTGGGAGAAATATAAGACAGAAAGAACTCGTCTCAATGAATCCAAAGATTCAAATCCTTCATTGAGTGCATTAAAAAATCTTTTCCCGGGAGGCGAGATAGAAATGGCTCGTACTATAAAAGAAAAGGAAGCTCTCACTTCTAGAATGCTTGAGTACAAAGCTAAAAAACGCGGTCAATTAGTTTTCGATAGACCATCCAATGTTGCCGATAAAATGACTAGTATAGAACCGGATTCCGCGACAAGCATCGTTACTCTCACGGAAATTAAATGTGAGACTTTGCTGGAATTTCTCAAGAGCAGGCAATTCAAAGATGTATTCAATTTCTATTTGTTAAAAGTTAAGTCAAAAGTTCCAGAACTACAGCACCTCGAAGATACTGATGTTATAGCCTTCTTTGGTGCTAGACAATTTGCAGAGAAAGAAAAATCTCGTATGTTCAAAGATAGAGAACGCGAAATTTTTGAACAAATTGCTGTAGAAATTGCTAAAATTTGGTTCAGCGATCGTACTGTTAAAATTCTTGCTTCTACAGAAGAAAATGATTCCAGCAAAAAAGCCCTTCTTGGTGCTGAAAAAATGCTTGGAGATCATATCAAATCTTTCTTGGATGCCTTTGTTACTACTCCAGGTGCTCAGCAAAAACTTCTACAGTCTTTTCGTGTTGTTGCTCCAGCAGTAGAAGAATATTTGCCAGTTGAGACCGCTTATCCAGCTAGTTTTCAGGCCGGATACAAGGCGGTGAGAGGAGTGAAAGCAGATAGCAGTTTGCCAGCATGGAATCAGAAAATTATTGGGAATGGAGAATTTATCGCAAACTCCACTGCTACAGATCGTTCTCCAGTATTAAGTACTCCTGGAACAGCACGTGTACCTGGTGTAGATCGCGCGATTTTGCGTCGTGATGGTGATGGTGTAAATGCTCCAGAAAAAAGATTTTTCCAAGAGCGTTTAGAAAAATTCGCCGAAGTTATGAATCCAAAAGAGTACATTATGAAAATGGTGCAAATCGGGGGAACTAAAGTTCTACTCGTGATGAATCGTTCTTATAGCCATTACATGGTGGAGGAGCTTCGCCTTTTCCCTCAGACAGATCTTACTCCTGCTGAAATGGCAAATTGCAAACCGGACGCAGTAAGTTTCCTTGGTTTGCCAACAAAAGTAATGGGTGAAGATTATCGTATCGGTTACTTTATGGATCAAGATAACAAGGGCGAAACAATCCCGGTTTCTTGGGTAGATGCCGAGAGTATTACCGATTACATGGGTTATTTGAAGAAGCCCGTTCTTACAGTGGCAAATGAGAAAGTACGTGAAAAAGAAATGATGCCTGTGCATGGCTCAGCATTCTCAATTATTTTCAAAAATGGTTTGAGAAAAACTATGGTGATGGCAGGTGATAGTGGTACTGGAAAATCCGAGACTATTATTGCCATGATCGAGCAAATCATTACTAATCAAGGTCTAGCTTCTCAGGTGGAAGGAATTGAATTTTTATCAGGAGATATGCTTTCGATGTTTGAAGGAAATGATGAGCAAATGTATATGCTTGGTACTGAACAGGGAGACTTTATGCGTATGACGGACATTCCGGAAGATTGGAAAAAACGTGTAAGAGACCGTATCAACGGCGGAAGCAAAACGAATATATCCGACAAGAAAAATCCACGTATTACTATCGGCAATCTTTGCAATCCTACAGAATTCCAAAAACCTGTAAGAGTTAACGGTTTCTTTAATATTAATAATTTCAAAGTACCGGCTGGATCTTCTGTTCACGAAAGCGAAAGTACTTTCAACTTAATTATGAATGAGTATGTGAAGGGTTATCGCGGCGAGAAGGGAACTAGTGGTGATCAGCCAAATTTCTTCGCAAGTATTGAGGAAACTAATTTGTCTGATAAAAACGCAGTTCTTAATGAATTTGGAAAGGAATTAGATCTCTTAATTGGTTGGGATATTGTCACTGGCCCTAGTGGAAAAGCTGAAAATGCTTTTATTAAATTTAATGATATACAAGGTGGCATACACAAGGCCAAAGCCATGGTTGATAAATTATTTAAAGGTAAAGAAGTTGATGGTAAAAAAATCACTGCCACTCGCTACGACTGCCGACAGAATAAGTTTTACGTTACCATGAAAGATGATAAAGGGGCCGAGAAAGAAGTAGTCCTTGATCGTGATGGCATCTTCTCTAAAATCTATTCTCCTATTGCTTCTACTTACGCAGGAAATCCTTTTGTTGGTGCGGAAAATATGGGGCCAGTATTGGAGCGTTTTGCCGGAGTTATGGAGAGAGCAGGAGTTATTACCGGTACTCTTTATACTCAGCTCAAAGTGGCTAATATGGAAAATGATGGACCAGCAAAAGCTTCTCAAGATCTTTTGAAATTTATTTTAGAAGACGAACGTATCAATGCGAGATTTCAGGCTCATATCCGCAGTGTTGATGGATCTCTACGCGAAAAATATGGTACTGAAGTTCTCAACTCTTCTACAATTCCAGATGATGTAATGGCTCATAATTTATTTCTTTTGGAGCGTCATGGTAGCGATAATATTTATCCAATTGATGCTAAAAAACAAAGAATTAATCTCGAAACTCCACACTATAAATATGATCCAAGTGGAGAGAAGAAAGAATTTAGTCCTAGTTTGATTACACCGGAAATTACTGAAGCAATTGCTGATGTTTGTGAAAACGAAGAATATAATAAATTCAATTTGAGATCATTTGTGCCTACGCTGTCAGAGTATGCAAACATTCAAGCCTGGGATTCCAAAGAAGAGCTTATTTACCAAGTATTGATTAAGAACGGTCTTGCTCGCCTAAATTATAGCGAGACAAACATTGCACAAATCCCACCAAAAGAAGTAAAAAAAGCAGAAAAAATTGCCGAGGCAATTATGGCTGCTAGACAGACTAAGGGACAAAAAGACCAAGTTGTAGACAGTTATCATATATAATATTTAAACCACCAAATACATGTCCCCAGAAACTGAACAACAAGAACCAGAAATAGTAGGTCAAGATCACGCCGGAGCTGAAGGCACAGGTGCAGAAGTTGCTGGCCAAGAAGCCCTCCGCCGTGCAGGTCCTGATCCAATAGCTCAAGAAGTTGAACGCGCTGCAGCTGCCGCTGCAAGAATCACAGACAGACCAAAATACGTCTCACAAGCATCAACAGGTTTCGAAATCGACGGCGCCGCAGCCGGTTGCTAAATAAATCTTATAATTTTTTAACTCTAAAAATATGTCACCAGAAGTATCAACCCCAGTAGATCAAACACAGGCACCAGAATTAGCTCCTCTTAAAGATGCTAGCTATCCTCTGCAGCCTCTAAACCTTCCAAATGTCAGAATGGAAGGTGGTAGTGCATATTACACCGCAATGACTCCTGATAGTACAAATTCACCAGCTTATAAAAAGGCCTTTGCTACTCTTGAAGCTAACGGCTGTGAAGTAACTGTTGATCCGTTAGGAGCAGAAAATTTTGCAAGAGTACAGATTAGGATACCGGAGGGAGTTTTGTCACCAGAGGCAATTCTAGCGATTTGTGAATCAATCGCTGCAAGAGCTGAAGCTCAAACACGCATAAATGCTACTCCAAAAATTGATCCAAACGAAGGGGCGCTAGGTTGCTAATTTGATTTTGGTTTTTAGTTGGTGCTATAATTATTACAGGTGCTAACTCTAGTTTAAGTTTCGAGTCTTTATCTTCTGATTAGACTCATGGTGGAGGTGTAGGAAATCCTTTAAAAAAGAGTCCCCGTATAGCGGAGGCTCTTTTTAGCATTATGGTGGAGGTGCCGGGAATCGAACCCGGGAAGCTAGGTGCTAACTCTAGCTCGAGCGACCACGCTCACACCCCCAGGCGATAATGCATCATCATTAAATCAAACAAACCTTAAATTTTCTTAAAATTTTTCTAAATTAATTCTAAAATTCCTAAAATCTCTCGACGCCAAAAAAGCCTCAGCTTTAATAACTAAGTGCGAAAATGGTGGGTCGGGCGGGAATCGAACCCGCGACCATCAGCTTAAAAGGCTGTTGCTCTACCGACTGAGCTACCGACCCACGGTCAAAATTGCCACCACATTCTATTCAGAGAGCCTTTCAAAAGCAAGGCGAATTAAAGGCATATCAAGTTCCTTCTTTCTTGTTGTACATACTTTGTACCAAGAATGCTAATGCCGGCACGAAGAACCAGAAGTAACTATTAGCCACAATTGCCTTCACCATCTGTGACTGACTATACATCATCCAGAGGGCTGAGCCCGTAGTTTGAGTATTACCTCCACCAATGAAGGAAACGCCACTCACAAACACTAAAATGACACTTATAATAAGTCCTGCGCTCATGAACGCATACATCACACTTATAATAAATCTAATTGGTCCTGATCTATCGCTTGTAGTCTGTACAAAAAACGCTCCTCTCACCGCTATCAAAATAACCATCACCACGAAAAATAATACTTTCATAAAAGCTACTGCCGCACTTTCAGTTCCCAAAGATGCGAATTTCAAAAGTTTCAAAAACATTTCTGAACCACTAAAATATTTTCCAAAAATACTTCCACCCGCATCAGCCGCAAGAGCTGCCACATAAGTTCCAAGTATAACTTTCAAAGTATTATCACGACCAATAATAAGGCTATAAGCCAAAATAACTACAAAGAATACGATGATAAACAGGTCCCACGAAAGATGAATGTCCATAAGAATTTTAGGAATGAATCACGCTATCACGCCGAGGAGGCGGTGCGTCTCTACAAATCTAATACTAAGCAGACTTTTTTGCAAACTTCGCGCATAAAAACAACTCCTACCACCATCCACCTTTTTTTACATCAATTCCACTCTCTTTTGCGAGTTCTATGTATAATTCTTTTTCACGTTTTGATAATTTTTCCGGCACCTTGATCTTAATCTTCACTAAATGATTTCCACGCACACTTCCACCCACTCTCACTACTCCTTTTTCGCTTAATTTAAATACTTTTCCATCTTGAGTTCCCGCAGGAATTCTAATTGTTTGCATACCATCTAAAGTATCCACGTCTATTTCGCTTCCAAGCACCGCCTGCACCAAAGCCACCTCCACTTCACTATGAATATCTGTGCCATCTCTCACAAATTTTTTGCTCGCTTCCACTGCTAAATTTATATATAAATCGCCACTTGCTCCACCTCTTGCTCCGCCTTCGCCTTTGCCACTTACTCTTATTGTAGAGCCATTATCCACACCTGCCGGAATCTTCACTTTTACGCGATCTTTTACTCTTACACGAGTGGATCCATGACAAGTAGTACATTTTTTCTCCGCCATTTTTCCTGAACCGTTACATTCATCACACACATGCGCTGAACTCATTTGTCCCAAAATTGTATTTCTTACTGTGCGAATTTCTCCGCTACCACGACATTGTTTACATGTAACGATTGGAGTTCCTGGTTCTGCTCCATTGCCTTTGCAGTGTCCACAAGTGTCAGGCTTACTAATTTCCAATTCTTTTTCACAACCAAAAACTGCATCTTCAAAAC
This sequence comes from Candidatus Peribacteria bacterium, assembly GCA_943357285.1. Lineage (GTDB taxonomy): Bacteria > Patescibacteriota > Gracilibacteria > UBA1369 > LOWO2-01-FULL-3 > JACRIB01. The sequence goes on along the minus strand of CALRGJ010000002.1, from coordinate 62,093 downwards.
TAATTTTTATACTCGCTTCAATATCATTTCCACGCATAGCCCCACCGGATTTTCTGCTACTTCTGCTTGATCCACTTTGACCACCAAAAAAAGTTTCAAAAATATCTGCAAAACCTCCCTGATCTCCACCAAAATCAAATCCTCCAAATCCCTGTGCTCCTCCTCCAAATCCACCACCTCCGCCACCACCATGTCCACCTCCGGTAGAACCGAAAGTATCATATTGTTGACGCTTGGATTTGTCAGACAAAACTTCGTAAGCCTGATTGATTTCTTTGAATTTTTCTTCCGCTTCTTTTTCTCCTTTATGTTTATCGGGATGGTATTTCAAAGCCTGCTTTCTGTAAGCATTTTTTATTTCTTGATCGGTAGCTCCTTTGGCTATTCCTAAAGCTTCGTATAAATCTTTTGGCATAATTTTTTTAAATCGTGATTACCACCGCATTATAATTGGCACACCAAAGCTTGTCTAGCACTCATGAGAGGCGAGTGCAAGTTAAGGTCAAATCGCACTTTACACATTTACAAAAACAATTTTCGCCTTAATTGCTTTTTTATAAAAAGTGATGGAATGGTTGTTTTTGTTTGATAAGAAGAAAACTTTATCAAGTCCGCCCCAGCTTAAAAACCATCCTGCAGGTTCAAGTATTACTCTAAGTAAAGACATCATTTTATTTCCTTCCTGCCAAGATAAAAACCAGGCTCCACACATTATTAGGAAACCAAAAGCCGTCATTAAAAGTCCGGATTTAATTTGATCACGTTTCTCTCTTAATAGGAATTGTTCGTGTTTTTTGAAATATTCATGCAATCGATCGGTAATGGTTTTCTCCAGTCCCAAATTTCTTTCTTTCTCCGGTAGTGAAAGAATCAGCTCAAAATCTTCAACAAAAATTTCTCTTACCGCGCTTTTTAATTCATGCAAAAAATCATCGGAAAGTCCACGTTCCGAGTATGCTCTCGGATCAAAATCTGAAAATAAATCTTGGTAGCTATCCAGCGAAAGTTGTACGATATTTTTCATATCTACAATTTAGCACTTTCCGAAAAAGAGGCCAAATGTATAGGCGGAAAAACCATCTTTTTAATCTGTGAATTAAAAAATGACTACCCGACATGTCTGCACAAAATATTTGTGTAAACATGTATCTAAAGAGAAGATGAAAAAACTTAATATATTTTATAATTTATAAACATAAATGCACATGTCTAAAACGAATTGGATCAAACGTGCTGTTTCACGCATGTTGATCGCCGCAATGGTGCTATCGACAGTTGTCACTAATTCTTTAGTGGGATTTGCCGCAATCGCTGCGACAGATCATTTCACTCTTACTGCCGCCGGCGATGTTGCCACTATGGAGGCAGGAGGAACTTTGGTTTTTACTATCAAAGCCTATGATGGATCAAACACTCCAAAGGCTTTCATAGGAGGTGATAAAATTTGTGTGGACATTATGAATTCGGCTACATTTGGGCCTCATACTTCAGCTGATATTACAGCAAAAGGTGATGGACTCACTATCACCGATTATAGTGCTGGTGGTTCTGTACCATATCCACTAACTAGTGGTTCAGATCTCAGTGGAACAAATACAAATGCAGTATGTTTCACTGCGGCCACAGGAGATTCTGCTTCAAATACAATTACCGTTAGAGCGACTTCAAGTTTTAATATTTATGCCTGGGCAAATGGTTCAGCTATCAATGATGCAACCGGAACTTATCCTGGGGTTGATTTTGCCAATATTACAGTTGGCGCAGCGGTTGGTGGAGCAGATCATTTACTATCAGACTTTGGATCTGAGACTACAGCCGAAGTGGGACAACAAAAGACAGTTACTATTAATCAGGTAAATAGTGGAGGAGGAGTGGTGTCATCAGCATTAACAGATGCAGTGATAGATATAAACTCAACAATGATATCACCAGGCTCACTTTCTTCTTTGATGGAAAGTTCAGCGGCACACAATTTTGGTGCATACGGAATAGTAAAATTTACATCTGCTGCTCAAACAAGTGCCTACTATCTTACGTCCGCGATTTCAGCCACTACTTTTAAAGTAATGGGAGCTACTCCAAATATGATTTATAGCAATTCTAATGTTACTCCAGTAAGTGGAGTGGCGGATGGAGTAGCCGTCGCCGTGGATCCAGGAGATACAATCACAAAAGAAGTGGCATCTACTGTGAATGTATCCGGTGTCACCACTCTTGTTGCCGGAGACATTGTCAGCTTGCCGGGAGCCGGAGCTGGACAATGTGGATTGGGAGGACATTTTTCAGTTGTTTCCGCTTCAAACAATGGTGCGGATTCTACGGTAACTGTTATTGGACCAATTGGTGGTTCCGCTTCATGCGTAACTGCAGCCGGGAATATTACAAAAATTACTTTAACCGACGGAGCGGCAAGTGCTTACACTGTTTCAAACGGAGCCGATGCCGATGGATATATTTATTCAGTAGGTGGAGTTGCGACAGGAAATGAAACGACAACTGTTGTTACAGGCAAAACGCTCACAAGCGGTTCGTTGTCAGCTGTGGTAGTAGCAAGCGAAGGTGGTACATTCAGAGTTTCTGCATTTTCTCCAAGTTTAGGTAATCCTCCAGTAGCAGATACATTGACCGTTTCTGCCGCTTCCTCTCTTCAAATAAAAGGTTATGGTCCTCCAGCAGGACAAGTAGGTGTTCCTACAAATGCACCTGTTGATATCTTTTTGAATAAAAATCCATCTGGAGGGGCAGTTATTTTTCCTCTTACTAATACAACAAGCAGTGCAATTTCCATTACTGCTGGAGGCACCGCTGTAGCAGGAACATGGCAATCTGTGCAGGAAGGAATTGGTGATACTACATTTTATAAAGCGGTATTTGCCCCTACAAACACTCTTTCCTCATCCACTTTACACACGGTTTCAGTACTTAAGACCTTGGCGGTAGGAGGAACTGATTTACAAGGTATGCCGGCGCTTACTGATTCAGGTTCTGCATACGTATATACATTTACCACCGGTTCATCCGGAGGAACATTCACCACTTCTGCCGGTACAGCTCCGGGAGGAATGGGCGGAGGATTTACAGGTACTTTTGGTGGAGATGTTCCTCCAATGGCAATGCTTGGATATCCAAGACCTGAATCATGGGATGTGCCAACAAATATTGCAAAGATTACGGTGGATTTTGATAGAGATATGGACGCCACTACATTCAGTAATTCAACAATATATCTAAAGAAAATAGTAAGTGGTGCGGAAGTAGCTCCAGGCGTAACTACGACAGTTGCTCCTCTAACAGGAAATTCCAAAACTGCATACATGACAATCAGTGGCGGAACTCTTGCTGCAAATAGTGAATATAGAGTTGTAGTAACAAGAGAAGTAAAAGACACTAAAGGAAAACAAATAGCGGGAATGCCTGTTAGTGATAGTGGGGAACCATTGCAAGGATTTGGTTTCGGATTTAGTAACATGGGTCCATTCAAACAAAATTTTCACACAGGATCAGGTACCTCAACAATTTCCGCTTCACTCATGGGTGTGAATTTAGATAAATATAAAGCTAGTGGAAGTATCACCGGAGTTCCGACGACAATGAGAATAAGAGCTAGTTATGGCAATCCTCTTGATCCATCAACTGTTACTTCATCCAACGTTACTCTGAAAAGGGGATCTACTCCGGTCGTAGGAACTGTTTCTTACGATGCACAAGCAAATACCGTTGAGTTTATTCCATCAAGCGTACTTTTCCCTACCACTACTTACACCTTCAATATTTCAACAAGCGTAACTTCCGTCACAGGAAGCGCAGTATCTTTGACAACAAAAACATTTGTAACCGGATCGGCTGATTCAACAAGTCCACAACTAGTTTTTGCAGAAGCCGACAATTACGGACTAAAGGTCAAATTTAATGAAGCAATGGATGATAGTTCCGTTCAAAATAAAGGAAATTATACATTGAAAATTTGTTCAGGTCAGATGATAAATGCTGATGGTGTAAAATGTTTTGATAATACCACTGATCCGACAGCGACAAGCGTACTTACATCTAATGTGCATTTTGACCAATTTGATAACACTCTATGGATAGATGGAATGACTTTGACATCCGGAGACGGCTTTTACATCTTGGCAAGCTCCAGCGTAAAAGATGCCGCGGCCAATAATGTCGATGCTTCTTATGATACTTGGGTGGGAAAAATAATGGATGCTGAATCCTTTCAAGGAGGACAGGGAATGTCAACAATGGCAAATTTGGAGATGAAAGATTTCAATATGGGGACAATGGGAGTTACTCCAATTTCCGTCATGCCAATGAATTCAATGGCTGGGGCATCAACAAAATACTTCATAAGATTTCCAGTTTCATCAGTCATTCCTACAGGTGGATATGTTGAATTCACATTCCCCTCAGGATTTGTGGTGACGGGAGCAAAAAGAGACGCTCAGAGTCCTATGAATGCGGATTTTAATGGTACCGCAGCTGGAACCACTACGTTTGCCTCAAATTTAACTAGCGTTTATCCGACACCTACTGACGGAGCAGGTGCTCAAGCAAATGATGGAGTTGGGTATATGACAGGCGCAAACAAAGTTTATGTAAAATTAAGCGGAGCAACCAACGCCTCAGATTTCTTGCAAATAGATCTTGATGGAATTGTAAATTCAAGCGAACCAAAAGATCCATCAACTGCAGGATATAGCGTGCAAATAAAAACATACAATACTTCTGCAAATGTGCTTGAAGTCATGCAGTCCATGCCTTTTTACATCAGCCAGGCTGGATCAAGTACCGTTGGTGGAAGAGTTACCGCCTCCGGCACAGGTCTCAATGGTGTGAAGGTTTTCCTCTTCTCTCCATTCACAGGTCCTATGGAAGCTACGACAGCAAATAATGCAAACAGCGGAGGTCAAGATGGAGAATATAAATTTTCCAATCTACCGGCCGGTCAATACATGATTTCGACTGAACCGACGTTCACAATAAGCGATACGGCTTACACTGGAAAAATGTCTCAAGAGCCTCTCATTGTTACCGGTAGCTCTACAAAGAATTTCTCTGTTACAACTCAAGATACCGCATCCAATGCCAGACAACCTGTAACAATCACTTATACACAGGATAGTTTATCAGCAATTGCAAATCTTGGTTTTAGTGATAGCATTGATATTTTTGCCGGAAGCCAGAATGGATTTGTAGTGAAGACAGTGGCAAGAGCAAGCCTTACAGGTTCAAGCTATTCCACGACAATGTATCTTCCAAATCCGGGAAACTGGACTGTGGGAATAGGCCCTTCAATGCCTAAAGGACCAATGGCGGGAACACCAGCTGAAATAGATTGGATGCCTAGTCAGCCGTCAAATGTGATGATTGCTTTTACAGACATAAATGGCTCTCCAAAAAGTGGAATGGCCTTTGCCCTAACAACAGCAGATAAGACAATTACAGGAAAAACTGTTGATACCTCCGGTACAGCAATACAAAACGTTGAAGTTTATGCCTACAATCCAAAAGGAGGTATGAATGCTCATACTACCTCGGATTCTACAGGTGCATTTACTCTCAATCTGACTGAAGGAACTTACAAAGTTGGAGCATTTATTCCGGGCATGCCAAATTCATCAGAAGTTTCAGCTCTCGTAAGTGGCAGTAGTGTCTATATAGATGGATCTCCTACAGCATCAACAGGTTCATCGGGATTAAATCCATTCAATATAAAAATTTCAAAAACCAGCATTACTATTCAGGGAAGAGTTTCCGATGGATCAAGTGCCATTGCAAATTCCGCAGTGTGGGCACATAGAACCGATAGTCCTATGCCTCCTATTCGTACTATGACTGACAGTACTGGTAATTACACACTTTATGTATCTGCCGGCACATGGAAAATAGAATCTGACGCGCCAGGTTATGGCTATCTCGGATCAATAACTGCGACAGTGGCAGCCACAAGCTTAACAAGCCAAGATTTTACTGTGGCAAGTGGACAGGGAAGCATTTCGGGAACTGTATCAGTTACCGGTCAATCAGATGATTCTGGTGTAATTGTGACTGCATACGGTTCGAGTGGAATGAATGAATCAACTACCGCCTCAGACGGAACATACAAATTGTCAGTACCATTTGGGACCTATACCGTAAAAGTTTTCATTCCAGGCCTAGGAGATACGGCGCCATTATCCGTAGTGGTTGATGGTGACGAAGTAGGTGCAGATTTTTCAATAGCAACACCAAGAGACATGACTATTACTCTTGATGAAGCTGTGAGCGAAGATACTTTGATTACTTTCAATGATGAGAATGGAAATGGAAATCAATTGGTAATTCCAGCCGGTTCTACAAGCGGAATCATTCAGCTTGAAAATGGTACATATTATATTGAAACAGATATTCCTGGAATTGAATTTGAAGATGTAACAGTTGCGGGAGCAGAGTTTAATAACGTAAATGGTACTCCAGGTACAAGCAATACCGTGGATCTAGATGGGACGGGAGATAATTTAACTATTGCTCTTCCGGTTCTTTATTCAGTTTCCGGACAAGTATTAAGTGGCGGAAGTGGATTAAATGATGTTTCAGTTCAAATTACTGATACCACTACCAAAAATTCCTTCTCAGTTATTACTTCTGAAAATGGTGCTGGTGGAGCTCTAGACGGAGAATATTTAGTAAAACTTCCTGCAGGAACATACACAATTCTTCCTAATAAACCTGGTTACGACACAACACCTATTGATGTTACGATTAGCGCAACATCTACAGGAAACAATTTCACCCTCACTGCAAATTCACGCACGGTAACTGGTTCTGTAAAAGTAGGATCTACCGGAATTTCCGGAGCAAGAGTTTATGCAGAGGGAGCTGGTGGAGGTTTTGAAACCACTTCAACAACTACTGATGGAACATATAGCATTTCAGTAAAACCTGGAATTTGGACCTTGAATGCTGTAGCGGAAGGATATTCCGGAGCAACAGCAATTCAAGTTGATGTTACAACAACAAGTGACACTGATAAAAACTTCACGGTTACAGCACTAAGCGGTGGAAGTTTGCTTGAAGAACCTCAGACAGAATCGTTGACGCCTTCAAATGGAGGAATTGTTACAGATACAGCTACAAACACAGAGGTTGTAGTTCCGCCAAATGCACTTGGTTCAGAAACTGATCCGGGTCAAATGACAATAGCGGAAACCAATGAAGTATTTGATACTCCATCAGCTAAACCTATCGGAAACGGACAGGAAATTTCTGCTACGGATTCAAATGGAAATCCAATAACCAATTTGGACGATGCTGTAACCATCACACTCCAAAAGAGTCTTGCAGAATTAACAGCTGAGGGAGTGGATACTCCATTAGAAGCTGGAGAAACCACTCTTGCTTATTGGGATGATACAGCGGATGAATGGATTCCTGAATCAACAACATTGGAATATTACACTGTTGGAAATGTCTTGATTGCAAACGCTACAGTAGATGCCTCAGTAAGCCTTCAGGCTGCTGGAGTTTCTTATGTGAAATTCACAGCTGAGACAGATCACTTTACGACTTTTGCTCCAATCGTTTCCAGTGGAGCTACTCCACCTGCGACTCCAGCCTCACTTTCAGCAACAGCTGGTGACGGACAAGTAGTATTGTCATGGACAAAAAATAGTGAAGAAGACATGTTGAGATATGACATTTGGGAATCAAATGTTACAGAAGGTGTAACATCAACTCTTACTCAAGCTGCTTGTACTACATCACCATGTACAAAAACAATTACCGGACTTACAAACGGCACAGCATATTCATTCCAAATTATAGCTGTTGATAATGACGGAAATAGCTCAGCTGGATCTACAGCAGCAGCAGCAACTCCGGCAGCGGCATCTTCTGGTGGCGGAAGCAGCGGAGGTGGCGGCGGAGGAGGATCATTACCAACTCCTAGCAAAAAAACTACTACCAGCGACAAGAGTACAGAGACAACAAAAACTACGGAAACAACTACAACGACCCCACTTAAAGATGTTATTGGACACTGGGCACAAACATACATTGAAGATTTGTATGAGAAACAAATTGTTTCAGGCATGGATGCGAGTCACTACAGCCCAAACAAACCTATTTCAAGGGCTGAATTAACTAAGATCGTTGTAAATATGTATAAGATTCCTATGCAACCTGCAGGATCGTTCACAAGCTCGTTTAAAGACGTAAAAACATCTGAATGGTATGCGCCTTATATTCAGGCTGCATATGATAAAGAAATAATTGTTGGATTTTCAGATAAGACATTTAATCCAAATAAGCCTATTACCAGAGCGGAAGCGATGAAGATTATTTTAGAAGCATCGGGCAAGGACATCCCTGCATATCTTGAAGAAAATAGTGAATTCAAAGATATTAAGTTAAAGGATTGGTATGCGAAATATGTAATATATGCGGCTAAAAACGGAATCGTAAATGGATACGAAGATGGAACCTTTGGTCCAAACAAACCAATCACCAGAGCTGAAGTCGCAAAAATTGCTTCTCTCATGTTGAAAGGCAATGTTGTAAGTATGGTTCTGGAAATGATGAATAACTAAAATCAAAAAGAGACTTGGAAACTAAAAAGTTATCCTTGAGGAATATCCTCGGGGATAGCTTTTTATATAGCGCTTGCCTCCATGTCATTCCTCCGCTAAAATCTCACCGTTCATGGCGCCATCGTCTAATGGTTAGGACAGCGGCTTCTCAAGCCGTCAATAGGGGTTCGATTCCCCTTGGCGCTACCAAGCTTCGCCTCTATTTGCAAAAAATCTTTCAATCTGGCACAATCCTAATCAATAAAGGTCCTCCTCGGACCTAAACCCCGCTTAGGCGGGAAAATATATTTTAACCCCGTTCCTATGCAGTATTTTGAAACCTGGAGACAGGCTGTAACCGCTTCTTTGCAAGGTCTCTTGCTCAAAGTTACAGACTTTCTTCCAAATTTCATCGCGGCTCTTTTAGTGCTGATTATCGGTATTATTGTGGCAGCAAGTTTGGCAAAAATTATCAAGAAGCTCATTGAGCTTACACGCGTTGACAAGCTTTTAGATAAGCTTGGAGTAAATGATGCATTCAAAGCTTTTGGAAAAATTAGTATCGGTGGAATTATTGGAGGGTTGGTAAAATGGTTCTTAATTATCGTAGTTTTGATGGCAGTTGCAGATATTCTTCAAATGTCACAAATCAACGAATTCTTGAAACAAGTTGCCGGATTCTTACCAAACGTAGTAATTGCCGTAGTGGTAATGATGATTGGTTTCGTTGGAGGAAATTTCGTTTATGAAATTGTTTTCCGTTCTGTTAAAGCTGCGAAAATGCATTCACCACGTTTCTTGGCAAATGCTGCTAAGTGGTCAATCATTATTTTTGCTTTGATGGCGAGTTTGATTCAATTAAATATTGCTGCTGCTCTTGTTCAGACTTTATTCACAGGTTTCATCGCAATGATGGCTATAGCTGGAGGCATTGCTTTTGGTTTAGGTGGAAAGGAGAAAGCTGCTGAGTGGTTGGAAGGTTTAGAGAAAAAACTTTAATATCGGAACAAAAAATTAGCTTACCAAAAGGCGCTCCCGTAAAAAGGGGCGCTTTTTTTGTGCTCCCTCCTTACCCCTTTACCTTCTGCAAAAACTTTTGAAAAGATTTTTTGAAACCATTTGCACGTAAATATCTCCATACCATGCGTGCCTTCGTAGACATCCACTTCGCACCACCACCAAATTTCACGTTCACGCCTCTGTCCGGTGCAGGTCTCGGATTTTCCAACCATTCCACTAATGGCGCCAAAGTCATACTATAATTGCATTCAGATTCTATGTATTCCACACCCTTCCTGCTATATGCCTTAAATTCATCGGCTCCTCCCTCCCATTCTCCATAAATTTTTGCAATTGCTGCAGATAATCCCACATGATCTCCGCTTTTCACAGCCATTCCCGCGCCCACTCGTCCCATTTCTTCCGCAATTTCGCTGCCACGCGTTGTAATTATAGGTAAACCGAATTTCATCATTTCATTGATGCGATTTCTCGCACCAGTAAGCGTTTCTACACATCTGCGGTCCACATTTATTCCTGCTTGCGCGCGAGCATAGGCCACAGGCATTGCCGCCGTCTCCACCCAACCCAAGAACACAAATCTATCCTTATATTCAGACTCCTCTATCATTTTTTTGAATTTTTCGAATGTTTGCCCATCTAATCCTGAGATTTGGCCTCCTGTAGAGACAAAATAGAGGTTTGGACACTGTGCCATGGCTTCATTTACACCTTTAAATAGGGTAAATTCGTCCACCCAAGTATTATATCCGCCCACCCAAAGTAGTACAAAAGCCTCTTTTGGTAGGTTTTCAATGGCTACAAGCCTTAATTCACTGTCTTTTTTCTCACTTTCCAGCCATTCCGTACCATTTGGCACATGTTCCACAAATTTGTAGCCAAAACTCTCCTTATTTAGCCTACCAAATGCGGCAATTTCACCCAATAATGCTCCCGCTTCCGCCTTTGATACTGCAGAAAGCTTATCGGCAGCTTCTATTACACGCTTTTCCATCTGAAAATAGTGGTCCAAGTAGTCATTAGACCCCATTTTAAAGGCTTGTGCCTGCGCTTCCGCCATGATCCAGCCATTTAGGTCAGACCAGAGGGGAGCGAGCGATTTCAGCCCCGCCGCTATATAAGAAGGGTAAGTATTCACCGAAATAATCACATCTGGGTGAAAATCATCATGTAAACTCTGTATTTTCTGTGAAATTTCAGGGTCATTCTTGGAAATAATGAAATGCTCGTAATTTTTGGCTTCACGCTGCACTAAAACGCTGCTTTCATCTGCAGCAGTTTGGTCGCGACATTCCGGCATATCTATGGTAACCAATCTGATCTGGAAATGCGCGCTTTCGGCATTTTCTCTCTCCAAACCCTTCAAAAACTGCCATGTTCTTAGGGCCGCAGCAGGTCTGACAGCTGTGTTTTCTTCCGGTAATGGTGAGTTTCCAATCAGTAAAATTCTTTTCATGCGCTTATTCTAGCACTAAATTTAAATTTTAAAAATATTTCCGCCTATACATTTCCAATCTGACGCCAACCTTATCCATCGGCGCCTTTTCACCATGCCCACCACAACCAAGCAACACAAAATCCCAATCAGTAAATACTCCAAGACCCCATTTCTCACACCAAATTACCCAAAGCTTGTCAAATTGGCTATTCATTTCTTGAAGAGAGATACCCCAAAAAAATCACTAAATTAAGCCATAAAGACAATCAAAATATACACAAAGCAAGCTTTTTCGCCAAATAATTAAAAAACACTTCCCAATCCGTCAACCATATGATATAAAATGTAGCAATAACATATTTAAAAACCCTGTCACCTATATTTTAGAAACAAAAATCCATCAAATTAGTTATATTAGTCGAACGTTCAATCTGATTAAAAGGGCTTAAATCACGGAAAAAGAAGCGTTCAGGTGTACATCGACTTGTCATCTCTAACAGGAGTGAAATTACAAAATGTAATTGACGATGACTAGTCGGTCTGATAAATTCTTCTCTGACCGCAAAAGAAGCCTAACAGATGTAGAAACCGAAAGGAGACAGACTCCGCGGTTTGTAAGCAGTATTGATATAGATGTGCGATTTTGGTTATTCAAGAGGTTACTCATCAATTAGAAAGTATTTACATATTAGATCTTTGAAAACCGGGAAAAACTAAAAATAAATGACAATCCTTAACAGGGCAAAGATTGTTTTTGGCTCCTTTCTATCAGGAGTTTAAAACTTTAATATATATACAAACTTTTATCTGTTTCTTTATCTGTTTCACATTATTTCTTAACCCAAATAAAACATGGGTAATCTAAGAAAAGTGATTGCATCAATTTCATTGGTGGCAATCCTTTCAACATTTGCTGTTACAAATGCAGCATTTGCAAAGAGTCCATTTACTGACGTCGGAGACAAGCACTGGTTTACAACCGAGGGCTGGGACGTTAAGGCAAAGGACGCTGGTATTTTCACAAAGACAACTGCTATGCCAGACGCGAACGTAATTCGTGCTGATATGGCTATGATGATTGCTGCTGCAGCTGGTCTAAATATGACAAGCTTAGAAGCTTTCCCATCTGGAGTATTTACAGACGTTAAATCTACAGACTATTGGTATAAATCCCTACAGGCTGCTAGACAAGCTAATGTATTTACTGAGAAGCCAAAGTTTGACGCTGTTGGCGTTACAAACAGAGCTCAAGCTGCTAAAATTATCGTTTCAGCTTTTGGTCTAACTCCTGCTACTCCAAAGACTAAAACTCTTTCAGACGTTAACCTTTCTTACACAGGTGCAGACGCTTGGATGAACAACATCTATACAGCTTACTGCTACGGCCTTACAAAAGGTTACGCAGACGGTACTTTCAAACCTGGAAAAGATATTACTAGAGGTGAAGTAGCTAAAATGATGATCGTTGCAAAAGACGCTCCTACATTGAAAGCTGAATGTACACCTGGTGAGGTTGTAGTTCCTCCAGTGGTAACTGGTGGTGGTGATCTTGATATCTCAGTTTCAGATTCTTCTCCGGTTGAGGCATCAGTTCCAGCATTAGCTTCTGGTGTAAATCTTGGTTCTTTTACATTCAAATCAAACGGAGCTGCTGATTCTATCAGCTCAATCAAGTTCACACGTACAGGACTTGGTGATACAAACGACTTTACTGCTGTATATGTTTACGCAGACGGAGTTCGTCTAAGATCTGGCAAGACTATCTCTTCAGACGATAACACTGTTGAATTCTCAAATCTTGGCATCAAGATTGCAAAGAATGAATCAGTAGAAGTTTCTTTGAAGGGTGATATTGCTGGTACATCTACATCAACTCCTACAGGTACTGTAACTGGTGGTGAAGAAAACTACTTCGGAATTGCAAACGACGAAGATGTAACTACTGATGCTGATTCAATTACAGGTCTTCCTGTTACAGCTGAAAAAGTAAAACTTCTTACAACTGTTGTTTCTACAATCACTGTTGCTAACGGAGCTACATTATCAAAACCAACTCTTGGACAATCAGCTGCTAAAGTTGGTAGTTTTAAGGTAACTGCTGGTACTAATAATGCAATTATCAACGGAGTTACTTTGGTTCAAAACGGATCAATTTCAAATAGCTATTTGAAAAATTTCATTGTTAAGGAAAGCGTTTCTGGTAAAGAAATGGGAGCTGCAGAGGCTCTTGTAGGTGATAAACTTGTTGTTCAATTCGACGAGCCATACACTATTACAAAATCTCAGAACCGCACATTTGATGTTTATGCTGACACTACAGGTGGTAAATCTACTGATACTGTAAGGCTATACATCGAAGAAGCTGGAGACATTATGGCAGAAGATGCTCAATATACTTTCGGAGCATATATCACAAATAACTTCGGTTCAAGCTCAGCATATTGTTTAGGTGCTGGTTCAAACACATGTCCTTCAAACGGATCTTTCCAAGCAGGTGCAGTTACATTTGCTGATAATGGTCCAGTAGCAGGAGATATTGCTAAGAACACAACACAGACTTCATTCTTCAGCTTCGGCGTTACTGCTGATAGAAGCATTACTTTCAAGGATTACGATTTGATTCTTGAGCAGACAGCTAGTTCAGACGGTTCTGATCTTGCAGGTGCTTTAGAGGCAGATTCTGGTCAAGCCGTAACTAAGGGAACTCAGGTTACTTTTGGTACAGCTATTTCTGATGCTACAACTCCAAATGTAGGAGTTGGTGACATCATAAAGACTGCTTCAGGTGTTTATTTGTTAGTTGATGAGGTTTCTAGTGCTACTATTACAAAAGTTACTCCAAAAAACAGTGGAACTATCGTTAATAGCGAAGTCTTCACTATTGTTTGGGATGCTTCACTTTCAAGCGGAAAAATCAAGAATTTGAAACTTGTTGATACAGACACAGGAGCTGTAATTTACTCTGTTGCTACTCCAACTGGATACAATCTTGCTTCAGACGATTTCGATATAAATGCTGAGACAAGACATCTTGCATTGAAGGCTGATGTTGATACTTCAGCTACTGCTGCTAATGCATACAAATTTGGTTTCGACTTCACTGGTACAAACTACGTGAAGGATAACGATGCTAATGAGTATCTAAGCTCAGGTGATATAGTTGGTGGTAACCTTTTTGGTAAGACACAAACTATCACAGCTACTTCTCTTACAGTAACAAAGTCTTCAGTACCTGTTTCAAAGACTTTTGTTAAGGGACAACAATTAGTTGACCTTCTTGGTACTTCATACACAGCTTCAAACTCTGGAGACGTAACTGTTTCTAAGGTTGTTGCTCGTTTAGGTGCTGATACAAATACTACTTTCAATAGCTCATACGGAGATACTGCTGCTAATACAGTTATCGACAAAGTTTACCTTTACAAAGGTAATGCTAAAGTTGCTGGTCCAGTAGGAATGACTTTAGTGGGAACTATCGGAAGCGAAGGTTATTACAAAGCTGAATTCCAGAATCTTAGCGAAGTAATTAAATCTGGTCATACAGAAAATTACAAAATCGTTGTTGATTTGAAGAATACTCTTTCTGCAACAAGATACATTATGGCTACTATGGCTAGCAGCGACGTTACGGCTAGCGACAGTCAGTCTAATTCTGTAACTGCTACAGTTAGTGCTACTTTAAACACTGTTAATACAACTACACCTGCTGGAGCTACTCCTGACGCTTATATGACTGTTGCTGCTGCTGGTTCAATTTCAATGAAGGCTGAAGGTTCTCCAGATGCTGCCATTGCAGTTGCTGGTCAATCAAGCGTTTTGATGGCTAAGTATAAGTTTACAGCTGTAAACGAGGCTTACACAGTTCAGAAATTCGACGTAGTTATGGATACTGACGGTGCTACTGTATTCGCTAGTTCAAACTTCGCAGATGCTCCATCTGGAGATACATCTACTCAGAATGATGTTCAATTGATTACAGTTAAATACAAAGATGCTGCTGGTGTAGAACAAACACAGACAGGTACTCTTTCTTCTGGTAAAGCTAGCTTCTCAGGAGCTACATTCTATGTTCCAAAAGACGCAAGTTCTTACATTTCTATTTACACTGACGTAAACAGCATTGCTGGTGGTGCTATTACTGGAGCTGTATTACACGTTGGTCTAAGTGAATACCAAGACGCTACTAATACATTTAAGGCTGTTGGAGAGTCTTCATCTGAGACAAAATCTTACGATGGAGTAACTATTACAGCTGCTGCAACAGAAGTTAAGCAATTTGTTGTAAGAAAAACATTGCCAACTGTTACTGCTGCTGCTGGTCTTAGCACTTCATTACTAGATGGTCAGAGAGATATCTACGGATTTAAGGTTACTGCAGACGCAGGTGCTGCTGTTGCTTTGAAACGTGTTGCTATCAATACTAACTTCTCTACTGGTATCACAGTAAATAACTTACAGGTATTGAAGGGAGACACTGATATTACAGCTAGCGTTTCTATCAGAAACTCTATTGGTTCAAACTTGAAACTTGGAGGTTCTAACCTCGCTACAGAAGGTGGTTCAGCTACAAGCGATGTAATCTACATTACTTGGGATAAGAGTGCTTCTGACGAATCTGTTACTTCAGCTGGTGGTGCTGATACATACATTGTAAGAGCAAATGTATCTGGATCTGCTTCTGGTGATTCAATTTCTTCATACATTTCATACGACTCAGTTAGCGCAGCTAACTTAGCTGTTGGTGGATTGAGAACTTCTACAGCTACAAGTGGTGAAACAGCTGCTGCTACTGCAAACGGTACAGCCGTTGTAATCAGAGCTCGTCTTGCTAACAATACATCTTTGTACCTAGACCTTAATGGAAATGCTGCATATGATGCAGCTACTGAGACAGCATTCGCTGCAACTGCTGCTACTGCAACTTTTGCTGCAGATGCAATCATTCCAGGAAATATCTACCTAAAGGGTGATACTTCAACTGCTGATTGTACAGACGTTGGTGACTACTTGTTCATCGATGTTGATGGAAGTGGTGCTTATAACCTTTCTACAGACTTAAAGATTGCTATTGCTACTACTGCGAGCACATATGCAGGATGTAATTCTACATCAGCTGCTAAGCTTACTTACAGATTGAGAGCAGGTGCAAGTACAAAAGTTTACTTCGATATAAACGACAATGGAGCGTTCTCTAATGAACTAGACTTTGCTGTTACTGATCCTACAGCTGGAGCACTTACAGCTAACTCAGCTCTAGTTGGTACTGGCTTCAACTTCGTTTGGTCAGACAACTCAGATAATTCTCACGCTACAACAACTACCGATTGGACAAATGGTTACCTTGTAAGAAATGTTCTTACAGGTATTCAGAATACTTTGAGCAGATAATTCTCTCTTAGATATTCGTTCGTACAATTTATAGAAATTGTGAAAGAGCCGCATACGAAAGTGTGCGGCTCTTTTTTGTGTTTAATTTTTTTTAAACCTGAGTACAATGATAAGTGAACTTAACTCCACCACTATGAATAGAAAATATTTATTTCTAGCAATCGCCCTAACCACTCTAACTTTCATTGGTTGTGCCAAAACCTATAAAGTTAAATTGGAAAGTCTCACTCCAGAGCAGAAAACCAAGCTGACAGAAACAGTTAAAACTTACGATGAGAAAATAAAAAACTTCGCCCCTTTGAAACTCAAAGAGGGAGAGAAAATGCCTGAAGAATATTCTGATCTCAATAAGCCACCAGTAGATTGGTTTCTTGAGAAATCAAAAGCTGAACGCAGACTCGGAGAAATTGATGAAGCAATTAGCACACTGAAGAAATCACTTAATTACTATGAAGTATCCTCTGCTTCTTGGCTCAATCTTGGAGCAATATATTCAGACGTTGGTGAATGTGGTAACTCCGAAAAGTACTACATTAAGCCCTACGAAGCATTTGGACAAGCAGGAGTGGAATACATACAATACGCTGCAAGATGCTACCTCAATCAAGGAGACAAGAATAAAGTTCAGGAATTGATAGATTTATATAAGAAAGATGGAGGTACGAATATAGACCCTGAAATAAAAGATTATTTAGAAAATAATACCACAACAAAATGAAAAAAAATTTTCCCTTCAAATTCCTAGGACTAACTGCAACCCTAGCAGTTCTAATGAGCGTTTCTAGTGCCGCTTATGCTCTGACTTTCTATACCCAAAGTTATAATGGATTTTTTCAAAATAATTTACCTTCACCTTTAAATTCCGTTAATATTCAGGCTGATAATTCAGGCGAAATCACCGCCGCAAATGGTTTAGCTATTATTATTCCAGATACACTTAAGATAACCTTTGATATAAAAAACAAAGGTATTAAATTTTCCGGAAAGGCATTGTCAAAAGTTGATGTTGATAATTATAAATATTCAGATGACGGAAAAACACTCTATCTTCCAGTGAAAGCAGATTTTGCGAAGGATGATGTTATCGCTATGGATAATGTAGTCGTTAGAATTTATCAGCTTTCAACAGGATATGAACAGATAGGGGTTGATACAAATAAAGATAGTAAAATTGATAAGATTGATCCGAACTTTATCAGGATAGAGCAGTCAGATGCTCAAGCTGATGTGACCTCTCCATATGAAGTTACAAAATTCACATCAAAAGTTATAGAGGGAAAAACTACTTTAAATTGGGTTTGGCCACCAGATCTAGATTTTTACAAATTAGAAATCACTAATAACGATACCAGTGAGAAACAAATAATTTATGCTCAAACAAAAAACGAATTAATTATAAATACTACTTCTAAAAAAGGATTTTCAGCAGTTGTTTTTGATTTACAAGGATTATCTTCAAAAAGCGTAGAGGCCACAGACGTTACTCCTGCTCCAATAGTGGAAGTAAAGACTCCTACCGATACAACCACCACCCCTCCAGATACTCAAACGACTAATCAGCCAGTGCAAACTCCAAAACCTGAATTTACAGATATATCAAATCATTGGTCAAAGGATATTGTTGTATCTATGGCGGAAAAGGGAATAATAAAAGGTTATGACGATAAAACCTTCCGCCCTGACAATAAAATTACACGAGCTGAGGCAGCCGCAATACTCTATAGGGTACTTGGATTAGACGAACCATCTTTGCCTGCTGAGACAGGCTTTAAAGACGTTAAAAAGGATTTCTGGTACGCTGGTTATGTATTGGAATTAAAAACTCGCCAAATTACGAAAGGTTATGGTGATAATAGTTTCAAGCCAGATGCAGAAATTAATAGAGGAGAATTTTTACAATTAGCAATAAATACGCTCCTAAATAATAGTTCTGAAGAAAAGCAGGCTGAATTGAAATCCATCCTGGAAGGAACAATTACTAGTAAGTTTTTTGATTTAAAATCAACAGACTGGTATGCGAAAGTTGTAACCCTTGCTAGTGAAAAGGCTTATATTGAAGGCCAATCTTGTGGAGCAAATAAATGTTTTTACGGTAAAAATTCAATTACCCGAGCAGAAGCAGCAGCCATAATGTTCAAAATATTTAAGTGAGATATCAGGTGTTTATTAATCTTTTAAGATTGTAAAACCTCTAAGCCTTTCGTCAAAAGATATTGTTAGACATATGATGATCTAAGAGATAAGATTTTCAGGTAAATTTTTTTATATTTTCTAAAAAATAACCTATGAAAAAGATCGTCAAAATTATTGGAGCCGCCTTGCTCTCAACAGGAGCATTTTTGCTTCTATCCTCAGGAATGGCTTTTGCCGCTGCAAATACCCTAACTGGTACGGCTTTAGTGCTAACAGTTGGTACTCTAACTCAGATGAACACTCTAACTGTGACAGATACAGATGGAGCAACTATTACCGCCGCAAATGATCTTCTAATTAAGATTCCAGCTGATGTAGATGCTGTATTTGATTCTACTGATACTACTGCAACCATAGTTGATGGTGGAACATGCGTAACAAGCACCACTGTAACTTTTCCTGAGGGAGGAGCAGCTCCAAAAATAGTAAAATTAAATATAACCTCAAACTGTGCAGCAGGAAACACCATCCAAGTTTCAGGATTGACGTTGGTAGGAGGGTCAACTTCTTCAGCAACAGCATATCAGTTTGCAAATAATAATGCAGATTATACTGCAGCCACTTTTGGAAATGGATCTGCAACAATTGGTGTGACAGCAACGACTTCTCTTACTGCTACAGTTACTATTGGATCCAATCAAGTAGGAGGAAGCGGTTCATCCAATTTAACAGTTTACTTGCCAACGGTACTTACAACAGGAGATACCATTAAATTAACTTTCCCAGCTAATTACTATATTGCTGCTCTCAATGGAATTGCTACAGAAGGAACTATAGCCAATATGTCCGTAACAGGACAGGTTCTAACGATTACAGCTACAGGCACTATTACATATGGGTCAACTGTTTTTACATTTCCAGGCACACAAAACATTGCTGCTAGCTATGCAGCTTCCGGAACATCTTCAATTTTAATTGAGAGAGCTGCAGGAGCCGATATAGCAGCAGCCAGTAACAATACAGCAATTACAGGTTTTACAACTACTGCTTCAACAGCAGCTACTACACTAACAGTTACAACAGTAAACAACTCTGCAATTGCTAGCCCAGGTGACTTATCTGGTACGTTTACTTTGACTGGAATTACTTTTCCCAATCAATTATCAGCTGGAGATACTGTAAAGATCGCTTTCCCAGCAAATTACGATGTAAGCACATTAACTACAGGTGCAGGAAAAAGCTATGGTTTAGACAATACTGTTACCGTAGGTGTATCAAGTCAAATAGTAACTCTTACTTTAGAAGGATCACAAGCTGCTGGCTCTGAAACACTCAGTTTCCAGGCCGATAAGGTTCTAGCGACCTACGCCTCATCTGCTCCATCAATAACTGTATTGATAGAAAAGAGTGGTGGTGAAGATGTTGTCGCTGCATCAGCAAATACTGGCGTAAGCAAGACAATGAATACAGCAGTAACAACCGGAGATCTTACTTCTGCAAGTGTTACCCCAAATTCTCTTACAGCCTTTTCTGCGGGCTATCATACAGTTACCTTTACTACTTCGGCTACTATTCCTAATTCTGGAAAAATAGTGGTTGTTTATCCAAGTGGGTGGATAACAAGTTATGCTAATAATAAAATTGTAACGAATCTTTCAGGACTCAATGGAGATTGGACAGCAACTGTTAGCGGACAAACTGTTACACTTACTCAAACTGGAGGATCCACAAATGTAGCAGGAACATATAGTATTAGAATTCCTAGTGTAGGAACCCCTTCTGCAACGGGAGCAGGTGGCAATGCAACAGTTACAACAACAACTTCATTAGATGCCGAAATTGAAACAGCATCTTCCTTGGGATTAGGAACAGTATATTCTGCTAATAGTTCCTCTGGCTTTACTACTGGTGGAACAGTAACTCCAGTAACTCCAGTAACTCCAGCGACTCCAGCAACTCCAGCGACTCCAGCAACTCCAGCGACTCCAGCAACTCCAGCTACAGCCGTAGATACAGTAATTACTCTAACAAACGGTGGAATAGTAACTCTTTCCGACGTAGACAAGAGCTGGGCTAAGACAGAAATTGAAGCTATGACAGCAAAAGGAATTGTGAAAGGAAACAAAGACGGAACATTCAAACCTGAAGATGCTTTAAATAAAGCAGATGCTGCAGTATTGATCTGCCGTATCATGAAGGTTGACGAAATGAAAGCTGTGGATGCTGATCCAGCTACAGACGTAAAGAAAGATTCATACTTCGGAAGCTGCGTTTCTCAATTGAAATCAGCAAAAGTAGTAACTGGAAATCCAGACGGAAGCTATAAGCCAAGCAAGGAGGCAAATAGAGCAGAATTTATCGCTCTAGCACTACGCGCTTACGGTACATTGCTAAAAGACCAAGCTAAGACAGATTTCGACGCTTCTATGACTGCAGCAGAGCCAAAAGCTTCATTCAAGGACGTAGATACAAAGAAAGATTGGTACGCAAACGTAGCTGCTACAGCTAAAGATAAAGAATTTGTAAATGGTAGAACATGCGGTGCTGATAAATGCTTCGATGGTGCAAAGAGCATCACAAGAGCTGAAGCTACTACAGTTCTATACAGAATCTTCAAAGACTTGATCTAATAGATAGGCGCGCAAGCGCAAATATTCTCACAAATCGAAAAGGCCTTCCAGAAATGGAGGGCCTTTTTTTTGTGACTAAATTTTATACATGTCTGACGGCCGGCAGAATTAATTTAGAAAAAATTTAAGAAAATTTAATGTTCACCTGCTAGAACGGTAAGCATGGAACTGAAATTTACTTATCACGCAACGCAGCAACTTGAAGAGAGAAAAATCTCTCTTTTGGACATTCATAACTGTATAAATAATCCAACCAGGGTAGATTATAAAAATGATCAATTTCTATTTAAAAAATTAATCAAGAATAATCAGCATCTACTTATTTTGCCTTGTAGAATTGAAAATGACGAGTGTACAATTATTACAGTTTACGAAAGTTCTCAACTTAAAAGATATTTATCATGACCAAAGTAACCTACGATCCAGAAGTTAAAATACTAATGATTCGCTTAAGCAAAGCAGAAATTGTTAGTAGTGATTCAGAAGGTGATTGCATCTTTGATTACGACGTAGATGGAAAGATCGTAAACATAGAAGTTCTCCTGGATTTTGATTTAGAAGAATTAATTAACAAAAGCAAAAAAAAGCTTAAATAATTTTCAAGTCCCACTCTCCCATCCCGCCAAATACTTCTTCTGATCTTCAGTGAGTTTATCAATCTCCACGCCCATCGCTTTCAATTGCAGCGCAGAAATATAATCGTCAATTTCTTCTGGCAAAGTATGTACTGTCGCTGCTAATCCTTTGCTGCCTTTACCAGCGTTCTTTACCAAAAATTCGCAAGCCAAAGCCTGTCCGCAGAAACTCAAACTCATCACTTCGCTAGGGTGTCCTTCTGCCGCAGCTAGATTTACTAAACGGCCATCAGCTAAAACAAAGATTTTTTTCGCTCCAGCCTTAGCCCCCACAGAATATTCCTTCATCGCCGGTCTCACCTGCCTACCTTTTCCGCACATTTTTTCAATTCCTTCCAAATCAATCTCGCAATTAAAATGTCCGCTGTTAGCCAAAATAGCACCATCTTTCATCACCTTCACATGCTCTGCACGAATCACATTCACATCGCCGGTCACAGTTACAAAAAGTTCACCAACCTTCGCAGCTTCACTCATTTTCATCACCATGTGTCCATCCATCATCGCCTGTAATCCACGGAAATTATCCACCTCCGTCACAATCACACGCGCACCCATTCCTCGCGCTCTCATCGCCACACCTTTTCCACAAGATCCATATCCGGCGACTACCACCGTCTTCCCCGCAAACATAAAATTGCAGGCTCTCATGATTCCATCAAGAGTAGACTGGCCTGTGCCATAATAATTATCCATCAAATGCTTAGTCTTATTGTCATTCACTGCCACCACCGGATACTTCAGCGCTCCAGCCTTTTCCATAGATTTCAATCTGATAATGCCGGTAGTAGTTTCCTCACAGCCACCAATAATACCCTTCAATAATTCAGGATAGTTTTTGTGAATTTCCGCTACGAGATCGCATCCATCATCAATTGTAAGATTTGGTTTCGCCTCCACTACGCATTTCAAAAATTTATAATAATCTTTTTCACTTTCGCCCTTGTGTCCATACACATGCACACCTTCTTTTGCCAATGCCGCCGCCACATCATCCTGAGTAGAAAGGGGATTGCATGAAGCCAACCACACCTCCGCTCCACCAGCACGCAAAGTACGCACAAGCACTGCAGTTTCCTTGGTGACATGCAGAGCCATACCAATTTTAAGTCCTTTAAAAATCTGACTCTTCGCGAATTTACGGCGAACTTCCAAAAGCGCGCCCATATCTCTCTCGGCCAATTCAATATTTTCAAGACCTTGAGCCGCGAGGCTTATATCTTTAATTTTAGAGTCATTCATGAGTTTAATTATTATATTTTTACTGCCAGCCTTGAGCCAGTCATCTTTCAATTATTATTCATGTAAATTTTGATGGCAAATTGACGTCAAATTTTACATGCAAACAGTTTCAAAAATGGACCAACCAAAAGCCATCTATTTTTTAAGCTTTTTAGCGATGTCTGTCTTCTCCCAAGTAAATTCCTCACCATCACGTCCAAAATGTCCGTAAGCGGCCGTAGAACTAAAAATAGGACGTCTCAATTTGAGATGCTCAATGATTCCACGTGGAGAAAAGTCAAAATTCTTTTTAATCAACTCTACCAAGTCTTCATCTTCCAATGTTCCCGTACCAAAAGTATTCACATAAATAGAAACCGGATCCTTCACTCCGATCGCATAAGCTATCTGTACTTCACATCTTTCAGCGAGCTTCGCAGCCACCACATTTTTCGCTACATAACGCGCCATATAAGCACCGCTGCGATCTACTTTTGTAGCATCCTTACCTGAAAAACAGCCACCACCATGATGTCCCATTCCGCCATAAGTATCCACAATAATTTTGCGACCGGTTAATCCACAATCACCTGGAGGCCCACCGATAATAAATCTACCGGTTGGGTTCACATGGAACACCGTAAGTTTATCTACTAAATCTCCACAAATAGGTTTAATTACTTTTTCAATCATATCTTTTTTTATCTTCGCCTGAGTCACTTCCGGACCATGTTGAGTAGAAACAACCACTGTATGCACACGCACTGGTCTGAAACCATCATATTCCACAGTTACTTGAGTTTTTCCATCTGGACGAAGATATTTTAGCACGCCTTTTTTGCGTAACTCGGATAATTTTTTCGCCATTTTATGTGCGAGCATTATTGGCATTGGCATGAGTTCTTTTGTTTCATTACACGCAAAACCAAACATCATTCCCTGATCTCCGGCTCCACCTGTATCCACACCCATCGCAATATCCGGACTTTGTTCATCGATAGCTGTAACTACGCTGCAAGCCTTGTAATCAAAGCCATAAGCAGAATCGCTATAACCAATTTTTTTAATTGTTTCGCGCACTACTTTTGGAATATCTGCGTACGCTTTTGTTTTAATTTCTCCAGCTACAAAAACTAGACCTGTGGTCACCATAGTTTCGCAGGCGACACGGCTTTGTGGATCTTGTCTTAAAAGATCGTCTAGAATTGCATCGGAAATTTGGTCTGCCATTTTATCTGGATGACCTTCCGTCACTGATTCTGATGTAAAAAGGTGAGTTGACATAGTATTGTTTTTATCTTTCAATTATAAGCGACTATCACTATACTAGTGTGGATTTTAAGCCAAAAGTGCCAGCCTGTAAACACAATTGCTATGTCAGAAAATCAGCCAAAAATATCCTTAGTAATTATTCATTACAACACTCCTCATTATTTGGAGTCTTGTCTCACGGCTATTTTTGAACAGACATACAAAAATATTGAAGTAATTTTTATCGATAATAATTCTCCTGACAAAACCGGTCTCGAGTATGTGAAAAAAACTTTCGGACACAAAACTAATTTAATTATTGTTCCAAATTCTGAAAATCTTGGTTATGCCAAAGCGGCAAATCAAGGAATTAGAATGGCGATAGAGGGAAAGGATCAGGAAGAAGCATTGTTGCCCGATCTTTCAGAAAATGTATTGGCAAACGCTCCAACTAATTTCGAAAAAGCTGATTATGTCGTTATTACCAATCCGGATATCGTCTACTCCCCAACATATTTTGAAGAAGCCATTGCTCGTATAGAACAAGATCCGAAAATTTCCGCTCTTACCGGTAAAGTTTACAAATATGATTTTGAAAGATTACAGCCGACAAATATTATTGATACGGTGGGACTTTTTGCTTACAAAAATCGTCGCATAATCGATGATGGTCAGGGCTTGATTGATGAAGGTCAATTTGATGAAGAGTGTGAGGTTTTTGGCGTGTCTGGAGCTTGTCCTTTGTATCGTACAAAGGCTTTAGAAGATGTGAAAATTATGGGTGAATATTTAGACGAAGATTTTTTTATGTACAAGGAAGATGTAGATCTTTCTTGGAGATTTTTGCTCGCAGGTTGGAAGAATTTTTATTATCCGGGAGCTGTGGCTTATCACGGACGTGGCACAGGAGTACAACGCCGATTTTTCAATAAAGAAATTGTGGCCAATCGTAAGAGTCTCAGCAAATTTCAGAAAAAATATTCTTTCAAAAATCAGCATTTGATGGAAAGAAAAAATGAACTCTGGCTAAATTATTTTGCCGATTTCTTTCCAATTATTTTCAAAAAATTAGCAGTATTTGCTTACATTACTGTCAATGAACCATATCTCTGGGCTTCATATTTTGATTACATTAAACAACTTCCACGCGCTCTAAAAAAACGCAGCCTCATCATGAAAAAGCGCCGCATCTCTGCCGGTGAAATGAGGAAATGGTTTAAGACTCAGAGCAAATATTTGAAGGGCTAACTTGTATTTGCCAATACATTTTAACTTTCCTCAAGTTCTTCTTTGACGAATTTAGAATTAATTTAAGAAAATTTAATGTTTGGTTGATATAACCAGACTGCTACTCGATGGGGCCGGTGGTGGTTGCGACACCAGGATTGTCACCTAGGTGTCTGGGGTTCAACTCCCCACGGCTCCACCAGATTAGCAAAAAGCTCTCTAAATTGATTAGAGAGCTTTTCTTACATGCCGACAGTGATCTAACGGCTCCACCAGCTTGGTTTTAAAAAGCCAAGAAAAATAAATTTGGATTGTCACCCAAAATAATTATATCAAATAAAAAGCTTATTTCAAACAAATCACCCCTGCCATCACTCCCATTTTCCCTTTTCCAGCACGAGAAGAAAAGAAAATATCATTTTCGCATACGGTGCATCGTCGCATTATTTCAATATTTTCAGCCGGCACACCTTCTGCCACCAATTGATCAAAACTACATTGCCATAAATCTACATGGCGGCCATCTGCTCCTCCCACATATTTTTGCATCCAATCGGGCAATTCCTTTTCCGGCTCGCTAAATTCCGCATGACATGGTCCCAATGATTGTGAAATTCCCACGAAAATATCTCCCGCCGAGCATCCAAATTCCTCCACCATTTTTCTCACACATTTTCCAATAATATTTTTTGCATTTCCTCTCCAGCCAGCATGCACCGCCGCAATTACTCGCCGAACCGGATCAAAAAACAACACTCCCTGACAGTCCGCAAAGCGCACAGAAAGAGCCAAGCCATTCACATTCGTAATAAATCCATCATGGTCGCCTTGTGGCTTATTTAGGCCATAATTACCACGGTCTACTTCGCCTTTTAAAATTAAAATATCATCTTTGTGAACTTGATTGGCCCTGACCAGCCGCCCACTATCCACCCCCACCTCCTCGCAAAATCTCTTATAATTTTCTTCCAAATTTTCTTTACTATCTTCCTCGAATTGTCCCAAGTTCAGGCTCGCCAAATACTCCTTTCCGTCCTCGCCACCACTCACTCCACCATTTCTCGTCGAAAGACCATGGCGAATCATGCCAGCAAACTTTTCAAAAATTTTAAACTTCAGGAAGTGCATATGGAAGCATCATGGCAATATCGCTAGCTGAGAAATGATATCCTTTATTCTTTTTTAGCATGTCTCCAGCTACTCCCACATAATAAGCTGCACATCTCGCAGCATTAAATCCATCAAGTCCCTGAGCCAATAAAGTCGCCACTACACCGGCGAGCACATCACCACTTCCACCGACGGTCATGCCAGCATTTCCGGTACGATTTGTTTCTACCACTCCTTCCTCAGATGACACATAATCCACACGACCCTTCAGCAAAACATTAATATGTAAATCCATCGCTACTGAACGCAAAAGCACAGAAGATTTAGGGTCATTTTCACTCACCACAATATCTCTATCCACCAAATGTTTGAACTCATTTTGATGTGGAGTAATTACGATTTGTTGTTGTAACGGAAACTTATCAATCTTCTTCAAAACCATCATCGCTTCAGCATCCAAAACCATTGGTATATGCAGATTATTCACGATTTCCAAAATTGCTTCCTGAGTCTGTTCTCTCTCTCCCATCCCAGGTCCGATTAAAAGACTATCGGCCTTTTTTTTCGCGAATTCGATTATCTCTGCTGCATATCTAGGGGTGAGAAATTCTCCGGGATATTTTTTTACAATAAAATCCGGATACATACTGCGAGAACATTCAAAATTACATTCCGGAACATAAAGGTAAACCAAATCAGCACCACTGTACAAAGCTCCAAGGCCAGACAAAATTGGCGCACCCGAATAATCAATACTTCCTCCAATAATTAGCACACGACCATTCTGGCCTTTATGAGAATCAGCAGCCCTTTTAGGCCACAAATCTCTCACTACTGATTTTTTAATATCCTGCATCATGTTCAGAAATTTTTAGAAATTTTCACGATTCTTAAATCCTTCAGCCAATTGATAAAACGCTCTTCCTCCAATAAAATCCGCTTTATCTCCAAGTTTTTCTTCTATTCTTAAGAGCTGATTATATTTGCAAATACGATCTGTTCTTGATAGTGAACCAGTCTTAATTTGGCCAGTCTCCATCGCCACAGATAGATCCGCAATTGAAGAATCCTCAGTCTCTCCACTTCTATGGGAAACTACAGCAGTCCAATTTGCCGCTTTAGCCATTCTAATTGCTGCTAAAGTTTCGCTGATAGAACCAATTTGATTTAGTTTAATTAGAATTGAATTTGCCGCTTTTAGCTCAATTGCTTTTTCTAGTCTTTTCACATTTGTAACCAAGAAATCATCACCAACAATTTGAATAGTTTTTCCAATATCCGCCATCATTTTATTCCAACCTTCCCAGTCATCCTGAGCATGGCCATCCTCGATTGTCACTATAGGATATTTACGGAGCAAAACATCATAGTAGGCTACCAAATCAGAATTATTTAGCTCTTCTTCCTTTCCATTCACTTTAATTTTATAAACTTTTTTTGTCTCGTCATAGAACTCACTTGCCGCCACATCCAAACCAACCATAATCTCCTTCCATGGCTTGTATCCAGCCTTTTCTATCGCTTGTACAATATAATCAAGTGCCGCTTCATTCTTTGGCAAATGTGGAGCAAAACCTCCTTCATCACCTACAGAAGTTGATTGACCGGCATCTTTCAAAATTCCTTTTAAAGTGTGGAAAACTTCCGCACCCATTCTCAAGGCATCAGCAAAATTTTTGCCTCCAACTGGAAGAATCATAAATTCCTGAATATCTAGTCCGCTATCAGCATGTTGACCTCCATTGATAATATTCATCATTGGAAGTGGTAGAGTCTTTGCTTTTCCCTCACCAATATATTCGTACAAATATTCACCACGCTCATTGGCTGTAGCTCTCGCAATCGCCATAGATACGCCCAGAATTGCATTTGCTCCTAATTTAGATTTATTTTCTGTACCGTCTACTTCAAGCATTTTTTTATCAACGCCTTCCTGGTCTTCACTGTTCATTCCCATGATTGCTGGAGCAATCAAATCTTTCACATTTCCCACAGCTTTTAAAACTCCTTTGCCCATATATCTTTTCTTATCCCCGTCTCTTAATTCCAAAGCTTCATGGATACCGGTAGATGCACCACTTGGCACAATTGCTCGGCCACTAGATTTTTCCGTAAAAACTTCCACTTCAACAGTAGGATTTCCTCTAGAATCCAAGACTTCGCGCGCTAGAACTTTTGTAATTTTGGACATGATGTAGAATTAAGGCTTGTTTCAATCGGAACATACTCTATCAACAAAGCAATACTCTGACAAGCTTCCCGAAATCTTGCCTATTTCCCCCATTTTTGCTAGTCTTCCCCTGCATTTTACAGATTTAACTAAACTATATGGAAATTACCTGGCATAACAATAGTTGCTTCACAATCAAGAATAAAGACACTACTTTGGTGATCAATCCAGACAGTAGCGCTGGTAAACTGAAAGGAGATTTTGTGCTTTCTAGCCTTGGTTCTAAGCAAGAGATTGCGGCAGTAGAAGGAGCTACAAGAGTTTTCGACTGGCCAGGAGAATATGAGATCAAAGATGTGCCAATCGTTGGATTTTCAGCTTGGACTCAATCTAAATCAAAAGAAGAAGAAGGAAATAAAGGTGAAAAAACTATAATTTTCCGTTTTCAAGTGGATGGAATTAAGATCTGTCATCTCGGAGAACTAGGACATACTCTTACTAGCGACATGTTGAAGGAAATTGGAGATGTAGATGTATTGATGATAAAAGTTGGTAAAAACAGCAATCTTGAAGCTAAAAAAGCCAGCGAAGTAATTGAAGGTATTGAGCCAAGAATTATTATTCCAATGGGAGATGAAGACCTAGAAGGAGCTCTCAAAGGAGTTTGGGCTGATAAAGTAGAAACTATGGATAAATTTGTCATAAAGTCTAAAGCTGAATTGCCTGAAGACAAGACAAGGTGCATAGTTTTGAATAAGTGCTAAAGAGCCCAGGCTCTCGTATTTCAATGGATAGAATAGGGGTTTCCTAAACCTTAGATGCAGGTTCAATTCCTGCCGAGAGCACCAGAAGTTTACCGAATTTTTACCGGTATCTGTACAAGTGTCAGTTGTACGTCATTTCCTAGACAGAAATATTCATAGGCTGGTTCAGAATTTCTGCGTAATAGTTTGAAGTAAGCTAGGCGTATTCTTTTCATTATTGAAAGATCTGTAGCAGGAATAAGTCTTTCCAAAGACGCCACTACATGCCATTGCTTAGGATCGTGTTCAAGTTTTAGTTCTTTATGAGAAGCCATATCCTCTAGAACTGCTTCTACATTTGATTCTTCCATGAAGCCAAAATTGATAGTAACTCCCAAAATCGTGCCTTTATTTCCTTTTTCAAAAACTCTCACATTGTGACGTTCTTCCTCTGAAATGTAAGGAACTTTTTGAGTAATTACATCCACAAAAACTATATTTTTTGGAAGTGCTGCAGTTCTTTCATAGTAAGCCTGAAAAAGAGCTGGAGTGTTATCGGAAGCCTTTTCCAATGGCTTCGGCGCCATAAATATAACTGTCTGATTCACTAAATGAGTAGCCTTTTGTTTTAATTTAATTAGAGCGCTAATAGACAAAGTATCCTGGCTCGAATAGGCCGAAAAAGTGGATTTTCTTCCCCATTTCCAGGTTCGCATTACACTGAATAAAACCACACCTATTGTTAGCGGCACGAAACCTCCTTCGAGAAATTTGATTGAATTTGCAGTGAGGAAGGAAAGATCCACGATAGATAAAAGTCCAAAAATCATGAATATTTTAACGTAATTCCAGTTCCATTTATTGCGAGCAATTGCCATCATTGCCAGAGAAGTCGTCACCATATCGCAAGACACCGCTAGACCGTATGCCGAAGCCAGAGCACTGCTAGATTTAAATACTAGAACAAGACAGACGCATCCAATGTACAAAGCCCAATTTATAAAATTTATATAAATCTGACCAGAATGTTCGTGATGGGTATGACTGATCTTTAACCTAGGCAATAAGCCAAGAGCGATTGCTTGAGTAGTCAGAGAGAAAGCTCCAGAAATAAGCGCTTGTGAGGCAATCACTGTCGCCAAAGTAGCCAAAATTACCATAGGGAAAATTAAGGCATGAGGTACCATGCTATAGAAAATATTTCCGTTAATGATTTGATTCTGCCCGAGCAATAAAGCTCCCTGGCCAAGATAATTCAGAATAAGTGCAGGATAAACCACTAGAAACCAGCTAACCCTAATTGGATTTTTCCCAAAGTGTCCCATGTCCGCATAAAGAGCTTCCCCTCCAGTAATAGCCAACATTACCGCTCCAAGAATTAAGAATATAGATTTCATTGAACTGGCAGCCAAAAATTCGAATCCATACACTGGATTTAAAGCCTGAAGAATTTGAGGATTAATTGTTATTTGTTTGAATCCTAAAATAGCAATCGCCACGAACCATATAATTAAAATTGGACCAAAAACCTTACCGATTTTTGCTGTTCCTTTATACTGAATCGCAAAAAGCAGTGTGAGAATAACGATTGTAATCGGCACAATGTAGCTGGCAAAAATTGGTGTCGCCACATTCAATCCTTCCACAGCAGAAAGCACGCTAATAGCTGGCGTAATAATTCCATCACCAAAAAGTAATCCCGCCGCCAAAGTTAAAATTATCATCAAAAAAGCTAGGCTTTTCTTCTTATATTTATTCAAAAGTCCATAAAGTGCGAAAACTCCACCCTCTCCATCATTATCAGCACGGAGTACAAAAATCAGATACTTGAAAGCCACAATTAAAGTCAAAGCCCAGAGAACTAAAGAGATGCTACCAAGTACGTTTGCTTGAGTTACTGGAATCTGGCCATGACCAAAAAACATTTCATTTACGGCATAAAGTGGTGAAGTGCCAATATCTCCAAAAACCACCCCAAGAGCGGCAAAAGACATGGTTAATAATTTGCCTTTGCTTTTATGAGGATTCTGCATGGACTTAATTATACCGATGAAATTTCTATCGTCAATTTATTACAGTATAGCATCTGATACTTCCATTTTTGGTCTAAAAATGGTATAATCTACAGATTGCAAAAACCAAAATGAAAGACAAAATAAAGGAGTTAATCAAATCTAGTCGTGTAATTAAGGACTCAGAAAAAGCCCTTTATTCAAAATTGCTCGATTTCATTGATGAACAAAAGCAAAAACAGCTTCTGAAGATTTTTCAAATTGAGGCAGATTCAGTAAAAAAGATAGAAGAGGAGGCGAATTTGGAGAAAAGAGCCCTAAATCAATCATTTATTCTCAATATAAATGAATTTTTCCACCTGCAAGAGAAGAAGGCGATAAAGGCAGAAGAAAAGGAAGAACAGGAGAATAGTGAAAATATTCTAAATAAACTCAATGAAGCTTAATTTTAAAGAATCAAAATTAGTCTTTTTTGAGGGGGGACAATCTGATAAGTTTGTACCTAAAATTCAGGCTGTAGAGAAGAAAGTTCAGGCTGAAAAAGAGAAGTCAAAAGCAGGGGAAGGCAAAGCTGAGATAGTCACGGAATCAGAAATAAAGGAAAAAATTGATAAAATTGAGAATAAAATAAAAGCTTCTCCGGTTAGCCCAAAATATAAGGACCAGCTAGGGAATTCCTTAAAGAAAGTGCTTGAAAAAAGAGAAAATGATCTTGCTAAAATAGACGTTAAAAAGGAAGAAAAACTAAAAAAACTTTTTGCTGAAATAGAGACTGATCTCGAAAACTTTGATCAGCAGCCGGAAGTCGCAGAAATTTTAAAATACATTCTACCGCTCTATAAAAATAAGGAGAAGATTCAGGGGGCTATGAATTTGCCTCTATATAGCCGTAAAAGTGAAGACTGGAAGGCTATAAATTCTAAAATGCAATCAATTGGGTTTGACCAGAACAAAATTAGCGGTGCCCAAAAAATGTTGGGAATTACTGCCGATGGGGCTGTCGGTCCCGAGACAATAAGAATTATTAATGAGCAAATCTACAATCAACCTTACTCTGTAAAATTGGTAGAGGCTATTTACGTTTCCGTACAGCCTGAAGCGTTTGCGATTGGGAAATCTGATTCCAAGGCAATAGTTACATCTACTGAGTGGAAACAAATTGACACGAATACTTTAGGAAAACTTCAAGAAATATGGGGAAAACAGGAAAAGGCCAATACAGTTTCAGACTTGGAAACTCTTGAAAAAGAAGAAAGTGAAATAAGAAACAATGCTATAAAAGCAAAAAAGGAATATCTCCAAAATATGCAACCTCTTGGTGAGGTTGCAGAAATTCCACCAAATTTTCTAGCGATAAATAGAGACCTTGGATTGTCTGTAGAAACTATGGGTCTTTATTACAAAGCCTATCTGCAAGTTCCAGAGGAGCAGAGGATTTCACCTAGTATCATCGGCTCCATTATTACCAGCCTAAGGGAAAATTTTCTTGTAGATAAAGATACCTGGTCTCTTAGCGAATTGGATGATTCACACAAAGCAGATAGGGAACAAGCCAGAAGACCTTTGATAGAAGCTTTTGGGAAACTAATTAATGGGCAAAGAGAAAATCTGATAAGTAATGAAACTTTAGCGGTAAATGTAATGAAGGCCAAAGAAAAATATCAAGAATTAGAAGAGGTATTAAAAGAAGAACAGACAAGATTAACTCATTTGGAAGGGCAAAAAGAGGGGCAGTATGAATGGTTGGCCAAACAAGTCACAGAAAATCCCGGATCCCTCAATTTTTGGACGCCTTCCACTAAAATTTTAATAACGCAGGCTATAGAAAATTTAGGCAAATGGGATAAACTTATTAATAAGCAGGAAAGTAAAATTTCAGGAATAAAAAAAGAGCAGCAATCGTTATTAAGCTGTAGCCTTACAAACCAGTATCAGTTACTAAAAAACACCGGAGAAAATCCTAGAGAGGTACTTTTATCTATGCATGACACACTTGGGGACAATGCACCAGTATTTTTAAAATCTGAAATTGATAATGCTGTTGTCGAATTCCAGGCTGATTCACAAGCTTCTGAAGTTCAAAAGCTCATCTATGCAGGAAAATATGATGAAGCTTTGAATCTGCTGGGGCAATTAAACAAGGAAAGAACAAACATTTTTGATAATGATGTTCTGGGTAATCATGATCTAATTGAGGCCCACCGAGGCAAGGAAGAATCACCATGGGCCAAGTCCTCAATTGTAAGACTTAAATCAAAACCTGGTTTTCCCACCAGTTTTGCCGCCCAGAAAATAAAGGAAGGATATACTCTGAAGGGTGTCGATGACAATTGTCTCTGCTTGATGAAGGAAGGTATCAAGGGGTCTTTGAGTTATATCCGTATTGATGAGAATGGAGAGAGAATGGAAATAGGAAAGGATTTAGTGAATCGTTCCAATAAAGAAAAACTTCTTGAAAAATTCAGAGCTGAAAAGGACTCAGAAACAACAAAAAGAATGACTGCATTGATTATGAGTGGAAAACCGGGAGATGGAGTTGATGCAAAACAAAAAATTAGGGAGGGCTATGTAGCAATTGTGATGGGATCTACAGAGGGTGGTAGTAACCTTCTTGTGTATTTAATGAAGGAAAACTCAGACGGCTCTGTGAATTGTATTGAAACTAACGCTGGTGGTCACAATTTGCGGATACTTGCAGCGGCAGATTACGACATTAGTAATTCACGAAATAATACTTTGATTAACTCTTTTAGAAACAGTCGAAATTCACTCCAAACTGTTCAGTTAAAAGAAAAATTTCCATCAAAGAGTAATAGTTTTGCCGCCCAGAAAATTGCTCAGGGATATGTGCCAATGTATGGGCATGATCTCAATAAAACAAATTCTCACAAAGGAATTAGCAATGATGCTATCTATTTAATGAAGGAAAACATCAATGGCTCTTTAAATTATATTGCAGTCAAGGAGGATGGCAGTAAGGGGGATCAGGTTATCGATGCCGAGACTATTGCAGATTCAGACAAGCAGGATGCAACTATGAAAGAAGCTTTTCAAAAAATATTAAGGGAAAAACCTAGCTTTAAAGCTTTAGGAGCTGCTAGCAAAGATATAAATGCAAAATTTGCGCCCTTACAAATGTTGTTTTATAAAACATTGGAGGGAAATAAGCCGGGAAATTTTATTGAGTTGGCCAAAGGATATGCCAGAGAAGTAAAAGATTCCGTTAGTTCCGGTTCAATTGCTGATCTTAGATCTAATCTTGCTCAAGCTCGTGCCGATCTTAATAAATTGAAATTGTTTGGAGAAACTGGCATGAAGGATGAATTCGAACAGAAAATTTTATCCATGGAGAATCAACTGTCTCAAGTTGCAGCTCTTGTAGACAGTAAAAGGATAGAATCTTTTTGTAATATGATTTTGAGTGCGGATTTTGAAGAAGATTCTTTTGATAGATGGATGATTAAAGATGCCCTACCTTTTATTGGAGCTATTTTGACAGCTACTGTTGCCATAGTTTTGATTTGTACAGGAGTAGGGTCAGGAGTTGGTGGCTTGATGCTGATGGCAGGGGTGGGTACTTTAGCTGGTATGGCCGGAAATGAATTAGCTACTATTGGCTCTAATTATATTGGCAAGGCCGTGTATGGGGAAGATGGGTTTACTAATAAAACAATGCTGGGTAAATATATTACGGACGAAAAAGTGTTCAACCCTCAGACGGGACAATATGAAGAAATAAGCAGTTCCGAATTAAACCAAGTCTACGGCAAACAATTCGTAGTTGGTTTTGTCACCACTTTTGCTTTACTCGGATGCGGACAAATCGCCGGAAAATTCTTGAGCAAGTTTGCGGCTGCAAATGGAGCATCCCCGGGGTTTAAAGGCATGGCGGCAAAGCTTTTAAGCAAGATACCTAAACTTAGAAATCATGAAATTAACCTGCTCAATCAAAAAGGATTGGGCAATATGATGAATAAATTAGGCAGAGAATTTCTGGAAGAAACACGTGAGGAAATGATTGAAAGTGCTGCAGAAAAGGGGCATCCTGCTCTCGGATTTTTAGCTTCTCTGTATCATTGTCTAAACGGAGGAGCGGTATCTTATAAAATGGGCAAATATAAAGTTGTTTCCAATGGAGCCAGTAAGACTGGAGACAATGAAGTGTCTACTAATTGGAGCTACGATCAGTCTCAGAGAGCTGAATTTATCAAAAATCTGCAAGCGGAATATGGAAAAAATGGCTTCAAAGTGGAAGTCTCTGAAGATGGCACTGTTACAGCTGAAACCACCATTACATTGAAGGATGGCTCTGTCGCAAAAAACAAAATGATTTTCAAACCAACTACGGAAAGTCTGTGGATAAGACAGCTTTTTACTGAAGGTCTGGACGAGACTGGCAAGAGTGAAATCAAAAGATTATATGGACTGAAACAAGCTGGAGAAAATAAATACGAATTTACCAATCTTTCTCCAGAGGGAAAAATTGCTTTAACTGAATATCTGAAGAATAAGGGTTTTGTGATTAATGGTGATAATCCTGATGGCTCATTTACGGCCATAAAAGGTAATGAGATAGTTTCACTTAAGGCCGCTGCGTCCGCCGATTCTAATTCAGAAACAAACCTAGCTAGAATGACTCGGGAGACAAAAGAATGTTGGGGTAAAATGAATGCCCTAAAAGATAGAATGTTTGATTTTGATGAAGCCAGAAAGGACGTTGCAGCTGGAAGAATGACGCGAGATGCTTACAAAGCCAAAGTTCATGAAATTCAGAATAAAGCCCGAGATGTGATTAAGTCAATTCGTCAGGAATTACATTCAGGTAATGACCAATTATCGGTGGAGGATCTTTATAAAAAATATCTTCAAGATTCGGACATACCACTTGAGCAGCAGCAAATGATAGTTGCTACCATATCTCACATGATTAACGTTCGGGGAAATACCGTAGCTTTTGAGGCGGGATTAAGCGGTTCAACACAGGAGGCAAAAGATGAAGCACTCAAGGCTCGCCTTATTGAGGCAGGGACTTTACATCGAAGTATTGAGGGCAAGATCGCCTATAAAATGATTGATGGGGTGTTATGTATCAGATGTGAAACAGCAGCCGATTACGCAAAATTCTTTGGAGACTTTGATTCTCACACCTCTGCAGGTCTTGCTCTTTCTGCTACAGAATCAGGCATTGGCATCGGTATAATAGTGGTAAAACCACATGTAGAACTTTCCATGAAAAGTCATGTCATTATTCACGAGCTTCAGCATATTTATAAACAAGGATCTAATTCTTTGGAACCGGAAATGGCTATACATGGAGAAGCTTTACAAAGTATTAGGGGAGTTGATGGCAATTTTTCTATTCTTACTCCGGATGGGGATATAAGGCCTGAATCTATACATACTTATATGCAGGCCAAGAAAGCTTTTTACGAACACCGTTTAAAAGATGAGGCCTTGGCTTTTTTGGTCACAGAAGGGCACTCATTAAATAGTATATGTAATAGATTGCTCAATCCTAACGGTTCTTACGATTATTTAGGCGATACGGAATTCAGACAAATGGCTTTCAATGAATTGGGTATTGCCCAGGCGCAAGCAAGTACCAAGGATCCAGCTTTACTTGAAAAAACATTTAATCATGCCTTGGAATCTACGCGTGATGAATATTTGGAAGATGCACAAGCTATCGTATACAAACTTGCCGCTACCGTAGAATTTATTCAAAATCAAGGAATGAACGAAACGGCGGCACGAGAATATCTAAGAGATTATTTGATGTTTGTGCCTTTGAGCACCTGGGAGTTTCATTTAAATAATCTACAGGCAAGTATGTCTTCTGAAAAAGGCAAAATTTGAGATCATGGTTGGAGATAAGACTTTCCATTGCCTAAAGCCACCTCTCTGATTATGATTGCCGCTGCAATTATGCTTTTCACATGTCTACCTACCACATTCAAACTTACGGCTGTCAGATGAATTATTCTGATACAGAACGCATGGAGTCTTATCTCCAGGCACTCGGCTATGATAAAGCGCCCTCTTTTGAAGAGGCGGATTTGATTATGTTCAATACTTGCAGCATTCGTCAGAGCGCTGAGGATCGTGTCTACGGTCACATGCGTACAATCGAGCAAATGCGTCGCCAGCACAAAAAGATCACAGTGGTAATTACCGGCTGTATGGTGCGCAAATCCAGCTCTCGATATTCTTCAGAAAGAGATAAACTTTTCAATACAACTCGTGAATTAGATATCGCACTTCGCACTGAAGAATTGCCAAAACTTGCTGCTCTCGCTCGCGAGCTCGACCCAGAAAGTAAAATTCCGGAAATTAAAGAAGAGTCCCTCGAAGATTATTTCAAAATTTCTCCAACTCATAGTTCTCACCAGTCCAAAGCTCAGGCTTTTGTGGCCATTTCCAATGGTTGCGATAAATTTTGTACCTACTGCATCGTTCCATATAGCCGCGGTCGCGAGAAGAGCCGTGACATCCAGGAAATTCTCAAAGAATGTACACAGCTAGTGGAGAATGGCTGTAAGGAAATTACTCTCATCGGTCAGACTGTGAATTCTTATGGTCTCAGCCAATATGACAAAGAAGAAAAAACTTTTGAATTTCTCGGAGAAAAAGAGCCATTTATTTACCTTTTAGAAGAGATCGATAAGCTTCACACCAAAGGTCTCGTGCGTCTCAGCTTCACGTCTTCTCATCCTAAAGATATGTCTGATCAACTCATTGAGGCGATGGCGAATTTGAAGACAATAATGCCGTATTTACATCTCCCAGTTCAAGCAGGTGATAATCGCACACTCAAGCGCATGAATCGTACTTATACCGTCGAACATTATAGAAAAATTATAGAAAAACTTCGCAAAGCAATTCCGGGAATTTCTATTTCTACAGATATAATTGTGGGTTTTTGTGGTGAAACAGATGAAGAATTTGAGAATACTTATAAATTTTTTGATGAGATGGATTTCGAACACGGATACATTTCTCAATATTCTGAAAGAACCGGAACCACCGCTGCCAGATTCATAAAAGACGACATCTCGGAAGCCGTAAAACAAGAGCGTTGGAACAAATTAAACGACAATCTCCTTCGCCAAAAATCCAAAAAAGCTCACGAAAGATTCCTCGGCAAAACCGTCCAAGTTTTAGTAGAAAGCCAAGAAGGCAAAAAATGTCTCGGTCGCAGCGAACACTTCAAAACCGTACAATTCCAATCCGGCAGAAAACTCCTCGGAGAAATAGTCCCAGTGAAAATCACCAAAGCAATGGAGTGGATTCTTGAAGGGGAATTGGTCTAGGCTTTCGCATTTGCCCCCACTGTCGCCTTAATTCTTCTGATTCCGCTTGAGCAAGCTTCTTCTTTTAAGAGCTTGAAGCTGCCAAGTTCGCTAGTATTTTTAACGTGTGGACCACCGCAAATTTCCATGCTGAAAAGTGTGCCTTTTTCTGGTTCACCCATTGTGTACACTTTTACCACGTCGCCATATTTTGACTCAAATAAGCCAATAGCGCCCTTTTCTTTTGCCTCAGCCACGCTCATTTCTGCATAGCTCACTGGCAAGGCTGCACGAATTTGGTCGTTCACAATTCCTTCTACTTTTATCTTTTCCTCATCGGTCATTTTTGTCGAATGAGAGAAGTCAAAACGTAATCTTTCAGCAGTAATATTTGAACCTCTCTGCTCTACATGATCACCCAAAACTGTTCGTAGTGCTTTATGCAAAAGGTGAGTAGCCGTATGCAATCTAGTAACTTCTTCACTGTGGTCAGAAAGTCCTCCAGCAAACTTTTTCTCAGCACCGGCACGAGATAATTCTTGATGTTTTTTGAAATTATCTTCGAAATTTTTAATCAACATTGCCTTCTCAGCTGCATCACGAATCCAACCAGCTTCCTGTAATTCTTCAATTGTCATCTCGATAGGGAAGCCGTAAGTTGCAAACATTTCAAAACAGAAATCTTCGCCCAGGGCATTTATGCCCTTTTCCTTTTGTTCTTCTTTACGTGCAAGCTCTCGATGAATCATCGCCAAACCTTTATCCAAAGTATGACCAAATTGAATTTCCTCTTTGCTCATCTCTTCGTAAATTCTTTCTGCATTCAATTCTAATTCTTTATAATAATCCCCATAGTTTTTCACGATAATTCCGGCAATTTTTCTTGCAAATTCACCTGCAATTCCTAGCTTCTTTGCATTCCTAATTGCTCTACGAATAAGTCTTCTTAGAATATATCCCTGATCTGTATTTGAAGGAGTTACAGCACTTGGATCACCCAAGATAAATGTCGCTGCTCTCAAATGATCAGCAATAATTTTTTCAGAAACCATTTTTGCTTCGTCGGCTTCACCGTATCCGGCTAATGTTCTAATTTCCGCAATCACATCCACAAATAATTCAGTCTCAAAAGGTGAATTCAAACCATTCATAATTCCCAAAACTCTTTCCAGTCCCATTCCTGTATCCACATTTTGCTGTTTCAAAGGAACAAAACTGCCATCTTCCTGCTTGTTGTACTGCATGAACACATCATTCCAAATCTCCACCCATCTCTTGTCTGATGGATCGTGTTTTTCTGGCGCTGGCTCAGTTCCTGTCCAATAAAACATTTCTGTATCTGGACCACATGGACCAGTTTTTCCTGCAGGTCCCCACCAGTTATCTTTTTTAGGTAAGAATGAAATACGATCGGCACTTACGCCAAGACTTCTCCAAATTGCAAAGGACTCCTCATCCTTAGGAGCATCAGCGTCACCGGCAAAACAAGTAAAAGCCAATCTGCTCAAAGGCAAACCAAGCCCACCATCGCTCGAAGTCAAAAATTCAAAACTCATCTTAATAGCACCTTCTTTGAAATAATCTCCCAAAGACCAGTTACCCAACATCTCAAAAAAGCTCAAATGACTCTTGTCTCCCACTTCCTCAATATCGTCCGTACGAATACACTTCTGTACATCTGTTAAACGACTACCTGATGGATGCTTCTCGCCCATAAGAAATGGTACCAAAGGATGCATTCCCGCAGTCGTAAATAAAACAGTAGGATCATTTTCCGGAATTAAAGAAGAACCACGAATTTCTTTATGTCCATTCTTTTTTACAAAAAAATCTATAAATAAATGGCGGAGTTCATTAGCTGTCATTTTCATATTTTCAGATTCAAAAAGTATCAAGTGGGCTTATTCTACGTAAAAAAACATCAGGATACAAGCTTTTGCAGAGGGGGCCAAAATATGCTAATAATTAGCACATGGGAAGAAAATCAAAAGCTAAAAAAATAATACGCCAGCAAATAGAAGCCGGTGACACGGAAAACGAGCTTAATGCAAACAAGAAGAAGTCTAAAAAGGAATCTGAAATTTTGACTGATGGCGAAGTGAAAAAACCTCGTTTTAAGATCAATAAGAAGAAACTTTTTGGCGGAGTCTTGGCACTAATTATGCTAGCAATTTTGGTTGCCGTCGGTTATTTGATTTTTGAAAGAGCGTTTCGCGCTGAGCCTATCGCTAAATTACTACCTGCCGAATCTACAGTGGCTTTAGTGGAAGTTAATACTAATTTTGACCACACTCAGCTTAATAAAACTTTCAAACTTCTTGCAGGTCATCCCGAATATAGCAAAGAAAGTTTGATCAAATTTGCTGAAACTTTTTTCAGTTTGGTTTACGAGACAGATGTGAAGCCTTGGCTTGGTAGAGAGGTAGGAGTTGCTTACATTAATTCTGCAAAAGAAACTAATGTCGTTTATGAATTATATTTTGCCGAAATATTGAGTCAGACAAATGTCGATAAATTTCTCCAGAGATATAACCCTGTAGAGAATATTTACACCGGTCATAAAACTTACAACGTAAAACTTCCAGGAGGTCCGGCCTTCATAACTTTTCTTAATAATTATCTCATTGCCAGCTCAAGTGAACAGGCGATTTTCCAGCTTGTAGATAGCCAAAACTCCAGTAATCAGAAATTATATTTCACACCTCAGTATCGTAAAGTAGACAATAATCTACCTCTGAATCGTACAGCTTTTGTGTATGTTAATTTCGATCAATTAAGTGATAATTTCTTACACAAACTGCCATTCATAAATACAAAAGGAATATCAATGGTTATGGTAAAGCCTTTACTCAAATCTTTTGATTCTGAAGGAGCAGCTTTGATCGCTTTGGATAATGAGTTTGCAGTTCAAACTTTCCTAACTCTAAAAGGAAAAAATTCCGGCAATTCTTCATATCTCTCATTTGAGAAAAAATATAGCGCCAATCTAGCTGCCTATTTGCCAAAAGAAACTTTGGCCTTCTGGGGAGGACAAGATTTGGAGTCTGAATTACAGAAGATGCTTTCCACTTTTGCCGGTGGGGATGATTCCAGTCAGATGCTAGTAGATCAAATTTTGCAGAGCTATACTCAAAAATATTTTGGACAGGATACTAGCTTTGAACAGGACCTTCTACCTCTTTTGAAGAATGAATTTGCATTTTCAATTGAGAAAAATAAAAACAAAAATATTTATAAGCTAATTTTCGGATTGGAAACTGCTCAAACTGATACTGTTAAGCTTCATCAGCTTGCTAGTAATTTCGCTAACTATGGTGGAATTTTCGAGCCAAAAGTTGTTGAGCACACTTTGCCTGATGGCACTGTTGGAAGGGAAATTGTTGCTGCGCCTGAAGAAATTACAAAAATAGAAAATTCCTATAATGATACGATGATTTACGAGTTAAAAATGGGTAAACAAAATTGGAGCGTATATTATGCTATTGTGAATGATTTTGCGGTTATTTGTAATGATTTAGATTCTATTAAGGTTACGGTAGATTTGATGAAGGGCAACGGAGAAAGCTTAATTTCTACGGAAAGATTCTCTAGCAATATTCAGCCTGTGATTAAAGGATCAGATGAAGTGAGTTTCTTTGATTTAGAAGGAATTCTTCCTCTAATATTTAAACAAAAGGTTATACCACCGGCACTTGGAATGATTTCTTCTTTCAGCTCCGGTAAAAATTATTTTGAAGATGGAGTTGTAACGATAAATTATTTGCATATCAAGTGATGCATGTCCAAAAAACTTCAGGACATAAAGCAAGAAAATCAAATCAACGATATTAATTTGAAGGGCGATAAAAAGCACTCGAATCTCGCAATTCTTGGCGCTGGCAAAGATGCTGATATTTTGAATAAAAAGCAGCACAAGTTTTACAAGAAACACACTCCCATTAATGAGGTTAAGGATTTGAAAACGGATGGAAAAAAACACTTCATCTATGTGAGAGGTGAAAAATTTAATCCTCCAAAATCACTGGGAAATCTTTTGAAAATCGGTTTTTTTGGTTTTCTTATAATTCTATTTATCAATACGATAAACGTTTATTACACTACGAAAAAATTAGAAAAAAATATCTCGAATGAAGCTTATCAGGGCTATTCTTTACTTATCGATGCTGGAAAAAGCGCCAGTAAAGTTCAGTTTGCTAATGCTTCCGAATCTTTTCAAAAAGCGATTAAAAATTTTGATGACGTAAAAAAAGAACTATGGTTCCTAAGTAGTGATAAATCTTATTACAGTTCTCAGAATAATATAGGATCAAGTGTTAAATCACTCATTGTTGGTGGTGAGCATTTTACTGCAGCAGGCCAACATTTTCTAGATGCCCTAGAAGAGTTTAATAAAGTTCCTCTCTATTTCGTAGCTAAGAATAATAATCCAGATTCTAGTGGGCCGTCTCTTACCGATACTTTAAAAGATGGCTTAAAAAATACAGATTTAGCGATTAAAGAAATTAATATTGCTTCCAATGAGTTAGCGACGGTAAATGAAAATAATCTTCCGGGAGAAATAGCTCCGCGCGTAGCTGCTGTAAAAAATCAGGTAAAAATGGTTTCTGAAACTTTGAATTCAACGGCAAGTTATTTTCCGGCACTTTTGAAATTACTTGGAGATGAATATCCTCATCGTTATTTGGTTCTTCTACAAAATAATAATGAAATAAGACCTTCAGGAGGGTTTATAGGAAGTTATGCCATTATAGATATTGATAAGGGAATTATTAAAAAACTGGATGTTCAGGATGTTTACGACATAGATGGGTCGTTTAAGGACATTATTGAACCGCCGGATTATATGAAACAATTCACTTCCAATTGGCGCTTCCGTGATAGTAATTATTCCGCCGATTTCCCTACCACTGCCGCTAAAGCCAAATGGTTTTTAAATAAGGAAGGTGGGCCAATGGTTGATACCGTAATAGCTATTAATCAGGGTTTATTACAAGATATGTTGGATATTACAGGACCAGTTCAAGTTGGTAATTTTGGAAAATTAAATTCGGAAAATTATAACCTGCTTTTGAGCTATGTTATTGAAGGAAAAATTTGGGGACCAGAAAATCCAAAACATATTTTAAAAGTGTTTATTCCGGCTTTTCAGAAGGCTATCATGAAGGAAGAGAACCTTAGCAAGGTGGGATCAAAACTTTATAAAGCCATTCAGCAAAAACATATAATGATGTATTCCTCTGACGCTGAAGTGGAGGGGCTTTTTGATTCATTGGGGGTTAGTGGTCGAATGTATCAGAACAAACCC
This sequence comes from Candidatus Peribacteria bacterium, assembly GCA_943357285.1. Classification (GTDB taxonomy): domain Bacteria; phylum Patescibacteriota; class Gracilibacteria; order UBA1369; family LOWO2-01-FULL-3; genus JACRIB01. The sequence goes on along the minus strand of CALRGJ010000002.1, from coordinate 17,972 downwards.
GATGAAGATTATCTCAGTGTTATTAATTTTTCTGCCGGTGGTACAAAGTCAGATCTTTTCATAGAAGAGAGTGTTACTCATGATACTTACATTGATAAAAACGGAAATCTAACTGATGAAGTGACAATTAAGCGTCACCATCAATGGAGTGATGCTATTTATTTCCGCTGGAAAAAAATTCTTCAAAGTTATGGGTTAAGTGAAATGCCAAATGAAATAATCGATATTTTAGGTAGGGGAAGAAACAAAAGTTTAATAAAAGTTTACGTTCCAGAAGGTAGTATTTTACTTAATTCAACAGATCCAAATCTGACTTTAGAATATGACAAAGATGTTAAGAAAAATTATTTTCTTACTTCCATGGAAATGACCGCCGGAAAGACTGGTTATTTACGATTTAGATATCGTCTGCCATTCCTTTTAGATATGAATGACAGTGCCGTAAATTATAAATTAATTGTAGATAAGCAGCCGGGAAGTCGCGGTAGTATTTTTACCAAAACTACTCACACTGATCCTGAAATAAAGAATATTTCCATCTATCCTAAAGAAGCTAGGAAAATTTCCGATACAGAAATTAGCTACCCTACAAACTTGGTATATGATCGTTATTTCTCCGGAATTTGGAAGAAATAAACCGTCTCACTTTCTATTTTCTGCCAAACATTTTTCCCAATTCATCCATAGTTAGAGAAACCATAGTCGGTCTTCCATGTGGACAAGTATAAGGTCTCTGAAGTTTTTCCATCTGCATAATTAGAGCCTGCATTTCAATTAAACTCAGTTTCTGTCCAAATTTAATTGCGCTTCTACAAGACATGTAGGTCAACATTTCCTCTCTGCGACCATGCATCTTTGAAGTGTTTTTTTGATTAAGAATATCATCTAAAACACCTTTGATTACTTCTTCCATATTCTCTTTTGCTAAGAAAACAGGAACAGCATGAATCACAAAAGTATTACCTCCAAATGGCTCAATTTCAAAACCAAGTCCATTAAAAATATCCATATTTTCTTTAATCAACGACACCTCTTCATTGCTCAATTCCATCTGTAAAGCCATCAATAAGGGCTGTACGGATTTTTTCTGATTTTCAAATTGTGAAATTAATTCCTCAAATCTCACGCGCTCATGCGCCGCATGTTGATCAATCAAAACTAGTCCGCTTTCATTCTGCGCTACGATATAAGAATTGAAAATCTGCACGATTGGTTTCATATCAAAACGCTTCTCAGTCACCGCCCCAGTTTGAATCCCTTCAGCTTGGCGAGTTTCAGCTTTTACCTCCCCCATTCCAAAGTTGAAATTTTCTTGTTTCACAGGGCTACCACCAAATTTCATGAAACCTCCAAGCTCAGATTCACCACTACTTACTTCATCTTTAGGAAAACTATCCGACATATATCTCTGAGATTCTGTGAATCCTTTTGGAATTAAAATATTTTTCTCTAGTGCCACTTTTACGCATCCATAAACCACTTTTATTAGGCTCTGCTGGTCCTCAAAACGAATCTCCGTCTTTCTCGGATGCACATTCACATCAATCAAAGCCGGATCAATCTTGATATTCAAAATGAACACCGGTTTTTTGTTTTCCATCAGCATAGAGTGGAAAGCGGTCTTGATAGTATTTGCCAAAAGAAAATGCTGAATTGGTCTGCCATTCACAAAGAAATATTGGTGCTGACTTGTGCTACGACTGAGTAAAGGCTTACCAATAAATCCATCAATCTGAAACGCACTTCCACCATAAAATACCGGTAGCATCGCCTCGGAAGTAGCTTTACCAAAAATATCTGCCACTCTCGAAATCAAATCGCTACTCCTAGCTAAATCAAAAATTACTTTATCATTGTGCACTAATTTCAAAGATAACTCCGGATGAGCCAGAGCAATCATGTCTAGGATACTCGTTACATGTCCTAATTCCGTGCTGTCCTGCTTTAGGTACTTCTGACGCGCCGGTGTATTGAAAAACAGGTCATAGACCTCTATTTGCGTTCCAGAGGGGATCCCCACTTCTTGTTTAACTTTAATCTCTCCACCAACCGATTGAATCTCCGTTCCAGCCAAATCATTTGCCGTTTTACTACGAATTATCATCTTCGAAACAGATGAAATACTCGCTAAAGCTTCACCTCTAAAACCCATAGTTTTAATTTTCCAGAGATCAGCTTCATCTCTTATTTTACTTGTAGCGTGTCTTTGCAAAGCCAATTCCAAATCTTCCGGAATCATTCCGCATCCATCATCGATGATTTTGATAAAACTCTTTCCGGCATCTTTCAATTCCACCACAATATTTTTAGCACCGGCATCGATACTATTTTCTACCAACTCTTTAACCACGCTGGCAGGTCTTTCAACAACCTCACCAGCGGCAATCTGATTGATCAGACTCTCCGGTAGAACTTTTATAATAGACATGAGACTTATTTAGAGTAATTGATCGTTACAGTTGCAGTTTTTGTCGTTCCATCCTTAAAATAAGCCGTAAATTCAAAAGTATTTTTTCCTACTTTTAAGTTTTTGAAGGCCAAGGCTGCTTTATATGTGAATTTCTTAGAACCAGCTTTGAAACTTTGCAATGTATAAGGGTCATTATCTGCGCTTGATTTAGCCACTATTTTCGTTGCACCGGCAGAAATAGTTCCAGTAAAAGTTACCGCATCACCAGAAATATTTGATTGGTCTTTTGGAGTATCAATAACGATAGAAGTTGTATCTTTCACCACTACTTTTTCTTCAGTCTTAATTTCTAAACCAGTCATCTTTACTATATTTTCAATCTGTAAAGCTATGCCATTTGTTTGTACTGGTTCTACTGGTTTCGTTTCAATGCTAGTATCAGTCTTAATTTCAGTTTTGACTTCTGTTTTTGCCACTTGAACATGCTCCACTCCATCTTGCTCATCTTTTAATTTGCTAACCTGCTCTTTTAGCTCATCTACCTGTTTTTGAACTTCAGCCTGCTTTGCAGCATCATCTGCAGATTGATTCGGGTTGCCACAAGCTGTGAAAGCAAAAAATGCAGAAACAGCCAAAATAATATTTAAAGTTTTTTTCATAAACGAATTGTTAAAGCCCAGGAAAATTTAGCAGAATTAGGCCCAAAAATCAAACTACAGGAGGCTTTATCTCTTAATCTCTACGAACATTTTCCCAGCATTCATGTCCAATAAACTCGAGCTAATATTTTTGGTGAAGTTTTTTAAGAAATTAGCACGCTGTTCGAAATCCAACAATTGAGAAAATCCATCGACTATTTCTAATGGGAAAAGATAAATTTTAAAAGACTCAGGAGTCACGACAGTACCAATACTCAAGCCGTTATTTGATAAAGCAGTCCCAGTTATAAAATCTCCCAATGAATAGAAAATCAATGATTTTTTATAGATTCTCATATTGGAAATTTCACTTAGACCTCTACCAACGAAAATATCCACACCAGCTTCAGCAAATTTTTCCGCTAAATTCTGTTGAACTACATTTGGCTTATTACCGCTATTAAATTGATATAACAAGTAAACAATATCTGCGCTCTTTTTTTCCTTTCTAATTTTTTCAAGATCTTCGTTCAAGTTTTCACCGTTTTCGCTAAATTTACAGAAACTAATTTTTAAATCATTTTGCTTTTCCTCACGACAGGTAGATTCTTTCAAATCAAAAACCATAAAGTCACTTCCAACTAAAAACCTATCCTCCTCACCCTTTAAATTTTTGAATAAGTTTAGAATTCCAACGTCTCTAAATGGAAATTGTTTTATATCCCAAGACCATCCTTTACTTAGTAGTAAGCCATTATTCTCCGGCATGTTTCCAAAGCTAGAAATAGTAATGCTCTTCACCTTATCTGTCCCACCTTTGTAAAAACTAAAAAACTGATGACTGGTTGTCGATTCACGATGAGAAACATAATCTTGCAAATTAGTATGCGCTAATCTTTCCGCCTTTTGATAACCTCTCTTTTCCATCAATTTCAAAATTGTATAAACGGAAGAAGGAGAGTCTATTTCCAAATCATAAACATTTTCGTAATCAAAGTTTTTTATAGTTGCATATGCTGACCAATCATGAAAATCAGCCGCTTCTACAGGTATATAATGAGAGAAATCCACACTCGCAATCACCAAAGAATCCTCAGGTAAATTCTTGTTTAACCACTCTGCTAAGTCTTCCGCTTTTTGTTTTGATATTTTCCATTTCAAAACAATTGGTAGAATTTTTGCATCTGGAAAATACTTTTTAATGAATGGAGCATGATTGTAAATTCCATGTTCCTGAATAAAAGTTTCATCATTGAATTTTGCTATTCCATCCTTCACAAGACTATCTCGTAGAGATGATAATGCTACTGAGCCATTTGTAGATTGATATTCGCAGTACTGGCATGTCTGAATATCTGCGTCACCATTTTGATAATGATTTGGGCTGATTAATATCACTAATTTTGGCTGAGTGACTTTGCTCAACCCATCATAAAATTTAACCAAGACATCGGCAGCAATTAAATGGTGAGGAGCAATTACTCCAAGAGGAATACTCTCGAATTTATAGGGTTCATCAACTTTGAAAATATAATTCCACAGCTCTACATCGCCAGGATAAGTATATGTAATTTTTAATTTTCCATCTCGAGTACAACCAAAAACTACTACGCTAATAGCCAGAGTTAGGCTAAATAAACGTAGTAGTTTAATCATTTAAATATTTTTATCTGTAGAGTCTTCCACCCCATTCTACTACTGAGAAACCACTTCTTGTTACACGAGTTAGTTTTTGTTCAACTACAGAAGTCTTTTTATCCAAACCTTTGTAATCAAAGAATACACGAATTACAGAGTCTGGCTTTGGGCTTACTGTAAGAGGAGCATATTTTTCAAACTCCACCTGTGGGATAAAAGTAATGAAGTAATATGGTTTTTCGCTCAATTTCGGCAACCAATATTCTTCAAAATCAGCAGTCTCTTTATCATTCATTCCAAGAATTGCCAATTTCTCTTCAAACAGTTTTTTTACATCAGCTTTTGCTACTACGAAACCTTCTGTTGGTGTGCGAAAATTAGCCGCAAACCCTTCCCAGAAAAGATAAGGATAAGATTTGGAATCAGCCAAATTAAAAAGTTGACCGCTAGGATTTGCAATCACATTCCATCCACGACCAATCGCTGGTTCAGAAACGGAAATTCCATTTGTCGGAACTACATTTACTGATACTTGAGTAGTTTCCTGTGGGTATAAGTAAATCACCGGCTTACCCATTTCTGCTCCGCCTGGTGTGAAATAAATTTTTACAGAAGTTGTACTTGTAGAACCATCCCAAAAAGTAGCAGTAAAATCATAGTTGTTTGTTCCGAGTCTTAAGTTATTCCATTTAACTGCAGCTCTGTATGTAAAATCTGAGTTACCTAAATTAAAATCTTGTAGTGTGTATACATCTTCAGAGTAGTAATTACACATTCCCATATTAGTATCACATGTTGGATCTCCAGAGCTTTGTTTTACCATTATTTTTTTAGTATTTGGGGAAACAACACCAGTAAATATTATTGGTTCTTCTTGAAAATTAGTTTCGTTTTTTGGTGATTTTAAGGTAATATAATTTGCCCCTTTATAAGCGTTCACCTTCGCAACAACATCATCATCAGCTTTTTGTTGAGCAGCTTTTTTAGCATCTGCTACAGCTTTCTCGTCTGCTGCCTTTTTTGCTTCATCAGAAACTTTAGTATCCACAGCTTTAACTTCTCCAGGTTTTACCTCATCGGTTTTTGTCTCTGTCTCACCTTTAGTTTCATCAAGCTGCTTTTTTAGATCATCAATTTGTTTCTGCAATTCTGCCTGTGTTTTTGCATCTTGTGTTGGTACTACAGTATCATCATTTTTATTGCACGCGACAAACAACAACAGTGCGCTGGCAATCACGCTGATACTCAAAAGTTTCTTCATAAAAACTAGGGTTATATTAACTCCCAATCTAACAAATTTCCTTCTGTAAATCAATTAATCTTCCTTGCTTGATCGACTCTTCATGTCATGTAGCTTCTGCATCACTTGCATTGGAGTCATACTATTCAAGTCTAGCAGTTTCAATTCTTCCATCATCTTATTATCTACAACATCAATTTTTTTATGTTCACGTTCATCATCATCGAAAAGCTCAATTTGATCAGGACTTACACGGCCTTTTTTAATGTGTCTATTTTCTAATTCAGACAAAACTCCTCGCGCTCTGGAAACCAAATCTACTGGTAAACCAGCCAATTTTGCCACCTCAATTCCATAACTTTTATCCACACCTCCTTCCACAATTTTATATAAAAATACTACTCCTTCTTTTTCATTCTCTTTCACAAGTACGCTTAGATTTACTGCTTTCTCTAGCCTTTCCGCTAATTCTATTAATTCGTGATAATGAGTTGCAAACAAAGTTTTCGCACCAATTTTATCGTGAATAAATTCCATAATTGCCCAAGCAATACTCACTCCATCATAAGTAGAAGTGCCACGACCAATTTCATCCAAAATAATTAAACTTTTTTCTGTCGCATGATTCAAAATAAAAGCAGTTTCATTCATTTCCACCATAAAAGTACTCTCGCCGCGAGTGAGATTGTCACTGGCACCAACTCTCGTAAAAATCCTATCTACAAGCGATATTTTTGCACTTTCTGCAGGTACGTAACTTCCAATTTGCGCTAATAAAACAGTCAAAGCCACCTGTCGGAGGTAAGTAGATTTACCGCCCATATTTGGTCCAGTAATTAATCCGAATTTTCTTTCGTCATTGAAAATACAATCATTAGGCACAAAGTTTTTCGCGAAACTTAATTGCTCAATTACCGGGTGACGACCATTTTTTATTTCCATTACTCCTTCGGTAATTTCCGGACGGCAATAGTTGTTTTTTACTCCTATGTAAGCCAAATTTGCCAATACATCCAATTCCGCAATTACTCGCGCATTGGTCTGAATTTTTAGAATTTCTTTCACTACTTCCATTCTCACACCATAGAAAAGTTCATATTCTAATTCCTTAATTCTCGTCTCAGCATTCAAAACTTTATCCTCGTACTCTTTCAATTCCGGCGTAATAAAACGCTCCGCATTTACGAGAGTTTGTTTGCGAATGTAATCTTGTGGAACTGCATCCAAATTGGTTTTGCTAATCTCAATATAATATCCAAAAACACTATTAAATCTTATTTTTAAAGAATTAATTCCGGTTCTTTCTATTTCTCTCTGTTGTAAATCGGCGATGAAACCTTTGCCTTCCGTACTGATTCCTAATAGATCATCTAGCTCAGCATTGAAGCCTTTTTTAATCATGCCACCTTCTCTTACCGTGTGTGGTGGCTCATCAGAAATTGCTTTTTCAATCAGTTCTACGAGTACACTCAATTCATCTAACTCTCCAAAATAATCCGCAAAATTTTCCTTAATTAAAATTTTCAAACTAGGCACCACCTTCAACGATTCCTTCATCGCAATTAAATCTCGCGCATTTCCGCTGCCAAGACTCAAACGACTTAGCAATCTTTCCATATCATAAATCTTTCCCAAGCTATCTCTGAGCTCTCTTAGTAGACTAGAATTTTCAGCAATTTTCGCCACGTTTCCCAATCTATTTTCAACTTTCGCTCTCTCTAGAAGTGGATGCAGTAACCAATTTCTCAGCATACGTCCGCCCATTGGGCTTACTGTTTGATCGAGAATATTTATTAGACTTCCTTCTTTTTTCCCCTGACTGGTATAGAAAAGTTCTAAATTGCGAATCAGCGCTTGGTCCATCGCCATAAATTCTGAAACTTCGTAGTAACTTATTTTTCCAATGTGAGTGAGCTCAGTTTTTTGCGTTTCGCGAAGATATTCAAAAAGCATTCCAGCAGCTTCAATCGCCAATTTTTTTTCTTCCAATCCAAATCCTTGCAAAGATTTCACAGCAAAATGATTTTTCAATTCGTTCTCAGGTTCTTTGAAGTAATCGAAAGGGAATAAATAAATGCCTTGTCCCTTTAAAAGGGGATTCATCACATTCAAAAGTTCCCGCTTCAAAATACATTCCGCCGGCCCAATTCTCATCAACTCTTCCTCCAGTTTTTTATAACTTTCCATTTCACTTACACGAAATTCTCCGGTAGTAACATCGGCATGTGCTAAAGCAAATCGGCTTTTATCCGTCACGATAGTAGCAACATAATTATTTGCCTTTTGCTCAATAATATTTTCATCAAAAGTCGTACCGGGAGTGACTACTCGCACCACTTCTCTCTGCACAATTCCTTTGCCATCCGGTTGAGTCATTTGATCACACAAAGCCACCTTCTTACCTGCTCGTGTCAGCTTGCACAAATAGCCTTCTAAAGCATGAAAAGGAATTCCACACATCGGCGCACTATTCTCTCCATTCTTATTTCTAGACGTCAGAGTAATCTGCAAAATCTTTGAAGCCTCCAAAGCATCTTCAAAAAACATTTCATAAAAATCCCCAAGCCTATACATCAGAATACAATCCTGATATTTCTCTTTTATCTCTCTATACTGCGCCATCATCGGCGTGAGCTTTGTCATGGATCCCAATTCTATAGAAATTCCATCTGTAAAACAACAAAGAGTAATATTTCCGCATATGTCCCGTATTCCTTAGCGAGTTGCAACATTGATCTAATTATTATTTAATACCATTTTATGACAAAATTTATTAGCAAAATTCTTACAGTAGCGACAATAGCTATGGTAATGCCAATGACCACTACTCAAGCTGGTGGAAGCATGCCTGCTACAACTCTTACTGGCTCAGTCTCTTCCGAAAATACAATCAATCTTTCCTGGACTACTCCAGAAAAGAATGATTATCAGTATGTTTACGATTTCTATGATGGTTATGCTGTCCTTATGAACGGCAAGACCTTCGCTATGCTCAAGTTTGAAAATAATAACTACAATTATTACAACCTAAGCGGAATGAAGAAAGGTAGTTATAAGTTTGAAGTGAATCTTTATTACTACGACGTTAATGGCATTCATTACGTAAATCCTAGCAATAAGGTTGAGCTAAAAATAGAAGATAAAAAAGTTGAAAAGAAAATTCCTGCAGTGAAAATGCAAGTCGATCAATCAGGAGAAAAAGTTGTGCTTAATTGGAGTACTTTTAAAGGAACTTTCGATGGTTACATTATCAAACTAGAAGAGATTGATAAGAACTATAAGAAAATTCCAAAAAATAATATTTATTATTACGTTTCAACAACAGATACTTCCTTTGATGATTTGAATGTCATAGCTGGTCATCGTTATAATGTTCAGGTTTTGCCTTATTTAAAGAATAATCAGGGTACTCTTGATTATGTAAAAGGTGCAGCTAGTAATAGAAAACTAATCAATCTAGCGGAAAATAAAATAGTATTATCTGCTCAATCTCTTGGCGGAAAAATTGAAGCTACTTTTACTACAAATAACAACAAGCAGGTTGATGGATATGCTGCCTATGTGGTTTACGGCAAACAAGGTGAATCATCTCTCGATAATGCTAGTCCGATTTTTCTAAGCAAAGATAAAAAGAATTTCACTGCTTATCCTAGCAATACAGGTTCTTATACTTTGAAGGTTTATGCTTACAACGAATTGCCAAACGGTACAAAAGTTTACCATCAGCCAGGTTCAAACTGGGTGACTGTAGAAAACAACATTCTATAAAGATTATTTAGCCTCGCAATTAAAAAGCCTTTTTCCCACACGTGGAAAGGGCTTTTTTAATTCAACAATGGGTAAATATCTATAGCTGGCTCTTCATACGGATGTACTTTTTTGATTGCCGCCAATACTTCATCCAGTTTTTCACTAGGACAAATTGTCTCAATTCTTTCTTCTTCCACTTCTTCAATTTTTCCAGCCTTACCAATAAATGGTCTACTATCTTCTAGTCCTCGAAATCTTCCAATTCCTTTCACGCTAAAACTGCAGCAATCATAATTACCAATGTGTCCTGCCCCAGATTCAGCAAGAGCTTCGCGCACTTTATCCGCATGAGTAGCTGGTACAAAAACAACAATTTTTACGAATTTGAAATCCATAGTCAGATTTTATCACACTCTGGAGCCGGAGACGAGATTCGAACTCGTGACTTGCTGTTTACGAAACAGCTACTCTACCCCTGAGTTACACCGGCTAGTTATCAGCATTGCCAACATAGCACGAAAATTTTCTTTTTTAAATTCCGTACTTAATGCTCTCCTCTCCGTACATTTTTTTCATCGCATCAATATCAAAAAGAAGTTTTTGGTCATCGTCATCACGCTCAAAAAGACTTAAATTGTAATTCTGAGAAAGGTTGGTTACGCCCATTCCTATGAGCCTTAATGACTTTTGATTATCCAAATTTTCTAGGAATAATTTTTTCACAGCTGGAAATAATTTCATATCCAACGAAGTAGGGAAGTCCATGTTCTTTTGAAAGCCAAAATCCTGAAAAACCATTTTTCCATCTTCATGATCAAGGTATCTAATTTTCACAAACACCGTCTTCGCTCGGAGCCCATGCGAGCGCAATTTCTCAAACACAATTCCAGACAGTTCTCGTAGATATTTTAACGCAATTTCTTTATTAACATTCTTCTCGTAAAAAGTATTTTCCTTCGAAATAGATTTTGGTAAATCATGGGAAGAAATTACTTTGGAATTATCGATGCCGAGACAATGTTTCCATAGGGGAATGGCCTGCACTCCAAATTTTTTCATCACTTCGCTGACGTTCATCTTCGCCAAATCGTCAATTATTTTTAGGCCTTGAGCTTCTAGGTACGCAAAGGTCTTTGGTCCAATTCCTGGCATCGCTCTCAGAGGCAAATTTGCCATGAATTTAGCTTCACTACCGTAGGGAATTACCGTTAGTTTATGAGGTTTATTCGTGCTAGAGGCCACTTTAGACACGATCTTGCTACTAGCCATTCCACAGGAAAAAGAGAGGCCAGTTTGTTTGTGGATATCCTCAAGAATTCTTCTCGCCAACTCAGGGTATTCGAGCTTATGCATCTCAGCACATCCACTGATATCCAAATATGCTTCATCAATAGAAGCCATTTCCACTTCGGGCGTATAATTTAAAAGAATTTTATAAAACTGCCTGGAGAATTTTCTATAAGCTTCAAAATTCCCGGGAACTATCGTCGCGTGCGGACACTTTTTGGTTGCTTGATACATCGCCATCCCTGCGTGAATGCCGAATTTACGAGCTTCATAGCTGGCAGCCGATACAATTCCTCTTGTACCGCTAGGACCTCCTACAAGCAAAGCCTTGCCCTTCAGGTTGGGATTCAATACCTGTTCCACAGATGCAAAAAAAGCGTCTGCATCTATGTGTAGGATGTGACGCCTTCTCTGATTGAGTGGTAGTGTAAACATGTTTTTAGAACATTGCAGTTTGACCTCCTAACTTATACACTCCTTCTCTCAGTGAGCGTCTCCACGCCACCGCTTTCTGCCAGAAACCTCTCTTCCTAGCATTAATGGACTTCTGCCAACCGTTTGCTGGATTAAATCTTTTTGTATTAAATCTGATTATTTTATTTTTCTTTTTGTGAGTGTCGATTGTGAATGTGATGAACATATTTTTGAGGATTAAATTATTAGGGTCGATGAATCAAGACATGCTTAAAAATGTCCGGCAGAAACTGTTTTTGAGATATTTATTTTAGTATTGTCTGATCAGTGCGGTGATTACACCTTGAACCGATAGTTCATTCTCAGGATAGATGTCCTTATAAGCCTTATTCTCAGCTTTTAAGTATACCTTTCCATCCTTTTTCATGAAGCGTTTCAAAGTGTTGTGATTGTCGACCAACGCCACCACTATATCCTCATGACGAGGAGTTTTCTTAGCGTTAACCACAACAAGGTCTCCTTCGAAAATTCCGGCATCAATCATGCTGTTACCGGTAACTCTAAGGATAAAATAGTCATTTGCATTTTTAGCTAATTCCTGGCCCACGCCCATCCAGCTTTCCACATACTCTTCAGTCAAAACAGGCCCACCAGCGGGAATAAATCCCAAAACAGGCAATCTCACACCAGTGTCTTCTAGCTTTTCCTTTACTCTTCCCAATAATCCAATTCCTCTAGGAGTATCATCTTTGCTTATCGCGCCCTTCTCTTCCAATGCTTTCAAATGTTTCAAGATACTATTATCAGAACTCACTCCAAAGTGTTCGCGCATTTCGCGTAGAGTAGGAGATTTTCCATAAGCCATTTGATATTCACCAATGAATTTCAACACAGCTTCTTGTTTTTCTGTTAATGCCTCTGACATAAGGATTATTTTTAATAGGTAAGCGTACGCTCACCATATTAGGTGAGTACTCACTCACCGTCAAGAGTATTTTTAATAGAGCTGCTTTCTAATCAGTTAATTTGTGTAAAATCTATTTTGAAAACCCTAAGTCTCCACCTCAAATATATTCAACATTCCGAATTTATATACTGCTGCGATTGGTCTCAAAATCGCTAAATTGCGATGTCCATTATAGTACCTGACCATCTCATTATATTTTTTTACCTCTTCTTCCAAATCGTTTCCTATTTCATCTATTTCAGTTTTTAGCTCTAGGAAATTAGTGTCCTTCGCGAGCTCCATATTTAACTTTCCTAAATCAAATATTTCTTTAATCAAAATACTTAAATCGTGTTCGTATTCAATTTTTTTTATGCCAGCCGCATATTCTTTTGCTGCCAATATTCTCGCCGCAATCATTTTCTCCAAAAGCTCTTCCTTATCCTTTAAATATACTCTCACCGTCTCAATTAAATTAGGCAAAATGCTCTGTCTCTTTCGCAATTCTTCATCTATCAATTCCCACTGTTCATCCACCTGTTTCTTCAGAGATTTTAAATGACGCACGGCCACTACTGACCATAGCGCACACAAAAACACCACCGCTCCCACCACTATTGAAATATTTACTTCAGTACTAAAACTAAACATAATTTAAATTTATTCTAGAGAGAATGTAGCATATCTTTAACAATCTGTGCATATTTTTTCCAGGAATACTTTTTTGCCAACGCTGCAGATTTTTTTTGCCACTCACTTCTTTTCTTTTCATTAATCATCTCCTCAAGTGATTCAATGACCTCACTGTTTTTTGTAAACAAAGCCGAATTCTCCGCTACTTCTCTATGCACAGGAATATCTGAAAGAATCATTGCTGTACCAGAATTTGCCGCTTCCAAAATTGTTAAATTAAAACCTTCATGTTTTGAAAGATTTACGAATGCTAGCGAATTTCTATACAAGCAAGCCAATTCTTCTTCGCTGAGAAATCCTGTTTTTACGATGTTTCCAAGATTTTCCAGTTTATCAAAACTCTTATAAAGTTTATTTTTGAATAATTTTCCGCCAGCTAAAACTAGAGGCACACCCCTATGTTCCTTCTCAAATTTTAGAAATTCCTGTACTAAATGATTCACATTTTTTCGCTCATCATAGCCACCAACATACAAAAAATATTTTCCACTTTTTAAACTATATCTGCCCAAAACTTCACTTACAAAAGTCTTATGAGGTTCCTCTTTATAAACAGGGGATACATCATTATAAACCACTTCGATTTTCTTTTCATTCACTTCGCACACCTTCTCAATATCCTCTTTTGAACTTCCAGAAACTGTCAGCACAAGATCAGCTTTTTTCACGGCCTTTCTTGTCTGTGAATGGTACATCTTAGATAAAATTCCTTTGCGATAATTTTTATTCATCCACGGAATACAATCATGCACTGTCACCACAGTCTTCAGACCTTTTTTATACCAATCATTCGTCCACGGATTAGAAGGATAAGTGAAAAATGCCACATCCACTTTTTGTTGAACGAAAAACTCCGGCACCTGAATCTGTTCCCACCAAGTTTTGCGCAGTCCCGCACTTGGAAATTTCTTTTCTTTAAGAACTTTAATCTCCACATTTTTTGGAAACTCAGCCTCTAGTTGATGAGGAATTTCATGTGGCACCACAAGCACATACTGAGTCTCAGCATCTTTCCTCGCCAACTCCGCCACGAGATTCCTGGTGTATTGTCCAATGCCCGTAAAAGGCTTTGTAAGCAGTCTAGCATTTACTCCGATTTTCATTTTCCAACTTTAAGAATTAACTTAACAATATCATAAACTCCATTCCTAAACTTTTCTTTCACATTGAATTTATTTCTATTTACCATTTCCACTGCTTTAATAAAATCCTCCACTTGTACATCTCCTACCATCACACCCCAGCCTAATTTTCTGGCAAATATTTCCGCATTTTCTATCTGGTCACCGCGACTTGCCATTGTCCCCAATGGAATAACCAAAGCCTTCTTTTTTAATGCTGCAATTTCTGCCAAACTATTGGCTCCACCACGAGAAATAACCAATTCACTTATCGAATACACATCCTTCATTTGTTCATTCAAAAATTCATATTGAACATAGCCCTTTTTGTGCAAACTCATATCCAAATTTCCTCGTCCGCATATATGTACAATTTGAAATCTTTTCAAAAGTTCATTCATCCCACCACGAACCAATTCATTGATTTGCTGAGCTCCCTGGCTTCCTCCCATCACCAAAATCACCGGTCTATGTTTGTCTAATCCTGTGAATTTATAGCCATTTTCCACATTGCCATCCAGAATGCTTTTTCTTACAGGATTTCCTGTGAAAATAATTTTTCGCGCCCATTTATGAAGATATTTTTTAGTTTCTTCAAAGCTTATACAAATTTTATCCGCATATCTCGCACAAATTCTATTTGCTAAGCCAGGTCTTACATCCGATTCATGAATTATGACTCGTATCCCAAGCCAGCTTGCCGCAATTACCACCGGCACGCTCACGAATCCACCCTTGCTAAATACCACATCCGGCTTGTATTTCCTCAAAATTCTCCAGGCCTGAAAAATACCCACAGGTACTTTGAAAATATCTATTAAATTATCTATAGAAAAATATCTGCGCAATTTTCCACAAGCCACAGACTTGTAAGGTATGCCAATTTTCTCCACCATACTTTTCTCTACACCATTGGCTGAACCAATATAAAGAATTTCAGTTTTCTTCTGTTTTTTAAGCTCTTCGATAACGGCGAAGTTCGGGATGACGTGACCTCCTGTCCCCCCACCTGTTAGGACTACTCGCATAATAAGTTGTATTTTCGGAAATATTTAAAAGTATAGCAATGGCAACTAAATCCGCTATCAACGAAGATCCTCCGTAACTCACAAAAGGTAAAGTAATTCCGGTCACTGGGAAAAGAGCCGTATTTACTGCAATATTTACAAAAGCTTGCACGGTAATCCAGGTGGTAATTCCTACCGCCACAAACATCTCAAAGCTACCATTGGCTTTATTGGCAATTTGGTAACCACGGAGAGCAATTACCAGATAGGCTAGAACTACAAAAATAATTCTTATAAAACCCAATTCTTCGGAAGAAGCTGCGAAAATAAAATCATCTGAAGCCTGAGGCAACCAATATGATTTTTGCACTCCTTGAGTCAAACCTTTCCCTAATAGTCCACCGCTTCCCACAGCGATATTTGCTTGTTGAGATTGCCAGCAGTAATCCTCTATACAATCTTTATCCACACTCATAAAGCCTTGGAATCTTTCTCTCACATGGGGAACAAAAGAAACCACAACAATAGCAGCAATCAGCGCCCCCAAAAAACCAAGGCCAAGGTGCTTTAATTTTGCTCCTGCAATAAAATAAATACTTACAGCAATCAAGCTCATTACGGCAATAGATCCATAATCATTTCCTAAAACTACTGGCAAAAGAATCATTCCACAGATAAAACAAAAGGGCAGAAATCCATCGTGAAAACTCTCCACCGAATCTCGCCGTTTGGTGAACCAATAAGATAAGTAAAGAATTAAGGCCAACCTCGCAAATTCAGAAGGTTGAAAGGACGTATTGAAAATCAGCAGCCAGTTTGTAGCAATGGTTCCGAAGCTTTTTCCCAGAGTGATTACCATGATCAGCATTATCACTATCAAAACAAAAAATGCCGGAGCTATCTTCTTCCAAAATTTCATTGGTATTTTCCAGGCTAAGAAGAACATCACAATTCCAATTCCCAACCTGACCAAATGTTTTTTGAAAAGCAGATAACAATCTACATTTGCGTCACTGCAATTTGGGTACTGAACACCTGGAGCAGAGAGCTCGATTGATTTTGGCACACCTATGCTGGTGATCATTATCAAACCGAAAATTAGCAAGAACAGTACTGTTAAAGCCAAAATCGTATCAAATTTAAAGGATTGTTTCATAAATCTTTTTTGTAGAGTGATATTCTACCTATCACATTGTTTTTTCAAGCTTTTTGTGTTCTATTATTAACGATGAAAAATAAATTTTTGAAGTTAGGAATTTGGTGTTTGATTCTAATTGTTTTGGATCAATTAACTAAATACTTTGTTCACAATTATTCACAAGAAACTACGGAAATTATTGGAAGATTCTTTCGTATTGAGTATAGCCAAAACACCGGTGTGGCATTTGGACTTCCTGTTCCTTATACGTTGCTGATTATAGGAAATATTTTTTTAATGGGATTGATTATTTGGATCATAAATAAAGAATTTGATTTGGAGCAACCTATAGGAAGGGCTGCTTTGATTTTAATACTTGCTGGTGCTCTTGGAAACCTCATAGATAGGCTTACGAGAGGCTTTGTAGTCGACTTTATTGGGATTTGGAGCTGGCCTAATTTTAACCTCGCAGATGCTTATATTAGTGTCGGGATATTGTTAATGATCGTGTTTTATGGTAGAATAAAAAGAACAACAGACGAAAAACTCGTCAAATAATTATCCCCATCCTTATGGCTGATACAGAAACAAAAGTACAAGAACTAGGTCCAGGAAAAATTTCCTTTGGTACATTTCTTTTGAAAATACTTGCCGGTACAGCCGGAGGTATTGGAGGAAGTCTTGTTCTAGTAGTGATTTTCGTCTTAGCTGCATCTGTAATGACACCACTTACAGGTGCTCAGGACGGAGCTGCGATAGAAGTAAGTCCAATTTTCACATTCATTTTAATGATGATGATTTTCCTTGCTACAACAGTAGGAAATATTATCAGTACTTGGTTGATGGCTCTTACTGAAAGAGAAAAGTATACCAGAATATCTTCAGCTATTTCTCAGGTTTTCATTATCAGCATGATTATCTTTATTTTGATGGTGCCTGTTTACTTTATTACTGCAGCAACAAATGTAACAATTACTGCTTACGCTGTTGCTTTACACATTATTATTGCCGCTCAGGTTAGCGCTTTGATCTTGGAAATCGTTTCTAATTATCGCTATGCCTTGGTGGGAGTTTATGGAATTACTTTTTCTATTTTAGTTAGTGCTGGAATTATGTTCGGTCTAGCTGGAATAGTTAGCAGTCCACAAATTTTGCTTTTCGTGGCTCTACCAATAGTTTGGGGCTCACTAGCCTTCGTACAGAGCATTTTTACGATGCTTTATGGCTGGATTGCTCGTACATACGACAAAGACTTTCTTTCCACTCAAACGGTTTACGGTAAAGACTACGGTAAAGAAGTAGAAGCCGAAGAAGAACCTGAAACTCCAAAAGCAAAAGATGAAGAAGGTGCGAATTTTTTGAGACACAATTAATAGGTTCTCAACCCTTCCTCAAGTGCCTCCTTCATTACATCAATAGGTGCTTTTTTCCCTGTCCATAATTCGAATTGGTCTATTGCTTGGTACAAAAGCATTTTGTCGCCTGTAACGCATTCCTTACCCATTCGTTTTGCCACTTTTATCAATGGTGTCTCTAAAGGTTTGTAGGAAATATCCATTACCAAAGTAAATTCCCTGACGAATTCAGGTTTGCAGAAATAAGGCAAACTTTCATTCCTAATATTTGGATCTTTCAACCAAATAGATGAAGCATTAATTAAAATATCACCGGTTTGTAAGTTGTTTAATCC
>CALRGJ010000001.1 GCA_943357285.1 Candidatus Peribacteria bacterium | reverse complement strand
ATCTCCATCTTCGGACCAAAAGGTCAGAATGTGAAGAGACGTAATTCTGCACTTACTACAGTGGCACCTACAGGATCAATTTCTATGCTTCTAGACTGCAGCTCCGGTGTAGAACCATTCTTCGCTCTTTCTTACTACAAAGAAGTTTTGAGCGGCCAGAAATTGGTTTACATCAATCCTTTCCTTGAAGCTGAATTAAAGAGATTAAACCTCCACAACGACGAAGTAATCAAATCAATTGAAAAGACTGGATCAGTTCAACAAATCAAAGAGATGCCGGAAGAAAGCCGCCGCGTATTCGTAACAGCTATGGATATCAGCGCTAAGGACCATATCTTTATGCAAGCAGCTTTCCAGGAACACGTAGATAACAGCATCAGCAAGACAGTAAACTTCCCAAATAGCGCCACTCGTGAAGACGTACTAAACGGCTACATCATGGCTTGGGAGAATGGACTAAAAGGATGCACGGTATATCGTGACGGCAGCAGACAAGAACAAGTATTATATCTCAATGGTGAAGAAAAGAAGGAAGAAGTTGATGAATCAAAGAAAAGCGCTTCACTCGGCGCAACAGTATTAGTAAAAGCTACTTCTACTTCCACTACTCCAAAATCAAATTTTGAAGAAGTAACTCCCCCACCAGTATCTCAAGCAGAAAACTCATCTCAAGCAGGAATGTTCGATAACCGTGAACATCTCTCCCTAAATAAAAAAGAAATCATTCATAGCAAAAAATGCCCAGAATGTGGCTGCAGCATCCAAATCGCCGAAGGTTGCATGCTCTGTCTCAGCTGCGGTTTCTCAGTTTGCTCAGTGTAAATAGCCCTAGAATTCCTTAAAGATTAGAGTCTTGGTCACCCCAAGGCTCTTTCTTTTCCCCCCTCTCAAAATCTCAATCCTAAAAGTGTCGAGATTTTTCAATAAATTAGTTTCAAAAGATTATCAATATTTTCTCTAAACAACTGAACATCTGGAACAACCACAACTTTTTCCTTACCATTTTGACTATAACTATATTCGGACAAATAAAAACACCAAAGAAAATACTTATAAAGTTGAGTTAACTCTTTAGCCTCCACATCATTTAAATTCAAAGCTCCACTATCCAACAAAGCTGCAATCTTAGCCTCAGTTTGACCAGGAATTTTTTGTATGAAATCTGCATCACTACTATGCTCTTTCATAAATTGCAAAATCTTATTGGCAAGAAACATTTGAATAGTACGCAAAGGACCGTATTTAACAGATCCTTGTTTAACAGCAGAAGACTGATCATAAAAAAGCTCACCAGATTCTCTATCAAAATGCTTAACAGCATTTCCCTTAAAAGAATTCTGCCCAGTTCTAGTAACTTGCCTATATTCTTTCAAACGCTTTTTTACAGATTCCACAATGAGCTTACCGCCAGAAGAAACTACTTCTTTAAACAACAATTCTCTACTCAAGTTAACCAATTCTCCATTGGCATTACCAAGAGGAAAAAAATCTATAACAATTGTTGGCCAAGGACTAGGCGGAAAATAATCCTGACAGTATGCCACTTTATCCAAATCCAAATCCTTAATTTCTATAAGTCCACCAAAAATACCAAGATCATTAATAATAGATAAACACTGCACTCTCAATTCATCGGAAATTCTTTCAATAGCCAAACTTCTTTTAACCAAAACAACCACCTCCAAGGGAGAAGTATGATCGCCTTTTTTTTCTTTCCTCCCGTCACTTCCAGTAGTAACAATTCCAACCCTAACATCGACATTCTCTCCAATACCAGTTTGAATAATTTCCTGCAAAATCCTACAAGATTTGCCATTATCTAAAATATTTCCAACTGAACTCAAAAGCTTTTCATTTCTCGAGTAAACAGCCTCAACATATTGATCACAATCATAGTGACGAGGGTCCCCCAAACAGGCAATTCCATCTAAATCTTTCAGCATTTTGATAGATTAAAGAGTGCAATACTAAAACATTAGACCGTCACCGTCAACATCTTCTTGACTTTATTGCCAGATTGTTATAGATTGAGTTGCTTATAATATTTGGCACCCTATAATTATCCTATGGCTGAACAAAGAGATGACGACTTAGATATAAGTCCTCAAGAAAAACAGCAAGATAAACTGAATCAGAATGGACCTGATGGTCTTAACGATAAGAAGCTTTCAGATAACGAGGTAAAAGACCTTAAAGAAGGCAGTACCAGCATAAAACAGCTTGTTGCTGAGCGTATGCGCCTTAAGGCACAGGCTGACTCTGAATTGAAGGAGTTAACCAGGGAAACCGCAGGCAAAGCCCCAATTCTCGACACAAGAGAGGTTATGGCCCTCCAAAGAGAGCTAGACAATACCGATAGTCCTGAAGAAACTCAAAAAATTCTCGATAAACTTCGCGATCTACCAAGATTAAAGGAAGAAAAAGCCCAACAAGACAAAGACGACTTAAAAGAACTCCCACCAAGCGACCCTAAAATGGTCGAATTGAAAAAGCAATTTGATAAACTTTGCGATGACAATCATGAACTAATTGGTGAAGGACAAGTCGATGGATTTAAAGCTTGGTTTGCAGAAGAAATGAGAAAGAATCCGACACCTGCCAACCTCAAAGAACAAATCAAGAAACTTGAAGGTAAAGACGTTGAAGACAAAAATGGTCTTGCCCCTCGTCGTAAAGAATATGCCAAACTTAATGATATTTTCAAAAAATATGGCTTAAGCAGTCCTCAAGATAACTCCTTCATTAAAAAAGAAGGTCTTAGCGAACGTCAGGATTTCCGCAAAAAGGCCGAAGCTTTAGAGGAACATTTTGCAAAACAGAAAGATACCGGCTTCTATTCTCCTGAAAAAATTAAGGAGATGATGAAAGAAAACTTGAAGGACGGTACTCCAGAAAAAATCGCCGACAATTTGAAAATGGCCACAGACGTAGCCAGAAAAGAATCTGAAGGTTTTACTCATTTGAATTCACAAATTACCGTAGGCGGAGTCACCATCCACAAAATGAGTGAGGAATCCAAGAAACAATACCTCGATTACTATCGCACTTTAAGCCTTAAAGATCGTAAAGAAAAAGGAGTCGACCAATGGGAAGCCATGGTTAATAACGAAGGTGCTTTAGCCAAACATTCAGATAAATTTTCCAATGTTTATGCCGATCACGGCGTACAAGCTCTAGATCAAATTTACAAAGATAATCCAGATGCTCTTCGTTTAGCAGTTCAAAGTTTCGAACACTTAGACTTTATGCAAAAAGTTGCGGCCTTAAAACAGCACGCCACACTTGTAAAAGTGGCTAAGAATAAAGAAGAAATGGAGCACGATCTTACCCTTCAAGCCATCAGTGGAAAATTAGACAAAGCGACTAGCGACAAAAATATTTCACAAAAAACTCGCGATAGATATCTACAATTTTTCAAAGACGAAAACAATTTCAAAAATCCAGACACTAAAATCCCTGGAGATATGAAGGAGTTCAGAAAAGCTTATGACATTTTCATCAGCCCTACTCCAGATGAAAAACATAAAAATCTTGCAGCATATGAAGCCCGCAGAAAATCTTTCTCCAAAGATTTAAAACATTTACAGGAAATCAATCCAGCAATTTCAGAAGAAGATATTAAGAAGTGGCAGGACAAATACGACGCTGAAGGCTGGACCAAACGTGAACAAATTCACAAACAAGAACTTCTTCCAAAAATCTCTAAAGAGAACGAAGATCGCAAAAAGCGTATCGGCTTAGAAGAGAAAGTTGGAATGAAAGAAAAAGATAAAAAAGAAAAAGGTAAAGAAGCTGCAGGATTAGCTGAAACAA
Organism: Candidatus Peribacteria bacterium; assembly: GCA_943357285.1. Classification (GTDB taxonomy): domain Bacteria; phylum Patescibacteriota; class Gracilibacteria; order UBA1369; family LOWO2-01-FULL-3; genus JACRIB01. The sequence continues at coordinate 213,166 of CALRGJ010000001.1, read as the reverse complement.
TCACTGCGGTCACTGAACTTATGGCTAACGATCAAGGCGCAGAAGCCATGAAAAAGCTTCTCGAATTCAACGAAAACACACCGGATAATCCGAAAATTCTTTTCTGGATGCAAACTGTTGCCAACTACATGAAAGAATTTGGTAGCGGCAAAAAACGTGAAGCTACGCTAGAAAAAGAACTCGAGCACGAGCTTGATAAAGTTGCCAGTGAGGATAAAGGCGTACAAGACGAATTGCTTGAACAACAAATCAAAACTCTCAATATGGAAGGTGTTAAACAAAGTGAACAACGCCACAACAAAACAGTTTCCGGCCAAGAAAGAGCTCGTAAAGAATCTATGGAACGTGTTCAGGGTCACGGTTTAGAAGCCGATCTTACAGCCGACGCTTACAAGCAATTAGGCAAAGATTTCAAAGTAGACAAAGAAGGTAAAGCCCAGAAAATCGAAGAAATCCAATTCAAAGACAACAACCTAAAGATGCAGGAACAAGATCGTTTCCGTATGAAACGTGAAACCTTCAAAGAACAAACCAGACTTGATAAAAAAGAAGGTATGTTCACAGCCATGAAAGACAAACAAGGAAATGTCATTGCTCATGAAATAGCAGCAAAATTACAACAAGACGAATTACAAAAACTCGAAAAAGAAATGGCTGAAAAAGCTCAGAAAAAAGTAGAAGGTCGTATCACTTCAAACGATAACCAAGCTAACAACGTCTTCGACATACAAACTAGAATTGCCGCTCGCCGTAAAGCAAAAGAGCTCATAGACAAGAAGAGAAATGAAAGATTGAGAGCTGCGTAAAACATGTGTATACTGGAACCAATGTTCCTAAGCCTTACACTTCTCATTTTAGTCGTAGCAATTACCGTTTTCCTAACGATCTCTTTCTACGTAACTATTTTTGGTGGTGGACCTTTTGTTCCTACTCCTATGTACGCCGTACACAAAGTTCTGAAGGCTGCCGGCATAAAAAAAGGGCAGAAAGTTTACGACATCGGTGCAGGTGACGGACGATTCATTCACTTCGCCGCAAAAGATTATGGCGCTGATTCTACGGGTTTTGAAATGGATCCTTCCGTTTATTTTATTGCTAAAATGCGCCAATGGTTTTGGGGTTGGAAAGGAAAAATGATTCGTTCAAATTTTCAAAAATATAGTTTAAAAGATGCCGACGTTGTTGTTTGTTATATGATGCCAAACACTCTCGCAAAGTTCCAAAAACAATTTGATAAAGATTTAAAGAAAGGCGCAAAAGTAGTTTCCTACGCCTTCCATATCGGCACCTGGGTACCAAAAAAAATAATTCCTAAAGACGGTAAAACTTCAAAAATATTAATTTATCAAAAATAATATGTCTCTCAAAGATCAGATACAAAAGGACCTTATTGAAAACATGAAAGCGAAGAATGAAGCTGCTGTTGGAGCTATTCGCATGCTCAAAACATCAATCATGAAATTTGAAACTGCCGGTGAAGCCAAAACAGCAAACGACGAAGAAATTATTCAATTGGTAAATAAAGAAATCAAACAACGCAAAGATTCCATCGAACAATTTGAAAAAGGAAATCGTCCTGAGCTTGCCGCTAAAGAAAAAGCAGAAATGGCTTTCCTTGAAAAATACATGCCAGCTCAAATGAGCGAAGACGAAATAAAAGCTATCATCAAAGAAGGTATGGCTGCGACCGGCGCTTCTACTAAAGCTGATTTAGGTAAACTAATGGGTGCCATTATGCCTAAGGTGAAAGGCAAGGCCGATGGCGGGCTAGTAAACAGATTGGTTCAATCCATGCTCAACTAATTTCGTAAAAAAATCTTGACTCCCCAAATTTCTTACAATACACTCAGGCCACAAATTCAATATGAACCTAAAAACTCTCACAACTAATTCCTTCCAAACTTCATCAATGATGATGGCTATGATGCGTTCCATGCGAAGGCTTAAGTTTTTGAGTTAAGAAATACACTACTCAAACAACCAAGACCTTCGCTAAAGCGAAGGTCTTTTTTTATTCTATAAATTAATTACAAATACCATGGCAGAACTCACCCACCAAGAAGCAGACTTACTAGCTCGTCCCACAGGCGCTCTGATTTCATTCAGCGACACTTTTACCAGTCCTAACGACAGTATTCGTGATCTACCGGCAGAGCTATTGGAAACAGCAGGAGCAGGAACTCAACGAGACTTTGATTCAGAACTCACTCATCAATTCCGACACCTACGTCCAAGAGATGGCGAATACGGAATCGGTGACAAAGCAAACAATCACCTACTCGCGGCCTACGGCGTAGAATTGGTCACCCAACTTACAGACGGAATTCAAAACGAAATTGCTAAAGGCATAGCAAGAGCAGAAAAAATTGGAAGACCTCTACATCCAAATATAGTGGAAGCTCAACAATTCATAAACTCCAGAGCCATACGCGTCATCGCCAACGCTGCCCCAAGATATGATGAAAACAAGACAAAAAATGGATCTCATTTCTATTTAGCGGTACTTGATAATGGTGTAGAAATATATGCCACTCCACTAGACGCTTTACAATACGTGAGAGACAGAGTTACCAGTCTCTTTGAAATTCCTAATGAAAATCATCCACTATTCAACGGAAAGAGAGAACAATTCCGTTCATCAATAATTGCAAGATCCGAAGAAGAACCTCAGCATTTAGTAAGAACTGATAAATCACAGATTCCAGATCAAGAACATGAACTTCAACTCGCTTGGGCTGACCGCTATGGTAACACCAGACTTCGTGCAAAAGATGGCGCCCAGGTACAAAGAAGAATTAAAGGAGTAAAAAACAATCAAGACCAGGTAGGCATAGAATTTCCAGGACAAGATATTCAAAGATCAACCGCAAAATTAAACAACTGTCTTGATGCTGTAAAAGGAGGAGAATTGGGACTATATGGAAACGTAGCCGACGGCGAAACTACAGCAGGAAAACCAAGCTATCTTGAGTTGGTTTACAAATGGCTAAATGGAGAAAAAATCAACACTCACAAAAGATTAGGCAGACCGGAAATCGGATCAGCTATTGAAATTACCGGAGCTTAATATTTTTCAATATCCACGAACAAACCACAAAATAATATCCCACGGCCATCCACCAATTAAACCAATCAAGGCTTACAGAAGCCAAAGGCACTTCCGAAAAAATCTTAATAACTGCTATCATTAAATTCATAATTAAATATGCAAAAAAGCCCAAAATCAAACTTCCAAAATTAAAAAAATATCCCAGTAACACAGCAAAAAATCCAAACAACATAGCAATTGGAATAAAAGGTAAAACTAAAATATTCGCCAATGGTGAAATCAAACTCAAACGCCCAAAATTAAATAGAATAATTGGTAAAGCCAATACCTGAGCCGAAATTGTCATGGTCATTGATTCACGAATTCCAAAAATTTCCGGCAATTTCACGAAATACTTTTCAATCAAAGGAGAAACATACACAAGTCCACAGGTCGCCAAAAACGAAAGTTGAAATCCCACATCATTCAACATTATCAAAGGATTAAATAAGTTCATAAAAAAAGCCGCTACAAAGAGACTAATACTTACAAAATAAGTTCTACCAAACCACAAAGCCAAAAGTCCCACACCACCCATTATTGCCGCTCTTACCACAGATGACCCCGCCCCAACCAAAACCACAAAAATAATAATAACAATCACAGAAGCTATAACTTTATTTTTTCTTCCCAAAAACCCAAACATTCCACTAACCACAACAATCAACATTGTTATATTGTAGCCGGAAACAGCAACTATATGACTCAAACCGGTGACGTTAAATTTCTCAGTTAATTCTTCACTTATCCCACGCCGACTACCCAAAACGAGACCGGCCATAAATCCAGAATACGGTTCTGCAAAAATCCTTGACAATCTAGTCTCAAAATCGACCTTGAAGTCAAAAATCATATTCAACAAGCCAGAAACAGTCCACGAAGATTTAGCTAAAAAATTTTCATTATCAATCTTTTCTATCTTAGCCTTGTAAATTACGGCATGAATTTTATATCTGCTCAAATACTTTCCATAATCAAAATCCTCTATTACATCAGGCTTTTTGACCTCACCCTCAATTAAAAGACAATCTCCATATTCGTAAACGGGGTAACGATCACCAGTCACAAGTAACCTTCCACTAACCTCTAAATTTTTCTCATTTTTTTGCCACCCAAAAGCCTCAACCGTATACTTAATTTTATCATTTCTCACATCAACCTCCTCAGTAATACAGGCTTTAAGAAGCCCCTTTCCAAGATAATTGCTTACATCACTACTATCTACTAAATTTGTAAAATACAGTCTCGTCACTCCGAAAATCATTCCAAAAATAATCAGCAAAAAAACTTTAAAATTCACTACAACAAATCTCCCTATCACCAAACTCAGCAATAGCAAAACAAAACAAAGCTCAATAAAATTCTCCATAAAAAACAAATTTCCGACAAACACCCCAACCAAGTAAGAAATGAAGAACAAAATCAGCATCCCCGATTTAGGCAAATCAGAATAGCCGATTTGCTCTTTTACACGCCATTTTATGTACTTAACGATTTCATCCATAAAGTGAGCATACCAATCAAAGTTAAAATTTTTCTAAATTCGTACAAAAAAGACTCGCAACGCCTCGGGCTATTTAGCGTATATGTCAATTGATAAAAGCCTTTAACAGCTCTACTATACAAAAAATGAAATCATCAATGATTAAATCAACGTCCTCAAAAATATTATTATTAGCGATATTTCTAAATATCTGCCAATTCACAGCCTATGCCAGTGGCTTTTCAGATGTAAATTCAAGCACTCCAAATAGCGAAGCCATACTTTACCTGCAAAACAACAACATCGTAAAAGGTTATGAGGATGGAACTTTTCAACCAAACAGGGACGTAAATCGCGCCGAATTATTGAAGATAATTATTGAAGGATCTCAGATACAATTGGATGTTTTTGATCCAACTCCTTTTAAAGACATTGATTCTTCTCAATGGTATGTCCCTTACGTAAAAAAAGCTTACTCAGAAGGCTGGATCAATGGATACCAAGACGGCACCTTCAGGCCCACTCAAACAATAAATAAAGTAGAAGCTTTAAAGATTATTGGTGAAGCCCAATCTTGGAAATTAGAAACTACGGACATAGAAAAATCCAGCTGGTACGAACCATATGTCAATTATGCCGAATCTAATAAATACCTGGAAGAACAAGGAACAACCTTCACTCCTACAAGCTTAATGACTCGCGGCAGCATCAGCGAAATCATTTATAGAACAATTGTTAATACTGATGGAACAAATACTGATACAAACACAACTCCAAAAGATCCCACAGTTCCCAAAGCCATTGAACCTACAACTACAGAACCTTCAAACCCCACCTCAAACTTTGGGTTACTAGCCAAGAACTCTTTTGAAAATATCTCGCTAAGTGAAGCCCTCCCAAACACTTTCTACAAAAACGAAATTTACATCATAAAGGGAGACGTTGTCGGACAAAACTACGACATGGCTACGGTAATTTTAGATTCTGCGGATGCAAATATCCATAAATATTTTTCCGGAGAAGTGAAAAATAATCACTTTGAAATACCGGTTTATTTTAAAAATTCCGGAGATTATTTAATTGGAATGGTTCCTGGAGATAGCGGAAACAGTGACGCCTTTCCAATCTATGTAAACTCAACCACTCCAGCATCTACAATCACCTCAGCAGCTCCATCAGACTTAAAAAACGTAGAAATTTCTTACGCCAAAGATAAAACTTCGATCAATTTTTCTAACGTCACCAATACAATAAAGAAATTCACTTTTACTCAAAACAACAAAACTGTTGCTTATATCTCTCGTCAAAACATCAGCAGCATAAATTTAAATTACAGCGACTTTTCAACCTTCGTTGAAGGACCGGTAGAGTATTCAACCTCCGTAGCAAAAATAAGCCCTCAATCCCCTCTGCAAATTAGCTCAGAGTTCTCACAAAATTCCACGAAATCATTCAACGCGGTAGAACACAGTTTTATTGACGACACAGATTCTGAAATTCAAGCAGTATTACCAGACAGACTAAGTAGCCCAAAACAAATTAGTCTCACAGGCACCGCAAAAACAGACATAAAAAAAGAAGCTCTAGTCATAACTCCCGATGGAGATGTAGATAAAATAGACTTAATAACAACAGGTCAAACTTATGAATATTTCGATCAAACTATAATTAAAAGCGGTAGTGCCTTCACTTTTGAATACACTCCTACTACGACCGGTCGCTACATTATTGAATTAAATAATAAAAACAGCGAACCATCAATCAATCATCCGGTTTACGTAGGCAATATTACTCCACTCATTCCAGACTTTTTTGATACCAATGAGAGAAAATATTTCAAAGGAGAATTTAATCTCCAACAAGAAAGAGAAAAACTTCTCAATCTTATAAACAAAAGTAGAAGCGAACAGGGGGTTGAACCTTTAGTTTTAGATAATCAATTAAACGCTGTTGCTCAGGGACATTCAGATGATATGAAAGTTAATCAATATTTCAGTCATTACAATTTAAATAATGAAACACCGGAAGATCGACGTATTGCTCTAGGAATTGCTACACCTGTTGGTGAAAATATAGCTCGAGATATATCTGTGGAATTTGCCCATTTTGGCCTAATGCGCAGCGCTTCTCATCACCAAAACATTCTTACAGCAGATTGGAAAAGAGTTGGACTGGGTATCACTCTGGATCAAGGAGAATTAATAATTGCCGAAGAATTTTCTATAAATCCGGTAACTGCGGAAAACCTAATTCAATTCAAAAAAGACCTTATTAAAGGCATCAACGATCAAAGAAAAAATAAAAACCTTAGCACTTTAGTCGAAATTGAATCTCTCAATAAAAGTTCTGAACAGATCAATAATGATAACATAAACTCCATACCAATCACGAATCAAACTCTCGGACAAACACTACAAAACAACAGCTTCAGTAGCGCAGCACAGCTAATCGGGCGCGTCGGTAGTCCATGGTCCAGCATAATAAAATCCATCATCAATGAAGAAGCGTCATTACTAGAAAGTGAATGGAATAAAATTGGTACAAATATTCAGACTGACAAAAATGGAAAAATCTATACAATTGTAATTGTCGGCAACGACTCCTAATCAAAACATACAAATGAATTTTAAAATCAAAAAAATAAACAACAAACCTGAACCGGAAAAAAAACAGAAGCATATTACTGACAAAGAAGATAAATTCCCCTCATCAACTCTACAAGAATTAGAAATAAAACATTCCGGTAAAAAATTCAAAATAAGCCTTGGACTTTCCGCCTCTCTGATAATAATTTTTATCTTAATGATAGGAATTGTTAAAGCAATGAGCAGTATCGATTTCAAAGTATTTCTAAAAATAGCCGGAGATGATCTTCGACAAGATGCCTACGGTCATACAAATTTTTTGATTTTGGGAACTGGAAATAAAAATCACGAAGGTGCAGACCTCACAGACACTATTATGGTTGCCAGCATGGATGACGAAAATAAACTTGTCACAATGGTTTCAATTCCCCGTGATTTATTCATCAAAGATACCAAATTTGGAAGTCAAAAAATCAATCAAATATATTATGCCGCAAAGAAAAAACTTGGAAATTCCACCCAAGGTTTAGATGGCATGAAACAGGAAATAGAAAAATTCACAGGCGTTCCAATTCACTATTGGATCAAAATTGATTTCAACGGATTTAAAGATTTGGTCGACGCAATTGGAGGAATAGACGTTACGGTAAAAAAAGGGATTGTCGACCCATTTTATCCAAAAGGAGAAACCAAAGAATATGAAATTTTCAGCATATCCGCTGGACCACAACATCTGAATGGAGAAACCGCTCTAAAATACGCTCGTAGCCGCAAAACCACTTCAGACTTCGATCGTGCTGATCGTCAACAACAAGTAATAAATGCCATCAAAGAAAAAGCAACCAAGACGGAAACTCTTCTCAGCCAAGAAAAAATCAGTAAAATTCTCGATGCTCTAAAAGAGAACATTGAAACAAATATCAGCGTTAAAGAATTATTGACTCTTGGATCCATGGCTTCAGATTACAAGACGGACCAAATCGAACATCGCATGCTCCATAATGATCCAAGTCGATGTGGAGGATTTCTATATAATCCACCAACGGCCCTCTACTACGGAATGTACGTTCTTATTCCGGCAGACAAAATGAACTTAGTACATACATACATGGATTTAAGTTTAAACATGCCTCAGGTAGGAGCTACCCACAGCAAACTTCAGGTATTAAATGGCACAAAACGTGCAGGCGCAGCAGTAGAAACAAAACAAATACTTCGTCGTTTCTGTTTCAGCATCACGGATTTCGGCAATGCAAGTAACAAAAACTACACTGAAACAACTTATTATTACCAACAAAAAACAGATAAGAATGGTAAAAAAGTAGACTCTCGTCCTTTATCCTTAGATTTCCTGGAAAAAATAATTCCTGGAAAAGAAAGCACCGAACTTCCAGAGGAATATATCAAAGAGGGTTTCCCAAAAAATACAGACATCATTCTGAAATTGGGAACAGATTATACCGATTCTCCTAAATATCTCGTAGACCCTTTCACAGGCTTAAGCATATACGCCGCACCTGCAACACCTACTACTACTGGCACAACTCCGGCAAAACCTGGTGCAGCTACCCCTGCAAAACCCGCTACTCCTGCAACTTCAAATAAACCCTCAACCAAATCCAAATGAAACTAAATCAATTCATAGCTCAAAACACACATCTTTCTCGCAGACAGGTTGATCAAGCCATAAGAGACAAACGCGTCACCGTGAAAAATAAAATCACAATGAATATGGCTCTTGAAGTAAATCCGGCCAAAGAAAAAGTTCGCTTGGATAAAAAACTCATTGAGAACAAGAATGTAAAAGTCTACATGGCTCTATATAAACCAAAAGACTACATTTGCAGCACTCAAAAACCGGAGAAAAAAAAGAAAACACTTCTCAAATACATCCCACCAAGAAAACACCTAAAATTAGTTGATCGTATTGAAGTTGAAACTGAAGGACTGGTACTTATCAGCAACGACGGAGCTTTTATCAATAAATTCCACGACCCAAAAAAGAAACCGGAACAAGAATATTCACTCTTGGCTAAGGGAAAAATGGAAGATAAAGACTTAGCAAAGCTAAAAAAACACTACAGTTCTTTCAAAATAATCAAAGCAAACACTCGAGAGACTTTACTTACACTGGTAATTAACGAAGGACGCAATAGACAAATCAGAAAAGCGTTTGATTCGATCAGACATCCTGTGAAATACTTGCAAAGAATCCGCATCGGCAGCATCAAACTGGGTTCATTAAAGAAAGGGAAATCACGCCTATTAACTAAAGAAGAATTGGATGCTTAACAGTCTCTTAAGCTTATACATCGCAAGTATTCTTGGACTTAATCCAACACCTGCAAATATTGCCAGTGCCCCAAACGGCGCAGCCATGCTTGCATCCGCTGCTCTTTCAGAAGACCCATCCACCGCCAGCAGACCAATAAAAGACTCCTTACATATTTCCCCTATTATTGGCGCCCGTGGAAGTGTATCTCAAGATATAAACAGTGGAGAACTTTTATTCGAAAAAAATCCGGATGAACGCCTTAAAATTGCCAGCATTACAAAATTGATGACGCTCTTAATTGTATTGGAAGAAAATAAACTTGATGATGTAGTAACTGTCAGCAGAAATGCTGCAGGCACCCCTGGATCCACAATGTTCTTAGTAGCAGGAGAACAAATAACTGAAGAAAACTTAATTTACGGGGCCCTAATACATTCAGCTAATGATGCGGCAGTTGCTCTAGCAGAACACAATGCCGGCAGTAGCGCCGCTTTTGTTGTAAAAATGAACAACAAAGCCAAGGAGCTTGGACTCACCAATACTCACTTTTCAAATCCAGTAGGATTAGACGACTCTGACAATTACTCATCCGCTAGAGATATTGCAAACCTAGGAAAATACCTCTATCACAACCCTCTAATTAAAAAAATCGCTAAAATAAAAGATACTGAAGTGCGCTCGGTAAACGGAAACTACACTCACAAATTAGAATCAACAAACAAATTATTAGGAAGTTACTTGAAAATTAATGGTTTAAAAACAGGAACAACAGATGATGCCGGACGTTGCCTTATTGCTATAGCTGAAAACAAAGACGGACACGAAATAGTGACCGTCGTCTTAAATAGTCCAGATCGTTTCGGGGAATCAAAAATTCTCATAGACTGGACATTTAGAGCATTTACATGGCCTAACAAATAAACATGATCAACTCCTCCCTAAACACAATCATTGAAGATTTAATTTTAATTGTAAGCTCAGGCACTCTCGCCTTCATAATCTTCATGATTTTAACTCCTTGGTTTCACAATCAATTATTGAAATTCCGCATTGGCAAACAACTCCGTGAAAACGCCCTCAGTGGTGAAAAGTCCACAATCTTTAATCAACTCCACGCAAAAAAAAGCGGTACCCCTACGATGGGTGGACTGCTTATTTGGGGTACAATTATTTTTGTAGTAATTATCTCCGCAGTATTACATAAATTTGGCATCTTTAATCAATCTCTCTTCAACAGAAAAGAAACTTGGATTCCCCTCTTCACTTTGGTTTCCTGTGGAATTCTTGGAGCTGTAGATGACTACATCAATGTTCGCGGTATAGGCAAACACAAAGGCCTCAGCGCAAAGTGGAAATTCTTTTGGCAACTTGTTTTCAGCTTAGCTGGAGCATGGTGGTTTTATAGCAAACTTGGCTTTGACTCAATCAAAATGCCAATTCCAGGAGCTGAAGAAATTTATCTCGGAATTTGGTATATTCCGGTTTTCGTTTTCATTATTATTGCCACAGCGAATGCTGTAAATTTCACAGACGGACTAGATGGTCTTGCCGCTGGACTATTAATTCTCGCTTTTGGCAGCTTCGGTGTTCTAGCCTACTCCAAAGGTCTACTTATACTTTCCGCCCTCTGTGCGGTCATCGCAGGCGCAAATTTAGCCTTCCTTTGGTTCAACGTCCCTCCTGCAAAGTTCTACATGGGAGACACAGGATCATTAGCCCTCGGTGCAACCCTGGGAGTAATAGCCATGCTCACAGATCAAGGACTCATTTTACCTATTGTAGGATTTATGTTTGTAATTGAAGCTCTCTCTGTAATAATCCAACTTACTTCAAAAAAATTCCTTAAAAGAAAAGTATTTAAAATAGCTCCAATTCATCATCACTTTGAACAATGCGGATGGCAAGAATGGACCATCGTTATGAGATTCTGGATCATTGGAGGAATCATGGGAGCCTTCGGAACAATCCTTGGACTATTGAACATCTTGAAATAGAGGAGGCAAAGGTTTATCGCCCTCCATCTGTACTCCATAAGGACCATCCACAACTTCTGTAGTATTTGCTGTATCCACCGCGTCTACAATCTCCACTGGTTCCACAGCCTCTGTCTCTGTAATAGTTTCAGCCGGAACACTAACTATAGCGGCAGGAATAATTATATCCTTTTCTACAACCGGTTTCACAATTTGTTCCAACTCCACAACACGTTGAGTAGGAACTACATTAATTGCCTTCAAAAGATCTATGTTATCAGACACTTTAAGCGCAAGCTCATCCTTAACCGCAGGAGCATCTTTAGGCAAATTATCAATCATCAAAACCACGCCGGTAATATCTTTTTTGTAATCATCTACAGCTTTATTGGCCAATTCATTTCTTCCGGAATCTCTCGCATCCTCAGCCGCAGCCAATTTATCAGCAGCCTGATCCACTTTTAATCTCAATTTATCTATTTGATTATCTGTACCAACAAGCTGAGCATCATCCAAAATATTTTTAGCCAAATAGTTCGGACTGTCAGGCAAAGCCATATTCAAATCTTTTTTCTGAACCAAAACTTTCGAATCCACATAGTTTCTTAGTTCTTCAGCATAAGCCTTATCAGTGTGCTCCACCTCCGCAACCATCTGATAAAAACCTTTCAATTTATCTCCAAACTTCTGCATTGCAGCTTGAGCATCGGCTTTATCAGCCTCAAGAATATTAGGATCATTCAATTTAACTTGAGCAGCAATAAAATTTCTTTCCGCCAAATCCAAATCAAATTTTTTCTTTTTAACATCATCAAAAGTCAAAAACAATAAAGCATCTTCTCTTAAAGAATTAATATAAGAAACTTCCCCGGCATCATTTAATCCAACAGCCTTCCTCTTAGCCTCAATCAAACGTTGTTCAACTTGAGTCAAATAAGCATGATCATTTTGCATATTTTCCTTTACCCATCCTGAATCCCTTTCAGCCAATTTCAATTGAGATACACCTTTAGGTCCCTCATCCACAACCAACTTTTCTCCACTCAAAATTTGCTCGGTTTTACCTGCAGCATTAATAGAGACAGCATGATTAAATACACCAATTTCCACTTTTCCATTATTAATTTCCACATTGAAAGCCGCCTTTTTAGCGGCAGCAGAAACATTATTAGCCTTAACCACGAAGGAAGAATCAGATTCCACTAAATTCAAAACTCTGGACCAAACCTGTCCTTCAACTAAAGAAACTTCAACATAAGTATTCACTGAATTATCATTCGGACTTACCAATTTATTAATCTGAACCTCAGTGTTATTAGACATTCTACTAACGCTATTATCAAAATAGCGAATCTCCGCAGAACCATTAGCTCCAGTAATCAACTTATCATTTTCCATCAAAGCCATTCCCACATTTGCAGGAATTAAACTCTGGGAACGTTGAATTGAGACATCACCCTTGAAAGAATCTAAAGTTGTAAAAGTCCCGGCGCTAACCACATAAGTATCCACACTCAAGAAAGAAAGCATTCCAAAAGAAATAGCTAATATCAGCGTAGCGCTAACCATTCTCTTCATCATACTGAAATAATTTGAGAAGAAGAAACTTGTTTGTGGGGCTTGCTCTATCCTTTCCATAATTCTCTCTTTCATCTCCGCCTTCTTCACAGCACTCAATTCCACCTTTTCAGCTAAAACCCTCACCGCACCAACCAAAGAGAAAATTGAATGGTCAACTTGCTGATGAGAACTCAGTTTTATTTTACTCATAAGACGCTGTTTCATGGCATCCTTGCGAGCAGAATCGAGATTTGGCTTAGCACTAGATTCTAGTCTAGCCATTAATTCCTCGAGTCCTGATTTTGTGTTTATTGGGTCCATCCTCTGATTAAAACGATAAAAAATGGCTTCTGTTACTATAAATTAATACGTCACTCCTAAATCCTCCAATTCCCTCTTCAAAGCCTTCAAAGCTCTGAACTGTAAAATTCTCAAACTTCCTTCACTTTTACCTAAAATCTCCGCTATCTCACTATTAGATAATTCATTCACGAATTTATAAAGAATAATATCGTGATACTGCTTTTTCAATTTAACCATCGCCTTCTTTAAAACCGCATTATCAAACCTATCCTGAGTAATTTTAATTGGATGATGTAAACGATCTAGATCCGGCAAATCAGGGTTTAATTCCTCGTAGGCCTTATCTTTTGCAGCACGATAATGATCAATCACTAAATTATGAGCAATCCTGAAAACCCAAGCTGAAAAAGATTTCTGCTGAGGTTTATACTGTTTGAGATTCTCCCAAACCTTCAAAAAAGCCGTTTCCACAATATCCTCCACATCTTCACCTTGTACACGATAATAAACATAACGATAAATCTGATCTATAAAGTTATCGTAAATTTTCGCAAAAGCATCCTGATCACCCTCTTGGGCTGAACAGACTAAAGCTTCCAATTCAGATTCCTTCATTTTATCTTTTTCCTCTGCCATTCAGATTAGTTTATCCAATTATTTATTCAAAACATCACAACATCTCTGCACTTCAACCTTGCTACCGATAAAAATAGGAGTCCTCTGCTCCAAAGTTTCCAGAGCCTTTTCTAAAATCCTCATTTTACCATCACTACTCGCTCCTCCAGCCTGCTCCATGATTAGACTCATCGGGGCGCATTCAAAAAGGAGACGTAGTTTACCATTAATCTCGTCTTTATGTCCAGGATAAGCGAAAACTCCCTTCTCCTTTAATAAAATATGATTAACATCCGGAACCATTCCGCCGGAATACCTCAAAGTATATTTTTCCTTAATCCAATAATTCACCAATTCCAAATAATCCGGTCTATTCACACAAGCTCGGAGATTTCCCGGAGCAAAATATTTTCCCTCTCCAATCTGAATATTATCTTTCTCTAAAATAAATTCTCCTTCATTGTTTAGAATAAAATGAGCCACGCCTTTCTTTACAGTAAGAAAAATTGTCGTCCTCGGACCATACACTGCCGCCATCGCCGCCAATTGCTCGTCACCATTGATTCCCATAAAAGATTTTGCCTTATACACGCCCACAATCGTACCCACAGAGAAATTCACATCTACTAGAGATGAACCATCCAAAGGGTCAAATGCCAAAGCAAATTCACCTTCTCCAATCTTTTCTTCATCAGGTAATTCTTCAGAAGCAATTAATCCCACGCTCGCATTCTTCTTCAATTCATCAATCATCAAATTATTCGAAAGCACATCAAGAGCTACCTGCTCCTCTCCATAAGAATTAGTAGTACCCACCTTACCGGTATTCGCAGTACGCACAGCCACAGAAATTTTCTTAACTGCTTCAGCTAAAGAGCAGAAAACGCCAATAAGTTCTTTATCTACGCTTAAACCCTCCAAATAATTTTTAATATTTTTCATGACTAATAGTTAATACGTTGAAATTCTAAAAATAGTTTCACTAAATGTCTGCCTACGCCGCAAACCACCTAATCAAATCAAGTACACGACAGATGTATCCCCATTCATTATCGTACCAAGCCATGACCTGGACGTAACCTCCTGGAAGTACTTTTGTATTTGGCAAATCCACAATTGAAGATCGCTCATCACCTTTGAAATCGATAGAAACCAAAGGCTCGCTAGAAGTTCCTAGAATTCCAGAAAGTTCATGTTCTTCATATTTCTTAAACATTTTATTTACTTGTTCCACAGTCACATCCTTCTCCAATTTTGCCACCAAATAAATACAGGACACAGTAGGAAGTGGCACTCTGAAAGCCATTCCATCCACCTTACCGGCAAGATCCGGAATCACACGACTAATCGCTTTCATCGCTCCGGTAGTTGTAGGAATGATGGACTCAGTCGTCGCACGAGCACGGCGGAAATCTTCAGGATTAGAATTATCTAATAAATTTTGAGTGTAAGTAAAAGCGTGAATCGTATTCACAAAAGCCTTCTCGACCTTAAATTCTTTATGAAGAACTTTCAGCACCGGCGCGAGACAATTTGTCGTACACGAAGCGTTGGAAACTACTTTAAATTTATCCAAATCAACTTCTTCATCATTCACACCCATCACGATATTTGGAATTGCCTCATCCTTACAAGGTGCTGTCACAAGCACTCTTTTCGCCCCAGCGTGTAAATGTTTCTGCACATCTTCCATCTCGGTAAACTTACCGGTCGCTTCGATTACGATATCAACTTTATGCTTTTTCCAATCCAAATCTTTAGGATCACGAATTTGATAAACAGCAGTTTTCTTACCGTTTACCACTAGGTCTTTTCCATCCACACTAATATCAGCATTACATTTGCCATACAAAGAATCATACTTCAAAAGATAAGCATGAGACTCCGCATCAGAACCACTATTAATCGCTACCAACTCAATATCATCACAATCTACAAGTAGACGATGAAGTCCTCTTCCGATACGACCGTAACCATTGATAGCAATTTTGATAGGCATAACTGTATGTGATTAAAATTATTTTTTTACGTTCTTGTCGAGCATTGCCTGGAATTTCTCGCTCAACTCGAGAGCTTTCTTTTCTTCTCTCTTCCACATATTTCGTCCGAAAATAAATCCGAAACATCCAGCATCAAGACAAGCATTTACATTCTCCTCCAATTCTTCATCGCTCACTTTATCGCCTCCACTAAATAGTACTGGCACTCCTTGAGCCGCAGCCACTACACGTTTTGCGCGTTCCCATTTCTGAGCCTTAGCATCCATAGCCTGTAATTCTTTTTCTACTTTTCTGTAATATTCAGGTACATCTTTATTCTCAAAATATCCTGGAACTTTTGTAGCCACAGGGAGATTTGCTTTAATTACTGTTGCTCCCATTTCCACCGCCATTCTCACAGCAGATTCAATTAAGTAGCTGGATTCTTTTCCACCTTTCTTCTCTACGTACTCACCTCTTGGATAAGCCCAAACGATAAGTGGCATTCCAAATCTGTCGCATTCTGCTCTTACCTTAGCCAATTGAGGCAAATCCTCATCTTGTCTTGGAGAACCATAGTACAAAGTATACCCCACAGCCACAGCACCCATTCTCACCGCATCTTCTACGAAAGCAGTTGGTACACTGAGAGGATTATCCTGAGCTGGAATTGAAGTTTTTCCATTTATTTTTAAAAGAAGCGGCACTGCGCCCGCTAATTTAGTCCAATACCTTTTTGCCAAACCATAGTGAATTGCCACAGCATTATATCCACCTTCAACTGCGAGATTACAGATATAATCTGGATCTGCAGCCATAGGATTTGGATCCACATGACGATTATCGTGTTCAATAAATTGATCATAAGGAAGAATCATTGTTGTTCCACTCTTACGAACAATCTGACGTAGACGAGCCATTTCTCCAGGAGAATAGTAGCGGTCCCTAAAAAATCGCATTGGATCTTTCATAAAATTTACTTTAGTGAATAAATTGCCCTTTCTTGATTGAATACTACAAGAAAACCGAACAAAGTTCAATTATTTATTACTAAAACCCTATTTTTCTACCTACTAGCAATTTCTGTCTGAGTTTGAACGTAAACTAAAGTGTCCGGTCTTCTCATCGTGCGAACCTTTGGAGAGTTTTGAATATTGCTCAATGATTTAGCCTGGGAAATCCTCATATTACTAGCCTCACTAGATTTAATTAGATTCTGATGTTCAGTCTCCAATCTATCTAAAACATAACCCTTAGTAACCTGTCTTGTAGAAAACATCAAAGTGACCACGGTAACCAAAGCCACGAACAAAACCAAAGAAGAAACCAATAAATAAGGACCCATCTGGAAATTACGGAGAATCTTTGTGAGGATGTTTTTTTGGAAAGAGTCGCCGCGATTAAGGATGAGTTGTGACATTTGAAATGGTTAGGAATGAGAGGGGTGATCTCAGGTCAGTTTGAGGAACTGATTCTGAGGGTTGTGATCCTACTTGGACCACTCTGCTTCTACCGGTTCAGGAGTGTATTCTTTTATTTTTTTGTAAGCTCTGAGTTTTGCGCTTCTACTTCTAGTATTTTGCGCAATCTCTGCGTCTGTAGGTACTACTGGTTTCTTTGTGAGAACTTCCACAATCGGATCATCGT
The DNA here is from genome assembly GCA_943357285.1 of Candidatus Peribacteria bacterium. Lineage (GTDB taxonomy): Bacteria > Patescibacteriota > Gracilibacteria > UBA1369 > LOWO2-01-FULL-3 > JACRIB01. The sequence goes on along the minus strand of CALRGJ010000001.1, from coordinate 195,658 downwards.
AATTCTGATAAATCGACAATTCCTGTGACTTCACAGGTGGACGTTCCAAATTCTTAAAGAACTGTTTAACAATACGATCTTCAAGTGAGTGATAAGACATAATGACAATGCGACCTCCTATATCGAGCAATTCCATCGCCTGAGACAATGCTTCTTTCAAAACGTTCATCTCATCATTAACTTCTATTCTTATCGACTGAAAAATTCTTGCCGCCGGATTAAACACCTTTCCATGCTTCTTCACTGCTAGAACTCTTTCGATAAGCCCAGCGAGCTGAGTAGTGGAAGTAAAAGGTTTGTCCTTTCTATCTGTGCAAATCGCTCTAGCCAATTTGCGGGACATTCTCTCTTCACCATAATTGTAGAAAACGTTTGCGAGTAATTCCTCAGGATAAGTATTGATAACTATTTCAGCTGTCAGCTTATTCTTCTGATCAAAACGCATATCGAGCGGACCCTCCTTCATAAAGGAAAACCCTCTCTCCGCATCGTCCACATGAGGTGAAGACAAACCCAAATCAAACAGAATTGCATCAATTTTTTTGTGTCCGGCACCAGTAACCCTACTTTTTAAGTAACGAAAATTATCATTAAAATAAACCGTTTGCTTCTTATAATCCTTCAGTCTCTCCTTCGCTTCTTTCAAATTTCTTTCATCTTGTTCAAACGCCATCAAAACCCCTTTTTCACCAATTTTCTTCAGAATATCCAGCGAATGTCCGCCTAAACCCAAGGTAGCATCCACAACCACGTCTCCAGCCTCTAGCTCTAAGTACTTTTGCACATCATTTTTCAATACTGACACATGCTCCATCTTGGCTTGAATTAAAGGAAAATCTTATCGGATCAAGGATCTCGTGTTCAAAAGTTGTGCACACGGTGTGTATAACTTTTTTACACCCAACTTGACTCTAAAAATAGACAATAACTCAGATATGGTCAAGATCCTTATTCAAAGTTGGTATAAAAAATATATACACCAATGCGGCAGGTACTGGATTTATGGCCTAGAACAGAGAAAATTTCCATCTTCCACTTCTCCTTGAACAAAAATATTTCTGTTGTCTACCTTTTTTGAACACCCCTTCTTTGAAATGAGCCTTTACCGAGACCTGTTTTCATAGTTTAATGAATCCACTCACCTAAGTAATATGTCACCATACCTAAAAATATTCCTTGCTGGAATGACGCCCTACCTTAACCTCAAACTTGCCATACCCTTAGGCATGGGAATGGGACTACCAATTTTAAATGTTGTCTTTTTCGCCCTATTAGGAGACATCATACCCGCACTAATGATTCTTTACGCACTTGGGCCACTTTCCAATTTCCTTCGCAAAAAATCGACTCGATTCGATAACCTCATGGAAAACATTTTCAATAAGACTCGCCAAGAAAAATTTCACCGCTTCCACAAATACGGAGCCTGGGGAATAATGTTTTTTATAGCTACACCACTCCCAGGTAGCGGAAACGTAACAGGAGGAATCATGGCCTACATTCTTGGAATGAGCTATTGGAAAATCACACTCATCGTTACAGGCGGAAGCCTAATATCTGCAATTTTAATTGCTGCTGGATTTGGATCCATACTCGGGTTGTGGGACTATTTTTTCTAAATCTCCAAGTTTCCCTGACGAATAACTTCAACATTACCTCCCACTACTTTCACAATCGTAGAAGGTTTATTCAAAGGTATTTCACCACCATCAATTACAAGATCAATTTCTTTCGCTAATTCACCAAATCCCCCAACCTCAGCATTATAGAGAGGAGGCTCACCTGAAAGATTTGCACTAGTCGTAGTGAGTGGAGAACCAAAAGCTTTCACCAATTCTCTTGAAAATTCATGACTCGGACATCTAATTCCTACAAACTCCTGACCCTTATTAAAATTCTCCGGTAAATTCAACGATCGCGGAACCAATATAGTCAGCGGACCTGGCCAATACTTCTCCGCCAATTCCAATGCCTTAGGAGAAAATTCACCATATTTTTTTGCCATTTCCAAATCTGCAACCATAATACTCACCGGCTTATTCGCATCACGCCCTTTCAGTTTATACAATTTCTCAAGAGCCTCAGCGTTCCCCACATCCACCGCAAAACCATAACAAGTCTCCGTCGGATGCATCACCACACCACCGGCATGCAAGACATCCACAGCGGCAACCAAACCTTCCTGTACAGCTTTAGAAGTTTTCATAAAACACAACTTAAAGACCAAAAGCCCCACTAATACGTTTAACATGTTTTCTCAAAGCAGCCACCGTTCCAGTAGGCTCTGACTCCCCACGAAGATGTCTCACCTCTTCCCAATTCACTTTATTCAAATCAACCAAAACTCTTGAGCCATCAGGTTTACCAAAATATATAGGAGAACCAAACTCAGTTCTACTACTAGCACCTACACTTGCAATAAACTCTTCCGCAGTAGCAAATCTAGAAGGAATTTGAATTTCACGAACTCCATGATCTTCGAAATCCCTATACTCTGGATCAAAACCAGCATCTTCTGGAGCAAAAGTCATACAAAAAAATTTAATTACATCTAATCCTAATTATAACACAAATAAGAGACCTTGTGAACAAGCCTTCATTGAAAAAAATAACACCAAGCCTTTATACTGTGCCAGAAAATATAACCCTTCTAATATGAAACTCAAAGTTGCCATCAACGGATTCGGACGCATCGGTCGACAAGTTTTCCACATAAACCTCCTGAAAAATTATTTTGATATCGTAGCGATAAATGACCTTACAGACGCAAAAACTCTCGCTCACCTTCTGAAATATGATTCAAATTATGGCGTGCTCGATGCACACGTAATCGCAAAAGACAGCAGCATCTATGTAGACGGCAAAGAATACAAAGTTCTCAGTGAAAAAGATCCGGAAAAATTACCATGGAAAGATATGGGAGTTGATCTAGTAATTGAATCTACGGGGTTCTTCACCGATCGCGCAGGCGCAGAAAAACACATCAAAGCCGGCGCTAAAAAAGTCATCATCAGCGCCCCTGGTAAAGGAGTTGATTTTACTGTCGTACTCGGAGTAAATGACGAAAAATACGATCCATCAAACCATAATATTATCTCCAACGGATCCTGCACAACAAACTGTCTAGCCCCTATAGTAAAAGTTCTCAATGATAATTTCGGAATTGAAAGCGGACTTATGACTACTATTCACTCTTATACAAACGATCAAAGAATTCTAGATCTTCCACATTCCGATCTCCGTCGCGCTCGCGCTGCCGGACTCTCCATGATTCCTACTTCCACTGGTGCAGCTAAAGCAATCGGCGAAGTTATGCCAGAAATGAAAGGGAAATTAAATGGCCTAGCTATACGTGTTCCTACTCCTACAGTTTCTCTCGTAGATCTTACTTGCGTAGTCAAAAAAGCTACAACAGTAGACGAAGTAAATGCAAAAATGAAAGAATCCGCCGGCAATCACATGAGCGGTTTCCTCGGCTATAGCGATGAACCACTAGTTTCAATGGACTACAAAAAATGCCCACTTTCTTCTATTCTCGACGCGCTCTCCACAGAAGTAATTGGTGGCACATTGGTAAAAGTGCTTTCTTGGTACGACAACGAATGGGGCTACAGCAACCGTTTAGTAGACCTAGTAAAAATCGTTGGAGACAAAATGTAAAAGAAAAGGACACTTTACAGGTGTTTTTTAGCACTATATAATGTGAAGTGCTAACCATTGTCACTATGTCTGAAGATCGTAAGAAAAAAGTTCTACAAGCCATTATCAATCATTTTGTTGAGACTGCAGAACCTGTTGGCTCCAACACAATTTTAGTGAGCTACCAGTTCCACGTATCCCCTGCTACTATTCGTAATGACATGATGACCTTGGAAGAAGAAGGTTATATTTATCAACCTCACACTTCCGCCGGCCGTATTCCTACAGACAAAGGCTACAGACTATTTGTCGACGAAATGGCCGACTATAAAAAAGCTCGTCTAGAAGCCATCCAAGCCCTAAGCAGCGTTCGTGCAAAATATCGCGCCGACAAGGTAAGAGAGAGACTTTACGACGCCGTTTCTATCATCGCTCGCGCTACAAATGCAGTGAGCTTTGCTACAACTCCTGACAATCCACACACATTTTTCTTGGGCATGTCGAACGTTCTTCGCCAGCCTGAATTTTCACAAAATAGCGTAAATGCCAGCGAGGTAATGGAAGTATTGGAACGTAGCAATAATTTCATTAATACCCTTGCGACACTGGAAGTAGATGATAGTGTTCGCACTTTTATTGGTGAAGAAAATATTCTTCCACAAATCTTAAGCTGCAGCATCATCGTCACAAAATATGAAGACGATGGATTCAAAGGATACATAGGAATCCTCGGCCCAAAACGTATGGATTATGCTTACAATATCGTATTACTAGAAGAAATTAAGAAACTTTTAAATAACAAATAATTATGGCGGACGATCAAAACAATCAGGACCAACCAATTGACGATTTAGCACAAAAATTAGCAGACGCTCAAAAACAAGCAGCGGCAAAAGAAGAAGCAGCAGCCACTCAAGGCGCTAACGACGAACAAACAAACCTTCGTTTAGAACTTGAGCAAATGACTGAGCTTGCAAAACGTACTATGGCCGATTTTCAAAATTACAAACGCAGACAAGACGATGAGCGTCGTGTCATTATTACTATGGCCAACGTAGATCTCATTCGTTCATTAATTCCAATCACTGATAATCTAGATAGAGCCAAACAACACGTTCCGGCAGGTGCGGAAGAATGGTTTAAAGGAATTGAAATGTGTTCTGCTCAATTACACAAAGTAATGAATGACTCTGGAATGAAACCAATTGAATCTCTCAATCAACCATTTAATCCAGATCTTCACGAAGCCCTAGCTCAAGGTCCTGGACCAAAAGACACAGTAGTAGAAGAACTAGAAAAAGGCTACATGCTGGGCGATCGCGTCATCAGACACGCAAAAGTAAAAGTAGGAAACGGCGAATAATTAATTTTCCCCACACAAATTAACATGACAAATTTCAACTACAAACAGGTATTCGTTAACGTAAACATCGACATTACGAAAGAAATGATTTCCTACAAAGGAAAAACTATTCCATCACAAGATATAATAGGAATTGGTCTTGGCTTTACCGATATAGCAAAAGTAGCTGTAGGACAAGCTTTGGGAGGAATGATAGGTGGAGCAATAGCGGCAAATGGGTACAATGGAAAACCAATACTTAATAAGAATCTGAGTGAAATGCCAAAAAGTCGCTTTGCTCAAATGATGATCACTTACAATAAAGACGGTAAACAAAAATTCATCCGCGTCCCATTAACAACCATGGACGAGACCTGTATTAAAATGGTTCACGAAGCAGTAAAAATATACCCTAGTAAATTTGTAGGTTTTGGAAGCCTTAAAACTGTAGAAAAGGAATTAAAAATATCCGAATTCTGGGCTGCCATAATAGTAATAAGTATCATAACAATTGCAGCAATCGCCACCATAGTAGGAGCAGCACCTCAGCAATAAATATTCAAATTTCTCTTGACCACTTTTTGTTAGCACTCTATAATTCAGAGTGCTAACATTTTTAAAAGTTAACTAAATATAATATGGCAAAAATCATTGGAATCGATCTTGGTACTACAAACTCCTGCGTATCCGTTATGGAAGGTGGCGAACCTATCGTAATCGCGAACGTAGAAGGTGGTCGTACAACTCCTTCAGTTGTAGCAATTAAAAACGGTGAACGCCGTATCGGTGTAGCCGCAAAAAATCAGGCTGCAACAAATCCAGACAACACAATTTATTCCGCTAAACGTTTTATCGGTCGTCAATTCGACGAGTGTGAAGAAGACATTAAAAAAGTTTCTTACAAATGTGTGAAAGGAAAAAATGGTGAAGTAGAAATCGTGCTTGATGGCAAAGAAAGACCACCAGCAGAAATCTCCGCAATGGTTCTCCAGAAATTAAAAGCAGATGCTGAAGCTTTTCTCGGATACGAAGTAAAAGAGGCAATTATCACTGTTCCTGCTTACTTCAACGATGCTCAGAGACAAGCCACAAAAGACGCTGGTGCAATTGCCGGTCTCGACGTTAAAAGAATTATCAATGAGCCTACTGCAGCTGCCCTAGCTTACGGTCTAGACAAAAAAGGTGGCGACAAAAAAATTGCGGTATTCGACCTAGGAGGTGGTACTTTCGATGTTTCAATTCTTGAAATTGGTGGAGGAGTATTCCAAGTAAAATCTACAAATGGTAACACTCAATTAGGTGGTGATGATTTCGATAGAAAAGTTATGGATTGGATTATTGCTGAATTTAAAAAGGAACAAGGAATCGATGTTTCAAAAGACAAGCTCGCAATTCAACGTATTAAAGAAGCTGCAGAGAAAGCCAAAATTGAGCTTTCAGCACTTCACGAAACAACTATCAGTCTTCCATATTTAACTATGGATGCTAATGGTCCTAAAAATTTCGAGACAAAGTTGAGCCGTTCAAAACTGGAAGATCTTACTGCTGATCTTATCAATGCTTGTGAAGAACCTTGCCGCAAGGCGATGAAAGATTCTGGCTTGTTTGAGAGCGATATCGACGAAGTAATTCTCGTTGGTGGTTCTACTCGTATGCCAGCCGTTCAAGCAAAAGTAAAAGAAATTTTCGGTAAAGAGCCAACTCGTGGAGCAAATCCAGATGAGGTAGTAGCTCTTGGTGCCGGTATCCAAGGAGGAATTTTGCAAGGAGACAGCAACGTAAAAGACATCTTGCTCGTGGACGTTACTCCCCTTTCACTTGGTATCGAAACTCTTGGTGGTGTGAGCACTGTAATGATTGAAAGAAACTCCGCTATCCCTACAAGCAAATCTCAAGTGTTCTCAACTGCTGCTGACAATCAACCTTCTGTAGAAGTACATATTACTCAAGGTGAACGTCCAATGGCTGCTGACAATAAAGATCTTGGTAAATTCACTCTTGATGGAATTCCACCTGCACCTCGTGGAGTACCACAAATTGAAGTGACTCTCGACATCGATTCAAACGGAATTTTGAATGTAAAAGCGAAGGACAAAGGAACTGGAAAAGAACAACACATTACTATCACTGGAAGCAGCAATATGAGCAAAGACGATATTGCTAAGATGAAACAGGAAGCTGAAAAATTTGCCGAAGAAGACAAGAAAAAGAAAGACATGATCGAGGTAAAAAACAAAGCTGAATCTCTCATTTTCCAATCTGAAAAAACTTTGAAAGACGCCGGCGAAAAAGTAAGCGAAGCTATCAAAAAACCAGTACAAGACAAGATCGCAGACTTGAAGAAAGTTTTGGAAAACAAAGATGCTAAAGTTGAAGAAATCAACAAAGCCTACGACGTACTCAGCGATGAAATTCAGAAGGTAGGTGCTGAAATGTACAAGAACGCTGGCCCTGCTGCAGGCGCTGACGCGAACGCGGCAGCTGCTGGAGCAACTCCTGAAGACGACGGCGTAAAAGTCTACAACAAAGACAAGAAAGCCGACGAACCAGTAGAGGCTGAAGTGGTAGACGAGAAGGATAAAAAGAAGGAGGAATAAAGTTACCCTCAATGAAAAAATATATAGTATTTAGTTTATACATTGTATTTAGCTGCTATCTGGCATTTGTCCAGATAGTAGCTTTCATTTTTGATCCAATTTTTACCCTAGAAACAGCGAACCAAAAGTGGGAAAATATTGCCTATATAATTCACCCTGCAATTTTTATCATTTTTCTTTTTGTTTCAATTTACTTTGGAATAAAACTTTGGAAGAGATTAAAATAAATCCATGCTCAACTTCACCCTCCAAAAAGCCACAATCGCCGATTGGGAAACAATTGAGAAAATAGAAAAAACTTCGGACAGAAAACTATACGCCCCAAGAGTTGATAAAGCAGAAATTCTCCACGACATCACTAAAAACTCTGTTTTTTTCATTGTAATTGAAACAAAAAAAGCTGGATTTGTTTCATACCTCATCGAACCTGACGGAAATATTGAATTCAACGGACTCGTCATTCTTCCAGAATTTCAAGGCCAAGGAATAGCCAAAGCTGCCTTTAATAAAGCCCTGGAAACAACTAATGCTAAACATTATTCGCTCTTTGTTCATCCAGAAAACAAAGCCGCTCTCAAAATTTACACCGATGCTGGCTTCATTATAAAATCACGCCTAGAAAATCGCTTCGGAGACGGTGAACCAAGATTATTCATGACACTCGCCCATTCCTCACCTTAGTGCTAAACTCTCAGGGATGACAAAAATCACCAACGAACAAAAAGCCATTAGTACTATTTATTTCAGCATTGCCGGAAGCATAGGCCTAGCTCTAGTAAAATGGCTAGCTGGTTTCTTTGGTAACTCCTATGCTCTTATCGCTGACGCCATTGAATCCACCACTGACGTTTTCTCATCATGCCTAGTTTGGTTTGGCATTAAATACTCCTGTAAACCACCCGACAAAAATCATCCTTACGGACATGGCCGTGCTGAGCCATTAATTACGTTTATAGTCGTCGGGTTTCTCATCACTTCCGCCACTATCATCGCCTACGAAAGTATTAAAAATATCCAAACTCCTCACGAATTACCAAAAGCTTGGACGCTAATATTTCTTGCCGCAATTATTATTTGGAAAGAAATTTCCTACAGACTTGTTCTCAAAAAAAGCAAAGAAACAAAAAGCTCTTCACTCAAAGCAGACGCTTGGCATCACAGAAGTGACGCACTAACATCAGTTGCCGCATTTATAGGAATTTCAATAGCGTTGATGGGAGGAAAAGGATATGAAGTTGCAGACGATTGGGCCGCACTTTTTGCCTCAGGATTCATCCTCTACAACAGCTATTTAATTTTTAGACCTGCCCTTGGAGAAATAATGGACGAAAATTTATATGACGACGTTGAAGCTGACATCAGAAAAGTTTCCAAAAAGGTTGAAGGCATTGTCGACACAGAAAAATGCCTAATTCGCAAAACAGGAATGAAATACCACGTAGACCTCCACGCAGTAGTAGATGCCAACATCACAGTAAAAGAAGGTCATGCCTTGGCCCACAAACTCAAAGACAAACTTCAGGAAGAAATTCCGGAATTAGGACACATTCTCATACATATCGAACCTAATGAATAAAGATTAAACTTCCTGATATTTAATGCTATAATCCAAGCACAAACCATAACCCCAATTCTATGGCTCACGGTCGCGAACAATTCAATCAAACAGAAGAAAGAAAAAAACCACAAAAAACATTAGCAGAAAAAAGAAAAGAAAAGAGAGAGAAAAAAGAAAATCGCTAATATTTAAAAGATGGGTGAATCAATCCCAAGTTCAGAAGAAAGGAAAGCAGCTATTAAGGAAGAAATTACCGCTAGAATAACAGATGAAATCGAAAGAAGCAGCGGCAATACTTGGCTAGCATGTTTTGCCACAAGACTTACAGTTTTAGGATTGAGATTACAACAATCATTAAGAGACGAACAAACAAAAGACAAAGCAAAAGAACTCAAAACTCAAGTCAACGTCCTAGCCCAGAAACAATTTGGCATAGCCACGGGATTGAATTACCAAGAGCCCACAGAAGAAGTTAAAAATAAACTTCTAGAGGAGCTCACGGAATTAGTCTACCAATTTGAACAACTAACATGTTAAAAGAATTTAAAGATTTTGCCATCAAGGGAAATGTCATGGACATGGCCATAGGTATCATTATCGGTACCGCCTTTGGCAAGATCGTGACTTCCCTAGTAACAGATGTAATTATGCCTCCAATTGGCTGGCTAACTGGAGGAGTAGATTTCTCAAACCTAAAAATCACCCTCAAGGAAGCCGTAGGAACCACCGACGCAGTTAGTGTAAATTATGGAAATTTTATAAATTCAATTTTAAGCTTTCTAATTGTTACCTTCTCTATATTTTTCTTCATCAAACAAATGAACAAAATTAGAGAAAGATTGGATAAACATCTTCACAAAAATTCCGAAGGAAAATCCAAGGAAGAACTTCTAGAAAAAGAAATTTCAGACAAACATAAAGAGCTTATAGAACAAACAAAACTTCTCCGCGAAATCCGCGATCACCTGAAGAAGAATTAATTACTTCAATTTAGCCTTATACTTCTCCCTCAACTTCGTCAGCTTCGGTGAAATTACAACCTGACAATAAGCAGCGTCTATATTCTTCGCAAAATAATTATGATGGTAATCTTCTGCTTCATAAAATTCATGCAAAGGCTTAATCTCAGTCACAATAAAATCCTTAAATTCACCGGAATTTTCTAGATCACTAATAACTTTTTCCGCAGCCTCCTTCTGTTCTTCTGAAGTATACAAAATAATAGACCTATATTGAGTGCCAATATCCGCACCCTGCTGATTCATCGTCGTAGGATTATGAGTATGGAAAAACACATCCAATAAATCTCTATATGGAATAACACTCGGATCAAATTCAATTTTTATCACTTCAGCATGCCCAGTCTCGCCGGTCGAAACACTTTCGTAATCAGAATCCAAACCATCTCCACCGGCATACCCAGGCTTCACACTAACTACACCATTCAATGCTGAAAAAATAGCTTCCGTACACCAGAAACATCCTCCTCCAAAAACTGCAATTTCCGTTTTCATAAATTATTTCTTAGGAACAAATTTCAAAGAAAGCGAATTCACACAGTGTCGTGTATTTTTCGCGGTATATTTTTCTCCTTCAAACATATGCCCCAAATGCCCACCACAATTCATACAAGTAATTTCCGTCCGCATTCCATCAGAATCCAAAGTTTTCTTCACAGCGCCAGGAATCTCCTGATCAAAACTCGGCCATCCACAACCAGAATGGAACTTACTATCTGACGTATAAAGAGGAGTATCACAACGTCGACACATATAAGTGCCTTCAATATAAAAATCTTCATATTCGCCAGTAAATGGCCTCTCCGTGCCTTTATAGACAATCACTCTCTCCTCTTCCGGAGTAAGATCATTAAATTTTACCATCTCATCTTATTTATATCATCAGGATCATTTCCAAATCTACAAATATATTCTTGATGAACAGCAATTTTTTGTCTCAAAATATCAATAACTGCATCGCGCTTTGCAGCAACAGCATGATTATTTTTCGCACCTTCACGAATCAAATCCATCGCTACATGATAACAACTCACACCATTAGCCACCGCCATATCAAAAGGTGTAGTAGTAGAACCTTCTTCTTTATAACCATGAATTATAAACCTCTCTGAACTGGTATATGGCCACAAAATTTGCTCCACATCATTAACATATCCATGATAATTAAAAATCACTTTTCTATCTCTAGTCAGGTAATGATTAAGTCCTTCTTTCGTAAGGCAATTTTGCCCATGAGAACAATAATCACCAAGACCTATCGAAGTTAATTCAGAAACATTCACATAACGGATCTTCAATTCCGGCACCAATTCTTTACAAAGCTTCACTCCAAACAAAGCCTCTCTGGTAACATAATCCCCACAAGAAGCTAGCACAACATCAGGACTTTCAGTGGCTTCTTTTCCGCCTACCCAATCCCAAATTCCTATACCAGCTTTAGCCTGCTCTCGCGCTTCCTTCAACGTAAGCCACTGCGGCAAATCAGTCTTTCCTGCGACGATTACACAGATTGCATTTTTGCGCTTCAAAGTCTCCTCATAAGCTACCAATAAACTATTCGCATCCGAAGGAAAATATAGCTGACTAAATTTTCCATGTTTCTGCAAAACGTTAGAGATAAAACTAGGATTCTGATGTGAATAACCATTGTGATCCTGTCTCCAACCCAAACTTGTCAGTAAATAAATTGCACTCGCCACAGGCTTTCTCCAGCTCACCTTAAAACTCTGTTTCAAGAATTTTGCATATTGATCAATCATGCTGGAAATAATAATTCCAAAAGCTTCATAAGTCGCAAAAATCCCATGACGTCCGGTAAGAATATATCCCTGCATCCAGCCCTGAAGTGTGTGTTCACTAAGCATCTCCATCACACGACCATCCACCGCAATATTCTCATCAGTTTTTTTAATCGGCCACATGTAAGCTCTTTTTGTTTCTTCGAAAACCACGCCTAATTTATTAGATTCAAATTCATCAGGACACATCATTCTAAAATTATCCTTATTAGCTTTGAACACATCGCGTAGCAATTTTGAAGACTGAGCAATACTACTTGCCATCAGCTGCCCTCTTCTTTCAATTTTCAATTCATATTTTTCCAATTTTGGAATTTTCAAAGCTTTGAACAAACTTCCACCTATTGTGTGACGATTCATTCCCATGCGATATTTAGACTTCGGAACAAATTCAAAAAGTTCTTTTTTCGGCTTACCTTTCTTATCAACAAGCTCTTCAACATTATAAGATTTAAGCCATGAATCAATTGCCACAAGCGCACCTTTATCCACGCTTGGATGTTCCACCGGAATACCATGAGAATGAAAAGACCCCTCCACCAAATGGTTATGATATTCATGAATTCCATTCCATCCTTTTGGTGAACGCAATAAAATCACCGGCCATTTTGGCTTATTAATAATTCCTTTTTTACGCGCCAACATCTGCACTTCACGAATTTGTTGATAAGCTTTTTCCAAAACCTCCATCATTTTTATATCCGGATTTTTTGCATCATTCACAATCATTGGCTCATATCCATAACCTGTAAATAAAGCCTTTAATTCCGCGTCGCTCATTGTTCCGTAAAGTGTCGGATTAGAAATTTTGTAACCGTTTATATGCACAATCGGCAACACAGCTCCGGAAGTTTTTGGATTCAAAAACTTATTACTATGCCAAGCGGTAGCAGTAGGACCGGTCTCCGCTTCGCCATCACCGACAACCACCGTAGCAATCAAATTTGGATTATCCATTACCGCACCATAAGCCGTTGCAAGACTATAACCAAGTTCTCCTCCCTCAAGAATAGATCCAGGAACACCAGGAGTCACGTGACTAGGAAAGTGCGTATGTGGCCAGCTAAAATCGTGTATCATTCTTCCCAAACCTTTTTCATCAACTTTAAACTCCTTATAAAATTCACCCATCGTTCCTTCCATAAAAAGATTCGCAAGTACCGCCGGCGCGCCATGCCCAGGCCCCACAATAAACATCATTTCACATTTATGTTTCCAAATTAAATAATTCAAATTGGAATAAATAAAATTAAGTCCTGGAACAGTACCCCAGTGACCCAAAATACGCGGCTTAAAATCTTCCGGCTTTAAAGGCTCGCGCAACAAATAATTATCTTTCAAATACAAAGAAGCTGCAGCAATATAATCAACAAACCGGCGATATTTTTTCTGCCACTGCAGAAACTTTTGATCATTCTTATTCATAGGAGAAATTTGAGGAAATAACTCTACGTGAGAGAATAACACCTACAAGCCAGATTGTAAAAACTATCGCCTACAAATAAAAGAGCCCCGCTCTTTAAAGCAGGGCTCCTTTAAAAAGTTTTCCTATTTACCAATCGCATTCATCATCACCTTTGCTTCAATATTTGTTATTGACTCATTAGGTCTAAAATTTAGACCAGCATAAGGCTTAACATCGGTAACTCCTATATTTGTAGGATCCTTCGTTACTGCACCCTTAATATATTGATAATACCAAGTGTTTATATTAGACACATCAGCATAAGGATGTGGAGGATTCAAATCTCCAAGAGGAAGACCAGCAACAGCTACCATAATTTTAACAGCTTCTGCCCTAGACATAGTATTGTCTATACCTACTTTACCATCCATATATCCCTTCACCACTCCATGTTCATACAAATAATCTACACCACTCAAATACACTGAATTAGCTGGAACATCAGAGAAAACAACCTTATTGTACTTAGAAAGATCCTCTCCGTTCAGCTGTGTCATTCTAATAGCCAATCCTTGCATAAATTCTCCACGAGTTGTCGCATCAGTAGTAACACAATCCGTAGTTGCATCAACAGCCATTGAATTGTTAGTTTCGTCACTTTCAGCAATCTTGTTATCTTTATCAATTATAAACATTAACTGTGGAGCATAAATTCTATGACCCTTACAAAAACTTGATAGAAGTATGTCATTAGAAATATAAGCAGTTGTATTCTTCACCTTATCCATTGCATACATAGGAGCCACTTCCTTACCATCAATAGTAAAAGACAAATCTGCCGTGGTAGAAACAGGAGCAGTATTCTTAAAAAACACCGTCATGTAGTGATAGGCTTTGCCTGAACTGCTTGGATCCATAGATTCACCAGTAATAGCAAAATCTAACGGCACAGTCTTCAAAGCAGAAGATCTTTGTGCGCATCCCCTACCAATACAACCTTGTAATCCACCGACATTAAGAAAATATGACCCTGCCAGAACAGCAGCAACCACCGCCACTCCAATAAAAATTTTGCCTTTTTGCTTCATTTTGTTTTTGTTATTAGATATAAATTTAAATATATTATAACATAAATATACACTTTAGTCAAAGCGCTGTTCACCTTATTTTACTCAATAAAACACCCTATCTCTTCGCAAAAATAAATCCCATTCTTTTATCATAGTGGTTTGACCACATCTCCACCTTAAATCCATGCTTTTGAAAAATATCCCGCAACTTATCAGGATTCATTTCATAAGTATAACGATGACACTCCACATAAAAATTTTCCACCACGGCAAAAGCCTCAGCCGACAAATTTTCTAAAATTTCAAACTCAGCTCCTTCGCAATCCATCTTTACCAAGCTCACGCTAGCCAATCTATTCTGCTCTAAAATTCTTTCAAAAGTCACTACGTTCACCAACTTTTCTTCACCGGAAAAGTCACCTGCCGCCTCAGCACTCAGCAAAGAATGATTATGAGAGTCATTACTAATATACAAAGTCCTTTCCTCAATTTTTGCACCGACAGCCACATTTTTGGCTGTCACATTTTTCACATTATTTAGTTGCAAATTATACTTCATGGCAGAAAAATTATCCTCATCCGGCTCATAAGCAAAAATCTGCATTTTTGGATTTAGTGCTGAACAATATATTGAAAACATTCCGGCATGTGCACCAATATCTATAATTGGACTCTTCGCCTTCATAATTACAGGCTCAAGCATCTTATATTCTCTTTCATGAAATATCTCACTAAAAACTGATGCATCCGCATCGGAATTCATAGTAATTTCAATCTGCTTCTTATTATAGATAACCTTCTTATTATACGGCATTCATGGTGTATTAATTTGCGCTTGTAGTCACGGTTTTTGTCACCTTATCGCTCACCCTGCCATCTGAATTTTTAACCCAAAAACTAATAGTATAAGTTGTATTTGGAGAAAGCATATTCCCAACAGAGAGAATTCCTTGCATATCATTCTCGAAAAACGCTTTGCTATAGCTTCCACCTGAAGAAATATTTTCTCCCGGCTTAGAAGAAGAATCAAGATTGAAAAAATATTCAGTAATAGGGCTACTACCATAGTAGTCCGGCTTCTTCACATTGAAATCAACACTATTTTTAGCAATTTTAGAAGTAGTAACAGTAGGCCTATCTGGATTCACAGAAAGTCCATCAATCTTTGCTATAACCTTACTTCCCACACGTCCATTCTTATTAGTTACCCAAAAATTAAATTCATAAGTAGGCTGTTCCAACTTGGTTTTATCTGGAAAAAGTTGATACGTAACAGTATAACTATCCCCAAGATTATTAGCCGCAATACCTGAAGAACCGGACTGGCCTGATCCATCATTAGGATTAATGAAGCTCTCTGAAACTGTATCTAAAGCACTATCACCAGTGTATTTTGGAAAAATAACTTTCAAAGTGACACTGGAAAATGTCTGAGAAACTTTTTCTACAGTTGGAGCTGCAGGTTCTAAAGGCTGTGCAGTAGTAAGAGTTTCAACATTGGAATAAGAACCACTTTCGCCACCAGTATTCAACGCTTTCACCCTAAAGTGATACATAGTAGCAGGAAGACTTGTGAAAATTATTCCACCATTTGTCTTAAGCTCAGCGTTATAATATTCCACTGAAATAGTAGAGCTGGTGTAATCAACATCATTCCCCACCTTATATTCCACTACATAAGACTTCAAAGCACTATTCCCCGTTTTCACAGGAACATTCCATTTAAGCAAAACGGAATTAGGATTAGTTGAACTTACCGTCAACACCGGAGCATCAAATTGTTGATCTACAACTGGCGGATTCACGACAGGATCATTTACCACTTTGTCGACAACCACTTGATCAAAACTACCAACCTGTTGCTTAAGAATTAACATCGCACGATAAATATTATCACTAACTTCTCCTCTAGTTACAAAATCCATAGGCAAATATTTGTTTCCGGCAATATCCACAATATCCATAGCTTCAGCCACAAACATATATGGACCAAACCACTTAGAAAAATCTACATCGCTATAAATAGATTTACCTACAACGCTTTCTTGAATCGGGAAACCTTGAGAATTTAGAAGCATTTTCATTGATTCTACTTTCATAGCAGGCTTTTCAGGTCTAAAAAGACCATCATCATAACCCTTAACCCAATTTTTATCTTTCGCAAAACAAACATATTTTGCATACCACTCGGTTTTCACATCAGGAAAACAATTTTTATAAACCAATTCACTTGGATTATATCCAGCACCACCAACTAAAATTTTCAAAAGCTCCGCACGATTGATTTCATTATCAGGCTTAAAAGTTAAGTCTGAATAACCATTGATAATACCGTTTGAATATAGATATTGAATAGCCGTCTGATATTTATGACCGGATATATCACTCAATCCAGCTATGGCAAAAGAAGTGGTGTTAATTTGAAGCATCATTACTCCTACAAGTAACAATCTAATAAATTTTTTCATGAGGATTTGTTTTTAATAGAAAACATAAATGAAATATACCTGACACCTTAGGCATACGGCAAGGAACACTTGCCGCTACATTTCAATTAACCTATATTAAATTCAACAGGCCTTAAACCAACTTTTATGCAATTCTTCCTCGACACCGCAAACATCGAAGACATTAAAAAATATTCCACTTGGGGAATTATTGATGGAGTTACTACAAATCCATCACTAATAGCTAAAGAAGGAGTCTCTCTAGAAAAACGTATAAAAGAAATTGCTGAAGTAGTCAAAGGTCCTATCAGCTCAGAAGTAATCAGTACTGATTTAGACGGCATGCTCAAAGAAGGTCGCGCTTACGCTAAATGGGCTAAAAACATTTACGTAAAAGTACCAATGACAGCTGCCGGTCTTCAAGCAGTTTCAGTTCTAAGCAAAGAAGGAATTAAGACAAATGTAACTTTAATTTTTTCTGCAGGACAAGCCATTTTAGCCGCTAAAGCCGGAGCCACACTTATTAGTCCTTTCATCGGACGTCTCGATGATATTTCTGAAGATGGCATGGCTCTCATCGCTGACATTGTGAAAATTTTTCAGAACTATAAATTTCCAACTAAAGTACTAGTTGCCAGCATTCGTCATCCACGTCATGTAATCGAAGCTGCAAAACTTGGCGCAGACATCGGCACAATGCCTCCAGCCGTTTTCGAACAATTAGTTCATCACCCACTCACCGACTCCGGAATCAAAAAATTCATGGACGATTGGGAGAAAGTAAAAAACAAACAATGATTAAATTTGACCTAAAAAATTTAGGATCACAAAATTTAGAAGGCAATATTGGCGCCTACATTGAAGCTGTAAAAACCAGAAAACAAGGATTTTACAAAATTGTTGATGATAAAAAAACTGCCAAAGCAGTTTTGAAATTCGCAAAGACTGCACGCAAAAAATATAAACATTTTGTATTACTCGGAATTGGCGGATCATCTCTCGGTCCTATTTGTTTAGAACAAAGTTTCAAGCATCTTTTCAAAGAAAAAAAACTCATAGTATTAGATAATATCGACCCTGTAGTTTTGGCTGAGACTGAAGAAGTTATCGATTACAAAACCACACTTTTTCTCGTAGTAACAAAGTCCGGAACTACACCGGAAACAATGTCTCAATATTTTTATTTCCGCAACAAAATTAATAAGAAAAAACTCGATCCAAAAAAACATTTTGTTTTCATTACTGATCCAGAAAAAGGACTACTCCGAAAAATTGCTAACGAAGAAAAAATTCCATCTTTTGAAATTCCAGAAAACGTTGGAGGAAGATTTTCAGTACTCACTCCGGTAGGACTTTTGCCAGCCGCATTACTCGATATAAAAATCGAAAAAATACTCTCCGGCGCTAAAAAAATGCGCGATCAATTTCTTTCAAAAAACACTAAAACAAACCTTCCTTTTCAATTGGCAAAAATCCAATACGACCTCGCTAAAAAAGGAAAATCCATCAACGTAATGATCCCTTACGCACAGAAACTTTCACGCATGGCTGATTGGTATCGCCAACTCCTCGCTGAAAGCATCGGCAAAAAATTTAATCTCGAACAAGAAATCGTCAATGTCGGAATTACTCCTGTAAATGCCCTCGGCGTCACCGATCAACATTCTCAATTACAACTCTACAATGAAGGTCCAAATGACAAACTTTTCATCTTCATCGAAGTGGAAAAATTGAAACCTATTCTCAAAATTCCGAAGGCACATAAAGGAAATAAAGACCTCGATTATCTCGATAAAAACATTACTTTCAATCAACTTCTTCAAATAGAAAAAGACGCCACAGCCTCTGCTCTGACAAAAAACAACCGTCCAAATTTCACCATAAAAATCGATGAAATAAACGAAGAAAATATCGGTGCACTATTCATGCTCTTCGAAGGCGCCACCGCTTTCCTCGGCGAAATGTTCAACATCAACACCTTCGATCAACCAGGCGTCGAGCTCAGCAAAAAGCTCACAAAAGAAGCGTTGCTGAAATTATAGTTTTTTCAAATCCGCAGGCATAATAAAAGCCGTAGCCCCATTTCTTCTTCCCCCAAGAAGAGAAACCTTAATAGATCCTTTTTCCCCACTACCCGTAACCACTGCAAATTCTCCTTTTAGCGCACCATTAGTAATTTCATGAGTAGCACCTACCGGAATCTCAATCTCTAGCATCGTATTACGTATACTAAAATGTGTACGATTCCTAATTTCGTGCTCCCTATTTATCTCAGCTGCATCTAAAGCCCTACGAATAGATATATCACGTGGATCTTCAAGATTTAAAATTCTACCTTTTGATCCTTTAGGTTTATTTCTATGGTCTCTATCTTCACCGGGAATCCTCAACCTAAACGCAGCAAAATCACCTTTTTTGTACTTAGAAGCTGGAGGAGTTACAGGCTCCGGAACATTATCTTCTCCCTCAGAACCATCATAATTGTGATCCATTGCTGTCAAAACATCATTATTCATAATATATAAATTATTATTTTTACTTTCTGCGAGGTCTTGGTCCTATGTATGAACCGGTCTTACCAGGTGCTAACATTTTTCCTAAATCCAAATCAGGAAAACCATCAACCTTCACAAGATCTGCAAAACTCGTAAGCACTCTCCTATCCTTACGCACACCTTCAACAAAAGTTACCCAAAATCCCTGACGATCTTCAGATATTTGAGGATCTTTCACATATGAACCTTCAAAAAGGCCACCAACAAGTTTATGAGTTGCATCTGCTGGAACCTCAACATTCACAGTCAATGCTCTAACACTCTCGGAAATAGAGCGAACCTCACCCACTGTATCAAGCCAAGGATCTCTATCTCTCTCCTTATCAATTCTTCTCAAACGAGCACCAAGAGCCGCCTTTATTGCTTCCGGATCCTTTGAAGCAGCTGGGATAGAAGCTCCCCTAAAATCAAGGGACCAACGTACATCTTTAATTGTAGGAGTCTCATCCAACTCCAGAGGACTCGATACGTCACTATCATCTAAACCTTTTATAGACATAATTTGAATTATAAAACAGGAGAGGCATTCTCGCATAAAAACTACTGTCCGTCAACCACCCCAAAACCAAAAGTAGACTCTCGAAGGAATTTCCGCTAAACTGCTGCAAGAACAAGCCATTAAGCCAGATTCACCATGACAATTCCACAACTCTCGACTCCCCTTTCTCCAGATCAGATTAGTTTTCTCCAGACTTTCAGTAAATCCTGTCGTCGTTCAATTTTGGAAATGGTAACAAACGCGCAAAGTGGTCATCCGGGTGGTTCTCTCTCATGTATAGACTTTTTGACTGTCGTTTATTCCTACATCATTTCTCAAGGAGGTGAAAAAATCGTGATCAGTAACGGCCATATCTCCCCTGCCGTTTACAGCACTTTGGCTGAAATGGGTTACATTCCAAAAGAAGATGTAGTGAAGAATTTCCGCAAAATAGGCTCAGTATATGAAGGTCATATCACTCGCCACGTTCCTGGAATTTGGTATGGAACTGGTCCTCTTGGAATTGGTGTTTCCGTAGCTTCAAGTTTTGCTTGGGCAGAAAAACATAATGGAACTAATCAAAAAGTTTTCGCCATTGCCGGCGATGGTGAATGTCAGGAAGGAGAAATTTATGAAACAATGCACTTCGCTCGCCAACACAAGCTCGACAACTTAATTCTTTTTATTGATTACAACAAAGTGCAATTAACGGCTAGTATTAAAGAAACAATGAACCTCGATCTCGTGAAAATATTTACCGCTTCGGACTGGAATGTGATTGAAGTAGACGGACATGATTATCAAAAAATGTGGGAAGCATTAGGCAAAGCTTACGCAAACACTGGCAAGCCTACAGTCCTCATCGGTCACACAATTATGGGACAAGGTGTAGATTTCATGGAAGTAACTGGCCAGGCTAACAAAGCTGATTGGCACGGCAAAGCACCAAAACCAGAACAAATTGCTGAACCGGTAAAAACATTAACTCTCACTCCGGAAGAAGAAAATTTACTAGCAGATTTCCGCAAAAACTCTATCAAGTGGCATCCAACCCCAACAGTTTATCCAGCACTATTAAGTGAAACAAAAGTAAAACCAGGCACACCAATTACCTACAAAAAAGAAGAACTCACCGATTGCCGCACGGCTTATGGTAAAGCACTTCTCGACCTTGCAAAAAATAATCCGGAAATCGTAGCTCTCACTGCCGATCTCAAAGATTCAGTGATGACAAAGTTTGTCGCTGCTGAATATCCGGATCGTCATATTGAATGCGGTATTGCTGAACAACACATGATTTCAGCTTCCGGCGGACTCAGCTTAGATAATTTTACTCCATTCTGTTCTACTTTCGGCGCTTTCATTTCTAGCCGCGCCAAAGACCAAGCTCGCGTAAATGACATCAATTATGCCAACGTAAAAATGGTTGCTACTCACTGCGGACTTTCCGTGGGTGAAGACGGCCCTACTCACCAGGCAATCGATGACATGATGTCTTTCCTTGGTATGTTTAATACTATGGTTGTAGAACCATCCGACCCAAATCAAACTGATCACATCATCAGATATGTGGCTTCCCACTACGGAAATTTTTATGTACGTATGGGTCGTCATAAATTCCCGGTTCTCACAAAAACTGACGGGACTCCTTTCTACGATTCTAATTACAAATATGAATACGGCCGCAGCGATATCATCCGCGAAGGTTCACAAATTACTATCGCCGCTACTGGAGCAATGGTGAATGAAGCAATGAAAGCTTATGAAATTTTAAAAACATCTAAACCAGAACTTTCTATAGAAATCGTCGCCGTAAGCTCAATCAAAAAATTTGATGACACATTGATGAACTCAATTAAAAAAACTGGAAAAATTATCACCATCGAAGACCATAATGTAAACTGCGGTCTCGGCAATCAACTCGCCGCACACCTCTTGCAGCTCGGCATTAAACCAAACTCATTCAAGAGCCTCGGCGTCACTGCCTACCAACTTTCCGGCACCTCCGACGCGCTCTACCATCTCAATGGTTTGGACGGTGAAGGAATTGCGAAGACGATTTTGGGAGAGTTAGCGTAAACAGGACGTTGACCGAAATAACTTTTTCTCTTCATGGATAAAAAAACGGAAACTTTTATACAAGAATACGGATTAGCATTTATAGCCTTTAATAAGCTTGAGCGTGTTTTAGAACTAATTGTCCGAAAAAAAGGGCGTTTAGAATGTGCTGATTCTCAATTGAAAGATAAAATATTTGAAAGGGCTACACTAGGACAAAAGATTTATTTGGCAAATCCTTTCATTCAAAATAGAAAACTAATAACCGAAATTGAAAAACTAAGAGGTTATAGAAACGATATTGCTCACAAGGATTTAAAAATCATTCATGGTGAGGATGGTAACCTAACTGGGGCAAGTATCGAGTGTAAGGACCTTTTCGAAGAAAATAACTTTTTAATAAAAGCAAGAAAATTGGCAACAGAGATAAGTTATGCACTGGTGGAAGAATTAGAAAAAGATTAAATCGTACAACACGAGCTAGCCAGTTTGTTCGCTAAATAAAATTATTTTCTTTAAATCTTCCATATTATGAATAAAAAAACTTTAGCCATCGGCATCGTAACATTATCACTACTAACAGCTTTATTCTATTGGCACGAGTTAAGACCGACTTCTATTAGAAAAAATTGCACCATAGAAACAGTAGAAATAATTAAAAACAACTTATCATCACTTCCTAAATCACCTGAGGAACTAGACAAAACATTAGGGATTATGCAGTCCAAGGGAGCAACCAAGATAGAAATGCAAACAGTAGCTGATGCATATAAGGACAATTTAGAGAAAAGAAAAAACAGTATTACCCCAGTACTAGATAGCAAATTTGAGGATCAGTACAATTTTTTTTATAAAAGGTGTTTACAAAGCAATGGGTTAAAAAATTGAAGTCTGCCCGGGCAGACCACAATTTAGAAATTTTAACTATTTTAGAATTAATTTAACTTTAATTTAAGAAAATTTTAACTTTGGTTGCTATAACTGAAGTGTATTTAACATTCCATGGGGGTGGCAGGTTGCGTCCCAAGCCTGATAAACTATGGGACAGGGGTTCAAGCCCCCTCACCTCCACCGGTGTTAAGTACAAACATAAAGAACCCCAAATCAAAGGGGTTCTTTATTTGTGACAGTGAGTCCCAAGCCTGATGCCAATATTATAGCAAAATCCCCATACAAAAGAAAAGGCCCCAGCCCCGCCTTGACGGGAGTGAGACCTTTTCGGGTAAGCATAAGTTAATTGCGTCCTAGGACGCTCAACCTTATTCTTCGTCTCCGAAACTTCTTCTAGAACCTGAGAAACCTCCTGTTCTTGGTTTTGGTGGACGAGCCTCGTCTAATTTGAGAGGACGACCATCAACTTCTTTACCTTGTAGAGCTTCTAGAGCTTTTTCAGCTTCTTCGATGCTAGACATAGTAATGAATGCGAAACCTTTTTGTTCTGGTTTGTAGCAATCTACGACAGTGCCGTAAGCGCCAAACTCAGCCATAAGAGTTTCTTTTGTAGTAACGTAAGCAACGTTACCAACAAAGATCTTTGGATTTGTCATACTTTTTAAAGTAATGAAATAATAATGCACGCTTCTTATCCTTACGTCATTACTTAAGATAATTAAGATGTGAGTGATAGATACGAGTCAATGCAACGGAACTATAACAGATCTAGGCGAAAAGGCAAGAGGAAGTTGCCTCGCCAAAATTATTTTTTTGGCATCATTTTTACAAAGTTCAATTTCTCTGTTTCCCAGTTTTTCAAAATCTTTTCAGCCACCTCACTTCCAGTCTCGCCATAATAATCCATCATTCTAGCTTTCATAGAATCAAAATCTGCTTCAGTTATAACCCCTGGTTCAATATAACCCTTAGAAATTTTCTCTCTTCTCGTTCCTTCAGTATCATATACAAACAATTTTCCTCCAGTCATTCTTGAACCAAGCTCACCAACCCAATCACCAAGCATAAAACCTTCACCTGCCGTCATATATTCAAAAGGATAATCATTCGCACCTTCAGCCACAATTGTCGCTCCACTATTTCTCACACCAAGACGTGCACCTGCTCTACCCGGACAATACAAAGTTCCTCCTGTCGCCCACATACAAGCCTGATTTCCAACCAATACATGTCCTGATTTTTCTTTCAAATCCGGATGAGCCCTCACAATAATTTTCGCATTTCCAGACATAGCCTGACCCACTGAATCATTTAGGAATCCTTCGTGTCGCAAAACCATACCATCGCCAGAATAAGCTCCATAATTATGTCCACCTTCTCCGGAAGTATTCAAAGTAATCACCTGCCCAGACTTCAACTTTCCAAATCTCACCAACCTCTCATAAATCTGACCCGAAAGACCAGTACCAATTTCCCTATCCGTACTCTTAATTTTCAAAGAAATTTCCAATTCATCTACCTCACCATTCAAAAATCTTTCCGCTTCAGCCAAAATTTTAGCTCCAGCTTTATTTCTATAAACATTTGCCAAAGATTCATGTGTCTCTCCAGCCATAGCCCGCGCATTCATCCATCCCGGCTCATTACAAGAAGCCAAAAGCACTGAACCCAAATCCAAACTGTCCATCACAGGATTTCCAGTCTCCACTTGAGTAAGCCTCTCCACATCACCCACCATTTTTTCAAATTGCTCAGCTGTAATTCCCATCTTAGCAAGACCTCTCTGCACATCACGCGCCAAAGCTTCCAATCCATTCTTCACACCCTTCGCACCTGCTTCAATTTGGAATTCATCTTGAAAACTCAAAGCCTGCGCACTAACACCCTCCTTACCAACAAATCTTTTTCTCTGCAAATCTACGTCTTGAGTTGTAATACCTGTTGGACATTTATTTGTATGACAACTCGAACAAGCAATACATTGTACGTAAACCATTAACAAAGTTCCCAATCCTATTTCATCAGCTCCGGTAAGACGCATTTTAATTACATCTTCAGCTGTCATCATTTTCCCATCAGCAGCAAGTTTAATTCTCTTTCTAAGTCCAGCCTTCACCAAATACTGATGAGATTCAGCCAAACCAATTTCAACTGGATAACCACAATGATTAATTGATTGTTCTCCAGCGGCACCAGTTCCTCCATCAAATCCACTAACTTCAAATACATCAGCCCCAGCTTTAGCCGCACCTACCGCAATAGTTCCAAGACCTGGCATTGAAGCCACTTTGATAGAAATTTTCGCACGAGGGTTTAGCGCACGAAGACCCATAATACGTCCTTTCAAATCTTCAATACTGTAAATATCATGATTTGGTGGCGGAGAAATAAGTCTCGTACCTTCACTAACATGGCGAATACTGGAAATAAATGCAGTCACCTTAGCACCAGGTAAATCTCCACCCTCACCAGGCTTCGCACCCTGAGCGACCTTAATACAAATTTCCTCAGCCTCACACAAAAATTGTCTATCCACACCCCAACCAGCCGTACCCACCTGACGAGCATAAGAAAGATCTTCCGGTCTACTACCAGTTCTACTACGTGATTTTTCTTCTCCACCCTCACCACTCGCTGATTTCACTCCAGCCCTATTACATCCACGCACCATCGAAGCATGTGCCACTGCACCATGAGCACCCAAGGACATATGTGACATTCTCAAAGTCGACATAATTTGCTCCATACTCGGAGCCGTAGCCAATAACTCCGGAGTCACTTCTTCAAATTTATAATCAACCGCCAAGCAATCTCTCAAAGTTAATTTTTTATCCAAACGTCTCTTCGTTGCAATTTGGAAAGCAATATCAGAAACAGCCTCTTCATCCAAAGCCTCTCCACCCAAAAAAGCAGAATAATCTTCAGTTCCAACATCTCCACCTTCTCTCTCCACACGCTCAATAAGTTTTTTCAATCTTCCTGCATCTGGAATTGCCGACAAATTAAAAAATTCTCTAGTTAATAAATCATAAGCACCTTCAGCCTTATCAGCTTTTTCACTAGTATCTTTCATCCATTTTTCCGCATCATTCAATCTTCTTAATTGTGCTTCCACCAAGGCTTCAAAAATTAATTTCATTCCCATTCCTCCCACTTGAGAAACAGTTTTTCC
Source organism: Candidatus Peribacteria bacterium (assembly GCA_943357285.1). Lineage (GTDB taxonomy): Bacteria > Patescibacteriota > Gracilibacteria > UBA1369 > LOWO2-01-FULL-3 > JACRIB01. The sequence continues at coordinate 169,628 of CALRGJ010000001.1, read as the reverse complement.
ACCTCCAAGGCTAGTAACTTCCGGAGCCAATCCCACCGCTCCAAACCAATATCCCGTCCTTGCTCCAAGCACCGTAGTAATTCCCGGCTTAGACATCATCTTCACCAATTCAGCATTCAATTCTTTATACAAATTAGTCACTGCTTGATCAGGATTATCAGCCATCTGAGCCACTTCTTCAAGCATCCACGGAGTCACGGCAGAAGCACCATTTGCAATCAACAAACCAATATCATGACCACTACGAATAGTTCCTGAATCCACCACCAAAGAAACATTTCTTTCCAAACCATTATTAATCAATTCAGTATTTATAGCCTGTATAAGCAAAATTGGCGGAATACCCATACTCGCCATTTCCCCCTCAAAAGCCCTTCTATCAGACAAAACAATAACTGATGGACCATCTCCATTATTAGCTCGCGCATATTGCAAAACCTGTTTCTTCACTTCTTCAATCTTTGCCAAGAAATCTTTATAACCACCATGAAAATTTATATGAATACGTTTAGTTTTTGGTGCATCCACTCCATCTTCAGCCGCATCGGTAGATTTTTCTTTCATTTCGGTCAAATCTTTAGACGAAACTATAGGAGAATTCACATGCCACTGAGGATAAATAGGTTCATAAGCTTTATCACTTACCGTTACGTTCGGAGATTTTCCTAAATAGACATCAGTCTCCACGGCATCCCCTTCACCCTGAGGATCAAAAGGAGGATTGGTAATAATTGCCGCTCGCGCCAAAAATAAATCGTTAATATTCGCCAAATTCGGATCCAGAATTCCTAAAGGACCATGCACACCCATAGAAGAAATAATGCCCTTTCCCTGATTTATTCTTTCAATAACGCTCTTCAAAAGTGATTCCGTCCACCCAAATCCAGCCAATTTAGAATACAAAGGTCCATTTTCTTTAATATCTTTCAAACTAATTTTCACTTCACTCGCCGCTTTCTTTTTTTCAGCAAAACTACTTGGCACAAAAATCTTTTTATCAACAAGATCCTTCCAATTCAGTCCGGTATCTCTCATCACACGTTCATATAAAGCATTACCCTCCAACACCTCTCCATCACTTAGCCTTACAGCAATAGTCTCTCCTCCTTTCAAATTTCCGGTACGCACAATTTTTTCATATTCAAATGGAACCGCCCCTACTTCACTTGATAATACAAATCTAGTTCCTCCATCCGGACCATCTTTTTCAATCTCCATCCATCTTGCCGGACGAAGTCCCAGTCTATCCAAATGAGCCGAAAAATAAGTATTATCCAACCCCAGAATTGCTGCAGGACCTTCCCACATTCCAAATGTTTCCATCGCACGATGACTCGCCTGAATAAATTTTCTCATTTCAGGATTATCCACCTTCATCAAAGCTGGCGGAATCAAACGAATCAAAGCCTCCGGCAAAGAGACTCCATTCACAAGCATCAACTCCAAAGCGTCATTCAAATGAGCTGAATCACTTCCTCCTTTCACAAGAACGCTCTCCACAAAACCCCAAGCCTTCGCCATATTCATCAAAGCCTTACGAGTCGCCGCCACCGAATTAATCTCTCCGTTATGGGCCAAAGAACCAAAAGGCTGCTCTTGATCCGTCACAACATTTGTAGAATATCTCACATGAGAAATTGCCGCTCGTGCTCCGATTTGATTTAAAATTGGGAAAAATTTCATCAATTCCGTTCCGGTCAAAACACCCTTAAAAGCTACCCTATCCATAGCCATCGAAGCCAGTTTCACTCGGTCCACCTTACTGTTAATTCTTCTCGCAACTCTGTAAGCTTTCACCGCATCAACTTGAGTATGGTCAACACCCGGAACTTGATAAGTTAATTTGTAATATCTGGGAATTCTTGGCAAACGTCTTTCATCTATACCATCTTCATTAGTCACTAGTTTTTCCCAATCCAAGACCTCCAATCCTCTTCTATGCAAAGATTCATTGATAGCCTCTATGCGCACCGCAATATCCAATTCTGTTAAAGATCTGTCAAAATGCACAACGCTCATTTGCACATCTTTGGGATCATGCACTCTACGTTTCTGTCTATCACTCATCATGTCCATCCATTGTCCCTTATCCTTGGTATCAAAAAGTACACCGGCACCATCGGCACCGACTATTTTTCCTCCATCATCCTCAGTTATACCACTGCGAAATTCCATTCTTCTTCCCGCTTCCATCACCATCTGAATAGTCTGATTGTCAGCTTTTCCGTCCAAATTCACCACTGCAGACAAACCACACGCACCGTGATCCTCCGCTACATGATCATCATCATTGGAAATTTGTTCTTTAAACATGACCAAAATTGTCTTAAATATAACTAAGGAGGGAAAACTAACAGAAATAAACCACTCAGCACAACGACAAAACGGTAAAACATGTTTACGAAAGTGAAAAAATCATGGCTAATTAATCTTATATTTTTTCAAGCAATTTGTTAGAATAGCTAATAGAAAATAACCTCCTCCTTCCTCATGGCAAAAAAAATCACAAAAAAAGCAGCAAAAGCTAAGGCTAATCGTGCTCATACTTTTCGCAATGAGCTAAAACGTCGCGATTTCCGCGTGACCATTTTTGGTTCAGCGCGTATCCAATCAAGTGATAAAACTTATAAACAAGTTTTTGATTTAGCTAAAGATTTAGGGAAACACCACTTTGATGTAATTACTGGTGGTGGTCCAGGTTTAATGGAAGCCGCAAACGCTGGACACGAAGCGGGAGACAAAGAAAATTCCTCCGATTCAATCGGTTTAGCAATAAAACTTCCACACGAACAAGATGACAACGCCCATCTGGACCTTGCTAAACATTTCGCCAAATTTTCCGATCGCTTAGACAACTTCATGGCTCTATCCAGCGTAGTAGTAGTGATGCCTGGTGGTGTCGGCAGCTGCTTGGAATTTTTCTACACATGGCAACTAATTCAAGTTAAACACATTCATCCAATCCCGATTATTCTAGTAGGAAAAATGTGGAAACAATTGATGAAATGGGTAAAAAAATATCCTCTCAAACAAGAATTAATCAGTCCAGAAGAAATGGAATGTGTACACGTAGTAAAAGACAATCGCGCAGCCATGAAAATAATTATGAAAACACACGAAGAGTTCGCAAAAGGCAAAGGCAAATATAACAATAATTACCTCAAGAGATAACAATAATATATGTCAGCAAAATCAACCATTGGTTTAGTAGGTCTCGCAACAATGGGTGCAAATCTCGCCCGCAATATTGCGAATAAAGGATTCCATATCAGCGTATTTAATCGCACCACTGAAAAAACCGAAAAGTTCATTCAGGATTTTGGCAAAGAATCGAAAGACAAATTACACGGCAGTAAAACTCTCAAAGAATTTGTCGCCAGCCTAGAAACTCCTCGCAAAATCATTTTACTCGTAAAAGCCGGCCAACCAGTCGATGACATGATAACTGAATTAGCTACACTCTTAGACAAAAACGACATCATCATTGATTGTGGAAATTCTCATTTCAAAGATACCGAAAGAAGACAAAATGCCCTCGCCTCCCAAGGCCTAAATTTCATTGGCTGCGGAATTTCCGGTGGTGAAGAAGGTGCTCTTCACGGTCCATCTCTTATGCCAGGCGGAAGCAAAGCAGCGTGGGAAAAGATTCGTCCAATTTTTGAAAAAGTTGCCGCAAAAGATTTTGCTGGAAAACCTTGCGTCATTCACATCGGCGACCTCGGCAGCGGACACTTTGTAAAAATGGTCCACAACGGAATAGAATACGCCATTATGCAAATTCTCGCAGAGAGCTACGACATCTTGAAAACCATAGGAAAATTCACAAATCCGGAACTTTCAAAAATATTTGCAGGCTACAATAAAAATTCCAATCTCAAATCTTTTCTCATAGAAATAACTACGAAAATTTTTAATAAAAAAGAGGACGGAAAATTCATCATCGACTACATCAAAGACGCCGCCGGCCAAAAAGGCACCGGCAAATGGACCACTGAAATTGCGCATGACTTAGGCATTTACAGCCCTACCATCAATGTTGCAGTCGACGCTCGTATCGTTTCCGGCGACACAAGTGGTCGCACAATGTGCCAACAATTTTTCACATTAAAAACTTCAAAGACAAAACTCAGCCCAGCAGCAAAGAAAAAACTCATCAAGCAAGTTGAAGACGCTCTCGAGCTCTCCACCATTCTCTGCTACGAACAAGGTCTCGGCCTCATTGTAAAAGCAGACAGAGAATACAAATGGAATCTAAACTACGCAGAAATCATTCGCATCTGGCAGGGTGGCTGCATCATTCGTTCAACATACTTGAAAGACCTCGCCATCGCTCTCGGTAAGGATCAAAAAGCGTCAGGAAAAATCTTCACAAAAATCATGAAAAATCTCGGTGGAGATAAACAAAAATTTTGGCGCAAACTCATGTCACTTTCTCTAGAGAATGGCATTCCCGTTCCTGCTTTTTACGCCACTCTGAATTATTACGATTCATACGCCAAAGCGCGTCTGCCTCAGAATTTAATTCAGGCACAACGCGACTTCTTCGGCGCACACGGCTACGAAAGAACGGATAAAGAAGGCTCATTTCACACTGAGTGGTAGAGAATCTTTATCAAGATATTGTGGCTTCATATCAAGCAAAATGCAGGCCCTCTCACCTGTTACAATTTGGTTATTAGATTTTGGAAACAAAAGTCTGGAATCTTTTTCAGCAACCACTGGCTCACCATTTTCATAGCCGATAATTTCTCCTTTTTTTACAACGTCATAGTTTTGCCATTCCTTACCATCTGGAAATTGAAAATTAACCCTAGGAAAAATAGCACTATAAGCATTCCAAATTTCAAAAGTCTCCACGACCTCAGCCTGATTATGTTTGGCCAAAGAATCTTTTTCGAAAATACCCACCTCTTCCAAAGCCCTCAGCACCGAATCCATCGTCTTATCCACCAAATTATTATCCTCCTGCCACCCAGCCTCAATCGTCACACCAAGTCCCCCATTCGCTACTGTGAAAAGATCTGACTCTATCGGATCATTGTCAGGCAATTTCAATCCTTCTCCGGTTATAATTTTTCTAATTCCAAGAGTCTGGATAGTATCAACCAATTCATGATCAAAAGAAGGAACGACCAAAAATGGCTCACTCACAGGCTTTATCGTCGAATGCAAATCCAGCATCAAATCTGACTGCGCTAAAAACGGCTTCAATTCCTCCACCCTATCCTGCTCAGGAATATTCACCAACTTTCCTCCCCATAACCTATTTGCATCTTTATCAATAAACCTTTTTCCAGCCTCAGCAGCCGCCGGATTTCCAATAATAATATTCACCATACCAATCTTAATTTTTTCTCTCACCACCGCGAGCAATTTTTCCACCACATCAATCCCCACCGTCTCATTTCCATGAAGCCCTCCCATCACCGTCACCGTCGGCCCCGGCTCTTCACCATGAAATTGCCACACGTACTGCGGCACTCCTTCCTGCACTTCCTCAACCTCATTTAATATTTTTAAATTTGTCATATTTTTTGTAAGTAAAATGTTAATAAAGCTTTAGCGATATGCATCCTGCATTCCGCCTGATCAAAAATTACCGACTGCTTTGAATCCATGACTTCATCAGTCACTTCCTCTCCCCTATGCGCCGGCAAACAATGCATAAAAATGGCATCTGTCTTAGCGAAATCCAGCAAAGACTTATTTACCTGATAACCGTGAAAAGCCTTCATTTTCTCAACTTTTAAATGCTCTTCACCCATGGAAATAAAAGTGTCGGTATAAGTGACATCAGCATTTTCCACCGCTTCCGCAGGATTTTCACAAAACTCCACAGACACCTCATTCGCAAGTTTCTGTTCATAAATTTCCTCATAAGCTTCTTGAGAAATTTCATAACCTTTTGGCGATGCGACAGAAAAATTTATTCCCACCATCGCGCAAATTTGCATGAGAGAAGTAGCCACATTATTTCCATCACCGACAAAAGCAACTTTCATTTTCCTCAATTTTTCAGCATCAAATTTGCCACCACATTTGTGCCAAATAATCGCCATCAAGTCAGCCAAAGCCTGAGTAGGATGATGCTTATCGCAGAGCGCATTTATCAGCGGAATTTTCACTGCATCACCAATTTCTTGAATAGTGCTGTGACTATAAACTCTCGCCAAAATTAGATCGGCAAATCTCTCCAAATTTTTGGCAATATCCGGAATAGATTCACGACCTTTTTCATTATTGCCACTAGCCATAATCTGGCCACTGGTGAGGTAAACCGGAATGCCACCGAGCTTGGCAGTCGCCACTTCGAAAGCCACTTTTGTCCTAAGGGAAGGCTTTTCAAAAACCATCGCCACCACTTTTCCCTTCAAAGCCTGCCCACTTTCACCAGTGCCTAATTCCCCATTCTTATAACGAAAAGCCATGCCAACAATTTCCATAATTTCCTGCTGACTCAAGTCAGTAATTTTTGTGAGATCTTTTTTCATAAACTAGAAATTAAAAAATAAAATATATAAAAAAACCGGGGATCACCCCGGAAGCTATTGGTTGAAAATTTTGTTACACGCGTTTAGCGCAGCTTCCGAGATGTATCGGTGCTGCGGCGGCGATTAACTATGATTTGAGAGATTTGTGTATTCATTGCGATATTATTGATATTCCGATTTCCAATAAACGTCAATAAAATTACTTTATCAATTTATCAAAAAGTCTATAATAAAAATGTTTCTTCACCTCATTTATGAATTCATATCGCATTGAAAAACCTTTCGCTCTCGTAATCTTTGGTGCTTCCGGAGATTTGGCAAAATTAAAACTTTTTCCGGCTCTCTACAGCATGGTTGAACAAAAACGTCTTCCAAAAGAATACTATATTGTTGGCTACGCCAGGACAAAAATAGAAAAAGAAGTTTTCCAAAAAGAATTTTCCGACAGCATTAAAAATCACTTTAAAAAACATCCAAAAGATCTCAACGAAAAAATTCTCAAAGATCTGACATCTCGTGTCAGCTACGTTTCCGGACAATACAATAAACTCGAAGACTTCAAAAATCTCCGCAAATATTTAAGCAAAATTACTAGCAATAAAGAGATTACCACTCTGGCGTATTTTTCAGTTCCTCCTCAAGTTTTTCAAGACATCATCGAAAATCTCGGTGAAACAAAACGTCACGAAAATGAAGATCTTCGTTTAATTTTAGAAAAACCTTTTGGCGAAGATACAGAATCAGCGCGTGAACTTTTCCACTTTGTGGCTCGTTATTTCAAAGAAGAAAATGTATACCTACTAGACCACTATCTCGGAAAAGGCGCAGTACAAAGCCTTCTTCACCTTCGTCATTCCAATCGTCTTATAAACATGATGATGAAAGGTCCAGAAGTTTCAAACATCCAAATCACCGCTTTTGAAAAAATTGGTGTGACTACTCGTGCCGGATATTTTGACCAAGTTGGAACCATTAAAGACATGGTGCAATCTCACCTTCTCCAAATTCTCGCGCTCATCACAATGTCCATTCCAATCACCGAAAATGCTGCGAGTTTACATCGCGAAAAATACAGCATTTTATCAGCCTTAAAATTCATTGAATCAAAGAAAAATATTGTCCTCGGCCAATACGAAAGTTACATCGAAGAAAAAGATATTCCAAAAAACTCAAAAACCGAAACTTTCTCAGCCATGAGGCTTTTTATCGACCGTGAAAGTTGGTACAAAACTCCAATTTATATTCGTACTGGAAAAAAACTTCACGAGAAACATACCTACGTTGTAGTCGAATTAAAAAAGTTCGCTTTCCAACCAAAAGAAGAAGAACCAAATCGTTTAATTTTTGAATTACAACCTGAAGAAAGAATAAATATTCGTCTCGTAAATAAACAGGGGCAAACTTCTCATTATCAAGAAATTACCACTTCCGACACTCTTAGCTGCACTGGCGACGACTGTCTACCTGAACATGCCATGCTTCTCCTCGACGTGATAAGAAAACGTCGTCTACACTTCTTGAGCTTTGAGGAAATAATTGCAACTTGGGAAATTACAGACACAATTCTGGCTTTCATTGAAAAATCCAAATTGAAACCGGAAAAATATGTAGATTTTTCACCAGGTCCAGAATCACAAGATCAGCTCACCTCTATAGACGATTTCAAATGGTTTGATATACACTGACACTCATGAAACTCCAAACAATTACTAGACCCCACGACTTCACTAATGTTTCTGCAGATTTTATTTTAAAAATTTGTCGAGGCAACGGGAAAAAAACACGCGTCAATATCGCCCTCAGTGGCGGCAACACTCCGAAGGAAATATATGCATCCTTAGCCAAAAAACTAAGCTTCATGCCCTTTTCAAATCCTATTCATTTTTACCAAGTTGATGAACGCTACGTTCCAGCCAGTAACGAAGATTCCAATCAAAAAATGATTACGGAAGCCTTTTCCATTTTAGAATCATCACAGAATCCTTCTACAAAAAATATCCATTTTCATTTTTTTGACACTACTCTACCAATAGAAAAATCTATTAAAGAATATACCAAAGAATTACCAAAAACTTTCGACCTCGCCATTCTCGGAATTGGCCCAGACGGACACACCGCTTCGCTTTTTCCAAATTCAAAAGAGCTGACCAGTAAGGCAAAAGTCGCCCACACCACCACAAAAGAATTTGCCGTAAAAGATAGACTCACTCTCACTTTCCCAATAATCCTTAAAGCAAAAAATCTCTTCGTCCTTTTAAAGAACAAACCGGAAATTATTGCCGAACTCGAAAAACCTACAAAATCAGCAAAAGAATTCCCAGCTCATAAACTCCTCACTCACAAAAAACTCAGCATTAACTTTTTAGGCAAATAAATCCTCCTTCTCCATATGCTACCTATTCTTCTTTCTAGAAGACTTTTCAATTTTTCTACGCGTTTGTCTTTTCAGTCTTTCTATTGGAGAAATCGAAGCCCTCTCTGGTCTATTTTCATAGGACATACTCCTATTTACTCTAAAAGCCTCATGGTCTCTATGCAAATCTAAAATCCTACTTGAATGAATATCAATTTTTCTAGGCTCACTAGTCTTCCACTCCCTGACATTGGCATTTCCATCAACAAAAACTTCCGGATTATTAATTAAAGAATCCAGCGCATTTCTCAATGTATCTAATACTGAAACTGGCTTACTGTTTCTGCGTATGCTAATCATCCAATTTTGAAAAGTATGATGTTGATCATGAGTATAAGTTACACAAGAAACATTTTTCAGCCCAACATTGGAATATCTGCTAGCCATGCTGGTTGCCATCATAACCCAGATCAACTTTAAATCAGCAACTACACGCAAATACCTTGGATCGTTACGATCCGGCTCACCATCTAAACCATATTGTTTAAATTGTTCAGCAACACATCTATGAATAACCTCGTCTATCTCACCACCAGAAACGTTTTCTTGACGCCCACCTTCTACTTTTTTATTTTCACGTAAACGTCTTCTCGCCTCTTTCATATTTTTTAAATCTGCGGACAAACTCATCTGTTTCGATATTTCTGCTATTTCTGGCGAAAACACACAATTACTCACATGCAATGCCTTATCGTAAGCATCAGCACCTTCCTTAAATGGAAATTGACCAGAGTCCACTAGACCCGTTACAAATTTTACTGCATGAAAAACTCCCTGGTATTGCTCATCTGCCTTTTTACAACAATCAAAAGCATGCGACGGAAAACTACTTATCAATGAAAAAAGAGTGCCCATCTGACGACGCACCATGTTAGCAGCAACCTCTGGATCAGGAAAAATCTTCACCTTTTGCTCCAATAAAGCATCAAAATATTTTTGATATTCTGGTAAAAAAGTTTTCATTGAATCCAATATCCCATCAGCCACATCCAAATCAACCTTATCTTGTCTCGCTCTAGTATTTATACTTAATTCTGAGTTATCAGCCAACTTATACAAAATCCACTTATCTTCAGTTGTAAAAAAAGAGCCAAAAGTAGCACATAAATCCAAATTCATTACATCAAAACGTTTCAACGGATCCTCTTTATGAGTTTCAACATAAGCATCATACAAATTTCCCTTTATAACATTAAATGGTACTCTAGCTTTCATTCTATCTGCAATAATTCCATTAAATTCAGGTGACCAAATCTGTTTTGGATCGATTCCCAATCCCTCGTAAATCGGCAATTCCAAAGCCTCCTCTCCCATTAAACTTAATACTTTAATCTGAGCTGGACGTTTAAGAAAACTAGCTCCCACCATTTTCTCATCTGCAGCAATCATTTGAGCCAACCTAGCTCCCCACATTCTTCTAACTACGTCCTTAGAAGGTGAATTTTTATATTCTCCATCACTTGTTAATTGCATACCTTCCTTAGGTTTGGGAGGCAATTTAGAACGAGATCTTCGTGTAGGCTTCACTCTCTTCTCACTATCTGAGCTTGCCACCTCCGACCGTGACACTACATCTTCACTTTCACCAACCCCATCATCCCCAGCTACATTTAAATCCAAATTAAAAAAAACAGTTTCATGCCTCTGCAAAACAGCCAGTAAATTTATCAAAGCCCTTACGCTTGCCGGCTCATCAACCACCTCCATCAACTCACTCAAAACTTCAGTATTCAATTTATCAAAAATAAGCGAAAGAATATTTGCCACAACATCAAAGCTATTTTTGGGCAAAAGATCATTTGCTACTCTTTCTAAAGCTGCATCAAAACTCACACCACTATTCTGCAATTCCACTAAGCAATACAAAAAATCACGTGGACTCTCGGCAACATTAATTTTCTCAAAAATTGTTCGCAAATTTTCAGTAGGAGCATCCAGTCCAAGAAGCGCCGAGGCTGTTTCTTGTTTTTGAAGTTCTAAAGTCATCTAATTATTAAATTATCTTTGAGATAATTGAGCTTTTCTTTCATTCGCCAAACTTGCCCGTCTACCATCATTCCATTTTGGGAATAATTTTTTATTTGGATTAGCCCAAGCCCTCGAAGAAGGAATTTGACCAGAGCTTAATATGGAGATATCCATTCTTTGACCATCTTTATTGATCTTTCCTCTCTGCTTTAATACATCTTCAATTTCCTTATCTAAGGCGCGAATACCATTCTCAGTATTCCAATTAATAATAGTGCTAGAAAAAATTTCCTTTGCATATTCCCCACCATCAATTGTGGTTTGTATTTGATTTTGAGCCAAAGTCTTTGACTTAACTCCCCAATCCAAAACTTCTATTCTTTGAATTAGCCCTGTCTTAAAATCCAATGTCAAAACGACATTAAGATCAATCTCCTCAAGATGAGCTTCTCCAGTAAATTCATTACGCTCACGACCACTATCTGAAACCATATCTTTGGAAGGAAGCATTGGTTTTTCTGACACAACTGTCTTTGTAGCATCAACTTTTGCCCTTACTCCTTCAATAAAAGCTAGTAATTTAATAACAATATCAGCGTCATCCCTCACCCCAGTCAAAATTTCTCGCAAAGCAACTAGCTCCTCTACCGGCATTACCATCAACTTATCGAATGGATTACCATCTAAAGCATCTTTTACATCATCAACACCTTTGACCATTCCAACCATCTTCATTTCCAGCCCACTAGACAAATCCGCAAGACCCAACACTTTATTTTCTGTTTCATTAGCCATAAAACTAACAATTATTTTTTTAGTACACAATTATAGAGATTCTCTCTATTAAGTCAAACCATAATCTTGACAATCGAGCAATTTTAAATCAAAATAACAACCTTTTAAAAAATTATGGCTGAAATACAAACCCCAAAACTAGAACTAGGACCTATAAAAACAGATCTGGAAACAATTATACTAGATGGAATTAGTGATGAGGAAAGTTTAATACGAGCAACGGAAATTCTAGACACCATTACTGATGAAAACAGTCTTTTCATCGCTTTGGAAAATCTACAAAAATTTCTTTCCTCAACTAGCCTTCAAACCCTTTATAAAAAAATTGCTAATACTTATCTTGGAGAAGGTATTCCAGAAAACTCATTAAAAAGAATTTTTGCTACTGCAGCTATTCAGCATGAAACAAGAGATCAAATTTTTGATTGGTTAAGAAGTCTCGAAGAACAAGATGCAGAAGAAGGAATAATTGCTATTTCAGCTGCAATAGAAAATGCTTTAGATTCAGACATTCCGGAAAAAGAAATTTTAACTGAAATTTTCCCTGAAATAGGAGAAATAACAAAAGAATTTCGTGCTTTAGCTCAAGAGATAGTAGTAACAAGAATTACTAATCCAGATAGCTTAAAAGTAAAAAATCTTCTTCGCGTCAGCAGACCAAATCAAACAAAACTATCCAGAGCTTTATTAAAAAGATTTCAAGCAGAAATAGCAGAGCAAAAAAAGCTCAGCATCTTAAGCCTGACCTCCTCTTAATTCAAGAAGTACATTTTTGACCAAATTGCCGAACTTGCCTCTCATCTCCCCGGCAGCATCTTTGACATGATCATGTTTCAATTCTCCATTCATCAGTCCTATTGGACCAAGCATTGCCGCATAATTAGTAACAGCACTAATATAAGCTCTATTTTTGAAAGCTGGATTTTCCTTAGACTGAGACGCATGCTGAGCCACCATATTTTCAAAAGTAGAAGACATCCCTGCCGTCCCCACCGTAAATGGTTTTTTAAATCTCACATCATTCTGAACTCTACCTTGATGCCACATTTCATCCAGCATAGCTCTCAAATCATAAACTTGTTCTGTCGATTCATAGTTAGGACCAGCCATACGAACATAAGTCCCTTCAACTAAATCAATTCCCATTCTAGCTGCCACAATTTTAATCATTTTCCTTGTTTCTTCCGGATAAGAATCACCCCTATGTGGAAATCTTGGACCAAACCTCTCATCATTTTCTCCAATCAAAGGATTATCCATTCCATAATCTTTCTCACTATGAACTAGCATTAAATCTCCAATTCCTAAACTTCCCGGAGTCAAACTTCCACTCGCATTTGAACCAATCAAAGTTTCTACCCCCATAAGCTGAGCCACTCTAAGCCAAAAAGTTGCTCTTTTTGTTGCAACACCTTCATATGGATGCTCTCTCCCTGATTGAGCTAAAACAAGTTTTCCACTCAAGTCTCCGTTCAAAGAACCAACTACTAAAGACCTTGAATGCCCCTGCACCGATCCCTTCAGGCTATCAATTCCAAGATCATTATAAAATCTATTAAAAGGAATTTTGATTGGACCACTCTCGTTACCAGCATTTCCCTCGTCCATATGATCATAACCAAAAGTGTCTAAACCAGATCCCAAAATAACCATATCTTTCACCTGAGCCGGTTCCATTCCATGTCCTTGCAAATCAGAGACAAGCAAATCTCTGGCTCTAGCAGCATCATCATATCCAAATCTTTCAGTAGAATTTTCCATAAACTTTAAAATTAAAAATGGAGCGAATGATATTACAAGTTTGTAATCCACACAAGATCTGCTATAAAAAGGCTATGCAATGCGACAAATACACAGCAAAGAACCGAAGCACTATCATTCAAAAAATACGCGATTTTTTCGTGCACTCAGATTTTTTAGAAGTAGAAACTCCTATTATGACTCCAATTCCAGGAATGGAACCACACCTCACACCTTTCGAATCTAGATTAAATTTTCCTTCTGTTTCCAATTCAAAAACAGCCGATCTTCCGGTGTATCTAAACACTTCTCCCGAGTTGCAAATGAAAAAACTTCTCGGCTCATCAGAAGGTTTTGATAAAATTTTCAATATCACCAAAGTTTTCCGCAATGGTGAAATGGACGGACCGCTGCACAATCCGGAATTCACTATGATCGAATGGTACAGAAAAAATGCCGACTACAAAGATTTGATGAAAGATTGCGAGGATCTCGTTCTTACTCTAACTAAATCCCTCACCTACCAATCTGAAAATATTAATCTCTCCACTCCTTGGCCACGCTTCACCACGAATGAACTTTTCATAAAATATTGTGGACTAGACCTCCTCGAAAACCAAGACTTCGAAACTTTCAAAAAAAATGCCGAAGCCAAAAATCTAGACACTAATGGCTGCGAAAATTGGGACGACCTCTATTTCAAAATTTTCTTAAATAATATTGAACCGGAACTCACAAAATTAAATCAGCCAATTTTTATCTACGACTATCCGGCTAGCCAAGCTGCACTCGCCAAACGCTCAGCATCAAATAAATTTTTCGCCGAACGCTTCGAGCTCTACATTAAAGGCATAGAACTGGCTAACGCTTTTTCCGAATTAACAGATTCAAAAGAACAACGCGCCCGTCTCATCGAAGAACAAAATCTCCGCAAAACTATGGGCAAAACAATTCTCCCAATCGACGAAGAATTTCTCAACGCACTAGAAAAGATCACGACACCTACTGCCGGCATCGCCCTCGGCCTAGACCGCCTCATCATGCTCCTTCTCGACAAAAAATCTATTGAGGAAGTTCTGCTCTTCCCAATGAACAAACTCACCCCCACTCTTTGTAAAATTTGACGTCTTTTTGCCATCAATTTAGACAAGAAATCCAAATCAAAATATTACTAACCAAGATTCCTCTCATCCTAATTCAGTTCACTTCCCTTGCAAATCTCCCATTCAGAAGGTAAATTCCAACTGTTCGAAAATTTGCGCACACAATCAATAATTCTCACATTATGTCCAGCACAACAGATTTAAAACAAGGTCTAACAATCCTTCACAAAGGAAATCCATGGCTTATCGCAGTAGCTCAATTCGTGAATCCTGGTAAGGGAACTGCTTTCACAAGAGCTAAACTTCGCCAATTAAAAACTGGTCAGGTTGTTGAACACACTTTCAAATCTGGTGAAGCTGTAGAACTTGTAGACGTAGTACGCACAAAATGCCAATACCTCTACAACGATGGTGAAAATTATAACTTCATGGACAACGAGACATACGAACAATTTGCTTTAGACAAAGAATCTATCGGAGACTCTACAAAATACTTAGTTGAAAACACAGAATGCTACGCAATGTACATTGATGGAATTCCTGTAAGTATTCAAGTTCCACCAAAAATGACTTTCAAAGTAATTTCAGCACCTCCAGGATATAAAGGTGATACAGCAACCGGTGGTTCAAAAGACGCCACAATCGAAACAGGTGCCACCATCAAAGTTCCCCTCTTCATCGAAGAAGGCGACCTCATCATGGTGAACACAGCTGAAGGCAACTACGTCAGCAAGGGGTAAAGTACTTCCTTGATCAATTTTACGACTGTGAGACATAATGGTTGTTTTTTGTGAACTGCAAAGGAAACAAGCTACGCCATTTGAGTAAAAAGTCAATATAGCTTCGTAAACCAACTCAATCCTCTCTTTGACTAAAAACAATTTCCCTTCTAGAATCGCCCTGCAAGAATACTAAAAACATTTTTTTATGTTAGACATCAAATTTATCGTTGAAAATCCAGGAGCTATAAAGCAAGGTGCTGCTCGCAAACGTTTCAAAACCGACATCGACCAGATCATCAAACTCTACAACGAACGCAATGAAAAAATGCAGAAATTTGAGGTTCTTCGCGCTAAACAAAATGAACAAAGCGACAAAGTAAAAAGCGCTTCAAAGGAAGAAAAAGCGACAATTATCGCTGAAATGACTAAGATTAAAGAAGAAATCAAAGCCCTAGAGCCAGATCTAGCAAGATTAGAAAAAGAAATAGATGATCTAGCAGTTTTTGTACCAAATCCTCCAGGAGAATCTACTCCGGACGGAACAGAAGAGGACAATAAACCATGCAAAACTCATGGAGAAAAGCCAAAATTCGACTTCGAACCTAAAGATCATATTCAACTCGGAACTTCTCTAAATCTTCTCGACCTTGAACGCGGTACTCGCACTTCTGGTACACGCTTTTACTATCTAAAAAACGAAGCAGTACTTCTCGAATTTGCGCTTGTACAACACATTCTTCACAAATTAATGGCTAAAGGATTTCAGCCAATTATTCCACCGGTTCTTGTAAAAGAAGAAGCGATGTTTGCTACCGGATTCTTCCCAGCTGATAAAAACGAAATCTATCACGTGAATCCAAAGTCTGCAGAAAATCCTGAGAACGACGATCTCTATCTTGCAGGAACATCTGAAGTTCCACTCACAATGCTTCACTACACAGAAATACTCCCAGAAGAAAAACTTCCAATCCGTTATGTAGGTTTCTCCACTTGTTTCCGTCGCGAAGCAGGTTCATACGGCAAAGATACAGCCGGAATTATCCGTGTTCACCAATTCGACAAGATAGAAATGTTTAGTTTTTGCCACCCGGATAAATCTGAAGCTGAACACGAATTAATCCGCAGCATCGAAGAAGAAATCATGCAGGAATTAGGTTTTCATTACCAAGTTCTAGATATTTGCGCCGGCGACCTCGGTATGCCAGCAGCAAAGAAATACGACATCGAAGTGTGGATTCCTACTCAAGGAAAATTCCGTGAACTTACATCTTGTTCAAACTGCACAAACTTCCAAGCTCGTCGCAGCAAAATCCGTTATAAGACAAAAGAAGGAAAGAACGAATACGTTCACACTTTGAACGGCACCGCTTGCGCCATGACTCGCACCCTCGTAGCAATTTTGGAAAACTACCAAAACGCCGACGGCTCAGTCACAATCCCAGAAGTACTTCAGCCATATCTCGGCGGAAGAAACAAGATTGAGGTGAAATAAGTTAAGTCACCTAACGACTCACGCGCCTAAAGCCAAATTTCTCAAGAATGCAGAAACCGTTTTGTAGCCACTTTTTTGTGCCTTCATTAAAATTGCTTTCTTATCATCTGCATCAAGCCTAAACCTGATAATTTCGCTTTGGCCAGGCGTATATTCCTTCTCCGCCAAAATTAAATTAGGTAAATCTATCAACAAATCTGCCACATCTTCTTTCAGAAATTCCTGAGCAATATTCGCCGCCTCACATTCTACAAAAACTGTTTTTTTATCTAAATTCCTCAAAGTATAAAAATACTTTTTATTATTCACCGTCACAAAATATTTTGAATCTATTTTTTCCATATTTATAGAATAAATTTCTTAATTATTTTTGCCGCATAGACCTTATAGAATTCTTTACAATCATTACCATGCACGGGAATTATCAGATCTCTCTGCAACAATTTATGCTTAAACTTCACATGACTTCCCTTCGCATTTACCTTTTCAAACCATAAACTCAGCAACAACCTTTCCAGTTCAGAATATCTAATCCCAGAAGGATTATTCAAAAATTTCAGCAATAACTTCTCTATACTCGTCATTCGATTCGTAGTTACATTGTATATTTTCGTAGCCACAAAGTCAATTTTCAAACCTCATGACAAATCCACCATAACCTTCAAAGTTAAAATTTTCTTAAATTTTTTCTAAATTAAATAAACCACTATTTACTTATCCTTTTGTGTGCCCCGAGAAAATCCGTGATTAAACCCAAAAGCTCTTTCGGAAAAGACATTCTTTGAGGAATTTTTCCATATTCAGCCAAGCTCACATTTGAAATTAAATTTCTCAACAACGCATTAACAAAAGCCAACTCCGGATGTGATTGCAAAGCCAAAGAAACATATCTACCATCTTCCATTAACTGCCTAACTTGTTGAACATTCCTTGCCACATTCCCATTGAAACTTGCATCTTTCTTATCTGCATTAATACTTCCATGAGAAATTTTTTGTCCACTCTCACTATCAACCAATTCCAATATTTCCAAACTCGCTTCTGGATTCAAAAAAGCTTGCTGACCATGACTGACATAAGCCTCACCACCAGAAAGCTCTTTGCCAAATAAACCTTTCAAAACCCTCCCTCCATTTTTCGTAACGGTCACCGTTTCAAAACCTCCTCTATCTTCATCCATTTCCTTTACTTCCCCGCCCAAAAGCTTACTAATCATCTGGAATCCAAAACAAAAAGCCAAAACAGGAATACCCTCTTTTAGACAAAAATTATGAACATTTTCCAATCTATCACACACTTCTTTATCACCGAGCGAAGTATGCTTACTCAATTTATCTCTTGTCCCAACAAAATCCACATTTGCCGGTGATCCTGTCAAAATAACCGCCCCAACTTCACCTCTATAATATCCTCTCTGATATCTAATATCTTGATGAACCAAATTTACCCCTGGACCAAAAAATTGCCCAAAAACCTCTGTAGTATTTCTAGGGACTTCCTTCTTTAAAACTTTTTTCAAAACCAAATGTGCAGCAGGTTCCTGCGCATCAATCTCCCTCAAATATCTCAATCTGGTCTGCAAATTAGCCGTCGGTACTCCAAAAGAGCTATCAATCACCAAAATAGCCTTACCTTTAACGGTTTCAGCCAATCTTGCTCTTTCCTCAGCTAATGATCTTTCGTTATCATCCACAGCCTGACTTATCATATCAAGCAATATAGGCACAGCTTCTGGATCTTTTCCCCTCAATTTACCTAATTCTGTATCAATCATATACAAAAACAATGTGCACCAAAATACAACAAACAGATCAAGAAGTCAAACAAACAAAGCCAAACAATCGAACACGTTTTAATCAATGCGCCTGCCTTGCCGAAAAGGCCTATTTCGTGCTAAAATATAAGATGATTTAAAACAAAAACATGATTATTATTTCTACAGATTCTTTGAGAGGTTATGGTCTAAATCGCGCTTTCGATCTAGCTAAACAAGCTGGTTACGACGGTGTCGATCTCGTAGTAAACTACGGTGAATTTGATACTTTTAATGCTGAATACGTGAAAAAGCTTATATTAGAATATAAACTTCCTGTTCATTCAGTGACAGCTCCAAATGAAATTGCCCCTAAAAGAATTGAAGAAATTGTAACTTTAGCCAAAGAAATTGGCGCAAAAGTAGTAGTTCTTCAACCTCCTAAGATTCTTGATTTCAAGATGACTAGCTGGATGAAAAGTGAAATCCCAAAATTACGTGAAAAAGAAGCCATTTCCATTGCTCTTGAAAACGCCCCTTCCGGCACATTTCTTGGAATTATTCCGGAACATGCCATGGGCAGCGCTTCAGATTTAAAAGATTTCAAACACGTTTGTCTCGACGTCGCTCGTCTCGGCGAACAACGCAAAGATTTAATGCGTGCTTACACTGCGCTCAAGAAATTCCTCGTTCATATTCACCTTTCAAATTTTTATCACGGCAAAAAATATGCCCCTCCTCAGGAAGGAATTATGCCTCTAGAAAGTTTCATGACTAAACTCAAAGAAGATGGCTACCCAGGTGCAATTTCCATGAAGATTTTGCCAAAATATCTCCACTGTGGAGATGATGCAAGAGTAGTAAAAGAACTCGTAAAAGCTAAGAAATACTACGAAAAATATTACGGAAAAATAGAAGCAGGGACAGCCAAAAATGATAAATTCAATATGGCATCCGAAGCGTTCTAGAGTTATAATCACAGAGTGATTCAACTCAAAAATATTTCCAAAAAGTTTGTCTCCGGTAAATCCTCTACCAATGCTCTTTTCGATATCAATTTAGATATTAAAGAAGGTCAATTTATCGCTTTGGTAGGACCCTCCGGCTCCGGCAAATCTACTCTTTTAAATCTCATCGGAGGATTGGATACGCCTAACGAAGGGTCTATTTTTGTTGGAGAAAAAGATATTAGTGAATATAGCGATAAAGAACTTTCAAAATATAGAAACAACACCATAGGTTTTATTTTCCAAGAGTTTCATTTGGAACCTTTTATGACTGTGCTGGACAACGTTCTTCTTCCTACTTATTTTAATCATCCCGACAAACACGACAAAATTTATGCCGAAAAATTAATCAAAGAAGTAGAACTCACCAATAAAATTGATAATAAAATAAACGAACTTTCCGGTGGACAAAAACAACGCACCGCAATTGCCAGAGCGCTTATCAATAAGCCAAAAATCATTCTTGCCGACGAGCCTACGGGAAACCTAGATTTAAAAACAGGACAAACAATTATTGATCTATTAAAAAAATTGCAAAAAGCTCACAACATCACTCTCGTCATCGCCACTCACGATCCCCTCGTTGCCAAAGCAGCGGAAAAAATTATTGAAATTAGAGATGGAAAAATCACGAAGTGATTTAAATAAATCAAAAAGTTTCCGGCAAACCCGGAAACACCTTATCCCCCACAAATGCTCCTTTCTCTCGCCCTAAAAAATATCAAAGAACGCAAATTCCGCACTCTGCTAGCCAGTTTTAGCATTACTATCGGCACGGCTTCAATGATTATTTTTTTGGGATTAAGCAATGGAATTCAGCAAGCAACTTTTAGCGAGATGGAAAAAAAGAGTCCTCTCACTCAAATCACCGTTACTCCAAACATTGAAAAAAGTGGCGTAATTTCATTACTAAAAACTTCAAAAAAAGGACAACTAACAGATGAAACAATAAAGCTTATTTCCTCTATAGACCAAGTAAAAGTCATTTATCCAGAAACTCAGTATCACAATTTTTCTTCACTGGAAATTCCAATTTTTGGGATGACATTTTCTACTGAAACCATGGCCTTTGGCGTACCAAAAGATTTTATAAAAAACGATCTTCATAACCCTAAAGTTTGGGATAAAACTGAAGAACCATATCCAGCATTAGTCCCACGCAAACTTCTAGATCTCTATAATCTCGCTATTGCCACACCTCAAAATTTACCACAACTCAGCGAAGATGCCCTTATTGGAAAAGAACTAACCTACTATCCGAATTATTCGACTTTCTTTCCTTCAACTAATTATAAAACTGACACTATCAGACTTGAAGTAGTAGGATTTTCCGACAAAATTAATTTAATTGGAGTCACACTTTCAGATCATATCATGCAAAAATTAAACGAAGAATTTGCAGGAGAAAAACCAGAATCCACGAAGAATTATCTCGAACTTTTCGTCGAAACTGAAGATGCCACTCAGACAGTAGAAATTGCCAAAAAGATTGAGGCTCTCGGACTAAACACCAGCTATTTCCAAAAGAATCTTCAGGATGTTGATGCAAAATTCACTTACCTCAAAATTTCTCTCACCGCCATCAGCCTAATCATTTTCCTTACTGCAGCCATTGCTATTATCAGTACATTCCTAGCAACTATTGCCGAACGCACCAAAGAAATCGGACTTTTCCGCGCTCTCGGCGCCACAAAAACTCATATAAGAACTCTCATTTTAATCGAAGCCGGAATTACCGGACTTATAGGCAGCAGCATGGGCATAATTATTGGAATAATTGCCAGTAAAATCATCGACAACGTCAGCCTTACCCAGCTTGCATTAACCACTTTTCACCCTGAATCAGTTTTCAACATCACTCCAATGCTGATTCTAGGCGCCCTATTCTTTGGCACTCTCTTGAGTATCCTCGCCGGCCTCATCCCAGCGCAAAAAGCTGCCAATATCAGCCCAATGGTGGCATTGAATAGGCTTTAGAACTGAAATCGCAACAGCTGAAATTTCAACAAAAACCCTGCCTTCACGAAACTATTTAAAGTTACTTTTGTGAATTTTACAGATCAAAAAGTACCGGCGCCGATGAATTACAAAACCCCCAACCACTCCGTCAATCATGCGGTTGACAAAGTAGCCATTTCCTGATAGATTAACCCTCTTGCAACTCGCTCCTTTTTAAAGTGGAGTGCAGGAACTTGTTCTTTAAAAATTGGAATTTAGGTATAGATTCTTTCGGCATGTTTTGGATTCAGCAACTTGTTAAAAAATTTTGGGACTTAAAACCCATTTTTAGCAGCTTGCTGAACCCACGACATCGCACGGCTCTTCTGAGTCCGTGAAAGAATCGTAGGAAACAGGGTCGATCGGCGCGTTGCCGAACGATCTAATAAGAGTAGCTACGGCACTTCGCCAAAGCAACTCATGGCACAAGATAGCGTTCCGGCCCAAAGTGGCGGACGCATACAAGGCACACCATGCAGACCTACAAGAACTTCGCAGCCCTCCTCGAGACCAATGCCGGCAACCTCCTCTCCTTCCTGAACGGGACCTGCCTCATCCGCACCCTGCAGGACAACACCATCCTGGCCGTCCCGGACTCGTTCCGTGGACGCCTCGAGCTCCCGAAGGGCATCGACATCACCTTCGTGACCTCCAGCGACGCCGGTGCGAGCTTCGGTTCCACCGACTTCGTGCGCGCTGACATCGCCAACGGGCTGGTTCAGAACACCCCCCAGGTCGGCTTCAAGGCTTGGCGCTTCGGCTCCAAGGCCGCGAGCAGCCAGAAGCTGTATCTCCCCGACGCCACGCTGGCCCCACTGTCCATCGAGACCAACGGCGAGACGCTGGTGTTCGACGACAACATGGAACCGCTGGTGATCAAGGTCTTCGACCTGGACGAAACGACTGACCTGCTCGTCGTCGAGTAGTCCCACCCGCGGCACGACACACCGCCGCAGTATGACTTCTCGTCTCCCCACGCGCCCCCAGCGCTACCCCACACCGACTGCCCCTCGCATCCATACAAACTAGGATGCTTGGGGCGGTCGGTGCCCTCCCTTTCCACCTACCTTCCACCTCAAGCCGCGTCGCCTCGTCATAGAGTGCACACGGCAAAAAAGCACAAGAACTGCCGGCGACCAAAATCGCCGGCTTTTCGAATTCCAAAATCGCCAATCTATATTTAAATACATTTTCTCTAATTTCGCCACATAGTCCCTCAATCAAACCTTGAAGGTGAGCACACACTCACCTATAATTTAAGCGTAATTTCTAACCTGTTATTCATGGAAAATTTAGAAAAATTAAGCGATCAAAATCTCTATCATCTTTGCAAAACTTACGGCTCACGCGCACTCGAATGGCGTCGCAAATTCATCGGACTTTTACCGGAAGTTAATCGAAGAAAATTATTCGAGAAAAAAGGCTTCGAATCAATTTTCATATTTGCAAAAAAATTGGCGGGATTAAGCGAAGAGCAGGTCAGACTCACATTAAATTTAGAAAAAAGATTTGAGAAATTACCAGAGCTAAAATCTCTTTTAATAAATGGCGAAGTAAGCATAAATAAACTCACACGAATCACCTCAATTGCAAATTCAGATAACGAAGAATTTTTAGCAAACCAAATACAAATTTTATCCCAAGGAGCCGTGGAAACTTTGGTCAGAGATGAAAAATGGACGCGAAATAAATCCATAACAAGTATAACCAGGAATGGCTTATTTGAGCCAGAAAACGAGGACGAAAGTCTGCGCGCGCAGACATCAAAGCCAATCACCAATCTTTACAAATCCGACACTCTCACCCTCTCCCCCTCAGTTCACCAAAAACTTCTCGAACTTCAACAAAAAGGTCTCGATATCAATCAGATCCTTTTAGAATTTTTACAAAAACGCGAATTAGAAATTGCGCAAAAGAAAGAACAAATAAGCAAGAAAGTTTTACAAAAAGAAGAGGTACGAGACAAAGAAGCGGAAATACTTCAAGAATTTTCATTAGCCTCAATCAAATCTCAAAGTCGCTACATTCCCAAGGTTGCGCGAAAAATTATCCATGAAGAATTTGGCACAAAATGTTCAGTAAAATCTTGCCAAAAACGAGCAGAAAACATTCACCACACCCTTCCTTTCTCCCTCAGCAAAAGCAACGATCCCAAATTTCTAGTACCACTCTGCAAAGAACACCACGAGCTAGAACACTCAATAAATTCCAAATATCAAAATTCAAGAAAACAATGGCTACGGCAAACATGACAACGCACGCACATCAAAATCTAGAACATGCACAATTCAAACAGCCACCTTTTCGAAGCGCCACAAAAAGTACCTTCTCGTTTTCTACCCCTTCACCAACCCCAACGCCCACAGCACCACCATAATCACCGGCACGTGAATCATATAAACTGCCAAAGAATGTCTGCCTAAAAAGCACACACTCTTTTTCGCCCAACCTTCACCATTCAAAATTTTCCACTCACCCCTCTGCACACCTTTCGGATAAAAAATATGTCCTATAAAAACTCCTATACCCACCATTCCCACCCAAGGAAACAAAGGAAAATAATCTACCGACTGTGCATGCCAATTCATATCTTTCAAAAAATATCCCATCCAAGCTCCACCAAAATCTACACCACTCAACCCCATCCACTCAAACCACCCGCCCATCCAAAAGCTCACCAAAGCCAAAACCAGCACCAACCATTTCCTTTCCACAAAAAAACTCCAGAAAAGAATACTCACTGCAATCAAATGCAGGATTCCAAATCTCACAAAGTCTTCACGCACATACAAATAAGTTGCCGTAGTCACCACCATCGCACACCCACCCACCATCGCCCCTCTTTTCCACTGCTGCAAAATCGCCCAGCCGCGCCCTCTACCTCGCCCCAAAATCCTATAATAAGAAATAACCATCCCCACCCCAACCAAAGCCAAAAAATCAAATCTGACTATCCAGGCAAAAATTTGCATTGCAGAAAATTCTAAATTCACACCATAAACTCCAAAGAAATTTAAAATAAAAAGTAGGTGGTAAATCACCATCCCCACAATCGCCAACCCCCTCAATAAATCCAATTCCTCAAAACGCTTTTGCATGCCCCCATACAAGCAAATCACACCAATTTACGCAAATCAAAGCTTCCCACTTTCAACCTTTCCATCGCCTTCATATAAGAATCACTATCCTCAACCAATCCTATCGTATCTTCATCAATATCCACCGCCTCCACCCACCCATCATTTGCATCATAATCCTCAATGAAATCAGCCACCACATATCTGGCAGCCTCACCGACTTTCAATCTTAATTCAACCAATTCAGAAGCCAAAGCTTCTCTCTTCTTTTCCTTTAAGGCCGGCTTATACAATAAATCTCTTATCAATTTTACTACTCTCTTTATATCCTTTGCAGCTTCAGAACCTTTACCTTCTTTCTTCTCAACAATTCCCTGGACTTGCCAATAAGTTTTTCCTTCAAAAGAATGACCACTCTCCTCATCATCTTCAAACTGAGCAGCTTCAAAATAATATTTTTTACCAGGCGCATATTCATCTAAATCCATATCTTCCGCATCTCTCATTACTAGTACATGACAAGCATAATCTTGAACCAATCTCGCCGCAATTTTTCCCTCCATCCAAGCAGCCTTTTCCGCCAAACCATTAAATTTAGGAGGTTTTATTGCTCGGTTAATCAAAATACTTCTCAACCCCTTCTCCATACGATCAGACACTTCCAAAACATCATAATCTGCAGAACCATCCTTTCCGGAAACCACAGCCGCCATCTTCCTAAACACAGGCAAAACAACAGTTTCAAAAAATTCCTGAGAAGAAACTATTTTTCCTTTTTCAGGTTCTGGACTACGAATCAATTTTAACCTTCGCCCACTCTCTACTGCACCACTTTCTGCCATAATTTTTTTTATTGGCGCACAAAGATATTACACCCTAAACAAAAAATCAACTTGACTTAAGAATGAATTAACATAGAATCAGGCTGCTATCAAAATCTTCGAATGAGTTATTCTATGATAGTTTAATAGTTAGTGTCAGATCTATAGAATGAGGCGTTCCGCACCAGCGAAACTCCTTATCCCTTAGCCCATAACTCTATTTTCAAATATGCCTAAGAAAGAAAAAAAAGCCAAGGAGCAAGCAAAAAAGGCTCCGGCTAAAGTTAAAGCTGTGTCAAAACCAGCTCCGGAAAAAGCAAAAAAAGTTAAAGACATTGTAGAAGAACAGAAAGCTTCAGAGATCAAGGTAGAAAAAAAGGACAAAGACATTATCAATCCTTCAGAGATTCCTTTTCACAGAGAACCTATTATTCTAAGAAGCAAACGCAAGTATTTCAGCCACCAGATTGATCAGAAAGTAGAAATTCCAAATCTTATCGAAATCCAATTAAACTCATACGAGTGGTTTTTGAATGAAGGTATCCGTGAATTGCTTGAAGAAATTACTCCAATTCAGGATTTTTCAGGTAAAAAACTTGAATTACACTTCCTTGAACATTCAGTAGCAGAAGCTAAATACAACGCAGAAACAGCAAAGAATAAAAACCTTACATACGAAGCTGCATTAAAAGTACACGTTCAATTAATCAACAAAGAGACAGGTGAAATTAAAGAGCAGGATGTATTCCTAGGAAATGTACCATTGATGACTAATCGTGGAACTTTCATCATTAACGGTATTGAAAGAGTAGTAGTGAGCCAGATCGTTCGTTCTCCAGGTGTATTCTTCTCAAAGAATAGCGCTGGTGCCGATATGCACTCTGCAAAAATCATTCCAAAACGTGGTGCTTGGTTAGAAATCGAAACTGACAAAAAAGGCATAGTTACAGTAAAAATCGATCGTAAACGTAAAATTCCAATCACTTCCCTACTTCGTGTATTCGGATTTGAAACAGACGCAAAAATCCTCGAAGCGTTCAAGGACGTTGTTGTTGATCCAGAACACGATTTCATTCTTAACACTCTTGAGAAAGACAATGCTAAGACAGTGGAAGATGCTTACCAAAATATCTATAAGAAAATCCGCCCTGGCGACCTTGCTACTCCAGAAAACGCTAAGGCTCTTATCAAATCCATGTTCTTTGATTACAGAAAATACGACATGGGTCCAGTTGCTCGTTACAAATTAAATAAGAGATTTAAGCTTGAGACACCAAATAAAAAGAAATTCCATACTTTCCAAGTAGAAGACCTTCTTTACATTCTCAAACACTTAATGAGATTAAACAACGGCGAACTACGTCCAGATGATATCGATCATCTCTCAAATCGTCGTATCCGTGCTGTTGGTGAATTAGTACAAAACAAATTCCGTGTAGGTTTACTACGTACAGATCGTATTGCGAAAGATCGTATGACTGTTATGGATCTAGAAACTGTTACTCCTACTCAATTAGTAAACTCACGTCCTATCACTGCTGCTCTCCGTGAATTCTTTGCAAGCTCACAGCTTTCACAATTTATGGATCAGACAAATCCTTTGGCTGAGTTGGAACACAAACGTCGTCTATCCGCTATGGGACCTGGAGGTCTTTCAAGAGAAAGAGCATCCTTCGACGTACGTGACGTACATCAATCCCACTACGGTCGTATCTGTCCTATTGCTACACCTGAAGGACCAAATATCGGTCTAGTTGTGCATTTGGCTACTTACGCAAAAATTAATGAATACGGTTTTATTGAAACTCCATTTAGAGCAGTTTCAGGAACTGTTAAGAATACTGAAAAAGATTTAGTTGGTCGTGTTGCTCGTCAAACAGTTGAAGACCACGGTCATGTAATCGTAAAAGCTGGAGACACTATTGATGAGGCTGCAGCTAAAAAGATTGCTAAGACTAAATTAGAAGAAATTGATGTTCGTCCATATACAACAAACAACATCAGCTACTACGATGCCGATGAAGAACAAGAATTAATCATTGCTCAAGCGAACTCCGAAGTAGATGAAATGGGTCAATTCGTTGGAACTCGTATTTCTACTCGTAAAAATGGAGAACCTACACTTGCTCACGTAAATGATGTAACTCATATCGACGTTTCTCCAAAACAGATTATCTCAATTACTACAGCGCTTATTCCGTTCTTGGAACATGATGATAATACTCGTGCTTCCATGGGTTCAAACATGCAACGTCAGGCTGTATCTCTTATCTCTCCAGACGCTCCAATCGTTGGTACAGGTATTGAGGAAATAGCTGCTAAATCATCAGGACAAGTTGTCTTCGCTGAAATGGACGGTGAAATTTCTTACGTTGACGCTACGATGATTACTATCGTTTACGCTAACGGAAGAAAAGTTACTTACGCATTACAAACTTACGAAAGATCAAACCAAGGTACTTGTCTCCACCAGAGAGCAAGAGTTACTAAAGGTCAAAAAATTAGAAAAGGAGACATTCTTGCCGACGGTTCAGCTACAGAAAATGGTGAGCTCGCTCTCGGAAAGAACTTACTCGTAGCTTATATGTCATGGGAAGGTTTCAACTTCGAGGATGCGGTTATCCTTTCAGATGTTGTGGCTAGAAGAGGTTATTACGATTCAATCCATATCGAAAGTTACGTTGTAGATGTTCGTGAAACAAAACTTGGACCTGAAATTATTACACGTGATATTCCAAACGTTGGTGAAGCTAAACTAAAAGATCTTGATGAAGATGGTATCGTTAGAATCGGTGCTACAGTACAAGAAGGCGACATCCTCTGCGGAAAAATTACACCAAAAGGTGAAACAGAATTAACAGCTGAAGAAAGATTGCTACGCGCAATCTTCGGTGATAAAGCCCGCGACGTAAAAGACACTTCTCTCCGCCTACCAGGTGGTGAAGGTGGAAAGGTTGTAGCTATTCAAATTTTCACAAAAGAAGCTGGAGATGAATTGACTACAGGTGTTCTAAAACAAATTAAAGTAAACGTTGCTCAGACTAGAAAGGTACAAATCGGTGATAAATTCGCTGGTCGTCATGGTAATAAAGGTGTCTGCTCAATTATCGTTCCACAAGAAGATATGCCATTCTTACCAGATGGTCGTCCGGTTGATATCGTACTTAACCCACTCGGAGTTTCAAGCCGTATGAATATCGGTCAGATCCTCGAGACACATATTGGTTGGGCTGCGAAAGAACAAGGAATCACAGTTGCTACTCCTACCCTAAATGGTATTACTACAGATCAAATCGCTGCAGAGTTGAAACACGCTGGTCTTCCAGAAGATGGTAAAATCACTCTCTACGATGGAAAAACTGGTGAACCATTTGATCGTAAAGTTACAGTTGGTATCGCTTACATGCTCAAATTGAACCATTTGGTTGAAGATAAAATCCATGCTCGTTCAGTTGGACCATACTCTCTCGTTACTCAGCAACCACTTGGAGGTAAAGCTCAACATGGTGGACAGCGTTTCGGAGAAATGGAGGTGTGGGCACTTGAGGCATATGGCGCTGCGCATATCTTGCAAGAAATGCTTACGATTAAATCAGATGATGTTTACGGACGTTCAAAAGCTTACGAATCTATCGTAAAAGGCGAAATGATCCGCAAACCACGTGTACCGGAATCCTTCAACGTTCTTACAAAAGAATTACAATCTCTCGGTTTGTCAGTAAAACTCTTACAGACTGAAGAAGGACGTCGCGCAGACTTTGAAGATGCTGAATACTTGAAAGAAGATCCAGAAGAAATGGAAGAAGTTCCTGGAAACATCAAGAAAGAAATCGAAAAAGAAAGCGAAGGCACATCAAAAGATATCGGTAAGCTAGAAGGCATTACCGAAGAGAACATTACAGACGAAATGGCTGAGGAAGAGATTTAATTCTCACCTGCCAGAGAAAGTGTGAGTTACTAATTCATAATTGTAAATTGAAATATGCGAAGCATAAACAAAGTAATTTTGATCGGAAACTTAACTAGAGATCCTGAGATGCGTCAAACTCCAAACGGGCAAAGTGTTACCACATTTGGAATGGCAACAAACCGCGAATGGACAACAAAAAACGGAGATAAAAATAATTCAGCAGAATTCCACGAGTGTGTAGCTTGGGCTCACCTTGCAGAAATCTGCCAGAAATATTTACACAAAGGTCACCTTGTTTACGTTGAAGGTTATCTAAAAACAAGAAGCTGGGATAGCCCAGAGGGCATTAAAAAATTTAAAACTGAAATAGTGGTTAAGGATATGATTCGTCTTGAAAAACGTCCTAAAGACGCTGCAAACGAACCTGACTACATTCCAGAAGAAACAGAAAATAGTTTCGGTCATTCTCCTGAAAGACACGAAGAACCTCGCAGAGTAGCTCATCACGAACCTGCTCAGCACACTGCTCCAGTAGTAGACTCTACTCCTGCTATTACCGAAGCAAGTTCTTTCGGTGATGATCCTATCTCTAAAGATCTAGGCCTATAACATGCGACGAAGTCGCGTAAGCGAGCAAAGCGAGGCATTAAAAAAAGTTAGCAAAATATAATTTTACATACAGCCCACTTAACCAATAAATTATGGCACATCCAAAATCTCAACCTCAGCAGCAATTTGAGGATCCAAAAAACACAAAGAAAGATGCCTTTAATGCCATCAGTCTTTCTGTTGCTTCGCCAGAAGAAATTCTCGCTTGGTCACACGGAGAAGTAAAAAAGCCTGAAACTATCAATTACCGCACACAGAAACCTGAAAGAGATGGTTTGTTCTGTGAGAAAATATTTGGCCCAACTAAAAACTGGGAATGTTACTGCGGAAAATATAAGAGAATTCGTTATAAAGGCGTAATTTGTGAAAAATGTGGAGTTGAAGTTACAAGATCATCAGTACGTCGTGAAAGAATGGCTCATATCAAATTAGCTGTTCCTGTAACACATATCTGGTTCCTCCGCTCTACTCCAAGTCGTATTGGTCTTCTTTTAGATCTTCCGATTAAAACTTTGGAACAAGTAGTTTATTTTGCTGCTTACGTTGTTTCAGAAGTGGATGAAAAAGCCAAAGAACAAGCTCTTCTCGACCTTGCAACTGAATACAAAGCCCACAAGAAAAAGATTCAGGATGAATACAAAATGAAATCTCTTGATGTTGAAAAAATTGAAGACAAAACTACTGCTAAACACGCTCAAACTGATCTTGAAACTGAGTTCGCTCGCAAGATTGAGGAATTTGATTTTCAACATTCTGAAAGCAAAGACTCTCTAGAAAAATTAGCTGTTAGCAAAGTTTATTCTGAAATCGATTACCGCAATATGTCATTGCGTTTCGGTCATATTTTCAAAGCTGGTACAGGTGCAGAAACAATACGTAATATTATCGGAAGCTTAGACCTAGAAGCGTTGATTGAAAAATTGAAAAAAGATTCAAAAAACAGCGTTGGTCAGAAACAAAAGAAAATCATTAAGAGAATCAAATTAGCAGGAAGCTTGATCAAATCAGGCATTAAGCCAGAATGGTTTATCATGACTATCTTGCCTATCATTCCACCGGATCTTCGCCCTATGGTACAGCTCGATGGTGGACGTTTTGCTGCATCAGACTTAAATGATTTGTATCGCCGTGTAATCAATAGAAACAACCGTCTTAAGAGACTTATGTCTATCGGTGCTCCTGAAGTTATCTGCAGAAATGAAAAACGTATGTTACAGGAAGCTGTGGACACACTTTTGAATAACAGCGCACGCCAAGGTAAAACAGTATTCAGCTCAGGCGACAAACGAAAACTACGTTCACTTTCAGATATGTTGAAAGGTAAACAAGGTCGTTTCCGTCAGAACTTGCTTGGTAAACGTGTGGATTACTCAGGTCGTTCAGTAATTATCATCGGACCTAAACTAAGACTACATCAGTGTGGTATCCCAAAAATTATGGCTTTGGAACTTTTCAAACCATTTATTATTGGTCACTTAATTCGCGACAATTTAGCTCACAATATTAAGAACGCTGAAAAACTTATCCAAATGGGTAAGAGAGAAGTTTGGGATATTCTAGAAATGGTTACAAAAGATCATTTCGTACTCTTGAATCGTGCTCCTACACTTCACCGTCTTGGTATCCAAGCTTTCCAGCCTGTACTTATCGAAGGTAAAGCTATTCAGGTTCATCCCCTAGTGTGTGCCGCCTTCAATGCGGATTTCGATGGAGATCAAATGGCTATTCATATTCCACTTTCAAAGAACGCCCAGATGGAAGCTAAGACTCTTATGCTTTCAAAGAGAAATCTTCTTAAACCATCAGCTGGTGAACCTATCGTAACTCCTACTCAGGATATGGTACTCGGCTGTTACTACCTCACGAAATTGACTAAAGGCAAACTTGGTGAAGGAATGGTTTTCCCAAATATCGAACAAGCAATTCTTGCTTACCAGAACGGAGTATTACACTTACAAGCTCAAATCAAATGTCGTAATGATGGCGAACTTATTGAAACAACTCTCGGTCGTTTAATTTTCAATAGTTTCGTTCCTGAGTCTCTTCCATACTACAACGAAAATGTTGGTAAAAAGAAACTTGGAGAATTGGTTACTGACTGTTTCGAACTCCTAGGAATCGAACCAACAGCTCGTCTTGTTGATAATTTGAAAGACCTCGGATTTAAATTTGCTACTAAGTCAGGAATTTCATTCAGCCAAGCTGATATGATCGTTCCAAAAGAAAAAGAAGCAATGGTAGAAGCTGCGTCAGAAATTGTAAAACAAATCAACAACCACTTCTGGAAAGGTCTTATTACTGAAGACGAAAGATACAACAGCACAATTAAAGTTTGGTCAAAAACTAAGGGTGAAATCACCGCAAAAATGGTTAGCAACTTCGATGAAGAAAACAACGTATTCTACATGATCGACTCAGGCGCTCGTGGTAACTGGGGACAGATTACTCAGCTCTGCGGAATGAAAGGTCTCGTAGCTAATCCGGCTGGTAAAACTATTGAATTGCCAATTAAATCAAACCTTAAAGAAGGATTTAAGATCTTGGAATACTTTATTGCTACTCACGGAGGACGTAAAGGTAAATCAGATACAGCTCTTAAGACTGCTGAAGCTGGTTACTTAACACGTCGTCTCGTTGATTCAAATCAAGATGTAGTTATCCGTGAAGAAGATTGTGGTTCTACACACTTCCATACACTTACTCGTCTTGAATCTGAACAAATTGGTGAGAAATTTGAAACACGTCTTTATGGTCGTACACTTGCTGCAGATTTGAAGGATAAGAAAGGCAAAGTTTACGCTAAGAAAAATACAATTATTGAAAAGAGCACTCTCAAGATTATTAGAGATGAAAAACTTGATGATATCGAAGTTCGTTCAGTAATGACTTGTCAGACTTTGAACGGAATTTGTATCAAATGTTACGGTAAAGATTTAGGTACAAATAAAGAAGTACAAATCGGAACAGCAGTTGGTATTATCGCCGCTCAGTCAATTGGTGAGCCTGGTACTCAGCTTACTATGCGTACCTTCCATATGGGAGGTGTGGCGGAAGGCGGAGATATCACACAGGGTCTTACACGTGTAGAAGAACTATTCGAGGCTCGTTGCCCAAGAAATGCCGGTGTACTTTCAGAAATTGAAGGTAAAGCACATATTCAGCAGAATGGTAAAATTACAGAAATTTCTGTTACTTCACTTGATTCAGTTGAAATTGCTTACGCCCTACTTGGTGAAATGAAAGCCACTGTAAAAGTTGGTGAACATGTTAAGCCAAAAATGGTTATTGCTAAAGAAGAGAACCAGAAAGGCACTGTCAAATGTAACGAAGAAGGTAAAGTTGTTGCTATTGAAGAAGGCCATATCATCATTCGTACAGATGGTAAGATTAAGAAAAACTATGTTGTTCCACCATCAAGAACAATCAAGATCAAAGACAATACAATGGTAGCCAAGGGTCAACCTCTTACTACAGGACATTTGGATTTGAAAGAGTTGATGTTCTTAACTGATGAATACACTGTTCAGAAATACATCATGACTGAGGTACAAAGCATTTACGCTTCACAAGGTCAGAGTATTAACGACAAACATATCGAAATCATCGCTCGTCAAATGCTTTCAAAAGTTAGAATCATTGATAGCGGAGATACGGATGTATTGCCTGGTGAAATTTTCGACATAATTAGATTTAACCAACTCAACGCAGCACTTAAGAAAGGTAAAAAAGCTAAGGGCGAAAGATTGCTCCTTGGTCTTACAAGAATCGCTCTTTACACAGACAGCTGGTTGTCAGCTGCGTCCTTCCAGGAAACAATTCGTGTCCTTGTTGAAGCCGCTACAACAAATAAGGTCGATAAGCTCGAAGGTCTTAAAGAGAACGTTATTATCGGTAAATTAATCCCTGCTGGTGAAACATTTAGAAGATTAAATAAGGTTACTTCAAACGTTATTATTTCTCCTGAAGAGACACCTGAAGAGACAATTGAAAACGATAAAAAGTTGCCCGTACTGTAATTTTCCCTCCACTTTCTCTTGCATTAATCAAAAACATACTATAAATTAGGCCCGCTATGCCAACAATCAATCAATTAATTAGAAAGCCAAGACGTAATCCAAGACACAAGAGCAAAACTCCTGCGTTAATCTATGGATTCAATCATTTGAAAAACACTACCATCAAGCTAAACTCCCCTATCAAACGTGGAGTTTGCACAAAGGTAACCACAATGACTCCTAAGAAACCTAACT
Organism: Candidatus Peribacteria bacterium; assembly: GCA_943357285.1. Taxonomy (GTDB): domain Bacteria; phylum Patescibacteriota; class Gracilibacteria; order UBA1369; family LOWO2-01-FULL-3; genus JACRIB01. The sequence continues at coordinate 135,479 of CALRGJ010000001.1, read as the reverse complement.
CCGCTTTACGTAAGTATGCGAGAGTTAAACTCACAAACGGAATGGAAGTTAATGCTTACATCCCAGGTGAAGGTCATAATCTTCAGGAGCACAGTGTTGTAATTATCCGTGGAGGACGTGTTAAGGATCTTCCAGGTATTCGTTACCATATCGTTCGTGGTCTTCTCGATACACAAGGTGTTCAAGGCCGCAAGAAGAGCAGAAGCAAATACGGAGCTAAGAAGAAATAATAATTATATTCATTTATACACATGAAAAAACGCGTTCTACAAATTCCGGAAGGATCAACTCCTATGCAAGAAAAATTCATAAATTATATTATGATGCAAGGAAAGAAGTCTATTGCACGCGGAATTTTCAGTGAAACATTGAAAATTATTACAAAGAAGACAAGCAATCCTGATGCAGACAAAGTTTTCAAAACAGCTTTAGAGAATGTTAAGCCACCATTAGAAGTTAAGCCTAAAAGAATCGGTGGTGCAGTTTACCAAGTTCCTCGTGAAGTAAAACCAGAACGTCAGTTGGCATTAGCTTGCCGCTGGTTAATCGGTGGTGCTCGCGGAAAGAAAGGTGCTCCAATGGCACAGAAGCTCGCTAACGAGTTGATCGACGCTTCAAACAACACTGGTGCTGCTATCAAGAAGAAAGACGATACAGTACGTATGGCAGAAGCTAATAAGGCATTCGCACATTTAGCTAAGTACTAAGAGAAACTCACAATTAAATTATTAAGTCCCGCCCTGGCGGGACTTTTTTATTTCCAAAAACTCTTCTCTATAAGTCAATTTTATCCTTGACTTAAGCCCCCCCGTGCCTATAATCTCCTAGCGTCCTTTTTGGACACAAATTTTTAAACTAAATTCTTTTAATCCCACACACCATGGCCGACGACCTAAGTAAATTGCGTAACATTGGAATTATCGCGCATATCGATGCAGGTAAGACAACTGTAACTGAACGTGTACTTTTTTATACTGGAAAAACTCACAAAATTGGTGAGGTTCATGAAGGTGCGGCTCAAATGGATTGGATGGAACAAGAACAAGAAAGAGGTATTACAATTACTTCTGCTTGTACAACATGTTTTTGGACACCAAGCGGAACTAATGATCCACACAGAATCAATATCATCGATACTCCAGGCCACGTAGACTTCACGGTAGAAGTAGAACGTTCACTTCGTGTATTGGATGGAGGTGTTGCCGTTTTCGACGGAGCGATGGGAGTAGAGCCACAATCAGAAACAGTTTGGAGACAAGCTGATAAATATAATGTTCCACGTATCGCCTTCGTAAATAAGATGGATAAAGTTGGTGGAGATTTCTACATGTGTATGAAATCAATTCACACAAGACTTAACCCAAATGCTGTAGCTATTCAATTACCTATCGGTGCTGAAAACGAATTTACTGGAATGATCGATCTAGTTGAACGTAAAGCTTATACATTTGACGGAAAGAACGGAGAAATTATCGTGGAAATTCCAGTTCCTGAAGACATGAAAGACAAAGTAGAAGAATACCGTGGAAAACTTATTGAAAAAGTTGGTGAGAACGACGACGCTATTATGGAAAAATTCGTTGGTGGTCAAGAAATTTCTATTGAAGAATTGAAAGCAGGTATTCGCCGCGCTACAATTACTAGCAAAATTTATCCAGTACTTTGCGGAACAGCTCTACAAAATAAAGGTGTTCAGTTGGTATTGAATGCAGTTTGTGCTTACCTTCCAGCTCCTACAGACGTAGAAGCTATTAAAGGTCATGACGTAAAAACTGGTGAAGAAATGCTAAGACATTGCGATATTACTGAACCGTTCTCCGCTCTTGCATTCAAAATCGCTTCTGATCCATTCGTAGGAACACTTTGTTTCTTCCGTGTTTACTCAGGACAACTCGACGCTGGTAGCTACATCATCAATACTTCAACAGGAAATAAAGAACGTGTTGGTCGTCTTCTACAAATGCACGCTAACAAGAGAGAAGAAATTAAATCTGTAAAAGCCGGAGACATTGCTGCTATCGTAGGTTTGAAGAAAACTACTACTGGTAACACACTTTGTGACCCAGATAAGCCAATCCTTCTTGAATCTATCACTTTCCCAGAACCTGTAATTCGTATTGCCGTAGAGCCAAAATCTAAAGCAGATCAGGAAAAAATGGGCTTCGCTCTTCAGAAACTTTCTGAAGAAGATCCTACTTTCCGTGTAAATACAGATGAAGAAACAGGTCAAACAATTATCGCGGGTATGGGTGAGTTACATCTCGATATCCTTGTTGATCGTATGCGTCGTGAATTTAAAGTAGAAGCAAACATTGGTGCACCTCAAGTTGCTTACCGTGAAACAATTACTATCGAAGCTAAGGGAGAAGAAAAATATGCAAAACAATCAGGTGGTCGTGGTCAATACGGACACGTAGTTTTGAATGTTATTCCACAAGAAGCTGGTAAAGGATATGAATTCGAAAACAATATCGTCGGAGGAAAAATTCCTAGAGAATTCGTTCCAGCTATCGATAAAGGTATTCGCGAAGCTCTTACAAGAGGTATTCTCGCTGGTTACCCTATCGTGGATGTAAAAGTAGATGTTTACGATGGTTCTTACCATGATGTGGATTCCTCAGAATTAGCGTTTAAGATTGCTGGTTCTATGGCTTTCCAAAATGCTTGTAGAAAAGCAAATCCAGTAATTCTTGAGCCTGTGATGAAAGTTGAGGTTACTTGTCCAGAACATAACTTCGGTGATGTAATGGGAGATATCAACGCTCGTCGTGGTCAGATTATTGAAACTGGAGATCGTGGAGTTATCAAATTTATTAAGTGTAACTTACCTCTTGCTACTATGTTTGGTTACGCAACTGAATTACGCTCAATGACTCAAGGTCGTGGTAACTACTCTATGGAATTCGGACACTACGAAAAAGTAACTAAGAGTGTAGCCGATGCAATCATCGCAAAGAGAACTACGAAGTAAGAAAAATTTCTTGCATTCAAAAAATATTTCATATAATATGCCCGCGCTTATGGGCTTATGCCCGTCAGCTAATAAATCAATTCAAAATAACACTTAACCTAATAAGTATGGCAACAGAACAATTTGACCGTAGTAAAGTCCATGTCAATGTGGGTACTATCGGACACGTAGATCACGGTAAGACAACTCTTACAGCTGCAATTACAACTGTAGCATCAAAAGTTTTCGCTGGTAACAAAGCTGTAGCTTTCGACCAAATCGACAACGCACCTGAAGAAAAAGCACGTGGTATTACTATCGCGACTTCACATCAGGAATACTCAACAGCTAAACGTCACTACGCACACGTGGATTGTCCAGGACATGCGGATTACGTTAAGAACATGATTACTGGTGCCGCTCAGATGGATGCTGCTATCCTAGTATGTTCAGCTGCTGATGGTCCTATGCCACAGACTCGTGAACATATCTTGCTTGCTCGTCAGGTTAACGTTCCGTTCATTGTTGTATTCTTGAACAAAATCGACGTTGCAGATCCAGAAATCGCTGACCTTTCAGAAATGGAAGTTCGTGAACTTCTTACAAAGAATGGATACCCAGGAGACAAAACTCCAGTTATCCGTGGTTCAGCTCTTAAAGCTCTTGAAAACCCAGATGATGAAACAGCTAGAAAATGTATCGTTGAACTTTTGGAAACTCTTGATTCATACGTTCCAGATCCAGTTCGTCTTCTCGACAAACCATTCTTGATGTCAGTTGAGGATGTATTCTCAATCAAAGGACGTGGTACTGTTGCTACAGGAAGAGTTGACCAAGGTATCGTTAAGATCAATGAAGAAGTTGAAATTATCGGTATTCGCCCAACAAGAAAAGTAGTAGTTACTGGTGTTGAAATGTTCCGTAAGCTTCTTGACCAAGGTCAAGCTGGAGACAACGTTGGTCTATTGCTACGTGGTATTGAAAGAGAAGATATTGAAAGAGGTCAGGTTATTGCTAAACCAGGTTCAATTACTCCACATACTAAGTTCGAAGCTGAGGTATATATCCTAACTAAAGACGAAGGTGGCCGTCATACTCCATTCTTCAAAGGATACAAACCACAGTTCTACGTTCGTACAACTGACGTAACTGGTTCAGTAGAATTACCAGCAGACGTAGAGATGGTAATGCCAGGTGATAACATCAAGTTCGTTGTTACTCTTGGAGCTCCTATCGCTCTAGACCTAGCTACACGTTTCGCTATCCGTGAGGGTGGTAGAACAGTAGGTGCCGGAGTTGTTTCTAAGATCATTGCTTAATTGCAAAATTAAAACTCACAAATTGAAAATCCCTGTCTCAATGACAGGGATTTTTTTTACATCAGTTCTTGTTCTCTACTCACATTGCGCTTCAAAATCCGCTAACGGAATACGACAATTCATCGACTGACCTCCCTCCGCTAGAGCACAATACCAACCAATCTCCGCTTTCAATAAAAATAACGAATAGAAATTTCTCGGGATCTTAATTCCAGATTTAACATCACCAGGATGATAAACACGCTGAACTGGATCCAAACCGTAAACGTCCACTACCCCCAATGATTCATCAACTATTACTCTGACCCCACTCACCTCCCATGATACAGGAGTAGGACTATCGTCATTAGAAATAGGTATTCCAAAAGAATTATTCAGAAATCTATGAACATCACTCGCATTATATTCTCTAAGTCCTTCTGATCCTTCAATAGACATAATGCGAAAAAATTAAAAAATAATAAATCATTATCTAATTGGATAGCCTCTCTCAGTCAAAACCCCATTAATAATAGATGCCAATGATGGATCAACTAAAGATTCAGCATTCTCATCAGTTTGAGCGGCTATTTCCGAATTAACAGAAGTAAATTTATCTTCTGGTACCATTGCTGCAAGACGTTGTGAACTATAAAAAGGCTTAAATCCCTCAGCAAAAAGCAGCTCAGAAATTGCAAAATTACGTTTCATTCCAGCTATCCACTTCGTACCATACTGATCAGGATTCAAATTGGAAATAACAACCATTCCACTCTCCTCATCACGAATAATTTGAACCTGACCCACATCCCATTTTTGACCGTTTTCAGAATTTCTGTCTCCAAACATTTTTTGCAAAAAGTTCCCTACATCTTCCCTTGTAAATTCACTACCCTCACCTACGCCATCTATAGCCATACATAAGAATTATAAAATACGACCAGCATACTAACACTGATAACAAAGTCGTCAAGATTCAGTTTGTACTACTAAATCCATTCTGTAATCAGCTAAAAATTTGACATTTGACTAATCAATCTATATAAAGACACTACAAAATTGATTTTCTGCTTTTAGAGAATCACTCGAGGACAACCACTCGGGACAGCTCAAAGAATTGTATCTCTCGCCTACTTGGCGTGACATCAAACTTATACCGAGCTGTAAAATCTCGGTTTTTTTAAATCTTATTTAACCCATTATAAAAATGGCTTCAAAGCAAAAAATCCGTATCAAGATCAAGTCTTTCGATCACAAAGTTATCGACGAGACAGCAAAACTTATTATTGATAACGCAGTAAGAACAGGCGCTATCGTTGCTGGTCCTATTCCACTTCCTACAAAGATCGACAGATTCACAGTTCTAAAATCTACATTCGTACATAAAAACGCTCGTGAACAGTTCGAAATGAGAACTCACGCTCGTCTTATTGATATTACTGAAAGCACCCCACACACTATCGAAACTCTATCAAGCTTGAGTCTTCCAGCGGGTGTTGAGATTGAAATTAAAATGTTGCAGAGCTAAAGCACACTTCACCACACAACTAAAAATACCACAGAGGAGAAATCCAATGTGGTATTTTTTTGAGATTGTTTTGTATACTACTGAATAACAGTCACACCCTTATCTTTTAAAGCTTTCACCTGAACAGTAGGAATATTAGTATTGCCTGATAAATCCACCGTATCTCCTTGCCCAATACCATTATTCAATATCAATGGAGAAATATCTTGTACAGGATTCTCAAGTAAAATAGCTATTTCTAAAGCAATTAAGTTTTTCAGTGGAGACAAATCAACAATAAGATTCTTACCAAGATATATTTCCTTCAATTTCAATAAATAAGATAAAGGAGAAATATCAACTAGATTATTTAAACCAAAATTTGCAATTTCAGTATTAGGAAAACATTCTGCACCAGCTATACTTGTTAACCCCTTTGACTTCACCATGAATTCAATTACTTGACTAGCCTCCTTTACAGTAATGGTATCATTTGGTTTTTTACCCAAAGACCCCAAAACAAAACTTTTAAACAATGGATCAAATTTATCCATATCTACTAACCCATCAACATTCCCATCACAACTACACGGAACTTCATCGGTAACACCATTACAGTCATTGTCCAATGAATCAGAACAAATTTCACCAGCAATAGCAGGATCTACCGGAGCACTCTGAATCTCCCAAACTCCAACAGGAGAACAAATCTCTTTCCCGTTAACACAAATACCTACCTCACCATTTGGGCCTTTAGTAGGAATAATTTGAACAGTACCAACCGGTTTACCATCACAAGTTTTCAAAGGCTCAGTCGCATCAACGGAATCAACCACCTCAGAAATTATATCGTTAAGATCTTCATCCATAACATCTCCCCCTACTTCTAAAATAGTATCGTCAGTGCTTCCATCCATTGAGTCATCTACTCCTCCGTCTGCTGCATCAGTAATATCTGCTACTTCTAAAATAGTATCATCAGTACTTCCATCCATTGCGTCATCTATTCCTCCGTCTACCGCATCAGTAGTATCTTCCACCTCTACAACAGCATCATCACTATTTCCATCTAATACATCTTCCCCTATTTCCGAAATAGTATCGTCAGTGCTTCCATCCATTGCATCATCTATACCTCCATCTACCGCATCAGTAGTATCTTCCACTTCTGCAACGGCATCATCACTATCTCCATCTACTACATCCTCCCCTATTTCTGAAACAGTATCGTCAGTACTTCCATCCATTGCGTCATCTATTCCTCCGTCTACAACATCAGCAGTATCAAAAGAATCTATTACAAAAGTTCCATCTGCTTTTTCTCCATCTGAAGCATCTGTATCAACAAAACCCTCGGCAAAAGTCAATTGAGGAGGAGGCAAAAGATCTGCTCTACACCCCTGAGCTGAAAATCCAGTAATAGACATCAAAACAACCATGGCTCTATTAGAAATTCCACCAGAAATAAAACGTGCCATAACAGATCGCTCACCAGAAGAATAATTATCCAATTTTGATGACACGGCTGACACACTAGAATCAGACGATTCTCTAACCCCAACCTCACTAGACTTAATAGTATTACCCATGGATTTATAAATTAATGGAGCAAAAGCTAGCATATGAAATCAATCAACGCAAGCCCACACATTACAAAACATTTTAACTAATTACTATTTCCAACCTGTAAAAAATCTATTGACTAGTCGGAAAGCGTTCTGTATATTCCAACAGCATTTTGACTAATGCAAGTTAACAACGGGCTAAACAACGCCCACCCGCAGAAAGGGTTTCTACCAAGAAAATCTTTTCCGGACACCCTAGTGGGTTTAACCTCTACAAACATATGTCAGGTATTCTAGGTAAAAAATTAGGCATGACTCGCATCTTCCAAGATGACGGCCGCGTGATCCCAGTAACTGTTGTACAGTGTGAACCAAATGAGGTTACACAGGTAAAGACAGTAGAAAAAGATGGATATCCGGCGTTAGTCCTAGGTTTTTCCAAATTGAAAAAGCCTACAAAGACTCAGAAATTCAGCTTCGTAAAAGAATTTAGAATCCCAGCTGCAGACGTTCCTAACTATAAAATTGGAGACGTAATCACGGTTGAGATCCTCGAAGGACTAGAAGTAGTAACCGTAACTGGCCAATCCAAAGGTAAAGGTTTCCAAGGTGTAATCCGCCGTTGGGGATTCCATGGAGGTCCAGGAGGTCACGGTTCATTACATCATAGAGAACCAGGTTCATCCGGTTGTCGTGCTAAGCCAGGTAGAGTACAAAAGGGTAAGAAATATCCTGGTCACCAAGGTTTAGATCGTCAAACTGAGAAGAAAAAAATCGTTTCAATTGATAAAGATAAAAACATTGTTCTTATCAAGGGAGCGCTTCCAGGAGCAAATGGTGGACTAATTGAAATCTGCAAATAAACAAATTATGAAAATAGACTTATACACACAAACAGGAGAGAAGAATGGAACTTTAGAGCTTCCGAAAGAAATCTTTGAAGTACCATTTAATAAAGATTTGATTCACCAGGCTTTGGTAAGACAACTTGCTAATGGTCGTGTTGCTATCGCTCACACTAAGAGTAAAGGTGAGGTTAGAGGTGGTGGACGCAAGCCTCTTGCTCAAAAAAGTACTGGTAATGCTCGTCAGGGTTCTACAAGAAATCCACACATGAAGGGTGGTGGTGTAGCATTCGGTCCAAGAAATGTTAGAAATTTCGAATTGATGATGCCAAAGAATCAACGTCGCAAAGCTCTATTCTCTGCTTTATCAGCAAAGGCTAAGGCTAACGAAGTTATGGCTCTAGAAGGTTTTGTGACTGATAAGCCTAAGACAAAGGAATTCGCTGCTCTACTTAAGAAACTCCCAATTGAACAAGATGTACTTATCGTTCTTCCAGGAAAAAATGTAAATATTCAAAAAGCTACAGCTAATCTAGCAAACGCTAAGACTATCTGCGCTGGTTACATTAATATTCAGGATTTACAAAAATATCAGAAAGTTCTTCTTTTCAAGGATTCAGTAGAAAAGTTGAAGGAGACATTTTTACGCAAAAACGACTAATTTTAAACTATGAAAACTAATTCACCTATCATCGAAGCTTTAGTTACTGAAAAGAGTTCAGTGGCACAAAGTCACGGCAAATATTCATTCGTCGTAACAAAAGATGCTACTAAGATCGATATCAAAAATGCTGTTAAAAAGCTTTATGGTATGGATGTAGAAAGCGTAAATATGATGATTAGCCCTAAGAAGACACGTCTATTGAAAGGAAAGTATGTATGGGCTAAGAGACCAGCTTTCAAAAAGGCAGTTGTTACTCTAAAGGGTAAGAAAACTATGGATCCAAGTAAATTTAAAGAACCTAAAGCAAAATAATATATGGCGCTAAAGAAATTCAAACCAGTAACTCCGGGACGTAGACAAATGACAATGGCGTCATTTGAAGAAATTACTACGAATGAACCTGAGAAATCCCTTATTAAGATTTTGAAGAGACATTCTGGTAGAAACAATACCGGTCAAATCACTTGCAGGCATCGTGGTGGTGGTGAAAAGAAATTTTACCGCATGATCGACTTTAAAGGTGGTACAGACAAGTTGGATATGGTAGCTAAAGTACAATCTATTGAGTACGATCCATACCGCACTTGTTACATTATGCTTTTGAACTACAAGGATGGTGAAAAAAGATATCAGATCGCTCCTTTAGAAATAAAGGTTGGAGATGAAATCATTGCTAAGGAAAGAGGAAAGGTTAAAGTTGGTAATCGTATGATGCTTAAGCATATTCCAGTTGGTTTCAGTATGTATAATATTGAATTAAAGCCTGGTAAAGGTGGCCAAATGGGACGCAGCGCAGGAGCTAGCATTAAGTTAGTTTCTCTCGAAGGCGAATATGCACAGATCCAAATGCAATCTGGTGAAGTAAGACTTGTAAGCAAGGACTGCTACGCTAGCGTTGGACAAGTTGGAAACATCGATCACAATAATATCGTTTACGGTACAGCTGGTAGAAGACGTCATATGGGATGGAAGCCAACAGTAGCAGGTACAGCGATGATTCCGAAAGACCATCCACACGGAGGTGGTAAGGGACATACATCTATCGGTCTTATTCATCCAAAAACTCCTTGGGGTATGCCAGCACTTGGTTATAAAACTCGCACAAGGAAATATACAGATCGTATGATTGTTAAGGACAGAAGAAGATAAAAACATTAACTCACAAATATGAGCAGAAGTAGCAAAAAAGGACCATATTTAGACCCAAAACTTATCAAAAAAGTTGAAGCGATGAATAATGCTGGTCAGAAAAAACCGATTAAGACATGGATGAGAAGTTCAGATATTAGCCCGGATTTCGTAGGACACACATTTGCTGTTCACAACGGAAAACAATTTATCCCAGTATTCGTAACTGAAAATATGGTTGGCCACAAACTTGGAGAATTCGCTCCAACAAAGACATTCCGTGGTCACGGTGGTAAGCTCGCTAAAGGCGACGCCCCAGCCCCTGCAGGCGGATAATCCCCCGCAAGTCGTCGAATGAAAAAAATAACTACTCAAATTTAATCTGTAATCATGAAAGCAATCCTAAGACAAGTTAGAATCTCCTGCAAGAAAGCAGCTTTAGTAGCTGACCTTGTTCGCAACAGAAAAGTTGAGGATGCTCTCAATATTCTAAGATTTACAACAAAGAAAGCAGCTCCACTTATTAAGAAAGTTATTGAAGCGGCTGTAGCAAACGCAGAGAACAATTTCAAACAAGATAAAGACAACTTATTCGTTAAAGAGGTAGTAGTAACAGAAGGATCAACATTGAAAAGAGGTGTAAAAATCTCTCGTGGTCGTTCTCATCCTATCCTTAAGAGATGTGCTCATATTGGAGTAACACTCGAAAGCAGAGGACAGAGCACAAAAGCTGCGAAGGTTAAAACAGTAAAGACTGAAGAGACAGAATCTGTAGATACGACTGAAATCAAAGTTAAGAAACCTAAATCTAAAAAATAACAATTTCACCCCTATGGGTCACAAAGTAAACCCAAAAGTAATCAGACTCGGTATAACCCATGATTGGAATACTAAGTGGTATGCAGGAAAGCATACATTCAGCAAACTATTTCACCAAGACTTATCTATTGAGAAATTGATTTTCAAGAATCTCGATGCGGAAGGTTTAGGAAAAATTGAAATCATGAGAACTCAGGGTAAAGTAATTATCAACGTTCATACATCTAAGCCTGGTGTTATCATCGGTCACGGTGGAGAAGTTATTGAGAAATTGAAAGCGGCTTTAGCAAAAGAATTCAAAGAGACATTCGTTATAAATATTAAAGAGATCAAGAAACCAATGTTGGACGCTAAAATTGTTGCGGACAATATTGCAAGACAGGTTGAAAAGAGAATTTCATATCGTCGTGCAGCTAAGATGGCTATCGACAAGATTCTTGAGGCCGGAGCTCTAGGAGCAAAAGTTTACCTAGGAGGAAGGTTGAATGGAGTTGAAATCTCACGTAGCGAATTCTTCAGCAAAGGTAAGATCCCTTTACATACATTCCGTGCTGATATAGATTATGCATCTGTTCCCGCTTTTACAGCTTATGGAAAAATCGGTATCAAATGCTGGATCTACAAAGGTAATGTCTTCAAAAAAGACTTAACAGACAGAATGACTGCGAATCTAGAAGAAATTAAACAAGCTTAAAAATGTTACAACCAAAGAAGCAAAAATATAGGAAAGCGCAGAGAGGTAGATCTGATACTAAAGGTATTTCTTACCGCGGTACTCAGCTAAGCTTCGGAACTTATGGTTTAAAAGCTATAAGCTCAGGTGAAATCAGTGCTCGTCAGATCGAAGCAGCTCGTCGTTGTATGAGCAGATACGTAGAGCGCGGAGGCAAAATTTGGATCAACATTTTCCCACACAAACCACTTACTAAGAAAGCTGCCGAGGTTCCGATGGGATCAGGTAAAGGTTCCCCAGAATTATTCGTTTGTCCTATCAAGCCTGGAAGAATTATATTTGAGATGGAAGGTGTGGATCTAAAGACTGCAAAAGAAGCTATGAGATTAGCTGGTCATAAACTCCCTGTAGTATGTAAATTTGTTAACGGTAACGACTTATAAATATGAAAACTCAAGAAGAATTACTAAAATTAGATGCTAAGAAATTGAGTGAAGAACTATCTCAATTGCAAAATGACCTAGTTAGACTAGAGTTCAGTGTCAAGAACGGTCAGGCAAAAGATACTCACATGTTGAAAGAGACAAGAAAGCAAATTGCTAGAATTCAGACAATCATTAATTCACCAAAAGCCTAATTTAAACAATATGAGAGAAAAAAAAGGTACAGTTAGCAGCAATAAACAGACTAAGACCTTGGTGGTAGTAGTAAATACTTACAAGAACCATCCAAAATATAAGAAGAGATTCTTGGTTTCTAAAAAATTCCATGTTCACAATCCTGAAGATAAGAAACTTGAAATTGGAACAGAGGTAACTTTCTACGAAACACGCCCTCTAAGCAAATTAAAGAGATGGACACTGGAAAAACCAGTAGCAAAAGAAACTACTAAAGTAACTAAATAACAATGATTCAATTCGGTACAAATTTAAAAGTAGTAGATAACACTGGAGCTAAAATGGCTAGAGTTATCAAAGTTCTCGGAGCTACTAGAGCTCGTTACGCTCACCTCGGACAAGTTGTCGTTGTTTCAATCAAGGAAGCAAGTCCACGTGGTATCGTAAAGAAGAAGAGCGTTGAAAGAGCTGTTATCGTTCGTCAGGTTAGAGAATATCACCGTGATGATGGTTCATCTATTCGCTTCGATGACAACGCTGTTGTAATCGTTGATAAAGATTCTCAACCAAAAGGAAGTCGTGTATTCGGTCCAGTAGCTAGAGAGTTACGCGAAACAGGTTTCCAGAAAATTATTTCTCAAGCAACTGAAGTACTTTAAGACATAAAATAATATGAAGTTAAAAAATAACGACCAAGTAGTAGTAATTGCCGGAAAAGAAAAAGGCAAAAAAGGTAAAATTACCAAAATCTTGAGCAAGCAAGAAAGAATTGTTGTAGAGAAATTAAACATTCGTACAAAGCATATTAAAAAAACGCAAGGAAGAGCTGGAGAAAGAGTTCAGTTCGAAGCTCCAATGCATATCTCTAATGTAATGTTACTTTGTCCAAGCTGTGAAAAAATGACACGCGTTGGATATAAGAAGCTTACAACAGGAAAGAAGCAGCGTATTTGCAAGAAATGTAAAGAATCAATCGATAAAGAATCTAAGAAATAACATACCATGACAAAAGCAGTAGACTTACAAACCAAGTTCAAGAAAGAGATTGCTCCAAAACTTAAAGAAGTATTGGGCATCAAGAGTGTTATGGCTGTGCCAAAAGTAACTAGAGTTACTATTAATTCTGGTATTGGTACATACACAAAGACTCACAATAAAGATTATTCAAACATTGTTGAGAATATTACTAAGATCAGTGGTCAAAAGCCTATTGTTACTAGAGCTAAGAAAGCGATTTCTAACTTTAAGATCAAGCAGAATGAGCCAATGGGTGTAGTAGTAACTTTGAGAGGTAAAAGAATGTACGACTTCCTTAATAAATTAGTAAATATCGTTTTCCCACGTGTAAGAGATTTCCGTGGTATCTCTCCTAGAGCTTTCGACGGCAGAGGTAACTATAACGTAGGTTTCAAAGAACATATCGTTTTCCCTGAAATCAGCCCGGACGATGTTATCAAATTGCACGGTCTTGAAATTAATATCACTACTAGTGCTAAAGATAACAAAGAAGGCTACGAACTATTAAAAGCATTAGGATTCCCATTCAATAAACCACTAAAATAAATTAACAGATGGCAAGATTAGCATTAAAAGTCAAGAATACTCGCAATAAGAAAAAGGTTGCAGCTGCGCGTGCAAAAGGCAAAACAATTAAGCTCGGCACACGTACTTACAATCGTTGCAAACTATGCGGAAGAGTAAACGGCTACATGAGAAGATTTGAGATCTGCAGAATTTGCTTCCGTGAATTGGCTAGAGAAGGCAAAATCATGGGAATCACAAAATCATCTTGGTAAGACGAAAAGTGAAAATCCTACTTAAAACACTATCCCCCCAAATTAAAACATTATCATGCATACAGATCCAATAGCAGACTTACTAACTAGAATTCGCAACAGCTATAATGCTCATCACGAAGAACTAAGTGTAAGTCACTCAAAAATGAAAGAAAGTGTTGTGAAAATTCTTAAAGAACACGGATTCATTGAAGATTACGAAACAGAAGAACAAGGCGTATTCAAAATCTTAAACATCGTATTAAAAGATAACGTGAACGATCTTACTTTCAGAAGAGTTAGTAAGCCAGGTCAAAGAATCTACATCAAAAATACTGAGCTCAAAGCTGTAAAAAGCGGATTAGGGCTATGTATTCTCTCTACCTCCAAGGGCTTGATGACAAATTCAGATGCGAAGAAACAGAAATTAGGAGGAGAACTTATCTGCGAAATATATTAAACAAATTCATCATGTCACGAGTAGGTAAACAACCAGTTATCATCCCAGGCGGAGTTACAGCTACAGTTCAAGGAAACAGCGTAACCATAAAAGGACCAAAAGGAGAACTAAAAAAAGAGTTTCATCCAAAAATGAAAATCGAAGTTCAAGATAATCATATCGTTGTAATCAGAGAAGGAAACGAGAAATTTGACAAAGCTATCCACGGTCTTACAAGAAATCTTATCAACAATATGGTTGAAGGAGTAACTAAAGGTTACGTAAGAAAAATGGAAATCGTTGGAGTTGGTTACAAAGCAAACCCAAACAAGAATAAGATCAACTTAACTCTTGGATTCACGCACCCTATTGAATTCGTAGCTCCAAACGAAATCGAGTTCAAACTAGATCCTGAAAACAAGAATATCATCATTATTACTGGTATTGATAAAGAAGTTATCGGACACGTAGCAGCAAAAATCCGTTCATACAGAAAACCTGAACCATATAAAGGTAAAGGTATCCGTTACTTCGGAGAGAAAATCACTAGAAAAGCTGGTAAGGCTGCTGGTGCAGGAGCTGGTTCTACAGGCGGTAAATAACACACGACGCAGTCGCGAAAGCGAACGAAGTGAGGCATTGAAATAAACTACGAAAATAATTCTATACATATTACATCAAATATAATGTCTAAAAAGAAAGAACAAACAAGATTACGCAGACACATCAAGATTCGTAAAAGAATCTCTGGTACGGCTGAAAGACCAAGACTAGTAGTTTTCAGAAGCTTAACTCACATCTACGCTCAGGTTATCAATGATGATACTAAGAAGGTGTTGGCAAGTGCTTCCGATATGAAAATGAAAGGCAAGGACAACAAGAGTGAAAGAGCTAAGCAAGTAGGTACAGAAGTTGCAAAACTTGCACAAGAAAAGAAAATCGACAAAGTTGTATTCGATAGAAACGGTTACAAATATCATGGACGCGTTAAAGCTTTGGCTGACGGCGCTCGTGCAGGTGGTCTACAATTCTAATTTACTAAACTTATCATGGCAAAACCAGAACACAACAATAAAAAAGGTGGATTCGTTAAGAGAGAACCAAAAGAATTTGAAGAGGAAGTGATTCAAATCGACAGAGTTACTCGTGTAGTTAAAGGTGGTCGTAAACTTCGTTTCCGCGCTACTGTAGCTATTGGTAATAAAAAAGGAAAAGTTGGTGTTGGTGTTGGTAAATCAAACGAAGTTCAAGGAGCTATTCAAAAAGCTATCAATAAAGCTAAAAAGGATCTTACGACTATCATTATGGATGGTTCTACTATCCCCCACAGCGTTAAGCTTAAGTTGAAATCTTCAAAATTACTTCTTATGCCAGCTGTTCCGGGTACTGGACTTATGGCCGGTGGAACAATTCGTAAAGTATTAGCTCTAGCAGGAGTTAAAGATGTAATGAGCAAATCTTTCGGTACAAACAATAAACTAAACAATACTAAGGCAGCATTCGCAGCATTAAAAATGTTGAGATCTACTCCAATGATGGAAAGAAGAGCGGCCAAAAAAGCTATTCAAATCAAGAGTCCAGTTGTAGCAGCTGCTGCTAAAGCTCCTACTCCAGCAGCAAAAGCTCCTGCAGTAAAAGCACCAGCGCCGAAAGTTGAGAAAAAAGATGAAACAATTAAATAATAATTCAAATGACTCTATTCAATTTAAGCAGTAAATTAGGAAAGAAAAAGAAAAAATTACTTGGTCGTGGAAATGGCTCAGGTCATGGAACTTTCTGTTGCCGTGGTGGTAAAGGTCAATCAGCTCGTAGTGGTGGTCAAATCCGTCCTGGTTTCGAAGGAGGTCAGACTACAATGCTTCGCCGTATGCCTAAACTAAGAGGATTCAAGAACCCAAATCATCAGGAATTTCAAGTCGTAAATGTTGGAGATTTAAACGTTTTTGATGATAATACAGAAGTTAATCTAGATTCTCTATTTGCTAAGAAGTTGGTTTCAAAGAAAAGCAAACCTGTTAAACTTCTAGGAAATGGCGAGTTGGAAAAAACACTTACAATTACTGTAAGCAAAGCTTCTGCTAGTGCTATCGAAGCTATCAAAGCTAAGAAAGGTAAAGTAATTATTTTACCTAGCACATCATTTGCAGACAAGCCAAAGGCAGAAAAGAAAAGTGCGTAAATCCTATTAGAAAACCTAAAAAATGCTTAAATACCTCAGCCAGATTTGGAACTCTAAAGACCTTCGCAATAAAATTTTATTCACACTTGGAATCGTAATTCTATATAGATTCCTTGCACATATCACTGTTCCAGGAGCAAATATGGATGCTCTAAAAGCAGTTGCAAACCGCAACCAGCTACTAGAAATGTTCAGCTTACTTACAGGTGGTAGCACAGCAAACTTCTCCATCGTATTGATGGGTATTTCTCCGTATATCAATGCTTCAGTAATAGTACAACTATTAACAGTTATCGTTCCGAAACTTGAAAACCTTTCTAAGGAAGGTGAAGCCGGTCAAAAGAGAATCAACGCCTATACTCGTTGGTTGACTCTTCCTTTAGCTTTCTTGCAGTCATATGGAATGATTATTCTCCTAAATAGCCAATCCCAGATCCCATTAATTGAAAACACTACAAGTCTAGCTGCTATGCTTCCTATCATGCTTACGATTTCTGCAGGTACACTTCTTCTCGTTTGGCTTGGTGAACAAATTAGCGAGAAGGGTATCGGAAATGGTATCTCTGTATTGATTTTTGCGAGCATCGTTTCTGGAATTCCACAGGTTGTAGGACAAGGTTTATTCTTGGCTCAAGGCGATGAAAGCAAGCTTATTCCATTTGCAGTAATTACACTACTTACAATTATACTTGTTACTATCGTAATTCTTGTTACAGAAGCACAAAGAAAAATTCCACTTACATACGCAGGACGCGGAGTTCGCAGCAAGAGCGACCAAGCTTTCCTTCCTATTCGTATCAATCAAGCAGGTATGATTCCTATCATCTTTGCTGTCGCATTAGTTAGTTTCCCAGGCATCGTAGGTCAATTCCTTATCCATGCTAAAACTCCATGGTTAAGCCATCTTGGAAGCAATCTTACTGCTCTATTCCAACCAAACAGCTTTGGTTATATGATTGTTTATTTCTTACTAGTAATAGCATTCACATTCTTCTACGTATCAATCACTTTCAACCCAGAAAAGGTTGCTGAGAATATTCAGAAACGTGGAGGTTATATTCCAGGAATTCGTCCAGGTGTACAGACAACTGAATACCTAGCGCATGTTTCTAACAGATTGACTCTTTTCGGAGCTCTCTTCCTTGGATTCATTGCTGGATTACCAGTATTCCTTCAATTTATTTTAAGCTCAGCAGGACTTGGTTCAATACCACTAGTTATTTCTGGTGCAGGTATCATCATTATCGTTGGTGTAGTTTTGGAACTTATACGCCAAATCAACGCTCAAATGGTAATGCACGATTACAAGAAATTCTACTAATATCCCGACCTTTCGGACGGGCTAACCCCCAACCTTATGGATCTTATACTCTTTGGAATGCAAGGCGCAGGCAAAGGAACTATTGGCAAATCTTTAGCCGAAAGATACAACCTTAAGATTTTTGAAACCGGTGGAGCTCTCCGCGCACTTTCCCAAGAAGACAGTGAACTTGCTCGTAAAGTAAAATCCATCATCGAAGCCGGACATCTTGTTCCAAATGAAGTAGTAATGGAAATAGTAGAAGACTTCTTAGCAAAACTTCCACCAAATACCAATGTCCTTTTTGACGGTATTCCAAGAAAAGTAGAACAAGCAGAGTCACTCAATGCCCTACTCAAAAAAAATGGCCGCACATATCGCGCAGTAATTCTCGATATCAAAGAAGAAGTCGCTCTCAAGAGACTTACTACTCGCCGTCTTTGCAAAGTATGTAAAACAATTTACCCAATCACTTACACTGCCGATAAATGTACTTGTGGCGGTGAATTAATTACTCGTTCTGACGATAATCCGGAAGCAATCCAAACTCGCCTCAAAGCTTACCGCGACGAAACTGTCCCAGCCATCGCTCTCTACCAAGAAGGCATGATTAAAATCGACGGCGAACCAGCCATCGACGAAGTACAAAAGTTGGCATTTGAAGCGTTGGATAAGATATTAAAATAAATTCATCAATATGGAAGAACTAAATTTCAAATATGTACCAACATATAAATTTTATTTAAAAGCTTTTTTGAAAACTTTTTTTTACAAAAATCATGCTAGACTTTTTTTATTAATTTCAATATTAGCAATTTCAACAGTCATAATTTTATTTCAATATGATATTACTTCCATAATATCAGGCGTTTTAATTGGACTAGCTTTAATAGTTTTCACAGATCCTCTCTTTACATATCTTCGTGCAAAAAAATTAGGATTGAAACACCTTGAATATAATATTTCACCAGAAAAAATAAGTATCATCGCAGGAAACATGAAAGCAGAATATGGCAAAAGTATGATTAAAAAAATAAAAATATACTCTGGATTCATCTTGATGAATTTAAGTACATTTTGCCAACTAACTATACTTTTTCCAGCAAATGAGAAAAAACAGGTAGAGGCAAAATTAAAAAGTATGAAATGGACTGTGTAAATATGACTGTTTGCCCTTCCCCTTCTCCTCATGTAAACTTCACTCAAATAAAATTCGATTAATTTCACATACATGGCCATCCTAATTAAAACAGACAGAGAAATTGAACTAATGCGTATCTCCGGCAAAATTCTCGCCGAAGTACTCGAAGCTTGCAGCAAAATGGCGCAAATCGGAGTTTCCACAAAAGATCTCGATACTTTTGCCGAAGATCTAATCAGAAAAAATGGCGCCATTCCCGCCTTCAAAGGTTATCATGGCTTCCCTGCTACACTTTGCACCGCTGTAAATGACCGTATCGTACATGGAATTCCTCGCGCTGATGAAATTCTTCAAGACGGAGACCTACTGACCATAGACTGTGGAGTCACTTATGAAGGCATGGTCACTGACGCCGCTCGCTCTGTGGGTATTGGTAAAATTTCCGACGAAAAAAAACGATTAATCAAAACAGCCAATGAGGCTCTTGGAAAAGCTATAGATTTAGCAAAACCTGGCGTACACATTGGAGAACTAAGTTTGGTTATCCAAGAAACCATCGAAGAAGAGGGTTTTCACGTAGTTTATGACCTCACCGGACATGGTGTCGGACGCAAACTTCACGAAGATCCAATTATCGCAAATTACTTCGATGGAAATAAAGGCCCAACATTAAAAGCCGGAATGACCATCGCAATTGAGCCAATTTTCTCTTCCGGAACAAGCAAAATGAAGACTTTAAAAGACGGTTGGACAATTGTCACAGTGGACGGTTCTACTGCAGTACAAGCCGAAAATACGCTGTTGATTACTAAAGATGGCTGCGAAGTATTAACCGAATTAAACTAGAAAACACTTTTTTTACATGAAAAGTGAAAAATCACTTGCACAGATGTATTATCTAATGTAAGATCCAAACGCTTTTTTTATAAAAAAACCGTCAAAACGGGCATCTAAATGGGCAAAGAAGAAGCTATCGTACTAGAGGGCACAGTAACAGAGGCACTACCAAGTACAGAGTTCAAGGTTGAATTGGCCGACGGCCGATTAATCACTGCACATTTATCAGGAAGAATGAGGATGCATTACATCAAAATTCTACCTGGAGATCGCGTTACGGTTGAGATTAGCACTTACGACCTTACAAAGGGTCGAATAACTTACAGACATACCGGAAAAAAATCATGAAAGTACAAGCATCAGTAAAAAAGATTTGTCAAAAGTGTCAGGTTATCCGTCGCAAAAACGTAATCCGCGTTATCTGCGAGAATAAACGTCATAAACAAAGACAAGGTTAAATTAAATCCTTACTAGTCGGAATTCCCTTGGAATACCGATTACTTAGAGTTTAAGCTAAAACAGTAAGCACAAAGCTTACAAATAATAACAATCACTACACATGGCACGTATTGCTGGAGTAAATCTACCGAAAGAAAAGCGCGTTGAAATTGGCCTAACAGCCATCTACGGCGTTGGACGCAATTTGAGTAAACAAATTCTCAAAGAAGCTAAAATTGATATTAATAAAAAAGTTGAAGTTCTAACTGAACCAGAAATTGCTTCTATTCGTGAAATTCTTGTTAGATTTGCTACAGAGGGTGATCTTAAAAGAAAGATCGCTATGGACATTAAGAGACTTCAGGAAATTGGAACATACCGTGGAATCAGACACAAGAAAGGCTTACCGGTTCGTGGTCAACGTACTAGATACAACTGCAGAACAAGAAAGGGTAAACGCAAGACAGTTGCAAACAAGAAAATCATAGCTAAATAACAATAACCATGACTGAAGAATTAAAAAAACAGAATAAGGCTCCAGCTGACAAGGCAGAAGCTAAAAAAGACTCTAAAGAATCTTCTAAAGAAGAGGGCAAGGGTAAAAAAGTGGTAAAAAAGAAAACTGGCAAGAGACGTAATGTACAAGTTGGTAATGCTTATGTTCAAGCATCTTACAATAACACAATCGTAACTATCACTGAGCAGAACGGAAACGTTCTTTCTTGGAGCAGTTCAGGATCAAGCGGATTTAAAGGAGCTAGAAAGTCTACTCCATATGCTGCGCAAATTTCTGCTGAACATGCTGCTGAAAAAGCTAAGGTTTACGGTTTGGAAAGAGTTCACGTATATATCAAAGGCGTTGGTGCTGGTCGTGAACAATCCGTTCGTGGTTTAGTTAGCAGCGGTCTTGATTTAATTTCTATCAACGACGTTACGCCAATTCCACACAACGGTTGTCGTAAGAAAAAAGCTAGAAGAGTATAAAGCGCGCAAGGCAAACAACAATATCCCAAAAAATTAATAACATATCATGAGATACACAGGTCCAGTAACACGTTTATCAAGAAGATTAGGAGTAGTACTTTTCACAAATGGTGAAAGCAAACTAAAAGCTTTTAATAAAAAGAACTATAAACCTGGACAACATGGACAGAAGCGTTTTTCTCAGATGTCTGAATTTAGCAGACAGCTTTTAGAGAAACAGAAAGCTCGTTTTATGTATGGAATAAGTGAAAAACAATCTCGCAAGTACTATGAAATGGCTTCTAAGACTAATGAAGTTACCGGTGTTAAATATCTCGGATTGATTGAACAAAGATTAGATAATGTTATGTATCGCTCAGGATTAGCTGAAACTAGACCACAAGGAAGACAAATGGTTAGTCACGGTATTATCTGTTTGAACGGAAAAAGAGTAAACACTCCTTCTATTCTCGTAAAAGTTGGCGATAAATTTGAAGTAAGCGCTAAAAAGAAAACATCAAAACTTTTTGAATCTACGAAAAAAGAGAAAAAAGTTAAAGCTCCAAAATGGATGAAAGTTGACCTTGCTAATCTATCAGGCGAAATAACTGCTCTACCTGGCAAGGACGATATCGAAAATATAATTGAGCATCAGCTCATTACTGAGTACTATTCTAAATAATCGCGACGAAGTAGCCTTTGCATTTTCCCCTCGTGCAACTTCGCAACTTCTACCATATAACATTATTCAAATGCATCAAATCCAAGAAGACATAGGAATACCTAAGCTCAAGGCTGAAAGCATCGGTCCAAATCACTCAATTTTCACATTGAGTCCTTTGCCAACTGGCTACGGCGTAACTCTTGGTAATGCCCTACGTCGTGTCCTTCTTTCTTCCCTTCCAGGAGCTTGTGTATCTGGTATTAAGATCGATGGCATCAGTCATGAATACTCCACAATTCCTGGAGTAAAAGAAAGTGTAATGGATATCACTCTTAATTTGAAATTGCTAGAAATCAAGAAAACTACTCCAGAATTATCTATTGCTGTTCTTGAAATCAATAAGACAGGAGAGATTTATGGTAAAGACGTTAAGTGTCCTTCAGAAGTAGAAATTATGAATCCAGATCAATATATCTGTACAGTAGAAAAAGGCACAAAAGTTAAGATTGAAATGCGTATTGAAAAAGGTGTTGGTTACGTACCAGCAACTCATAGACAAAAAGAAGAGAAGGATCCACAGATTATTTTGATGGATGCTATCTATTCTCCAGTAAGAAAAGTTCGTTACGATATTGAGGCAACTCGTGTCGGACAAGCTACAAACTTGGACAAGATGACTCTCGAAGTGAAGACAAACGGTGCTATCACTCCAGAAGATGCAATCAAGTTTGCTTCAAACGTTCTTCAATCATACTTTGGTTTCTTCAATGCTGAAAATGCTATGGTGGAAGAATATTACATGTCAGATGTTAAATCTATCATGGACAAGGAACGTGAACAGGAAGCTAACAAACCTACTCAAGAATCATATACACCTATCGAAATTCTCGGTTTCTCACCAAGAACTCTTAATGCACTTATCAATGGCGGCATCGGTTCAATCGAACAATTGTCTAAATGCACAGAAAGTAAGTTGTCAAACTTGAGAGGATTTGGTAAGAAAGCACTCACAGAAGTAGCTTCTGCGCTTGAGAAGAAGGGATTTAAACTATCAGAAGAATAATTTACACATACCATGCGTCATAAAGTAAAGAAAGTCAGAATCGGAAATGATAAAAGTCATACAACGGCCTTGATGAAAAATCTAGCCATGTCTGTAATCATCTACGAGAAAATCAAAACTACATCAGCAAAAGCTAGAGCAGTTCAACCTTTAGTTGAAAGATTAATCAACTACGGAAAAGGTGAAAACAAGAGAGAAGCTATTAGACTTATCATGAGTGTTATAGATCACGAAAATAGCTCTAAGAAAATTTTAGAAGTATTAGCTGATAAGTACAAAGATAAGACTTCTGGCTATACACGCATCACAAAACTAGGTTATCGCACAGGCGATAATGCTCCAGTCGTACAACTTGAATTAATCTAATATAATGAAAACAACAATTGTAAAAAAAGTAGATATCCAAAGAAAATGGTACATCATTGATGCCAAGGATCAGATTTTAGGTAAAATCGCTACAAAAGTAGCTGACAAACTTAGAGGAAAAGATAAGCCTATATTCTCTCCACACATGGATTGCGGAGATTTCGTTATCATCACTAATGTTGATAAAGTGAAACTTACAGGTAAAAAACTTACTGACAAAACTTACGATCGTCATACTGGTTATCCAGGTGGACTTATTTCTCCAAACGCTAAGACAGTTCTTTCTGGAAAAAATCCTGAGAGAGTTGTAATAGCAGCTGTAAGAGGAATGTTACCAAAGAACAACCTACGTGATGAAATGATGAGAAAACTCAAATTGTTTACAGGTACTGAGCACGGTCACGAAGCACAGCAACCTGAAGTTCTAGAAATTTAATTGTAAATTCTTTAATCGCTAATCGTTAATTGATACCATGGCTACAAAACGTACTACAAAAGTCACAACACCAACAGAAGAGAAAGAAGTAAAAGAGGTAAAACCTACTCTTACTGCTACTCCAAAAGGAAAATATTACTATGCTTGCGGTAAGAGAAAGACTTCAATCGCTAAAGTACAAATGTTCAAAGGTAGCGGTGAAATTACAATCAATGGCAGAGCAGTTAATGAATATCTTCCTGTAAAAACTTTGGTTGGAACTCTAAAAACTCCACTTACACTTACTGGTTCAGCTAAATCTTTTGATATCGTTGCAAAGGTACAAGGTGGTGGTATCAGCTCACAAGCTGAAGCTATCCGTCATGGTATTGCTAAAGCTCTTCTTATCTACGATCCATTAAACAAAGCTGCTCTAAAGAAAGCAGGTATGTTAACACGTGATTCACGTATTAAAGAGCGCAAGAAGTTCGGTCTCAAGAGAGCTCGTAAAGGTCCACAGTTCAGCAAACGTTAAGCAGAGAGCGAAGCTCTCAAGTGCGAGCCGCCCCAGGCGGCGAGGCATTGGTTTCATTCAAAAATTACAAAGCAGCTTTCCACTCGGAAGGCTGTTTTTTTGTCTGCTCATCTCATTCATTTCCACAATCCCTTCTTCTTTGCTAATATAAGCACATCCCCTCTCACCTATGGCCACACTCACCAAAAATTACCTGGAAACCGGTCTTTCTTCTGCACAAGTCGCAGCTAATTTTGCGAAATTTGGCCCAAACGAAATAAAAACTAAAAGAGAATTCACCGCCCTTAAAATTCTTCTCTCTCAATTCACTTCCTTCCTCATCGTCATACTCATTGCTTCAGGCCTCATTTCAATTTATCTCAATGAAATGATTGATGGCATAGCTATTCTCACAATCGTGCTAATAAACGCAATTATTGGCTTTATACAAGAATATAAAGCGGAGAATGCAGTGAAAGCGCTAAAAAGTCTCGTAGTTCAAACCTGCGTGGTCATAAGAGACAGCACAGAAAAAGAAATTCCCATCCACGACCTCGTTCCAGAAGATATTATTCTTTTATCCGAAGGAGAAAAAATTCCAGCCGATCTGGAAATAATAGAATCATTTTCACTTAAAGCAGACGAATCAATCCTCACCGGTGAAAGTATTGCTACCGAAAAAAAAGCTGCTACTCAAGTAGTACGGAATTTAAAAACATCCTCCTCTTCTATCCCAAAGTCCTCACTTCTTTTCAAAGGCACCATAATAGTAAATGGCCGAGGCAAAGCTAAAGTTATTGGCACAGGAATGAATACTGAATTCGGCAAAATCGTCAATCTCCTCTCTAAAGAGGAAAAAACGCAATCTCATCTATCCGCACAGCTTGACCATCTGGGTAAACAAATTGGTGTCATTACCCTAACCCTTATCGCAATCATTTTTATTATTGGCTATTTTAAACACATTTCAGCATATGAAATGCTTTTCGTATCCGTATCTCTTGGAGTTTCCACAATTCCAGAAGGCATGCCTATAATTGTAACTCTTACGTTAGCAGTTGGTGTGCAATTACTTGCTAAAAAGAATGCGATTGCCCGCAAAATGAACGCCATAGAAACACTTGGAGCCACTACTGTAATTTGCTCGGACAAAACCGGCACTCTGACCCTAAACGAGATGACCGTAAAAAAAATCTTCAGCAACTTTAAAGAAACCACCATCACAGGAGTAGGCTATGACTGGACAAATAAGATCTCACTAAAAACAAAAGAAGATGAAAAACTTTTAGAAATTTGTGAAAATTGTAACAACTCTTTCGTTGATAAAAATATTATTGGAGATCCAACCGAAATTGCTTTAAAAATTCTTACTCGCAAAGCTGACCAAGCAAAAACCCACAAAAAGCTCGATGAAATAGCCTTCACTTCAGATAGAAAAATGATGAGTACCCTTCATCTCATCAACAATAAAAAATATGTCTTTTCAAAAGGAGCTTTCGAGGAAATTCTCAAAAAATGCAGCCACATTTCAATAAATGGAAAAATTCGCACCCTCACCTCAAAAGACAAACAACTAATAGAAAAAACAGCAAATTCCTACGCTGAAGAAGCTTTGCGCGTTCTTGGGTTTGCCTACAAAGAATCTGAAGGGAAATTCACTGAAGATAAATTAATTTTCGTTGGTCTGGTAGGAATGATAGATCCCCCAAGAAAAGAAGTGGCGAATTCCATCATGATAGCTCAACAAGCGGGAATAAAAATCAAAATTATTACTGGAGACAATCCAATTACGGCAAAAGCCATCGGCAAAAGTGTTGGTCTAAAAATAACCAACGTTCTAACCGGAGATGAAATTGATAAATTGAATGACGCTGAACTTTTGAAATTAATATATAAAACTTCAATTTTCGCGCGCACCAAGCCGGAACATAAATATCGTTTGGTTGAACTACTACAAAAAAATAATGAAGTTGTCGCTGTCACAGGAGATGGAGTCAACGATGCGCCCGCACTAAAAAAAGCCGATGTAGGAATCGCCATGGGAATAAAAGGCACAGAAGCCACAAAAGAAGTCGCAGACATCATTCTCAAAGATGATAATTTCAGCACTATAATTACTACTATAGAAGAAGGCCGACGCATCTATAACAATATACTATCGTTCATTAAGTACATGCTAGCAGCCAACCTAAATGGTGTAATGATAGTTGGCCTCGTCACCATTATGGGCTTTCCCCTACCAATACTGCCCTTACAAATTCTTTGGATAAATCTCGCAACAGATGCCTTTCCCGCCCTCGCACTAGGTCAATCAAAAGCCGCGAAAGGATTGATGAAAGAAAACCCTCATCCAAAAGAGGAAAACATGTTTAAAAAATTTGGTGACATCATAATTGTTACGGTAGCCATCCAAACAACACTAAACTTAATACTCTATTTTTATGGTCTCACTGAAGACTCTGCAATGAATATAGACACATCTATTCTCTCTATTGGCTCACATGCCAGAACACTAATATTCACAGAAATAGTAATTTTCGAATTATTTTTTGCATTCGTATGCAAAGGTAAGGACAATAAAAACTTTTTCTCCTATTTCTCAAACGGTAGCCTAAATCTAGCCGTAATATTTTCTCTCGCTTTACAAATACTGATAATCTATCTGCCATTTGCTCAGACGATTTTTAAAACAACTCCTTTAAGTTTAAAGGAATGGGTAATAGTAACAATCTGTAGCATGAGCGCCTTTCTTATTCCAATCATCACAGAGTTTCTTAGAAAAATTTTCAAAAAATAAGGAATATCTAAAAAATTAGAAAGTATATTTTTCAGACATTCCCGTATATAATCGGAGCATGCGTTTCGACATTCTCACAATTTTTCCAAATATCTTTGATTCGTACATCAATACGAGCATACTAAAACGTGCTCAAGAAAAGAAAATCATTAAGATTGTCACACACGACATTCGCAAATTCACCAAAGACAAACACAATAAAGTTGATGACCTTCCTTTTGGCGGTGGTGCAGGGATGGTAATGACTCCACAACCACTATATGACTGTATTAAACACGTTAAAAAGCTCAATAAGGGCCCTGTAATTTATCTCAGCCCTAGGGGAAAAACTCTTTCTCAATCAAAAGTAGAACAATACAGCAAAAAACATAAAGGGATGATTCTTCTATGCGGTCACTATGAAGGCATCGATCAGAGAATTATCGACTCGCTAGTGGATGAAGAACTATCCATAGGCAAATACGTTCTTACTGGTGGTGAACTGCCAGCCATTACAGTTGTAGATGCCGTAGCTCGCCTACTGCCAGGAGTTCTGGGCCGTGCTGAATCTCACGAAGAAGAATCATTTTCAAAATCTCTCAACCGCAAAAAAGAATACCCTCACTACACTCGCCCGGCAGATTTTCTAGGGATGAAAGTTCCGGATGTCCTAATGTCTGGCCATCACAAAGAAATAGCCAAGTGGCGCAAAAGCAAACTTTCCTAAATTATGAATCAAGAAATTCTCTTCAATATTTTGGCTCTTTTGGGCTCTGTCGCTCCGATTAGTTTAGCGGCATCTTTAACCATTCCAAAATTTTATCTTAAGCTTAACGGCAGACTTTCAAGAACTACCAGTATCTGCACACCAATTACAGGTGTACTTACAAAAGAACCAGTAGAGGTAAAAACAGTTTTCTTTGATAAATTCAAAGCCCGTGCCGCCCCAAATGTTTCAGACAGCCATCAATTCAGTCTTCTCGATACCCAAAGCAAAATCGAAATAGAAGTAAAAAGAACTGAATTACAGAAAGAAAACGCCATGAATTTAATGGCAATCACCACCTGTTTTTGCCATTATGAAAAAATGAAAAATATTGAAGAAATAAGCGAAAACTTATTCAAGTCTTGTGCCATAGACCTCAAAAAAATTCGTGAAGAACATCAAGCAATTACAAAAATAAACTCCGACCCCGAAAAAAAAATTTCCACCACTGTTGTAGTAAACAATAAAACCAAGGAAATTTTTGCTTTTACCAAAGGTAATCCATATAAAATTCTCGAAAAATGCACTCGTGAATTAGTAAATGGAAAAAAGGAACCTATTGACCACCAGCGCCGTCACAAACTCAAGAAACGCATCGAGAAGATGAACAAAAAAGGTCAAAAAGTAATCGCTTTTGCCTATAAAGGGATGCCGATTAAACGTCTGGAAAATTACAGCGAACAACTTTGCGAAACAGAAATGGTTTTAGTGGGCTCAATAGGATTGGTGGAGAATATTAATAGCGAACTCATTCCATATATTGAAGAAATAAAAAAGAATAGGATTAAAATAATTATAATTTCAGGTGTAAAAGAAAAAAAAGCAGTAGCCATAGCCACCGAAATGAGAATAATCAATCCCAACCATTTTGAAGCCATTGATGGAGAAGCTCTCGATAATATAGATGATCAAAGATTTGAAAAAATGCTCATGAATAGAGAGAAGGACTATGTATTTTGTGATACAAAACCTAACCATCGTAACAGAATAGTTCAGACACTTGAAAAAATTGGTGAAATCACAACTTTCGCGAGTAAAAAACACGGCCATGGCATTAAAGAACTTTTGGAACACATCGATCGTAGTCGCAAAAATCGCAAAAATCGTGGAAAGTTAATTAGTCACGCACTCAATTGCAAATTGGCTGAAATAGGACTTTTACTGGCCGCTTTCATTTTACGCGCACCTTTCCCACTATCTTTTTCTCTTATCATTATCCTCGATATTTTTATTAATATAATCTTGGAACTAGCTATAAATAACGATAAAAAATCCGACTCTCACATAATAAATCAGGAGAAAATTTTCAATCCAAAGCTGCTAATTTACGGAACACTAAGTTCCCTAATTATCGGTGCAATTTATTTCTGGAGCTTGCTTCGTTATGGCTGGATTCCAGGCGAAAACATTACTATAAACAGCATTGCCTACACGAAATCAAGCACTATGGTTTTCATTTTGCTGACAGCAATTCAAATAATTATGGCTTTCGAAATTCGTAATAAAGAAAAAAGTATTTTCAGAAACAAAACACTCTCAAATATTTATTTAATCCTCACCACTATAGTTTGCGGATTAATAATAGGAACTCTCACCAGCTACACAGCTATAGAAAAATTTCTAAATCTCACAGACCTTAATAGTAATGAAATTGCCGTTATAATATTCAGCTCTTTCCTTTTCCTTCTGATTGTAGAATTATATAAAGCAATTCTCCGCCATATTCACAAAAATGAAAATACCAATTCCCATAGAGAAATACCTGCGTATAAAAGTCCTTCCGAAAAGCTCGACGAATGAAGTGACAGAAATAATGACGGATGATAGTGGCGAACAAACCATAAAAATCCGTATCAAAGCTGTCCCGGAAAAAGGAAAAGCCAACGAAGAATTAATAAAATTTCTCAGCAAGGAGCTAAGCATTCCAAAAGATCAAATCACTATAATCAGCGGCAAAAGCACTCAATTAAAACTAATCAGATTCGACTACTAATCCCCCATCATGGAACTCTACAACCTTGCCGACATCAAAACTATTCTAGAAAAACACGGACTCTGGGCAAAAAAACAATTTGGCCAAAACTTTCTGATAAATAAGGATATTTTGATGACTATAGTGGAAACTGCCAAACTCAAACCCACCGAACAAGTAATTGAAATTGGTCCGGGTCTTGGCGTACTCACAAACGAGCTAGCAAAACTCGTCACTAGAGTGACTTGCCTCGAGTTAGACACCACTTTACTTCCTGTTCTAAAAGAAACGCTCTCAGCGTACAAAAACGTGCAAATTTTAAATCAGGATGCCCTACACTTCAGTCCATGTTTCAAAGAATACAAAGTAGTGGCAAATATTCCCTACAACATCACTTCCCCATTAATAAATCTCTTCCTTCAAGCAGATCTAAAACCTGAATCAATGACCATCTTGGTACAAAGAGAAGTCGCCGAAAAAATCTGCATCATTGATCCAGACATGACTGTCTTATCCCTTCAGGTAGCCCTTTTTGGCAAAGCTAAATTGGTAAAGAAAGTAGGAGCAGGATGTTTTTATCCGGCACCAAAAGTAGAATCCGCCATTCTTCACATAGATGTATACAAACCGGGAGATGAAAATTACGTTGAAACAAAAAAAGCCCTAGAAGCCCTAAATCTAGCCAAAAAAGCTTTCTCCCAACGTCGAAAAATGCTTTCCAATACCCTCGCCGACTACAAAGAAACAATGGCCAAAGCAGGCATAGCCTCAAATCGCCGTCCAGAAACTCTTTCAGTAAAAGAATGGCTTAGTCTAACAGATTGAATAAAAAGCAAAAATAGACTATAATTAGAGGATTATTTCTAATAATTTATGCTTTTAAAAAAGCCTGTCAAAATCAGTGTTTTTAAAGAATTTTTCCTAGTTTTCGATGCGCCATCGGAAGGAGGTAGACGCGAACCTGAAGGAGCAGAAGCTCACCCCCGAAAAGACTTAGAGACAAAAAAAGAACCCATAAAAGTTGATGCTAAAAAAGAAACTAAAACAATGGGTGATGATATTGGCGATGACCTTACCAAAACAGAAGAATCATTAGTGAAATATGCTAAATCCTATCAAGAAGCACTAACCAGCCAAGTAGAAGAGAAAGATTTAACAGAAATCCGCAAAAAAGCAGAAAGTGATGAAACCTCCCTTGAAGATTTGCAAAACGATTCAGAATGGTTGGGGATTAAAACAGAAGATTATGACAAAAAGTTTGGAAAATTATCCAAAGCTTATTTGGAAATAAAAAAGAATGAATCTAAAAAAGAAGTATTAGTCGTAAAAAATGATTTAGATAACAACCACAAAGTAAAATTTGGTCTTGGTGCTGGACATCTTTTACCACCAAGTGTCTCCAGTGCAAGCATTACTGATCTATCGGGAAATACCCGCACAGGAAAAAGAGAAATTCATAATGGAAAAGTTGGTTACTATGACGAAAACGGCTACATCCCTATTTTCGGCGGTTACACCATAGAACCTAAAGAATTTTTACAGGAAGGTTCTGAAGAATATAAAACAATCGTTGAAGCAGAAAGAAAAAATCATCTAGAAAGGAAAACTAAACCTGCGACCACCGAACCACAATCGGAACAACCAACAACAGCAACGCCAAATACAGAACCACAAAACACATCACCTGCTCCTGGTCCAAGTGAAATCCAAACACCACAACCAGCAGAAAAACCTGCCACCGCTCCAGCAGCCACAGCAGCACCATCCGCATCTCCCTCAGCTCTATCCGAAAAACTAACAACAGATCTTCAGAAAGAAATAGAAAAAATTACTGAAAATATGAGTGGAACTGTTGCAGTTAGTATCTTCGATCCAGACACTGGAAAATATCTCACTCAAATAAACCAAGATAAACCAACCCCTCCAGCATCCCTCATCAAAGTACCTATTTTATTTGCTTTGCATAAAGCTGTAAGAGACGGACGGGTAAACAAAGAAGATGTTTCACGACTTCAAGAACATGCCAAAAAAATGATCGTAGACAGCAATAATCAATCGACCGACGAAATCATCCGATATATTGGCATGCCATTGATAAATCAATGCATTCATGAACTCGGCATGAAAGACACTCAACTTAACCGTCTTTTATTTTACAAGGATAGTGGAAAACCGGGAGAAAATTGGACTTCTGCAAACGACATGACAAAAATAATGTCACTTGCCATCAATAAAGAGGCTCCAGCCGGCTGGGCATCAGCCATGGACTTAATGGAAATGAACGCAGACACAGCAAGTCCAGGATCACTCGCAAAAACACTTCCAACAGATGTAAAAGTAGCGCAAAAAGGTGGCCAACTGGAAAAAAGCATAGGTGCAAAATATAATGTTGAACATTTGGCAGCCACCTTTACCATCGGCGCTAAAAAACTTGTCATGATAGTCATGGTAAAGGATTTTGATACCAGAAATCATGCAAAAGAAGGCATCAGGAAAATAGGTAGACTTGCTTGCGATGAAATAAGGAAACGAAATTAAGTTTCACGATTTATGTTTAGCCTTCTAAATCCTTTTTCATCTCCATCACAGCAGTTCTAGCCGCTTCAGCATAAGCATCCGGAAGCATTCCCAATTTTTCGTAAGCAAAAATAATTCCGCGGCTATTATTTATAATCGCGCCTAAACCATCTTCGTTAAAACAAGGCTTCACATCTTCTGCTCCAGCTCCTTGAGCACCATAACCCGGCACCAAGAAAATTGTATTTGGCATAATTTCACGAAGTCTCTTTGCTTGCTCAGGGAAAGTCGCCCCAACCACAGCCCCTACAAAATTATAATTATTCTCTCCAATTTCATCAGCTCCCCAGCTATCAACCAAGTGACCTACAATCTCATACAAAGCTTTACCAGGTCCTCCCTTATTATCCACGTCCTGCATTATCAAATCCTGCAAATCACCACTGCTCTTATTTGAAGTCTTCACGAGAATGAAAACTCCTTTTCCATATTTTTTGCATTCTTCCAAAAATGGCTTAATTCCATCCCAACCAAGATAAGGATTAATTGTAATACTATCCGCTTCAAAAATTGGCATCACCACTTCATTATCACCTTCAAAAATCTGCACCTCGCCAAGAAAAGCCTGAGCATAAGCCTCAGCCGTAGTTCCAATATCATTTCTTTTCGCGTCAGCAATAGTCAGCAAACCTTTTGATTTTGCATATCTCAAAGTATCTACATAAGCCTTAATTCCATCAGCTCCATAAATTTCATAAAATGCAATTTGGGGCTTCACTACTGGCACAAGATCAAATACTGCATCAATAATTCCTTTATTAAAATCAAAAAGAGCTTTTGCTGCAGCCGCTGTAGGAGAAAGATGTTGTCCATCATCATCCGTATATGCCAAAGCACGATTCACAATACTAGCCGGGATCTTATCCAAACGTGGATCAAGTCCCACACAAATAGCATTTCCCTTAGCCTTCACTGCCTCTATCAATTTGTCTGCAAAGTTTTTCATACGAACGGTTTATTAATATACACTACCGGCCTTCCATTAGGATCATTTGGATTCAAATTTGTTCCATCCTTATGTATACGCCATTTTAAATTTCCATCACCACTGGCACAATCCGCAATCATTTTATCTTCATCTTTCCAACCCAAGAACATCGCGCTATGTAATCCTCTCCAATACTGATTTCCATTATAATACCAGATCCAATCTCCTGGTCTAAGCATAGTTTTCAATTGTTCTGGTTTTGCCTCGTGACCACGATAATCACGACCTGAATAACGAGATTGCCCATTAAAAACCACTCTACCTCCAGCAGAATTAAATCCAGCCATTCTGCGAAGCTGAGCAATCCATTTTCCACAATCCGCCGCATGTTTAATCACATGTCCCCTATACTCATAAGGACCCTTGAATTTCTTTGGATATTTTTTTAATGCCGCTGCAAAGCCTACGGCCATCTCCACCAACTCTTTCACTTTAGGATTACCATCACATCTCTCAATAATTTTCTTAATATCTTCATCATCATAATCGCTTGAAAATTTATTGCCTCTTTCTTTCAAAAAAGTATCGCTCTCCACCAATTTATCTAAAAATTTCTTATCCTCCACCGCCTCTTCAGATTTGCCATAAGCATCATAATCCAATTCCTTTTTACCTTCTTTATCTGTTTTGGAAAATTTATCTTCAAAAGTCTTATCAACACCCCCTATCACAATTTCATCACCTGAAAAAATCGGCATATAACCATATTGATCAAAAAATCCATTCCCTGAATTTCCTTTAGCATTACCGCTACCAATATCCGCATTACCCTTCAAACCCAACCTTCTAGTGCTAGTTCTTTGCATGTACTTTGCATTCTTTCCCCTATAATCAAGCGGAGATACTGTGATCACCCTAACGGAAGCCGGCATCAAATCTCCAGCACCAATTCTGTCATAAGCATCCTGATTTCCATGAAAATCTATTTTCAATCGGAGACCTTCAACTGGCTTTTTATATAATTCCCATTTAGCAAAATCTATTTTCTCTTTTGAACCAATTACATCTGTAAACGCATAAAGCAAAATTCCGGGATAAGCCTTTTCCAATTTCATCAAAGCCCTAACACTCAATTGCTCAAGATCAACTTTTTCCGCACCATCCAAAACCTCCTTTAACTTCGGCAAATCATTAATACTTTTCTCAATAAGAGCTTTACGGCTTTGACTTACTACAACCTCTTTTGCCAAAGGATCAGAAACATTACTTCTTTCAACTTTACTCTTTCCTTTTACTTTATCTTTATCGGGAAGCGCCTCAGTAGGTTTATAACTTTTTTCTTTATCCATACACGGTTTATTAAAGAATACTACACTCCGTATTCAGCTCTATAAGTTTTTATTTTTTCCATCATTGATTCATCAATATAAACTTGGTCATTCACTTCCTTGCCATACAAAGCCTCAATCACCTCATCTAGAGTCACGATTGAAAATACTTTTACCCCAGCTTTTTCAATTTCTTCTAAAGCATTTTTGCCATCATTATTTTTTTCCATTCTATTCATCGCAATCAACACTCCGAGAACCTTTGGATTTCCATTAGTTTTCAAAAGTTCTAAAGTCTCACGAATTGCCGTACCAGCTGTAATCACATCATCGATCAAAAGCACTTTTGTCTCCGCCCCAAGAGGAGCTCCTACCAATAATTTTCCTTCTCCATGATCCTTCATTTCTTTACGATTGAAGGTAAAAGAAACTTCTTTTTTGAACTCGGAATGCAGCACTGCTGTCGTTACCACCGACAATGGAATTCCTTTATAGGCAGGACCAAAAATGACTTCAGCCTCTACTCCGGAATCTATAAATGCCTGAGCATAAGCTCTAGCTAATTCACTAATTAATTCACCGGTATAAAAACTTCCAACGTTCAAAAAATATGGAGCCTTGCGACCACTCTTCAAAGTAAATTCTCCAAATTTCAAAGCCTGAGCCTTCACCAAAAGTTCTATAAAATCTTTTTTATACTGTTTCATAAATTACTTCGCCATTGGCTTAAAAAAATAATGTTTACGTCCCTGAGCATCACGATGATATTGGCCCATTTCAGGCAATTTTTTGAGATAACTCCACTTCATCACCGGTCCCTTTATGCAGCAAAGATCTCCCTTATCATCAATCGCACATTGTCCACAAACTCCGATTCCACATTTCATATATTTCTCCATCGACATAAAAGCATCCACTTCATATTTTTCTGCTACAGTACCCACCACTTTCATCATGACTTCCGGTCCACAAGTAAACACCTGATTAATCTTTTTTTCTGCCATCACTTTATCCAAAACCTGTGTCACATATCCTTTAAATCCAGCAGAACCATCATCCGTAGAAATATGTAAATTCACTCCCAGTCCCAAAATTTTCTGACCATACAAAAGTAAGTCTTTATTTCTCGCTCCAATCAAAAATTCCACCTCACACTTCGCTTTCACCGCTTCATGAGCCACAAAATACATAGGCGCTGCACCGTATCCACCAGCTACAAGAGCTAAATGTTCTCCAGCTTTAAATTTATAATGAGTTCCAAGTGGTCCACGTACGCCCACCTTATCCCCCACCTTCAATTCATGTAATTTTTTAGAAAAAGGCCCGACGGCACACACCGTCACCCAAAATTCTTTGCCGTCATCGAAGGCGATAGACATCGGTTTCTCATCAAATCCCGGAATCCACATCATCAGAAACTGCCCCGGCTTACCACCAAGGCTACAATTAAACACAAAAGTCTTAGTCATTTCATTCTCCTGAACAATCTTTGCAATCGGCAAGATCTCGAACCTGGAATCAAATTTTTTAATATTCATAGTTGCTCAATTAATTGTGTACGCAGCCAATAATTTCTTCCAAATCTTTTACGCCATTTTTATCGCACCATTCAGCCATTTCTTTAGCTACTTTTCCAAATCCTTCAGCCCCGCGATAGTAGACCATAGTACCCATACCCACGAGTCTCGCACCCGCCATCATAATCTCAATCGCATCTTCACCAGTCATAATTCCACCGGTTCCAATAATTGGCAGACCAGTAGCTTTATAAACTTCATAAACAGCTTTCACCGCCGCCGGCTTAATTCCCGGACCAGATAATCCGCCAGATTTATTTGTCAAAATCGGACGACGCACATTGATATCAATTCCCATTCCATAAAGTGTATTGATCGCACAAAATCCATCCGCCCCTGCATCAGCACAAGCCTTAGCAATTTCACCAATATTGAAAACATTAGGAGTCAGCTTAATAATTATCGGCTTCTTCGTATGAGCACGCACCTTGCGAGTCACCGCCGCGGCATCACCAGCCACACAAGCAAATGGCTTACCGTGGCTATCTTCTACATTAGGACAAGCAATATTTACTTCAATAATATCCGGATCACATTTTGTAATTTCTTCCGCAAGCACACCAAAATCTTCAATACTTCCCGCCACAATATTCGCAATAATTGGACCAGGCTTTTTCTTATTATATTCAGGGAAAGTCTCTTGTGCCGCCTTCTCCATTCCAGCATCAGAAAGCCCTACCGCATTGAGAAAATAGTTCTCTGTTCCATACATTGTAGGATTTTTATGTCCCACATTTTCCTTTAACCAAATTGATTTTGTCGTCACACCACCAGCACCTTTTTTAATCACATTTTTTAGCGAACTCGCCGTCACACCCAAAATTCCCGAAGCTAACACCGTCGGATTCCTAAACTTTACTCCACAAAAATTTACTTCAAGATTTGCCATGTCCAAAAATTTATTTTCCTTGAAGAGATTATCAGAAGTTTACAAAAAAATCTATTCTCGAGAATAGTCTCCATCCCTAAGCACAGATAAATCAATAGTAACGGTTGTTTTTCCAAAATCATCAATTAAAGCCTTAACAATAGCTTCAGCATCTTTATCGCTAACAATCTCAGGAAAATCAGCATCATAGTTTCCAAACTCAGCCATTGATTGCTCCTCTATCCCCTCATCAACACTCGAAATTAAATTCATCGGAATACCAACGTACAAAAGACCATCCTGCTGTTGAAAAGACCAGTCTGGATACCCAGGAAGAACTTCGGGATACTTTCCCCTCAAAAAATCTAATTGAAAATTTGATAAAGGAACATTCAATTTAACGGCAATAGCCAAACATCTCTCTCCATTATGTTCAACCATCCTATGCTCAGAACTTTTTTGAATCAATCCATTGCTAAAACGAGGAAACACAAACATCATCGCAACCGCAATATCCTTCTGCTCTACATCCGGATCCAACTCTCTCAATTGACCTACATCTTCTAAACCTTCATTCAATTTAGCCATAAAAGTAAAGTTAAGAAGGCATTCTAACCAAATCGGATTTCTTTGCCAAGCAATTTCTATACCGTTTTTTCAAACTGCACTTCCTTACCCACCTTTTTTCCCACAATCTTTCCGTTCTTATAAACCAATTCTCCATTCACAAATGTCATCACCGGACAGCCTTTGAAAGTGCTACCAGCATACGGTGACCACTTACATTTTGTAAACAATTTTTCATTTTTCACTTCAAACATTTTTTCCATATCCACCACCACCAAATCCGCATCAAATCCAGCTTCTACTTGTCCTTTATTCTTCATGCCAAAAATTTTCGCCGGACTTTCACAACACAATTTCACCACTTCTTTCATCTCCAATCCTCCATCATTCACCGCGTTCAACAAAATCGGCAACAAAGTATCGAGCTCCGGAATTCCAGATGGACAATCCATATATCCTTGCTCCTTTTCTACCAAAGTGTGCGGTGCATGATCAGTCGCAATAATATGAACTTCACCAAATTTCAAAGCCTTCCACATTGTAAACAAATCCATCTTACTTCTCACCGGCGGATTCACTTTTATCAAATTTCCAAAAGTCGCATAATCGTCATCAGAAAGCAATAAATGATGAGGCGCCACTTCACAAGTAATGCGTGGCTGACCAGCTTCATCCAAATTCTGATATTCCAATAACATCGTCAATTCTTGATCGCTAGATACATGAGCAACATGCAATCTTTTGCCATTCTCTTTTGCTAATTCACAAAGAAACTTCACTGCACTTGCCGCACAATCAGCAGATCTTATTTTTGAATGAACAGACGGATCAATTTCAGATTCCTTTGGAACAATAAGCTTTCCATCATCATCAATTCTCGCACCATATTCAGCCAAATATTCTAAAGCTTTTTCTTTAATCATTCCTTCATCCTCCGCATGAGCTACGATAAACTTATTACATTTCTTGAAAAGCTCGGCAATAGTCTCAGTGCCCACACCCATATTCCCAGTCGAATTCGCCACATAAACTTTCACTGCAGGAATATTTTCAGCCTTATTAATTTCGCTAATATTCTTGCCGTCAAAACCCATGTATAAGCCATAATTACAATACGCCTTCTTCGCTACTAATTTTCTCTTTTCTTCCAAATCTTTCACCGTCAAAATCGGCGGAACATTATTTGGCATGTCACAAATAGTCGTCACTCCTCCAGCCACAGCTGCTTTAGTTCCAGTAGTCCAATCTTCTTTATATTTCTGGCCCGGCTCGCGCAAATGCACATGCACATCTATGACCCCAGGCAAAATTATCTTTCCCTTACAGTCTATTGTCTCATCCACTTCATGTTTCTGTCCCCAATCAAAAGTGTTCACAATCTTTCCATCTTCAATAAGAACGTCAGCATCGTACAGGCCTAGCGCGCATCCGACCTGCCCATTTTTTAGAAGAATTTTTGTCATGATTTAAGATATTCATTTTAATTTACACACCTCTGCTTCATTGACGCAATTTAAACTTAATTTGTGATATGTTCATGGGGACAGTTTTCTATCTGCAAAATTCATATTCACCCATTCAAAACCTTTTTCAACAGCGCCATTCTCACCGCCACACCATTTCCCACTTGATGAAAATATCTCGCTCTCGGATCTGTATCTACTTCCACAGCAATGTCTTCCACTCTCGGTAAAGGCTGCAAAATAATCGCATGTTTTTTAGCTTTCTTCATCAACGCCGCATCTACCACAAACACTCCTACAAATTTTTTGTATTCTCTATCGCTCACAAATCTTTCTTTTTGAATTCTACTTACGCTAATCACATCCACTTCTTTCACCATTTCTTCTGGAGTTGCCACCACTTTCGCAGCACTACCCATCTCCTTCAAAATCACACTCGGCATCTCCAATCCTTTAGGAGAAACCAAGACAAATTTCACTTTAAAATGTTTCAATAATCCAAATTGAGAATGCTGCACACGGCTATTTTTCAAATCTCCAATCATTCCAATAGTAAGTCTATCAATCTTTCCGAATTCTTTCCAAATTGTATAAAGATCAAGCAAAGCCTGAGTCGGATGTTCATTCGAACCATCTCCCGCATTTATCACCGGCACATCACTTTGCTCTGCCAAAATTTTCACCGATCCCGCTTCCGGATGTCTCATTGCAATCACATTGGCAATCTGAGAAACGACTTTTCCGGTATCTTCCAAAGTTTCCAATTTTCTCACCGAAGAAGTTTGCATCATATCTGCATTGCTCACCACTCTTCCACCAAGTCTAAGCATCGCAGCTTCAAAACTAAATCTAGTTCTAGTCGAAGGCTCATAAAAAAGTGTCGCAAGAATTTTGCCTTCCATTTCTTTTCCAAACTTTCCGCTCTTCACCAATTTCTCCATTTTCTTGGCTTCAGCAAACAAACTTAGCAATCCTTCCTTATCGAATTGCTGAGTAGACAAGATGTGCTGGCCTTTAAATTTCATGCTTTCTTTTTAATCCTAAACACTTTAAAATAAAAAAGTGAATCTGTAAAGCTAACCAAAATAAACATGGAAATCAATAATGTAGATCAACTAATGCGAAATCTAGGAAACTACCTAGACAAATACTACTATTTTGCAATTGCAGGCGGCGTAATTGTCACTGCAATCATTATATATTTTTCTCTAAAGCTTCGCCTCAAAGTTATAAACAAGAGCAAGGGAAAAACTGATGCTCCTTCCGATACAGGCAGCATGATTATGTCTTTTCTTATTGGTAGCAATCCGGAAATTCTCAACAAAATGGTTGATGAAAAAGCCAAGCACAAAGAAAAAATCATCGAAGAAATAAAAAAATTCAACAAAATAAAAGAATTTAAAAAAGTAAACGAAAGCACCGTAGAAATTTCCGTCGACATCGATGGCGAAGATCACTGGTATCGCGCCCAAACCACAGCCGATGAACACAAACCAAGGATTCTTTCCCTAACCAAAATTA
Source organism: Candidatus Peribacteria bacterium (assembly GCA_943357285.1). GTDB lineage: Bacteria > Patescibacteriota > Gracilibacteria > UBA1369 > LOWO2-01-FULL-3 > JACRIB01. Next base: position 94,976 of record CALRGJ010000001.1, on the reverse strand, counting down.
AGTAATGAATAAAAACACCCTCACTCTACTCTCAACTATCATTCTAGTAGCCCTTTTTTATTTTACCGGAGCATTCGCAATCGTCGCCGTTTTAGCTGCCATGCAAATCCTCCGCACTTTTTCTAAAAAATTCAAAAAAGAAAATTTAAAATTTGGAGATTTGATGTTTTCATTACTAACCAGCTTGGCAATAACAGGACTTTCTATATATCCAACAAATGTTTTCGTTTACATCTCAAGATACACCTCTCAAGACTGGCTTATTACCGCCATAGACTACAGTAGGTATGGACTTACAGTATTAATTTGGATAATATTCATCAAAGATTTGATAACATTCATTAAATCACCACATGCCAAAAGCCACACTTATCCTTAAAGACGGCACTCGCCTCACTGGCGAAAGCTTCGGAGCAGACGTCGCGTCTGCGGGAGAGGTTGTTTTCAATACCGGTATGATGGGCTACCCGGAGAGCTTTTCTGACCCTTCCTATACAGGGCAGATTATGGTTCTTACCTATCCTCTTATTGGAAATTATGGAGTTGGTGCCGATGGCAAAGACAAAGACGGCGTAGAAAAAAGATTTGAAAGTGGAAAAATTCACATCAAAGGACTTATCGTTAGTGAATACTCTGAAAACTACAGCCACTGGGATGCAAAAAAATCTCTCAGCACTTGGCTTAAAGAAAATAATATTCCAGCAATTACCGGAATAGACACTCGTGCTCTTACTCAAAAAATCCGTCAGACAGGTACTATTCTCGGAAAAATTGTTCCAGAAAAAGCTACTGACACTGAATTTTACAATCCCGACCTCGACAATCTAGTTGATCAAGTTTCCATCAAGAAACCTAAAGTTTACGAAAAAGGAAAAAAGAGAATTATCTGCGTAGATTGTGGTATGAAAAATAATATTCTACGTAATTTCCTCGATCGCGACGTCACTGTAGTTAGAGTTCCTTGGAATTATGATTTCATTGCTGCCGGCGAAAAGTTCGACGGAATTTTCTTGTCTAATGGTCCTGGCGATCCTTCTATGCTCACAGAACTTCACGCTATTGTCCGCAAAGCTATTGCTCTCAAAAAACCAATTTTTGGAATCTGTCTCGGCTGCCAAATTATGGCTCTCGCGACTGGTGCTAAAACTTACAAATTGAAATTCGGTCACCGTTCTCAGAATCAACCATGCATAGATGTTGATACTGAACGCTGCTATATCACCAGCCAAAATCACGGTTTCGCTGTTGATGAAAAAACCCTTAAACCAGGCTGGCAAGTTTGGCTCCGCAACGCCAATGACCAGACAGTAGAAGGAATCAAACACAAGACACTTCCCTTCTTCTCCTGCCAATTTCACCCAGAAGCGACTCCAGGTCCTACAGACACAACAAAATTCTTCGATCAATTCGTAGACCTGTTATAAAAAATTAATTATCCCCAGATACCAAAAACCCACTAAACGAGTCAGTGGGAAAGTTTTAGACAGCAAAGACGTTTTGTTTTACTGGGAGCTTTTATTTTTGTTTTATAATCCGGCCAAGGTTTAGTGTTGTTTTCAGCCGCACCACCGGCCGCCTGGGCTCTTCATAGACTAAGTATCAATGACGATGACTTGCTAGAAGCAGGACGGTACTCAGAACTGTCTGAGCAGCTTCGGCTGTCCGCCTAGGGCGGAGCGCCATTCCTTAGCGAGGAAGGCAGAGCGAACGATATTTTTCATTCACTCCAGCTCTCATCGCTATGAGAGATTTTTTGTTTTTGTTTTGAACGTTCTTGAGTGTTAATGAGCGGTGCTTTTCTAGGGCATTTGATTTCTTTTGAAATCACATCACTATAGCAGGAATGAGTTTATTGTCAAAATTCTGCAGTGGACGAACAGGGTAAAGTATTGCAAAACAACATTTACCAAAGATATGCAAATTTTATCCTTTCCAATACTTCCCCACACTCTCCAAGACCTTTCAAGTCCTATCTTTTGACATTTCGACCAGCAAAAACTATCTTCAACCTCCTAAAATTAATTTTTATTTTATGGCAGAACAAGAGGAAATATTAGTAATAGATCCACTTTCAGGAGATGAGCTTACTCAAGAAGACATAGATACAGAAGTCCAATCAAGAATAGACGCCATTGAATTTGCCACAAAAGAAGAAATAATAGCTGCTTTAAAAGATAGCCATGAAGGAGGAAGGCCATATCTAAAAGCCTTTTCAGAAAAAGAACTCCCTAGATTAACTAAAGCTGAAATAAAAGATATTGCTGAAGCTAACCCTAAAACAGCTCCATCTGCACAAATTACCAATCTGAATAAATCAGAACTATTTAGAACACGTAGACTCAATATAATTTCTGAAACACCAAAAAATAGTGCCGCAGTAGTCAGTAGAGTTCTTTGCAACACTAGAATTCAGATATCAGGACAACCAGTTCACCCATCAACACTCGCACTCCACCAAGCAGTAAGAGAAAAAATCCCACCACAATATTCCAAAAAAGCAGAATTACTAGAACTAATTGTCGATCAATATTTAGGAATTCCTTTAGTAAACCTATCGGCATATTTAGATGTCGAAGAAGCGGATATATCATCAGCAATTGAATCCATCAACGAAGAATTAAAATCTTCAAAAGTAAAAATTCAAATCCGCAATGGAGTAGCCATAATTGGAGATATCCACGGATATGTAAATATATTCGACAACGCCGAAACTAGAAAAAATCTTTTTCCACCAAAAAAAGAAGCAATACAAACTAAAACTTCGAATGCTAAAGCCACAAGACTGGAAGCTGAATTAAGCGCAGCTCTAGGAGAATTATCAGGAGAAAGAGAAAAAACTGCTGCTGCCGAAACCAGAGCGGCAAATGCAGAAAGCAAAGTTAAAGAACTAACACGACAACTTTCAGAAGCAGAAGAAATAGCCTTAAAAGCAGATCAAAAAGCCGGACAAGCCGAATCTAAAGTCACAAGTCTTGAAGAAAATAAAAAAACTCTTGAAACCCAAGTAGCTCAACTAGAATTAGACATTCAGGAATCTTTAAGAATATCCGCAGAAACAGCACAAGGAAGCGGATTAGAAGATCTAAAAAGAGGAAAAGAAAAAGCGGAAGCAGAAATAAAAAGACTAGAAGCAAAATTGGAAGCAAAAACGATTGAACTTACTACCTCAAGAGAAGAATCCAGAACTGCACGTGAAGAAGCCCGTGTAGCAAAATCATTTGAATCAAATCTGAAAAAACAATTAGATGCAGCTAAAAAACAAGCAGCTGAAGCTGAAGAAGCAAGAGGTGCAGCCATGAGAAAAGCTGGTAGAGGTGGAGTAGATGTTGATTCAGCAAGAGACAAAGCAACCATCCAAAATTTAGAAGAAACAATAAGAAGAGGAGAAGAGCAACTTCGATCATTAAGACAACAACTTCAAAGACAGAATGGATTAGCAACCATCCACCCAGAAGAATTAGCGAGATTAAAAAGAGCTTCCACGGAATTAGCTAGCACTACATCAACAGTTACAGATTTACAAAGACAAGTACGTGAAAAAGACAGAAGAATTCAAGATCTAGAATCAAGAAAATCCCCTGCTCAACCTGAGCAAAAAGATTCACCAGAACTAGCTCAATTAAGAGCAGAATTAGCGGCAAAAGATGCAGCTCTAATTAAAGCTCAACAAGATCTAGCTCAATCAGCCCAACAAGTCACAAGCTTAACCGAGGAACTTGGCATAGCAAATGAACTTCTCGAATCAGCAACTAGTTCAACACCTGCTGCAGTTCAAACCCCAACCTTAACTCAAGCTCCAACACCAAAAACCCCTACAGCAGCTGCGCCAACTCAAGCGCCAAAACTTAAACCTGCTCCAGTTGAAGACTCAATTAAAAAAATTGAAAAAACTGACTTCAGAAATAGCGAAGAATTGATAAATGCAGCGACAAAAGCACTCACCCTAAACGCAGGAACCACTCAACACGGACTACCAAAGTCAAAATTAAGAGAGCTTCGCAATGCATTAACAAACCTACAATTTGGAAAAGATTCTTGGCTACATGATACAAGAGTAAAAATTGTAAAAGCACTTAAAGATTTACAAGAAAAAGGAAATGGTGATCACATTCCGGTAGAAGCAGTTGAAGCATTCATAAGAACTATAGACGGATTACCTAAATAAAAACTTCCCCCACATACCAAAAACCCACCGACGAATCGATGGGAAAGTTTTAATCAGTAAGAAATTTTTGTTTTTACTGGGAGCTTTTATTTTTGTTTTTACATCCAGCCAAGGTTTAGTGTTGTTTTCAGCCGCACCACCGGCCGTCTGGGCTCCTCTAGACGAAATGTCAATGAAGACGAATTGCTAGAAGCAGAACGGTGCTCAGAACTGTCTGAGCTGCTTCGGCTGTCTACCTAAGGCAGAGAACCATCCCTTAGCGGGGACAGAAGAGCGAACGACATTTTTCATTCACTCCATCTCTCGTCGCTAAGACAAGATTTTTTTGTTTTTGTTTTGAACTTTCTTGAGTGTTAATGAGCGACTTTGCTTTTCTAGGGCATTTGATTTCTTTTTGTTGAAATCACATCACTATAGCAGGACTAAATTTATTGTCAAAATTCTGTTCTCGACACATGTCTAATAATATTGTGAAACAATTTAACCTAAAGATATTCACACTTGTAATAAATCGCCAAAATTGCTAACTATTAAATATAAATATATTCGCATGTTCGTATCTCTCGACTTAGAAACCACAGGTTTTGATCCAAATACCGATAAAATTATCGAGTTTGGTGCAGTGAAATTTGATTTAACAGGAGAAAAAGAAACTCTGAAGTTTTTTGTAAACCCTGGAGTTACTCTCCCAAAAATCATCACACACATTACGAACATCAAAGACTCAGACCTTCAAGACGCTCCCCCATTCGAAGATAAAAGAGCTGAAGTACAAGCCTTTATTGGCGACCTCCCTATCATAGGTCACAACATAAAATTCGATCTCTCATTTCTAGAAGCGAACAAAATTGAAATTAAAAATCCAAGCTACGATACTCAAGAAATCAGCGGAATTCTTTTACCAAACATGCCCTCATACAGTTTGGAAATTCTCAGCGAAAAATTAAATCTCACACACTGCGAAAAACACCGTGCCCTCGACGACTCCATCGCAGCTATGGAACTCTTCTTGAAATTAATTAAAGAATTTGAAAACCTTGAGCCGGAACTTTTAGAACAGATGAAAGCTCTAACTCAAAAGTCTAATTGGCCGCTGAAGGATCTAATTTCCAGCATCTCTAGCAAACCAAATTCCGAGGCTAAATCTACAAAAAAAGAGCCGAAAGAATTCACACCATCAGAGAATTCTCTCGAAATTCTTGAGTGCACAGAATCCGCACTTTTCGAATTCATTCCACCATACGATAATTTAATTAAAACACTTTGTGAGAAAGCAGATGGCGACACTTGCATAGTTGTTCCCTATCAAACCTTCAGAAAAATAAACAGCGAAATATCTGACGAGGTAAGTAAAGTAGACGTTGCCAAAAGCTACGTTTCTTTACAAAGATTAAAGAGATTTAGCGAAAAAGCATTCTTTGAAAATTACGAAATCAGCGCACTTTTAAAATACCTAAACTGGAGCAAACAAACTCAGACAGGACTCTTAAGCGAAGTCGCACTTTTCCACGATGAAAGAACCACAATTCTCAAAGTAAATATCGACGAAAACATCACAAACCCTGAAGAAGAGACGTTCTTCAAAAAAGCGCTTGAGAAAGGCAAAAACAAAGCATCTCTCTACACCAATCAAGCACTCATAGAAAATCCGCCGGAAAACAAAAGATTAATTCTCATCGACTTTGATAATTTTTTAAACTCACTTCACTTTCACGCTTCTACTTATCTAAAGCTTGAACCGGCAATAGATATTCTCAAAACATTGGAAGAATATTTTCCTAGTGATCTGACTATCACTACTCTAATCACCAAGACCACCATCCTATTTGGTCTACTTGGAATTATTTTCGAAAGACACAATGATCAGAGTATTTATGGAGCAAAAAGCACAATCAATACTGATATTTTCCAAACCAAAGAATGGATAGATGCCGTAAATAGCTTAAATAACGTCATCGAAATTTCCCAAGAATTAGTAAATGTAAAAAACGAAGAAACTGCCGGTTCACTCAAACAATGGAAAACATTTTTGAAGAATTTACACGGCATTCTTTCCAAGCCAGACTTAGCAAACAATATGGTTTGGCTAGAAAAAGATCCTCAATCAAATATAGTAATACGCAAAGCTCCTTTTTCCCTCAAAGAAGACCTAAACAACATCTTCAGCAAAGCAAAAAATTACCAAATTATCGACGAATGCGTGACCATTAACGACGATGGAAATTTCATAAAATCTCTCGGAAACTTAGATTCGAAATTACCAATTTACGATCTCAATCCAAAAGACGAAAAAATCGAAATTTACATTACCAAAGACACTGACGGCAGTGATCCAAATAAAATTCCGCGATTCATAGAAAAGTACTACAAAGAAAAATCTCAAAACATTGCGATGCTTTTCAGCGCAAAGAAAGACTTGGAACTTACCACACTACAGTTAAGCAAAGAAAATGTACCCGTCCTTCCTCAATTAGCTGGATCCTTAGGCAAAATACAAGAACGATACATAAAGGAAAAAAAATCTCTTACCCCACCAGTTCTTCTTGTCACTTCCCATATTTGGGAAAATTTCGAACCAAATCAAGACATTGATACGCTAATTATTTATAAAATTCCTTTTGATCCACCAAGTGATCCCAAAATTATTGCTCTAAGCCGTAATTACGCCAACGCCTTCATGGAATTACAAGTTCCTCTAGCCGTTAAAGCCACTAAGAAAATTATCAATCGATTAAAGAGCAGCCACGCCAATCTCAAAAAAGTAATTATCTTTGACATTCGTTTAACAAACAAAAAATACGCGGACGTATTCCTCGAGAATTTAAATCTTATCGCTCCAACAAGCGTTATAAAACTTCATACTCTTCTATAAAAAAGGCCCAATCCTTCGATTAAGCCTTCTATCTTTTCAACTAGTTTTTCTATTTCAAAACTTTAAAAGTTCCTGTGAAATTTTTGATTTCTTCATCAGTAGGATAGGCGTCCATAGTTAACATTTCGATTTGGTACAATCTATTTCCAATAAAATAAGTCTGTGCAACCAAATGTGTTCCATCCTCACCCTTAGCCTTATATCTCAAACCTGCACTATTAGCGTCATAATCCATCTCCTTCTCTTCTTCAGGAGCCTTAATTCCAAAAGATTCAAGCGCACCAATTTGCTCATCCTTCAAAATATTTCTAGATTCTTCCTTCGAAAATTTTCCTACAGTAATATCAGTGTACGCCACTAAAAATGCAAAAGTATCATCTGGAGCATAGCTATATGAAGTCATAGTTGCATCAAACCCACCCTCGCCACCATCAATTTTATCTGAACTTATCTCAGGCTTTCCAGGAAAATTAATGCTAAAATTACCTTCCTTAGAAACAAACGGTTCAACTGTCGTAGTCTTCAAATCAGTTTTAACTGACGACTCAGCAGAATTTTCAGCTGGAGCAGAAGATCCACAAGCTGTTAATACTAACAACGCGAGCGGCACTAAAGCCCAAAACTTCTTAGACATTTTCATAAAAAAAAATTAATAAATATCAAAAACATTTTATTGCCTTTAATAAAATTAATCAAATTTACAAATAAATTAACCAACTAACTGCTTGATAAAATAGCCAACCATATAAGCAATTGTTGCTGCCACTCCTCCTACCAATGCAGTTTCAAGTCCACAAAAAAACCAATTACGCATTGAGAATTTTGATTTCACGGTGCCAACCAAAAACAAAGCACACAAAGTAGTCACAGCCGTCACATAAAACATTTGTTGATCAGTAAAACTAACAAAAGATCTAAATGTATAACCAATCAAAGGAATAAAACCAACAACAACAAAAGAGAAAAATGTAATCAAGGCACCCTTCATTGGATTTACATTTTCATTCGTCATATTAAATTCATTTCGCATCATCAAATCCACCCAGCCATCAGGATTAGAAGTAATAATAGCTACCGCACGCTCCAAATCTTTTCCTTTAAATCCGTAAGTTTTCATAATATCTCTCACCTCACCTATTTCATGCTCAGTCTTTTCTTTCAAATGTCTAAATTCAATCTGACGAATTTTCTCGTACTGTTCTAAATTAGCTTTATCACTCAAATACTTTCCTACAGACATTGAAAAACCATCTCCAAATAAATTAGCAAAACCTAAAATCACAATAATCGGAACAGCAAGAGAAGCTCCTTCCACACCCGCTACTACAGCAAACGTAGTGATAGCCCCATCAATTCCTCCATACACAAAATCCGCTATCCAATTATAATCATTGGAAGTGGAATGTTCCTCTCTGTCTAAAGCATCATCTTTTTTACTCATGACTAGATTATCCAGAAATTAAAAAAATAAAGCAATTGACACAAAAAAAATATAAGAATACATTCACATCGTAATAAAAATTACATGATCAAATTAACATCTACAACAAGTGTAGTTCGCCGCAGCCGCTTACGTCAGAAGCTGCGTTGATTTGATGAAAAATAATCATTCAAACTACAAGGCTTCACAAAAATGAAGTCTTTTTTTATTTAAACCATACAAACTAACAATTTCTCACAATGCAAAACACTACAAAATATCAAGCCGTCGCTTCTCACGAAGCAAAAAAAGGAGAGTTTAAAAAGGCCGTACTTCTCTACTCCGGAGGACTCGACACATCCGTAATGCTCAAATGGATTCAAGATGAATATCAAGCAGAAATCATTGCTCTCACTATCGATATTGGTCAAAACGAAGACTTCGGCCCAATCAAAGAAAAAGCCTTAAAACTCGGAGCAGTATCTGCACATGTAATTGATGCCAAAGAAGAATTTGCTAATAATTATTTGTCAAAAGCTATCAAGGCGAACGCTGATTACCAAGGTGGCTATCACCTATTTTGCCCACTCGGCAGAGCCATCATTTCAAAAGTTGGTGTAGACATCGCTCATCAAGAAAACGCTCAAGTAATTGCCCATGGATGTACTGGAAAAGGCAATGACCAAGTAAGGTTCGAAGGCTATATCACTACTCTCGACCCTCAATTAAAAACAATTGCACCGGTAAGAGAATGGGGCATGGGCAGAGAAGAAGAATTGGAATATGCAGCAAAACACGGCATTCCAGTCACTCAAACTGCAGCGAAAATTTATTCTTACGATGAAAATCTTTGGGGTGACAGCGCCGAAGGTGGAGAAATAGAAAGCATGAGCAAAATTCCACCATTAGATAATATTTTGATCAACTGCAAAACTCCGAAGAATGCTCCAGACCAATCAGAAATTCTAGAAATAGAATTTGAGGAAGGTCTCCCAACCGCTGTAAATGGAGAGAAAATGGTTCTTTGGAAACTCATTAAAATGCTCGCTCAAATCGGAGCTAAACATGCCGTTGGTATTACTCACTTGGTTGAAGATAGGGTTGTTGGTCTCAAAGTAAGAGGAATTTTCGAAGAGCCAGCTGCTGAAATTCTCATCCAAGCTCACAAAAATCTTGAAAAACTTGTTTGCACTAGAGATGAAAATGAATTCAAAACAGCCATCGACCAGAAGTGGGCTTATCTTTGCTACGGCGCAAAATGGTTCCATCCATTGATGAATCATTTGAACGCTTACATCGATAGTGTAAACAAAAAAGTATGCGGAACTGTGACTGTAGAGCTTTACAAAGGCAAGGTTTCCGTGGTAGCAGTAAAGTCGAAATATTCGCTATTCAATGAGAATCTAGCGACTTTCATGAAGAACAGTTCTTTCAATCAGAATTCATCAGCTGGATTCATTGAGCTTTGGAACTTACCACAAAAAACTGCATACAATCTTACTAAAGATATTTACAATCAGAACACGTAGTGTTCAAAATATTAATTAAAAAGTTTGCGAAGCAAACACCTTATCATGGCTAAACTCTGGGCAAAAAAAGGAAATTCTCTGCATCCCCTAGTTGAAAAATATACCGTCGGCACGGACTATATTCTCGATGCCAAATTAATGCCCTACGACATTCAAGCTACAAAAGCTCATGCCAAAGGGCTACAACAGATCGGAATTTTCAAAGCAGCAGAGATTCGCCGCATATTTTCCAGCCTAAATAGACTCGAAAGAGATTTCAGGAAAGGCCGTGTGAAAATCACAGTTCAAGATGAAGATTGCCATACAGTAATTGAAAATTATCTTACCAAGAAAATTAAAAAACTTGGACTCAAAATTCACACTGGTAGAAGCCGTAATGATCAGGTGCTCACTGCACTTCGTCTCTACATGAAAGATCATCTAAAAATGATACGTGCAAAGACAAAAAAACTCGCGCGTGAGTTTCTCGACTTCGCCCAGAAATATCAAAGCATGCCACTCCCAGGCTACAGCCACACTCAGCAAGCCATGCTTTCTAGTGTTGGACATTATGCCTGCAGCATTCTAGAGAGCCTATTGGACGATATAGACTTCCTAGACTACACAATGCAGCATATCAACAAAAATCCGCTGGGAAGCGCTGCCGGATTCGGAGTATCGCTCATGCTGGACCGTGAACTCACCGCTAAAGAAATGAAATTCCGCCATGTTCAAATAAATTCTCTCTACTGCCAGAATAGCCGTGGAAAATTTGAAAGTATTTACCTAGAAAGCTTGGCACAGATAATGATGACCTTGAGCCGTTTTGCGACTGATCTTTTACTTTTCACTTCTCAAGAATTCAATTTCTTTGAAGTGAAAAATAATCTCGTCACCGGTTCCAGCATCATGCCACAAAAAAGAAATCTCGATGCCATGGAATTATTACGTGGATTTAATTCGGTAGTTCAAAACAATCAATCACAAATCAAAGATCTCGTTAAAGGTCTTATTTCCGGCTACAATCGCGACCTTCAACTCATCAAAAAACCATTATTCGAAAGCACAGATATTGTGATGGATAGTTTGGATGTAGTGGACCTCTATCTCAAAGGTATCACTCCAAAAGAAGAATCTATTATGCAGAAAATAAATAAAAATATTTTCACTGCCGACTTGGCGATAAATCTTGCAAAGAATAAAAAGATGCCTTTCCGAACGGCTTATCAGAAAGCTATGAAGCTCATCAAAAAAGAAAAAATCGACGTAAAAGAAAACCTAAAAACCAAGATCAGTCTTGGCGCGCCCGGCAATCTGGACCTCCAGCATTACAGATACCGCCTGGATAAAATCTAGACCTATTTTTTAGCCATCTCCTCTTCAATCGCCTTGTTATACATTGCTATAAAAATAGCACCCATATTTAGATGTGGAGGCACATAATCCTTAAAATTAGGATTGCCCTCAACCAAAGGCGTAATCCTCGACCAAAATTCCGGCCATGATATATCCTTACCGTCCAAAATAGCCTTATTAAGCGCCCTAAAAACAGGATCATTAATAGCCATTGTTCCCGTACCTTTCGTGGAAATAATATGAGCTTCTGGAGCATTTTTCAGAACATCCGCGATGTTTTGATAGCCACCGCACGAACCAAGACTCACAATCTTGGCAATAGCCGGAATTCTGGCAATTGTTTCCGGCGCATGATAACTATGACCTCTATGCACAACAACAAGAGTTTTTACATTCTTATCTTTTAAAATTTTCTCGATTTCGTCATTCCCCTCAGGACTGTCAGGCTTGTTCGCATAAATAGATATTTTCCTCCCTTCTTTAGCTCCGGAAATTAGAACGTAACTGTCAAAATCCTTGATAGTCCAATCTCCATACTTCCCATCAGAAATTTTTTTAATATTACCCTCACTATCCCACTCCACTTTTGCACCATAAAACTGGATAAAACTTTTGAAGGAATTATGCCCATCCCATAATTGTTGGTTTTCACCAGCCTCTCGATCATCATAGAAAAAATATTCCTGAACATTTTCGTGATTTTTGTTGAAAAGATCTTTTGAACGAATAGTATTTGTTTTTTTTATCGGATATTTTTTTACCATTTCCTTAATCCACGGATTTTTTGATTTTTTCCCAATAAAGCTCGCGATTAACTGATACAGGATAAGAAGATCATCCTTGTTTTCCATATTAGATTTCACTAGTGTCTCATAACGTTCACCAATCTTATCCTGAAAGAATCTTAACAAATTCGAATCATCAATAAGTGTACCGATTTCTATCAAGGAAACTGAATCCTGCATCGGATCATCCGAATCCTCTATACTAGAAATAAGTCTCTGAAAAACATCCCGCTGCTGCTCATCAGTAAACCCCTGAAGCATTTCAGGTAATTTTCCATATCTGGAACAAAGTCTAAAGAATTCCATCAACCCAGTGAAAGATTGCGCATCCAAAAACTCATGAAAAGAAATATTTTCGTTAGATATAGCATTTTTCATTCTGTTGTAAAGCCCGTTAAAAGTAGAAGTAAAAACTTCCTCCCCCCCATTGACCATCAAAGTATAAAGATATTGAGAATTGAAATTCTGGACATCGGCAAAACGCACTTCGTTTGATTCATTATGTAAATCATTGATATTACGAACAAACCTAAGACTCGCCCCTCTCATAGCCTCAAGAAGTCGCGGAGTATGAATGGATGACTGGCGGACTGATCCAATCTCAACAAGCTTTGCAAAACATCTGCCAGGATCTCCTGTTATATCAATGAATTCCTGAGGAGACATATTCCCCTGAACAAACTCCGGCACAAGAAAAAACTCATCCCATCTATATGAGGGGATAATTTCGTTTTTCGCATAGAATTCATAAAGCTCGTAGATTCTTTTAATAATAGAAGATTTTCCCGCTTTTAAAAAAGAAATTACTGCGTTAGGTGAATCAACTTCTAACTTAGACAAGTTCATCTCGCCAGGATAAGCTTCCAAAGCATGCGTCAAAAATTCAGGACCGAAGGGTTGACTCAAGATTTTCGCCATATTTTTCACATCAAACAAAACATACCTTTTATGATCTTTTTGAAGTAGAACTTCAAAAAGTTCTTTCAAAAATGGACTTGCCGTTTTCATAGGCAGATCATAATCATAACTATCAAAAACTGCCTCGGGACATTTAAAACAGGCTTCTTTGAAAATATCCAATGCCTGAGGTATATCCTTGTATGAATCATAAGAGCGCACAGTATGATCGGCGACTTGCGTATCTTCAGAATCTCGCAATGCCTGCAAAATCACATTTGACGCCCAAGGCTCAGCTTTAAAAAGTTGCAAATATGAAATAATGAAACCTAAGTCTTTTTTCTTTAAAAGCAGCTTAAAAACGGCAACCTTAATAATCTCTTTATGTTTTAAGACTTTCTTTTGAAATTGCTCAGAATTTTCACTTAGAGCATCCTCATAAACACAGCTTAAAATATAATCCGGATGCTCATCTAAAGAAAACCGGAGAAGATCATTAATTAGATCCTCTCTATAGCTTGCATCTTTAGGTATCAACCCTAGATTAAATTGAAAACTTTTTGGAACATTCTCAGCGGCCCAAAAAAGAAAATCCCTAACCCAAGGAAAGATAGAAGCATACGGAATACACTTTTTAATAAAAGAACCAAACTCGTTTATGTTATTTTCTCGTGCCACACTAACTTTTTGCACATAATCTTGAACAAATTTTTGTGCCCAGGGCATATTTATAAAACCATCAAAATCTTGAGTAAGCACGTAGAATGACGAGATGTCGGCACCAGCCTTTGACAATACTTCTCTCTTCTTAACCTCAAGAATCTTCCGTCCCCAATCCTTACTTTCCAAAAGACGAGCATTCGCAAGAAAACCCCTATCCGTCATTTTTGCCACCTTTTCCAAGACTTCATGCGCCCAAGGTTTATCAATAAAAACCGGTAAGAAACTCAAAGCATGGTATGCGTTCCATTCCTCATCAAGACATAATAAGTAAATTTCCTTTGCCCAAGGCTTATCCAAAAACTTAGATTGGTAAGGCAAAACACGGTTAAGGATAGCGCTAGCCACCCAGCCTCTATCAAAGTTTTCCGCAAGGTATTGTGTAAAACGAAAAGCCCACTCCTCATCAGCAAAATCCTTAAAATCATTCATGAACCTGGGAGCACCATAATTCATATTGTTTAACCTCTTGTACTTTTCATATTCGGAGTTCGCTTCAACCGTAGCCAACATGGAATCAATCTGACCTGTAAGTTCTTCTTTTTTACTTTGATCTATTTCAGCATCAATCTTAACCAAGAGCTCCGCCATTTCTTTCTCCATTCTCAAACGATCTGCATCATGTAAGTCTGCGGTTTTTTCAAAAAATCCACCCTTCCCATAAACTTTTTCGCTATACAAAGCGCCAAAGGTCGACTCCACCCCCTTTTTAATATTTCCTTTTCTAGGTTCATTATCAGACATTTTTCAATCAAGATTATCAAACAAACTATCTTTTAATTATAGCACAAAAACGGACTTTCTTAAACCCTAAAAATCCGCGAAACCACCAGCATCAAAAACAATAAAACTCCCGCCACCGTCGCCACGCTGATCTCGCCATCGATCTCGCAAAAAACAAGAAAACACCTTTTCTCACCGCTTATCAAAAGGCAAAGAAAACCTCAAAACAAAAGTAAGCCTAGGCGCCCCAGGGAATCTGGATATTCAGCACTATAAAAATCGTCTCTCTAAATTATAAAACACTCCTCTAATTAAATATTAAGCTGGTAATTCCAAAGAAATCAGCGAGCAGTTTAACATTCAAAGTGATAATTATTGCTGCCACAATCCATGCCAAAACTTTAATCCAAGTCTTATTAGCAAATTGACCCATTTTTCTCTTATCATTCGTGAAAATAATCAATGGCACAATTGCAAAAGGCAACTGCAAGCTCAAGATAACCTGACTCAAAATAAGCAATTTAGCAGTTCCACTCTCTCCATAAAGAATAGTAACAATCACTGCTGGTACAATCGCAATAAGTCTAGTAATTAAACGACGTAACCACGGAGGTAAACGTAAATTCAAAAAACCCTCCATAACAATTTGACCTGCAAGAGTACCCGTAAGCGTCGAATTCTGGCCCGAAGCCAAAAGAGCTACCGCAAAAAGTGTACTAGCAATTCCCACACCTAAAGTAGGCGTTAACAATTGATAAGCCTGCTGAATTTCCGCTACCTCATGCTGACCACTCGCAAAAAATGTCGCAGCAGAAACAATTAGAATTGCCGCATTAATAAATAGGGCAAACATCAAAGCAACAGTAGAGTCAATTGTAGCGAATTTCACCGCTTCCTTTTTACCTTCAGTATCCAATTCATACTTACGAGTCTGAACTATAGAAGAGTGTAAATAAAGATTATGTGGCATCACCGTAGCCCCCAAAATTCCAATTGCTATGAAAAGCATCTCTGGATTTTTGATAATCTCAAAAGAAGGAACAAATCCTGCAAGCACTGGCCCGATAGCCGGATTTGAGAAAATAATTTCAGCAAAGAAACACGCACCCACAGTCAACACTAGAGTAACCACAAGCGCCTCTATATATCTGAAACCCTTATTCTGCAAAAATAAAACCAATAATACATCAAGAGATGTAATACACACACCCCAAACTAAAGGAATACCAAAAAGTAAATTCAAGGCTATGGCTGAACCAATAACCTCCGCCAAATCACAAGCTGCAATTGCCAACTCACACAAAACCCACAAAATGAAAGACACCGGTTTAGAATAATGATCACGACAAGCCTGTGCTAAATCTCTACCTGTCACAATTCCCAATTTTGCAGATAAAGACTGCAGCAAAATCGCCATAAGATTAGAGATCAGAATCACACTAAGCAAAGTGTAACCAAAAGCCGATCCACCGGCTAAATCTGTAGCCCAATTTCCCGGATCCATATACCCTACCGCAACCAAATAACCAGGACCGGCAAAGGCAAACATTTTACGCCAAAATCCCACTCCTTTTGGAATAGGAATAGTTCTATTTACTTCTGATAAACTCGGATTTCCATTTTGCAATCTCCACACTGGCTCATCAGCCGATTGAGATCTAAAAAAATTCTTCATCGTATCTGTAACGGCTAAATGTTAGGCTATACTAACTTTATTAATACACCCTTACTTTCACCTTGTCAATGTCGACATCTAAAGTTAATATATCTACATGGAACAAGAAGATTATTTAGAAACGATATACAAACTAACCATAGAACAAGGCTTAGTTCGCATATCAGATATCGCAAAGATTTTAAAACTCAGCAAGCCTTCCGTCACCCAGATGATGCAACGTCTAGAAAAAGATGAATGCGTAATCTATAAGCCATACTTACCTCTCAAATTAACAGTGAAAGGTAAAAAAATCGGCAAAAAAGTAGCTGAGAGACATGAAGTTCTCGCTGAATTATTAACAATTCTTGATATACCAGAAAATATCCAAGAAAAAGATATCCACGGAATCGAGCACAGCCTAAGCCAAATAACACTAGACCGTCTCCGCCAAACAGCAAAATTTCTCAAAGACAAAAAATTCAAACCAAAGATTTGACACTCTAAACTTCTCTCTGTTATACATAAGCCATGAACAAGTTCGCACTAATTATCACGACTACTACAACCACTACAATTATGTAGATGGAGTCTTGGTAATACACTCATTACACCGACTCCAAAGTAGTCGGTTATTTTTTTACTCAAAATTATGGAAAATTCTCAAAAAATAGAGATATGGACAGATACAGATGGACTAATGACAGCCAATCCTAGAAAAGTAAAAAAGGCCTTTCCAATCAAGGAAATAAGTTACATTGAAGCGATGGAAATGTGCCATTTCGGAGTAAAAATAATTCACCCAACAGTAATACAAGAAGCCCAAAGAAAAAACATTCCAATAGTTATTAAAAATAAACTAAATCCTGATTTCCCTGGAACAGTTATTAGCAAAAAAACTAATCATAATTTCATCATCCAGGGAATTTCCTCTATTTCAGACATCGCGCTTCTACGTTTACAAGGTAGTGGAATGGTAGGAGTACCAGGAGTTTCAAAAAGACTTTTTGGCGCACTTTCCAATGAAAAAATAAACATCATTCTCATCAGTCAGGCATCTTCCGAACACTCAATCTGCTTCGCCGTAGAGCCAAACTCAGCCGAACAAGCAAAAAACGCCATTGAATCAGAATTTTCAGAAGAAATAAAAAACAATCAGATAGATCCAGTCTTTATCGAAAAAAATCTTTCTATCATCGCCATCGTAGGCGAAAACATGCGCCACACACCTGGTATCTCCGCCAAACTATTTTCTGCTCTCGGAAAAAATGGCATAAATATTTCCGCCATTGCTCAAGGATCATCAGAGCTCAACATTTCTACAGTAATAAGTAAAACTGATGAAGAAAAAGCTCTGAACGCCATTCATGATGCATTTTTTCTATCGGGAACAAAAACCCTAAATATTTTCATGATTGGTTGCGGACAAATCGGCTCTACCCTACTCGATCAAATTCAAGCACAAAGTGCCTCTCTTCAACAAAACCAATCCCTAGAAATAAAATTAATTGGCATCGCAAATAGTAAAAAATCATTCTTTGATAAAGACGGAATAGATTTAAAAAATTGGAAAGAAACATTAGAAAATAGCGAACCATCAACTACAGAAGAATTTGTCGAAAAAATGATAAAACTCAATCTGCCAAACAGCATTTTCATAGATAGCACAGGCAATGAAAAAATTACCGAAAATTATGAAAAAATTCTTGGAAACAGTATTTCAATTGTAACCCCAAATAAAAAAGCCAATTCAGGTGATTATAAAACTTACTTAAAACTCAAAGAGACCGCAAAAAAATCAAACATCAAATTTCTATACGAAACAAATGTTGGAGCTGGTTTACCTATAATCAATACACTACATGACCTTCTTTACAGTGGAGACAAAATTATAAGAATAGAAGCGGTACTTTCAGGTACACTTAGCTACATTTTCAATTCCTTCACAGGAGAAAAAGCTTTCAGCGAAGTCGTACTAGAAACCAAGCAAAAAGGCTATACAGAACCAGACCCAAGAGATGACTTAAACGGAATTGATGCAGCCAGAAAAATACTTATACTCGCCAGAGAAATTGGATTACCACTGGAAATGAAAGATATATCAGTAGAAAATTTAGTACCGGAAGATTGTAGACAAACTTCGAGCATAGAAGAATTTTTCTCAAAACTTTCCACCCACAATTCCGACTATTCAGAAAAACTTGCCAAGGCAAAAACAGAAGGGAAAAGACTCTGCTACATTGCAAAAATTGAAAACGGAAAAGCCAGCGTAAAACTCGAGACCGTAGATTCAGCTCACCCATTCAGCGCCCTTTCCGGAAGCGATAATATTGTCTCATTTACAAGCACACGATACCTAGAAAGACCACTAGTCATCAAAGGACCGGGCGCAGGAGCAGAAGTCACCGCAGCTGGCGTATTTGCAGATGTAATTAGAATAGCCAATTACCTCAACTAATATAAAGAGAAAGTCACCACAAAACTATCCAAAGAATTCACCGACTTTAAAAATTTTTTAGCCAAAAATGCTAAATAATGTTAAATTGGACTATAGACGTACTAATTAACAACAACAGATATGGCACACACACTTCCTGCCCTTCCATACGCATACGACGCCCTAGAACCACACATCGATGCACGCACAATGGAAATTCACCACACTAAACATCATCAAACTTATATCGATAAATTAAATGCTGCTCTTTCTAAATATCCAGAACTTGCTGACAAACCTGCTGAAGAACTTCTAAAAGATCTAAATGCAGTACCGGAAGATATTAGGACGGCTGTAAAAAATCACGGAGGAGGACACTACAATCACTCCATGTTCTGGAAAATAATGGCTCCAAATGCCGGCGGACAACCATCCGGGAAACTTGCAGAAATGATCACGACAAAATTTGGCAGCTTCGATAAATTCAAAGAAGAATTCAACACAGCAGCTGCAAATAGATTTGGTAGTGGCTGGGCTTGGCTTTCAATTGATAAGACTGGAGCTCTAATCGTCACTTCTTCAGCAAATCAAGATTCCCCTCTTTCCGAAGGCTTAAAACCAATTCTTGGACTAGACGTTTGGGAACATGCCTACTATCTCAATTACCAAAATCGTCGCCCAGACTACATGAATGCTTGGTGGAATGTAGTGAATTGGACTGAAGTAGAAAAATCCTTATAGATTTGCCAAAAATCCAATTACTAGTAGAATCAAATAAGATTATTAAATATTTAATGACTATATGATTTACGCACTTTTAATTCTAGCTGTTTTAGCAGTAATGGTTGTAAGCGTTTATAATGGAGTAATTACTCTAAAGAATAAAGTTGAAGAAGCTTGGGCAGATATAGATACTCAGCTCAAGAGACGTTATGACTTAATACCAAACTTGGTTGAAACTGTAAAAGGTTATGCCGGACACGAAGCTCAAACTTTAGAAAAAGTAATCCAAGCTCGTAATATTGCGATGAATGCAAAAACTCTTCCGGAGAAAGAGCAAGCGGAGAATATGATGGCCGGAGCTTTGAAAACAATTTTTGCTCTATCTGAAAGCTATCCTGATTTGAAAGCCAATCAAAATTTCATGGATCTTCAAAGAACTCTTGCTGAAATAGAAGAACATATTCAGCTTTCTCGTCGTTATTACAATGCTACAGTTCGTGATCTCAATACTAAACTCGAAGTATTCCCAAATAACATTATTGCCGGACCTCTAGGTTTAAGTAAAAAAGAATTTTTCCAGGCAAACGAAGGAGAAAAAGAGAATGTTAAAGTAAGTTTCACACCAGCTCCGACTCCAGCAACTCCTGCAACTCCTGTGACACCTGTGACACCAGAGCAACCAAAGCAATAATGACATTAAAGCAAAAAGCCTCATTTTTCTTAGGGATTTTCCTGTTTCTACAGGCAGATTTAGTTTTTGCTGAGACAAACCCCAATGAAATAATTCAAGCCTACGATAATCAAGGAAACCTAATAGAAAATTGGGAAATAAAATCTTTCAACTCAGACATCTATTTAAATACGGACAGTTCCGCAGATATAAACGAAACAATCGTAGCGGACTTCAGCAAAGAATCTCATAGAGGAATTGAACGAGATATTCCATACTATTTCACAAACAACAGAAGCACTCCAATAAAAATCATCAAAACAATAGATGAAAACGGACAACCATGGGATAGAAAAACATCCAAAGAAAATGGATATCTCAAAGTACAAATGACTACGAAAGATGATAGTTTAATGAACAATGAAGCTAAATTCATCATTAACTATCACATCGATAATGTTTTCAATACTTTCGAAGACCACGATGAATTTTACTGGAACGCCAACGGAACAGAATGGACTGTCCCGACTAGATCAGTAACTACGACCATTCATTCACCAATAAACATACCGGAAACACCTCAAGTGTCCTGCCTCACAGGATCATATGGATCAACAGACCGCAACTGTGAATTCAAAAAAATAGACGAAAAAACAATTTCAATTTCGACAACATCACCTCTCAATTCATATGAAGGAATGACGGTAGTTTTTGGCCTACCAAAAGGCACAATCACTCCCCCATCTACCATCCAAATCGTAATATGGTTTGTAAAAGATAATTTAATAATTTTCCTTCCTCTGGTCGTTTTTCTTACTATGTTTTTCCGTTGGTACAAACACGGGCGTGATGATGAAAAAGTATCCGACACCATTGTTCCAACCTTCATTCCTCCTAAAGGTCTATCCCCTACGGAGACAGGAACTATACTAGATGAAAAACTCGATCCTAGAGATATTACCGCTACAATTATTGACTACGCAATTCGCGGCTATATTAAAATAAAAGAGATAGAAAATCCGGGGCTTTTCGGCAAAAAAACAGATTACGAATTAGAATTAGTAAAACCCTGTCTTCTAGAAAAAAAATTCGAAAAAGAAATTATTCTGGGAATTTTTAATCAAAATAAACCGGGCCAAAAGAAAAAAATATCCGCCCTCGCCAATAGTTTTTACACTCATGTTCCTACTATTACTGATTCCGTAATGGAAGCCCTAATTGATGGAGATTATTTTCCTCACAATCCGGAAACAGTACGCTCCACCTATCAATTTATTGGCTTTGGAATGGTCTTCGTAGCCTTTTTTATCGCCAGCATAGAATCACCTCTTCAAATTTTCTCAATCGCACTTTCCGGATTAATTATCGTTTTATTTGGAGCAATAATGCCAAGGAAAACCACCAAAGGTACAAAAACTTATTACGAACTAAAGGGACTTTACGAATATATAAACACCGCCGAAAAAGACAGAATGAAATTTCAAGAACAAAACAACATTCTCTTCGAAAAACTTCTACCCTACGCTATGGCCTTCGGAATCATAGATAAATGGACCCGCGCCTTCGACGGAATTCTCAGCAAACCCCCTTCTTGGTACTATCCTATGAGTCCTTATAGCCACTTCAATATGGTTATGTTCTCCAACAGCCTAAATAGCTTTTCCAATTCTACAACAAACAATCTCACAACCAAACCAGGTGGACAGGGAGGACACGGCGCTTGGGGAGGTGGCAGCGGATTCAGTGGAGGATTTTCAGGAGGTGGTTTTGGAGGTGGCGGTGGACGCGGACTATAATTCTACATACCCAACTCTTCTTTCATATTCTCAATTTCATCTCTAATCTCTGCAGCTTTTTCGAATTCTAAATTCTGACTAGCCAAATCCATCTTTGCTTCCATCACCTTAATCATTCTCTCCATTTCATCCCTAGGCATTTTCTTTAAATCGAGATCTCTATCTCCTTTCTTGCCCTTCTTCTTTCCACCAAACTGACTAATATCCTTAACTGCTTTCACGATTGTTTCAGGAGTAATTCCGTGCTCAGTATTGTAAGTAATTTGTTTAGCGCGACGTCTGCTTGTTTCTCCAATCGCCTTCTTCATCGCATCAGTCATCTTGTCCGCATACATGATCACATATCCATTCACATTACGGGCACAACGACCAACTGTCTGAATGAGCGCACTCGCACTTCTCAAGAATCCTTCTTTATCAGCATCAAGAATTGCCACAAGACTCACCTCCGGCAAATCCAAACCTTCACGCAATAAGTTAATACCCACAAGCACATCAAATTTTCCAAGACGTAGATCACGCAAAATTTCAATTCTCTCTAAAGTATCAATATCTGAATGTAAATATTTCACGCGAATATCCGCATCAGACAAAAATTCAGTAAGATCTTCTGCGCCACGTTTAGTCAAAGTAGTAATAAGCACACGATCACCTTTTACGACACGCGCAGTAATTTCCTTCATCAAATCCTCAATTTGTCCGGCAATTGGACGCACTGAAATTTCCGGATCCACAAGCCCTGTAGGTCTTACCACCTGCTCCACAATTCCATGCTTTGGAGTATGCGCATCCTCATATTTTCCAGGAGTAGCAGAAACGAAAACAGTATTGTTCATATACTTTTCAAACTCATCAAATTTCAAAGGTCTATTATCATGAGCTGAAGGTAAACGGAAACCGTGTTCAATCAAAGTTTGTTTACGAGAAAAATTTCCATTATGCATACCTCCAATTTGAGGAACTGTCATATGGGACTCATCAATAAACAACAAGAAATCCTTCGGTAAATAATCCATCAAAGTTGTAGGTGGTTCTCCAGGAAGTTTACCGGCCAAGTAACGAGTATAGTTCTCAATACCGCTGCAATATCCAGTTTCCTGCAAAATTTCTATATCATATTCTGTACGAGTTCTAATTCTCTCAGCTTCAATATTACGACCCTGTTTCAATAGCTCCGCATGACGAAGTTCCATGTCCGCTCTAATTCCGGCAATAGCTCTTTCTATCTTATCTTTTGTTGTAACATCATGTTTCGCCGGAAATATAGTGATGCTCTTTAATTCATTTTTTAATTCACCGGTAAAAGAATCCACTTCTGAAATCGCATCTACATCATCACCAAAAAATTCGATTCTAAAAACCGTATCTCTATCCGGAGGAAAAACTTCCACCGTATCACCAAGCACATGGAACATACCATTCTTAAATTCCATTGCCGAACGGGTATATTGAATCTCCGTCAATTGACGCAACAAGTGATCACGAGGAATACTATCACCTACCGTAATTGTTCTCGCCAAAGTCTGGTAATCATCCACAGAACCAAGGCCGTAAATACATGACACAGAAGCCACAATCAAAACATCCTTACGAGTAAGTAAGTTCACTGTAGCCGCATGTCTAAACTTCTCAATTTCTTCATTAATTGAAGCATCCTTTTCAATATAAGTATCAGTAGAAGGCAAATACGCTTCCGGTTGATAATAATCATAATATGAAACAAAATAACTCACCGCATTATCCGGAAAAAATTCCTGAAACTCACTACAAAGCTGCGCCGCCAAAGTTTTATTATGAGCAAGCACAATAGTAGGTCTCTGCAATTCCTCCACTACTTTCGCCATCGTAAAAGTTTTACCGGAACCGGTAACTCCGAGTAGTGTCTGAAATTGTTCTCCTTTATTTAATCCAGCACACAATGCCTTAATTGCCGCAGGCTGATCGCCCTTCGGTTGCATCGGTGATTTAAGTACAAATTTTTTCATAATTTCTGAAAACAGCCTGAGGATGATACCATGCATTGCTTTGCTCGTCTAGTTTATGCCCTTAAATTCACCTTTTAAAACAGCTCTTTGAATAAAAATCATTATCGATTATTATAAACTCATGTACAAAGACCTCCTCAAATTTGCCATCAAAACAGCAAAAAAAGCTGGGAAATATGTTTTAGCCGAACAAAAAAAAGGCCTAATTATTGAAGAGAAAGGTAAAAATGATTTAGTCACCAATGCTGACCGTGCTTCGGAAGAAATGATTATAAAAGAAATAAACAAAGCCTATCCCGACCACGCAATTATCGGCGAAGAATCCAGTTTTATTCGCAAATCAGACTTTAGCGACTATGCCGATTCTGAATATATTTGGCTTGTAGATCCAATCGACGGCACCACTAATTATGCTCATCAATTAAAGGAATATGCCGTCTCTATCGGTCTCTTCAAATTATCAAAAAAAGAAAAATCTAAGAACTTTCAATATCTTACCGGTGAATTAATTGTCGGCGTAGTATACGCACCAGGAATGAATGAACTTTTTTCCGCTACAAAAGGCGAGGGAGCCTATATGAACGATAAAAAAATCCAAGTCACAAAAATCAACGAAGTAAAAAACGGACTTTTCGCTACAGGGTTCCCCTATAAAAACCAAGGAATAAATCTTCCATACTTCAATGCCATGATGGGACATTGCCAGGCAATACGCAGACTCGGGGCCGCTTCATTGGACCTTTGCTACGTAGCAGCTGGTCGTTTTGAAGGATATTGGGAATTTGGTCTCAAACCTTGGGATATCGCCGCTGGAGCTCTAATAATCGAAGAAGCCGGAGGAACTGTCACCGACACCAACGGTAATCAAATAGACCTCTTTGGCGCAGACATTTTTGGCAGCAACAACAAGATCCACCAAGAGACCCTAAACATCTTCAAAAACATCTAGAACTTGCCTAAAAATGGCTTTTCTATTACTATTGGCGGGCCTTCAAAGGCAAACACCTTCACGTGCGCTCGTAGCTCAGATGGATAGAGCATCAGCTTGCGGAGCTGGGGGTCACAGGTTCGACTCCTGTCGGGCGCACCATTTCAATTCAGACTAAAGAGGTATAGAATAGGTTTGACAAAACGTCTTATTAGTGCCAAAATTAAGCCTTTTGCATATTATATGACAGATAGAGACCCGCACAAAATAGATAGTGACACCTCCGAAAGAGATGATGAAGATGCCATGCTCAAAGCCGGTTATGCCGGAATACTTCAGCAAAGATATCCATTTCAACCAGAAGACGTTGCCTCTTTCAACGATGAGAATGCTTACATTCTAGATATTGAAAAAAAATATTTAGACATTCCGATGCGCTTAGAGTACGACGTCATTCAACATTCTATTCCCATAGAACATAGAGCAAGAATTAGAGATATCTGGAAATCGGTAGAAGCAAACTACTTTGAATTTTATGAAACCTGTGAAGATTTAGAACTAAAATGGACAACCGGAGCCCCTGTCGATCATCTCGGCGAATACTCAAACGAAATAGTTGAAAATTCAAAAGTGAGAATGATTCCCAGATTAAGAAATGGTGTACGCGCCATGGTGGAAAATTCCTCAGAGAACCGCGAACTAAGAAGTTGGAAAAGAGAAGAAAAAGCCCTTCGAAAAGCTCTCTATGAAACCACGAAAAAATATATTGTTTCACTTCGCCTATATTACGAAATGCTTCTCGAAAGTGCACCTGACAAAAAACCTGAAGAAAAAACTGCTGAAGATTATGTCCTACCAAAAGACCATCCACATCGCGGTGAAATAGTAGAAAGAAATCGCTATCTAAGATACATAGACGCAGCTCACCAAGGTATTGCCGTTGGAAAAGCTGCTCATCATGGCCAAGAAAAAGGGCGCATGAGAAAAACTGAAAAACTCCCTTACATCATTCACGGCATGGACGTAACTCATGCTACATCTCTCGATGTTATCCCCTACACTCTAGATAAGGGAATGGCCAATCTAGCCGTAATAATAGCTTTAGTAGGGCCTATTCATGATGTGATCGAGGACACGGATTTAAAAATGGAAGATCTTTTTGGAGAAAATGGTTATCTCAAAAGACTGGCCGATGTCTATGACACCAGCTTGGATCCAAAAATAAAAAGTGGATTTAATAGTCCGGATACCACTCGCGATAAAATAAAAGAAAAAGTCCTAAACCTTCTCAAGCCGGACGTATTTAAAACAGTACAAGAAGTACTAAGACTACTAAGTCATAATATAGAATGGACAGATGAGGAAAAATCCACAGCTGTACAGCAATCGCTTCCTGGTAGAGACATCACAATGAAAATTTTAGGTATTACTCCTGGAAAATATAGAGGATGGAAATCAGAAAAACCGGATAAAGAGAGCAAAACATTTAAAGAATTCCCGGAAGAAAGCGACGAGAAAGAAAACAAATCCACCGCCTTCCTTATGCGTCTAAACTCCATGCATGGAGCGGAAAGCAGACAAGTTGCCTTAATCATGAAGCTAGAAGATAGAGCAAATAATATTCTATCAGTAGGCAAAATGAAGCCTGAAAAACAACGCAACATGCTTCGCAGCACAACTTCCAGAGTCATCGCCTGGGCAATGCTAGACCACAATAATACTACTCATCCACTCTACAACGCCCTACCACGTTGTATTGATACAACACTAAAAGGATACGAACATCTCATGACCACTCATCCGGAAGAAATAGAAGATACAGATAGACAATACATGGAAAAACTAAAACAATGGCAAGTAGAAGTAATACGCTTCCAAGTACCTGCAAAAATCCAAGCCGTAATGGAGCACAATAGAGAACTTTTAGCTAAAGAAGGTTAAACTCTTCGCCGCCTTCACCCTATCCTTCGCCCCAAAAATATAATTACCGGCAATTAAAATATCCGCACCGGCTTCGGCACAAATTTTTCCAGTTTCGGCATTAATTCCACCATCAATTGCAATATCTCCCTTGAATCCCATTTTTCGTAATTGCCCAATTTTTCCCACCATCTTAGGCATGAAAGATTGTCCGCCAAAACCTGGCTCCACCGTCATAATCAAAACCTGATCCAAAAGACCCAAAACATTTTTCAAAACACTAACTGGAGTTTTTGGCTTAATAGAAACACCAGTCTTTACTCCCAATTTCTTAATCATTTTCAAAACATTCGCCATCGTAAATTTTCCACTCTTCGCACACGCTTCAGAATGTATAATAATCAGGTCACCTCCAGACTTCGCAAAATCCTCCAAGTAAAGCCAAGGACGCGCTATCATCAAATGAACATCTATCGGTAATTTCGTTTGCACCCATTTCAAAATCGGCGCACCAAAACTAATATTTGGCACAAAGTTTCCATCCATCACATCAAAATGAATTCTATCGGAATATGGTTCTATCTCAGCAATTTCTGCTGATAGCTTACCAAAATCTGCTGATAAAATAGACGGGGCAATTTGTACTTTTTTAGACATTTTCAGATTATAATTCATCAATTTTTTGTACTCTTCTTGCATGTCTCTCTTCAGAGTCAAAAGTAGTAGCTAAAAACTTATCTGTCATTTTAACAATCATTTCAGGAGTGCTAATTCTCGCCCCCATACAAAGAACATTCGCATTATTATGTTTACGGCTCATCTCGGCCATATTTTCATCAGTAACCATTGCCGCTCTAATTCCACGCATCTTATTTGCTGCCATAGACATGCCAATTCCTGTACCACACATCAAAATTCCCAATGATCCCTCATGCTCTTTTACCTTTTCAGACACTTCTCTAGCAATATCCGGATAATCACAAGAATCCTCTGTAAAAGTTCCTAAGTCGGTGGCATCAAAACCTGCTTCTTGAAGATGCTTATGCAATTGTTCCTTCATCTTAAAACCTGCATGATCGCTACCAATATATACCAACTGTTTTTCTTTATCTCCAAACATAATTTTTTAGTTAATTAATGCTGTGGTTACTGACCTAGCCTCGTGAACATTTCTAATAATCTTTGCCAATAGTGGAGCCACTGACAAAACTTTCAAACCCTTAAACATTTTTCTGTCTGTAATTGGAATCGAATTTGAAACCACTACTTCTTTAAATCCAGCTTCTTTGAATCTCTCAGTTGCAGGATCGGAAAACACCGCATGAGTAGCTGCCAAATAAATATCTTTACCGGCTTTCATAGATCGTAAAGCTGTAATAGCAGCAGTCACGCTTCCTGCTGTATCAATCAAATCATCGTAAATCACACAAGTTTTGCCCTCTACATCACCTACTACATGCATCACCTGAGCTTTATTATGTGCAGGTCTTGTCTTATGAATAATTGCTAATTCCGCACCAATTAAATCCGCAAATTTCTTCGCATCTTTTGCTCCTCCTGCATCTGGAGAAACCACTACCACATCTTTCAATTTTTTCTTAAGAAAGTAGTCAGCAAAAAGTCTTTCTGTATTTACATTATCTACCGGAAAGTTGAAAAATCCTTGTTCTTGATCACTATGAAGTTTCATTGTAATAAGATGATCTGCCCCAGCTGTAGAAATAAGATCAGCAATGAGTTTTGCAGAAATTGGCTCACGTGGAGTAGCTACACGATCTTGTCTCGCATAACCATAATGAGGCATCACTACATGAATTCTTCCTGCAAAAGATCTCTTCAAAGAATCAAGCATGATAAAAAGTTCCATCAAATCTTCATTCACATTTTCACTTCCTGTTTGAACCACAAATACATCAGTACCACGTACAGTTTCTGTCGGTTTTGCGTAAATTTCTTTACAAGCAAACCTTGAAATAAGCATTTCTGAAAGCGGTAATCCGAGCTCTTTAGCTATTTCCTTAGCTAATTCTGGATGAGAAGTGCCAGAAAAAATTTTAATTGGAAACTCTTTCATAAAATCTTTTTTTAATAATTTCAATCATCAAGATCGGATACAATAATATCACACTAGACCGCAACCCTCAAATAGGCCGGACCATATTCACCCATCATCTTTTCCAAAACGGCAAAATCACCATCTTCTACTTTGAGATTTGGCAGAATTTTCACCAACTCCATATCCACCTCACCGTCACCCGAGGCTAAGGCTCCGTGTCGCTCGGAGTGAGCGACAAGACCCACAATTTTCACATTCAAATTTGGAATACAAATATCATTATAAACCTGATCAAAAGCCGTACTCAAAAGAAACCTTGCACTACCAAAAATCACCGGAGTCTTTCCGGCAATCGCAAATCCGGCAGCAGCAGAAATCATATTTGACTCCGCTAAACCAAAATTGAAATATCTTTCACCGAAAAATTTAATAAATTCCTCGCAATCAGAATTTCTTACTGATCCAGTATCAAGAACAACAATGTTCTTAAAATGCTTACCTAATTTGAGTAACGTACTGTTCATAAATTCTCTTAAGTTTTGGAATAATTGCCGACATTTCATTATCACTCAATGTCGCTCCTTGGTAATTAGCCTTTCTCTCTGCAAAATCTACACCTTTGCCAACAATAGTATGACACCAAATACAGATAGGCTTTCTAGTAAACGTCTCTGCTTTCTGTAATGCATTCAAAATCTGATCACAATCATGACCATCTGTTACCTGAATTACCTGCCAACCAAATGAATCAAACTTGCTCTGCAAATTTTCCACCTGAAGCAAATGTCCAGATTGCACTTTATTATTATCCACAAAAGCCACCAAATTATTTAGTTTATATTTTGATGCCATCATTGCCGCTTCCCATACTTGGCCATTCGCCAATTCTCCATCTCCAAGTACTGCAAAAACTTTCTGATTTGTCTTTTCCATTCTCAAAGACAAAGCCAATCCCAAAGCCACAGAAAGCCCATGACCATAAGACAGCATTGAAGCACTAATTCCGGGAACTTTTGATGAAGGACGATTTTTGAGCATCGCCCCCGGTTTTCCCAAAAAATTTAATTCTGATTTATCAAAGAAACCAAGATCCGCAAGAATAGCATACTGTACAGCCACCGCATGACCCTTGGATAAAATCAAAAAATCCTGATCTTTTGCTCCGGGAATTTTAGGATTATATTTCATTACCTGTTTTTGACCAAAAAGTTCTCCATAATAAAGAGAGACTAGAATTTCAACAACTGACATACAACTCCCTACGTATCCCTGACCACCTTTATGCAAAGTTTCCAGAGTACTCAATCGGATTTGCGCAGCTTTTTGTTCCAGCTCCCTTATATTCATGAATTTTCTAATTAAACAGCCCTCTCGTCTTCTGCATATACATGAGTATATTCAGATTTATCGTAAGAATGAATTTCGTCATCTTTGAAGAATCTCTTAACTTCTTTTTCTGCATTTTCAACAGTGTCAGAAGCATGGATTACGTTACAAGCAACGCTCATAGCTAAATCTCCACGAATTGAACCAGCTTCAGCTTCACGAGCCTTAGTGATACCAGTGATTTTTCTAACTGCATCTACCACCTGTAAACCTTGCCAACACATAGCTACAACAGGAGTGCTTTGCATAAATTTAGCAACACCAGGGAAGAAAGGCTTATCAGCAATATGCGCATAATGTTCACGCAAAACAGCTTCGTTCAAAGCCATCATTTTCATACCAACCAATTTCAAACCTTTGCGTTCAAAACGTGTAACGATTTCACCAACCAAACCGCGCTGAATAGCATCTGGCTTGATCAAAATCAATGTTTGTTCATTTACTTTCGCCATATAAAAAAAGTTAAGGATATACTGAAAAAAGCAGGGCCATTCTAGCCCATGCCTCTAAGCGAAACAAGCCAAATTAGCTTGCAGGTTTCTCGTTAGTATCTGGAGCTGGTTTTTCAGCTTCCTTTTTAGCTGTAGCTGCTTTATCACCTGGTTTTTCAAACACGACCTTGCTATTAAACTTAGTACCAACAGGTAATTCACCTGTCACAGTAATAGTAGAAGTGAAAGATCTAGGCTTCTTATCCTCAGCTCTTTTAGGCTCAGATTTATCTTTAATTCTAATAGATGTTCCCTCAGGAATAATCATTTCTGCACCATCTTTAAGAGTAATAGTTAAGCCAGTTTCTCCAGCATCATACTTATCACTTAATTTTATAGTTTTCTCCGGCTGAGCTTTTTCTCCAGAAAGAATCTTTGCAAAATCTTCAGCCTTAACAGGTTCAGTTTTCGCAGCCTCGAGCTCATCCTCTGGAGTTCTATACTTAGGATCTTCCGCCATTTTTGCCATCATTTTTGGCACCTTGGCCTCAATACCTTTTACAACCGCCTGGAATTTTGGATCCAAACCGGAAAGAGTATCTTTAATCGAAGCACCACCATCTGCCAGCATCGCTGATCCTCCCATAAAATAAATAAAAAACTGAGCAATAAAATTACTTCCATTTAGAGCTTCAGCATAAGCCTTAGTTTCACGAGCCTCTGCTTGCTCCTTTGTCTCACCTTCAACAGCTTCACCCACATTAATCACACCCATCGCACCCAAAAATCTTCCAACTCCAGAATTTTTAAAATTCTTAGCTCTTTCATTCAATTTTACTTCAGAAGGAGTGAGCTCTACTGGCTTCGGATTAATCTTGTCATAAGCTGTATATTCAGGCAAAAACTGATTTGCTGGATCTGCATCCGGCTTAATAGTAGAAGTAAAGACTGAATTTTTATCGACAGATATATCGTAAGTAAATTTATAAGATTTTCCAGCACTCAAAGAATTCTTAAAAGCTACATAGTTTGGATAAGTGGCTTTAAAAGACGATCTTACAGATTTCAATGCAGCCTCAGTATAAATATCGGTTAACAACTTAATCGCATCCTGAGGAGCTAAAGGCAATTCACCATCACTCAAATTGGAATTATATAAATTAATAACCACATCAGCCTTACTGCTAAAAATATTCGCCAAAGCTGGAGTAACAACAGCTTTTACCGTATTCAAATTAAAATCCTTATCTAAATCTAAACTTCCAGAAAATGGATTTCCATTAACAGCAAGTGCATCACCCAATGGGGACATTTTCGTTCCCAATTTAGACTTTAGAGCATCTAATTCCACAATAGTACGTAGGCCTGTAACAGATTCCCCGGTTGTAGTTTTAGTTTCCACCTTTCCGACATCTTTCACAGCAGCCGCAGCAACAACTTGAGCCTCCTTAAGTGGCGTATATCCTTCCTTTCTAAATTCAAAAGCATCTTCAGGACTCAACTGGCTACTACTCTTACCATCGGAATATTCTCCAGTAGATACATTGAAAAAACTACCGTCGGAATTCTTAAATCCTCCTTCAGTCTTCATTTTCTCAAATGCCGGTTGCTGTTCTGGTGTAATTTCTGTAGCCATAGTTTTTGTTTTTATTTCTCAACATTATACCAAAAAACAGCCTTTTTATCAAGCAGCTGTAAGGGAAAGGCGGGAGACTGACAGTGTGTTACTTGTTTTCGACGAAACAACGCGCAGAGTTTTTGCGCAGCAAATACTCGAGCAGTTTCTAGAAAACACAGTGACACCTGTCAGGCAGGACCCGCCTAATACTTGAGCAACTTCAAAAATCTCTCTCTATCATCGTAAGGTCCTATCACAGCCAATTTCATCTTATCTTCTTGGAATAAATCTTCCGCTACCCTTCTCACATCTTCCACTGTTACTTTATCAATCAATTTCATAATCTCTTCTGGATCTCTTACTGTTCCGTGCAAAAGTTCGTATTTAGCCAATAAATGGGCGAATTCCTCGGAATCTTCCAAACTCAACACCATCTTACCTTTCAAATAAGATTTAGCCTTTTTTAATTCAGCGGCCGGTACATTTTCCTCTTTCACTCTTCTATATTCATTAATCACACCTTCAATCGCCTCATCGATTCTAAGCAAATCCACCCCGGCATTAGTCACAATCACACCACCATCCATGTAATTATCAGTAGAAGTATGAATGTAATAAGAAAGACCCTTTGCCTCTCTCACGCCAAGGAACATTCTGCTACTCATATTTCCTCCAAGAATCACCGATAAAAGCTTAAGAGCCCAATGATCTTTGTGATCTTCCTTATATCCAGGGAAACCAACAGCAATATGAGCCTGCTCCGTCTTTTTTTCTTTCAAATACAACTTTCCACCATCCATATTCTCAATAGCCTTGAATTCATAAGCTTTTTCACCGGCTTCCATCTCGAAATATTTACCAATCAACTCCACTACTTGTTTATGATCTACATTTCCCACTACTGCAATTACCGTATTGTCAGGTGTATAAAGTTTAGCCTTATATTTCACGAAATCATCATGGTTTACAGATCTAATCAATTCTTTCGTACCAATTTGATCCCAACCTAATGGCTGATCACCAAAAACTAAATTTTCAAAATTCCAACCGATTTGATACATCGGAGTATCTTGATACATATTATATTCTTCGAGAATCACACCTCTTTCCTTCTCAATCTCTTCTTGTTTAAATTTAGAATTAATCAACATGTCCGCAAGCACATCGCAAGCGACTTCTAGATTTTCACTAGCCACCTTTACGTAATAGCCGGCATATTCTTTGCCCGTAAAAGCATTAAATTCGCCACCTACACTATCAATAGCTTCAGAAACTTCCTTAGTATCTGTGAACCTTTCAGCTCCTTTAAAGAACATATGTTCCAAAAAGTGGGATATTCCACGAAGTTCTTGATTCTCATAACGACTACCTGCTCCGACAAGAACTAATACTGTTACAGCTTTAGTGCCTTCAAGCTTCTCTGTTACTAGTCTGAGACCACTCTGAAATGTTGTTTTTCTAAACATGCGCAAGAGATTATAGCATAGAAAAACAAATGTAAATATGATATAATAATCCGATCTGTGAGCAAAAACAAAAAAATCGCATGCATTACGAAAAACATATCATTCGCAACTTTCCAAAAAACTATCCATATTGGAAGAAAATTCTAGCGAATCTGGTCTTTTTCGTATTCGGAACAATTATTCATCGAAGAAAAAACCTTCTAAATAAATGCGACATTCGCCGAGCAAAAAAATTACTAAAACCAGGAGATATAATTTTAGTTGGAGGACTTCGTCGTCTTACTAGTCTAATTATCAGAGGACCTGTCACGCATTCACTTATTTATCTTGGAAACAATCGCGTCATCCATGCCATTGCCGATGGGGTGGAAACAGACCACCTATATGAAGTTTTCTGCGAATACGACACTATGACCATCTTACGATCCGTAGACAATCGCTTAAATCCAAAAACCTACCACAAAAAAATACAAGCAACACTCGACTATGCGAAAGCTCAACTAGGTAAACCATATGACTTTGAATTCAGCTCGGGCAAAAAAGGATTTTATTGTACGGAGCTTCTATATTGTTCCTTTAAAAAAGGAAACATAGAAACCGGCTTAGAAATAAAAAACAAAAAACTCCCGATCCATCCCATGGAATTTATCAATAATAATTTCCACATAATCTTCCTTTCCCACAACTTGAAATTGATAAACGGACAAGTAAAAAACATGATATAATCCCCTGGCATTTCAAGCCTAAAGGATTCATTCATGAGAAATTTCCGTAGCAATAGCCAAAGTGGAGCACCGCGTGAAGTACGAGGCTTCAGACCAAAAGAGGTATTCAATAAAATGAATATTTTCATTATTGGTAGTACCGTGATCTGTACAATAATAATTGTTAGACTTTTCCAACTTCAAATTCTTTCTCACGACTACTACCAAGGCCTTGCCACTCAAGAACAATCAGGTCTGGTAGAGCTTCCTGCCCAAAGAGGAAACATTATCATCAAGGATTATCATTCCAATGAAGAATTTGCGATTGCAACGAACACCACAATGAATTTGGTATATGCCGATCCTACACTTATTAAGGATCCGAATTTCGTAGCAAATAAATTAGAACCCCTCTTATATAGCCTCCCGGAAGAACGCGCCACAGAACAAAATCGT
Organism: Candidatus Peribacteria bacterium; assembly: GCA_943357285.1. GTDB lineage: Bacteria > Patescibacteriota > Gracilibacteria > UBA1369 > LOWO2-01-FULL-3 > JACRIB01. The sequence goes on along the minus strand of CALRGJ010000001.1, from coordinate 60,300 downwards.
ATAGATAAAATAGCCCGAAATTTACCTCCGGATATTACGGAAGAAGATAAAAAGAAGTTGCTAACTCCTCTTACAGATGAGGAATTAAAAACTCAATTCAAACAAAATCTTCTCACTCAGATCAGCGAGAAAAAACGTAAAGATATTATTCTCGCTTCAACCTTATCTGACCAAAACCTAAGCCAAATAAAATCTCTAAAACTACCAGGCATAGAAGTAATCGGTAAGTCAGTTCATGCAAACCCAGCCCAAGTAGGATCCACCGTTACTACCGCAGCAGCGCTTACTCAGCTTCTCGAAATTCCTACAAAAAAATTAGAAACAATTCTTAAAGGAGAAAATCGCTACGTTGTTTTAAAAAGAAAATTAGACCCAAAAATTTCCGATCAAATTACTGCTCTTTTTAAGGGAGATAAAGAAAAAATGTTCGCCGGAATTGGAATGAAAGAAGAATATTTCCGATATTATCCAGAGGGACAATTGGCTTCAAATGTAATCGGATACGTGGACAACACCAATGTAGGCCAATACGGCATAGAAAGCTCATTCAACACTCAACTTCAGGGTGTTCGAGGAAAACTCCAAACCAAGAAAGACTCTATTGGTCGACAAATCACAGTAGGAGAAAGTACCTTGGAAGCATCAGTGGATGGGGATAATATCGTCCTTACGATAGATCGTTCTGTTCAATTGGAAGTAGAAAGAATTCTTGCAGAAGACACTAAAACTTTTCAAGCTGACAGTGGTCAGGTTCTTATCATGAATCCTCAGACCGGAGCCATAATTTCCATGGCCAACTTCCCTAGTTTCGACCCAAATCGCTACGGAGATGTTTTCAAAAAAATTGAAATAAAACTTACTCCGGATGAAATAAAAAAACTCACTCCGACAAAAGAAAAAGGCGTTTATCACTTCTACCTCAACGACGTAACCTTAGATTACTATCCGGTATTCGAAACTTTAGACGATAAAAACAACGTTCATTTTTATCGCTACTCAAATTTCCGCGGACCGGAAGTTTACCATAACAAAATAGTTTCTTGGCCATATGAGCCAGGTTCGGTTTTTAAACCAATTGTTATGGCTTCCGCTTTCGACGATGGAGATGTCACCCCAAATACCACCTACATAGACAATGCACCTGTAGGAGTGGACTGGAACGTCTACAGCAAAAAATTCGACTTCTTCATTAAAAACTCCACTAACAAATATTGGGGACTAATTAATATGCAGACAGTTATAGCTAAATCCTTGAATACAGGAATGACCTTTGTGGCAAAGAAAATGGGTCCTTCCCTCTTCTACGCCTATATGAAAAAATTTGGATTAATGGATAGAACTGAAATAGAATTCGACAATGAAGTGGCAGGAAAAGTGGAATATTATGATCAATGGACAGAATCAGAATTAGCTACTCACGCTTTTGGACAAGGACTTACCGTTACTTTGATCCAATTAGGTTCAGCTTATTGCGCCTTGGCTAATGGAGGAATATTAATGCAACCACATATAGTTGAAGAAGTTCGTCATCCGGACGGCAAAATAACTAAAACTGAACCCCGCCAAATTCGCCGAGTAATTTCCGAAGATTCGGCCTCGAAAATTTCCTCAATTATGGTCTACACCGTAGATAATGGTGAAGGAAAAGGAGGAAAAGTAGAAGGCCATGCTGTTGCTGGAAAAACAGGTACAGCTCAAACTTATAAACGCGGCATTGCCCTCTTTGGTAAAGGTACAACCATTGGTAGCTTCTCTGGCTACGCACCGGCGAAAGATCCACAATTCGTAGTAATGGTGAAATACGACCATCCTAGAAGTAGTGAGTGGGGTTCCAGCACTGCTGCCGAAACTTCCGGACGTATCATGTCCTTCCTTTTCGACTATTATAACATTCCTCCAGATAGACAGGCCTCAGGAGCAACTATTCAACAATAAGGAGCACCCTAGAAACTAAGCTCTGTTGCTCAAATCCTCCAAAAATGGTATAATTAGAAGATTAATTATTAGTAATTTCTGCATGTTCAGAGAAAAATATCTCATACAGATGTCCGGTGGTCACGGTGGCGGACATGGCGGTGGCCATGAAAGTGGTGGAATTATGGAAAAATTGACCGGTGCCATTAATCCATTAACAGATAAGGCCGATGTATATGCAAATTTACTGCATAATAATGAAACCACAAGCCCTTGGAATAGCGAAAAAATAAAAAAGGCCCGTGAAGGTTCTGTTGATATTAAAGCAGTTGGTAACGAAACAAGAAATCAAATAAAAGAAGCTCTTTGGGATCTTCCAGGACAAATTGGCAAAAAATTATTAAAAGGATTAAGCAAACCATTATTTACTTTCCCAGCTTGGCTTTGGACAAAAACCACTCAACTCCCTGCAAATGTAGCAAAATTGGTAACAAGTGGAATAGTCGTGGCAAACGCAGAAATATGGCAAGCTCTTGATGCACCAGCACGATGGATGGTAGCAGCAGATCAAAAACTTCAAAAGAAAATTGATGGACTTGGAGGTGGGGGCCACGAACACGGACATGCAGCAGGTGGTCATCACTAAAAAAGAGGAGCCACACTTTTATAATGTGACCCCTCATTATTTTCTATCGTCTATTATTGGGCCAATTTCAAACTCTTCACTTCGCTCAAACCATTTATCAAGTTTGCTTTCACCATTGCCTGAGAAATCGTATACAAGTTTTCTCCAATATAAAGAATTCTTTGAATATCGCTTTCGCCATACCAATAATATCCAGCTTTATCCTTCACCTCATTCACATCGTAATGAGAAAGTTTTCCTTTTAATTCAAAACCTTTATCCAAACTTACATTGTAAACATAAGCCCCCTGGAAAACAATTTCTCCATAAGTGCTCGCGGAAGTTTTCGGATCATCTTTTAACTTTTGTGGAATCTCCGCAACTGTTACAGGCAGAGCCATAAGTCCTTTTGCCTTATCAAACAATAAAGCTTTATGATCTCTCAAAACCGGAGTATCACTTCCTCTATCTCCAATCTCAACCTTATACATTTCGACCGGATTTGAAACATCTGTTACATCAAACATTGCAATCTTCAAACCCTGATACCAAGCAAAATCCAAATCTCTCATAAAAGTTTCATCTTCACCTGCATCTACAGCGTCCTTACCAAAACCAATAATATGATTTTCGTCATAAGGGTGTAAGTAATCGCTGAATCCTGGAATCTTCAATTTTCCTAAAATTTTTGGATTTTTAGGATCAGACAAGCCAATCACAAAGAATGGATCAATTTTTTTAAATGTCACCATATAAGCCCTATCACCCACAAAACGTACGGAGTAGATTGATTCTCCAGGAGCAATTCCCTCCACCTTACCAATCTGCTTCAACCCTGAATCCAAAACGTAAATATTATTTGTTGATGGCTTTTCAGAATCCCACACATTTCCCAAAGTAGTAGCAATCCTAAAATTATCACCACTTTCGTCCATTGAGAATTGGTTGATTATATGACCTGGAACATCAGATTTTCCAAGATATTTAATATCAGCCGGATCTAAACTGAATTTATGAATAATAGTCTGTTCTTTATTATCTGCATTTGGATCAGCATAAAACCAGCTATATTTTTGTTCAGCTACATAAAGGTTTTCTGGAGAAGCATAAATTGTTCCACCTGAACCAACTATAATTTCGCTCTCAACTTTAGCCTCAGGATCATTTGTCGGAATACCTGCAACAACTACATAATTAGTACTCTCAGAACCAGGTACAAAAAGTACGTCTTCACATTTTCCTACAGTATTAACGGTCCCCTCGCTGGAATCTTTATACAAAGGTACAACCTCGTGTTCCGTCCAGCCTTGTGGAAATCTATAGCCATATTCATGTTTGTTCAAAACAAGATAAACCATATCTCCCACCTTTCTGGAAGAAGTGTAATCACCTTCATATGACAAATCTCTAATTTTCTTAATATTAGAACGATCGGTAATATCAAAAATAAACAGCTTAGTCATTTGGCCATAATAATATTCACCCATAATAGGCATCATCATTTTCTGGCTCACAGGTTGATTCATATAAGGCTTATCCCACAATGAATCATAAACAGTACCAAGCACCACCATTCTGTTTCCATCTACATACAAATCACTTGGATAAAAAGCCTCATCATCAAAAGTAACTTTATCCAATTCTTTCATTGAATCAGCCGGATATGCCTGAACAATTCTCACGGTGTTTCCCTTAACACCATAAATATATTTACCGTCATTTTTCACGAGATCTGCTTCATCAACTCCTTTAACCTGCAAATTTGTGGAAGAATACTCCTCACCTGCTGAACTATCTGCGCTAGAATCATCTCCAGGAGCTGACTCAGATGTAGTTGAAGGACTCGCCGTTGGAGCCAATACTCCTTTAGTTTCAAACATCATATCGTTATAAACTCTCTCTGCTGAGTTGTCTTCAAGATAAGTTTTCAAATCCAAACAAGATGCAAATTTCTGAAATTTTCCACCGGAAGCAGCAGCCAATTCTCTATTTTTCAAAGCTTTATAATCTGCTGTCGGAGCATAAACTTGTTTGGTATTAATTCTCCAAATCATCTCCGCCATCTGGCCACGAGTAATATTGTAGCTAAATCCGGCAACATCCTGTGGAATAGCAGCTTTATCTGTCAAAGCCTGAACGTATGGCTTATACCAAATACCACTGTCGTCATCAGGAACTTCAAGAGCTAATACATTGGAAATGATTTTTGAAGCCTCGGCAAAATTTATTTCACTTTCAGGTTTAAACTTACCATCGCTATACCCCTTAACAAACTCTGATTTTGCAGCTAAACATACATAACCTGCAAACCACTGAGTCTTAACATCAGGAAAACAATTTGTAAAACCATCATGTGGAGCAACTTCCAATGCTTCAGCATTAAAACTCTTTGAAGCCTCCATCACAATTTTCAAAAACTCTGCACGATTAATTTTATTTCCAGGTTTGAAAGTACCATCTGAATAACCTTCAACTATTTTATTTTCTTTCAAATAATTAATAGCTTTAAAGTTTTCATGCATTGAATCCACATCATCAAATGCTTTGATAGTGGTTGTTAGGGCGCTCGCTGTGAAAACGTTCGTCAAAAACAGAACAATCACGAGCTGCAGAATTCCCAATCTCGAAAAGATTTTTTTCATTTTTTTGATTTTTAAAAAATAAATTTACCCATCATCTGAGCATACGGATTATAGCAGTAATTTGTTACATCGCTAAGACGGTTTGACATGTAATACCCTTTAATATAGATTAAAATCCATTTAATACTAAACCGGTATGAATACAGCACTTGCATCATTATCAGCTAGGACCTGCAACCCTAAGCAAAGAAGCGGAGCTCTCCATCTTACTCAAAAAGTGGATTACGGATTAATACTCCTCACTTCCCTAGCAAAGGATAAAAACCAAGCTTCAATAAAAAAAATTGCTGAAGAAAGCAGTGTTTCATTTTTATTTCTACAAAAAATAGCCGGGCTTTTACAGAAAGCAGGAATGATCAAAGCTGAAAGAGGCAAATTTGGTGGCTACAGCCTAAACGGAGATTTGAAAGACTATAACCTCGGACAAGTAATTGAGGCTCTAGAAGGGCCAATTGCAATCGTCCCTTGCTTGAATAGACTGAACAAAGTGGCCTGCAAAAGAATTGGATTTTGTGCAATCCGACCAAGCTTCGCGAAAATAAACAAGGAAATTCAAGATATAATCACTACTAAGACTTTAGATAATTTCATCACAGCATGATTAAGAAAAAAGACACTTTAGAAATTTCTAATCTTCACGCAAATATTGGAGATTTAAAAATTTTAAACGGAATTAATTTAACTATTAAATCCGGAGAAATTCACGCCATCATGGGGCCAAATGGATCTGGAAAAAGCACGCTTTGCAATGTTCTTATGGGACACCCAAAATACGAAGTTACAAAAGGATCCGCAAAATTTAACGGTAAAGAAATTCTAGATTTAGAACCAAACGAAAGAGCTCATCTTGGCCTATTCCTTGGATTCCAACATCCACTAGAAATCAGCGGTGTGAGCACTGGAACATTCCTCCGCCTCGCTAAAAACTTGAGCCTAAAAGCCAATGGCGAAACCAAACAAATTTCTCCAATGGAATTCATGCCAATACTTAAGCAAACTATGGGGCTTCTAAAAATGGACGAAAAATTTATTACTCGTTCAGTAAATGAAGGATTTTCCGGCGGTGAAAAAAAACGTGCTGAAATCGTTCAAATGGCTATTCTGGAACCAAAAATTGCCATGCTTGACGAGATAGATTCAGGACTCGATATCGATGCTCTAAAAATTGTTGCTGAAGGTATTAATGAAACCCTCAAAAAGACAGGACTTGGAGTATTACTCATCACCCACTACCAAAGATTATTAAATTATATTACTCCTGATTTTGTACATGTAATGGCCAAAGGAAAAATCATCAAATCCGGAGACAAAAAGTTGGCTAAAGAATTAGAAAAAAATGGTTACGAGGAGATTCTTAAAAAAGCTAAATAATGGCAGTTCCAAAGTCTACACAAAAATTAATTAAGAATACTTTAGACGACTATAAATTTGGTTTTAAAACTAAAAATACAGCCGTCTTCAAAACACCTCAAGGAGGACTTACTCGCGAAATCGTTGAAGCCATTTCAGCGCGTAAGAAAGAGCCTAAATGGATGCTCGACTATCGCCTCAAGGCTCTCGAAATTTTCGAAAAAAAAGCGATGCCAAAATGGGGTGGAGATCTTTCCGGAATTAATTTTGAAAAAATTCACTATTACTTACAACCACAAGATAAACCAAAAACTGATTGGAATGATGTGCCAAAAGATATCAAAGATACTTTTGAAAAACTCGGAATTCCAGAAGCAGAAAGAAAATTTCTCGCTGGAACAGGAGCACAATTTGAATCTGAAATGGTTTATCATTCCCTTCAAAAAGAACTCACAAAAAAAGGTGTAGTTTTCGAATCTACAGATGTAGCCTTACAAAAATATCCAGAAATTTTCAAAGAATATTTTGGGAAAGTAATTCCCGCTCACGACAATAAATTTTCCGCTTTAAATTCTGCAGTTTGGTCTGGAGGATCTTTTATTTATGTACCAAAAGGAGTGCATATAGAATTGCCATTACAGGCTTATTTCCGCATCAACGCTGAGAATATGGGACAATTCGAAAGAACACTTATTATCGCTGACGAAGGCTCTTCCGTACATTACGTAGAAGGCTGCACGGCACCGACATACTCTACCGATTCTCTACATTCTGCCGTAGTTGAAATCATCGTAAAAAAAGGTGCTCGTGTCCAATATACGACTATTCAAAACTGGTCCACTAACGTCTACAACCTCGTCACTAAGCGCGCATTCGCCTATCGCGATGCTGAAATGTTCTGGTTAGATTGTAATCTGGGATCAAAGCTCACAATGAAATATCCAGCAATATTTTTGATGGAACCAGGGGCTCGCGGCGAAGTACAATCACTAGCTTTTGCCAATAGTAATCAGCACCAAGACGCCGGCGCAAAGATTGTTCACAATGCTTCAAACACCACTTCAAAAATTGTTGCAAAATCTATCAGCAAAGGAGCTGGACGCTCCACATACCGTGGACTTCTCAAAGTTTCCAAAGGAGCAAAAAATATTAAGAGTCATGTATCTTGCGACGCACTTTTACTTGATGGCGCTTCACGTTCCGATACATATCCAACAATGAAAATTGAAGAAAGCGAAGTAGCTATCGCCCACGAAGCGACAGTAAGCAAAATTGGCGAAGAACAACTATTCTATTTAATGTCTCGAGGGCTCACTGAAGAGGAAGCAGCTTCAGCAATTGTAAATGGCTTTGCTAAACCGATTATCAAGCAATTACCAATGGAATACGCTCTCGAATTAAATCGTTTATTAGAATTAGAAATGACTGGATCAGTCGGATAAACATGGACAACACTAAGCTCATCATCACAGACAAAATCTCCACTCAAACTATTCAGGTCAAAAAAGACCAGACTTTGAATTACGTAGTTTTTCTAGATAAAGGATGGGAAGAAACACAAAGTCTAACATTCGAATTCAATGAAGAAAATGCCACAGTAAATTTTCTCGCAATTATGATCGGCGCAAAAAAAGAGAAATTCCCTATGGAAACTATTTCTCTTCATAAAACTCGCAATACTAAAGCATACTACACTATGCGCTCCGCTCTCTTTGATGAATCTGAAGTCGACTACACTGGAAATTTAAAAATTGAAAAAACCGCTGGTGCCACAGATTGCTATTTAGCTCATCACACTTTAATGTTATCCAAGAACGCAAAGACACACACAGTGCCATGCCTAGAAATTGAAAATGACGACGTAAAAGCAGGTCACGCAGCCACTATTGGTAACATCGATGAAGAATTATCTTTCTACCTTGAAAGTCGTGGATTAGATAAAAAATCCGCAAAAACACTTCTCATTAGAAATTTTCTCGAAAGTGATTTGAAAAATATTTTAGGAGAAAAAGATCAGCAAAAATTAGTAGAAAAAATAGAAGCGTCGCTTAAAGGACTAACGATAAACTAATGTTTGATCCAAAAAAAGTAAAAAAAGACTTCCCCATTTTCTCTCGCAAAATAAACGGGAAAGCTCTTGTTTATCTTGATAACGCCTCTACTAGCCAGAAACCAAAATCCGTAATTAATGCTCTCACAAATTATTACGAAACTTTTAATTCCAATACTCACCGCGGCATTCACACCATGTCCGAAGAAGCGACCGCTGCCTACGAAGACACCCGCGAACACGTGATGAAATTTATCAATGCTAACCTTCCGAAAGAAATTATTTTCACTCGCAATACGACCGAAGCCATCAATTTAGTGGCTTACTCATGGGGAGAAGAGAATATCAAATCCGGCGATGAAATTATTGTCAGCGCTATTGAACACCACTCAAATCTTGTGCCATGGCAAGAACTTTGCCGTCGAAAAAATGCCACTTTGAAAATTATTCCAATTAAAAAAGATCTCACTTTAGATCTTTCTGCTTACGAAAAACTTCTTAGCAAAAAAACTAAATTAGTGAGCATTTCTGCTATGTCCAACGTTCTCGGCTACATGCCAGATCTAAATAAAATCATAAAATCTGCACATAAAGTAGGCTCCATCGTCCTCGTCGACGGCGCACAAAGTGTGGCTCACATGAAGACTGACGTAAAAAAACTCGACTGCGATTTTCTCGCTTTCTCCAGTCACAAAATGCTCGGACCTACAGGAGTTGGAGTGCTTTACGGAAAATTCGAAATTCTTTCAAACATGAATCCATTTATGTTCGGTGGAGACATGGTGAAATCTGTGGAACAACACAAAGCATATTGGAATGATTTGCCTTGGAAATTTGAAGCTGGCACACCAAATATTGCAGATGTAATTGCCTTCGATGCCGCCCTCACCTATCTCGACAAAATAGGTCTAGAAAACATCCACAAATATGATCAGAAATTACTCAAATATGCGGTGAGTAAATTTTCAAAATATGAAAAAGATGGAGTTAGTTTAATTTTGCCAACTTTCAAATCAAGCACCTCTCGATCTTCATCCACCACTTCCAATTCTTCATCTTCGACTTTCGATTCCTCAGTCACTAGCTCTATCCTTTCCTTCTCAATCAAAGGAATTCACCCTCACGATATCGCTCAAATTTTCAACGACGAAGGAGTGGCCATTCGTTCTGGATACCATTGCAGTCAGCCATTAATAGAACACCTCAATTTATCTTCCACTGCCCGCATGAGCTTCTATTTTTACAACACGGAAGCAGACATTGATAGAGCAGAAATTGCATTAAAGAGAACGTTAAAATTATTCAAAAATTGACATATTACAATCATCGACTCTGATATGTTCTCAAGAACACTTTTCTATCTGTAAAATCGCACAAATGGAACTCTACTCAGAAATAATTCTCGACTACTTCAAAAATCCTGTGAATAAAGGAATCATCGCCGAACCATCCGGCACCTGCACTGAACACAATCCTCTTTGCGGTGACAAAATTCGCGTAGATCTAGTTCTCGATAAAAAAGGAAAAGTAAGCGAAGCCAAATTTTCAGGAGAAGGGTGCGCCATCAGCCAAGCAGCAACTTCCATGCTCACAGAAAAATTGATTGGCAAAACTCCCGCTCAAATCAAAAAAATCGACAACGACGAAATATATAAAATGCTCAATATTCCAATCAGTCCCGGCCGTGTAAAATGCGCCCTCCTCGGACTCGTGACAGCAAAAAAAGCTGCAATACTTTGTAAAAAAACTAAATAATGCCAAAGAAAATAATCAAGAAATCAGCAACTAAATCAAAACCAGCGCAAAAAAAATCCGTCCCAAAATCTACTCGCCCACTTCCAGTTCCAAAAGAACTTCGCATCGAACCATACTGGCAAGAACTAAACAAAGTCATAGATCCGGAAATTAATCTCGGCGTCGTCGACCTCGGCCTCATTTACGACATCCAGCTCAAAAACGGCAAAGCCACAATTACCATGAGCCTGACCACACCAGCTTGTCCATACGGCCCTACTCTCCTCAAAAACATAGAAGACCGCATGCGCCTCTACAAAGACGTTAAATCAGTCAAAATCAACATTATCTGGGATCCAGTCTGGAACCAAGACTTCATCGATCAAGATATTAGAGACCTCATGCTAGGATTCTAATTCGCACTCCCCCAAACAAAATCAAACAGCGTCTCCACCGTTTTATAAAAAGTTTCGCTATTTATGACCATGCCGTAAATTTGTTTGTTGAAATCTATAATCGCCACCTGCGTCCCTCCAAACAAAATAATTTCCGCATGGAGCTGAAAAGGATGCCCTTTAACAATCTTCGTTTCTCGATTGGAAACACTATCCAAACTCTTATATCTTTCACTCCTTTTTCCATCAGCCACAATCACTCTGCTAAAAACTCTTCTACGCTTTTTCAATTCAATAAATTGCTTCGTCAAAAAATCTTTCAATCCCACCGGAAAAGAATCCAAGGTCAAAAAAGATTTCTGCAAACCACCTTTTTCCAAAGTCTGACTATACAAATTAATAATGGCATCATCACCTTCAAAAATTTTTATTTTTGGCTCAATAAAAGCACTTTTTTTCATATCATTCATTTCCTTCACGAAAAGCCCGGCCATCTTTTTCTCCGATTCTAAATCTCCAATTTTTCTCTCTATGCTGTCCATAAAAATTTCAGGTGACACAGCCATATATGCTTTCACTTCATTCATCTGCGTCTGAGCAATCACACCCTTCTTCAATAATCTTTTCAGTGAAGAATAAACAGTTGTCCTATCTATTCCAGTGCGAAGAGCAACAGAACTCGCAAAAGATTGCCCATGCTGAAAAACATCCAGATAAATCTGTTCATCTTTTTTATTAAACCCGTTGTTTCTGAGAAACGATTCAACTAATTGAGACATAGTGTTGACGATAGTTCAACACACCGATGATAGCACAAAAAACGGCTCAAACAAGAGAAATTCAAAGACACTAGCATTAAGCACTCTACATCTCCCAAAAACACTGTAGATTAAGCTCTGCAAAAGATAAAAACAACCATGGATAGAACAGAATCAACAGCTACAGCAAGAGCATTGGGAGAAGCCCCAGCGTTCCAAGAACGCAGCCCTGAATTTAGACATGGATTACACCTAGTCGATTCTACTTCAACACCAAATAAACTTTTTCCTCCTAAAGGTTTTGAAATAGCTCAAGCAATAGAAAGAGCAACAATTTTAGCCAGATTTAGCCACCTCGGAGAATCTACGATCATAGAGGAAAAAAATCCTCTCGAGGACTATGCCGGCCAACCACTTCCATGCAACTTCAAACTAGAAACGGACAATCCGCACGAAGCAGCAAAACTTGCCTTGGAATTAAACCTAGGAATAGTTTTTATTGGAGGTCTCACAAGTGCCACTAATAATTTTGGCAGTAAAAAACAACCAGTCGGACTTCGCGGAGTAATAGCTATCAAGCCAAAGAAATTCACAAAATCCGAATCTACAAAACCAGAAGAAGCGATAGAAAACAAAGCTAACCAAGTAGTAATCAATCGCGACAAGCTTGGCACAGACATGCACACGGTCACAGTTGGCGCCGGACTTACCTACTCTCAAGTAAATGAAATCGTCGGCAAGGAATTAGGCCCTGAATATTGGGTAGCCGTGGACATCACAAGTATGGACGAAGCTCTAGCGGGAGCAGTTTTTGCAACCGGCGGTCAAGGACCATCAGGCATAAAACTTTCTCAAATTGCCACACGCGTCAATCAGACAAACGGACATGAAATAAAAACACTAACAACAAAAGAAGAACTGGAAGCCCATGAAGGACTGACCGGACTACAAGGAGGCGTCACGGAATTAGAATTAAAAGTTCTTAAAAGACCTCCACATCGTCTTGGATTCAGAATAATGCTAAAAAACACCGAAGGTCACAAAGACTATTCACCAAAAGCTGCCACTCTATTGGCCAAGATTGCCCCTTATTTCAAGTTAAACTTCGATAATGGCACTCTCACCTCAGAAGCCGGCACTGACAGCGTAGATGGGCTAGAAATAATGGATAGAGCATCTATTTCGGTTGTAAACAGCTCCTTCAAAGATCATCACCTATCGAATACAATTTTAAAAGAAATGAAAGCGGCAAAATCAGACTACTGCATATACCTCACCAGCAACTCTACAAAAACTCTGGATCAATTAGCGGATTCTGAAGACCCAAATCTTTTCATGGCTCTAGCCGAACTGGAAGAAATAGCCGACATCGTTGCCGTAGACGGAAAAGAAAGACTGGAATCAATGCGCATACTCAGGGAAAACATTCCCGACATTGTAAAAAGACAAGTCACACACTCAAAAGTTAAACCATTTTCTACCTCTTTAGATTTTAACTTTGGCATAGACGAAAATGCTCAGCTAGAACCAACTCAAATACAAGAAATTTATCATGAAATTCTCCGCACATTCTTTGAATACGAGGAGCAAGTAATGACCTTTGTAGGAGAAATGGCCAGAGCCAAAGATTCCAACATCGCTATGTTCAGGTATGGACATCTTGGCCGAGATCCTCACACCAGATTTACAATTTGGCCCAACGAAAAAGATCCTGAAGCGATTGCAAGACCAGATGATGTACAAGACGTGGGTGCGGCAATTAGCATATTCAAAAAAAGATTATTAGCAAATTTAAAAGAACTTCAAAATAAACACCCGGAAATTCAAATTCATGCAGGAGAAAAAGGCAAAACTCCAGAACCAGGAGTGTTATCCGCAGAAGTACTCGCTCGTTCACGCAAAATAATTTCAGAAGCTGGTAGAAATTGGAATTTCCGTGCTCCCAAAGCATTTATAGAACAGACCACAAACTAAAATCCTCCAGCCTCCATCAATTCCAAAATTCCATTCACAAATAAATCTGCCGCAAAAATAATAAGCAAAACAGCGCTTACATTGAAAAAATATTTCAAAGAAAACTTAAGAATTCCCTTAAACAGTAGCCAAGAAACCAATACCGCACCGGCAATTCCAAATATAGTACCGTAGACAAGATCTAAACGTTGAACTCCAAATTCTATTATTGCACCCTGTAAAAACATCGCCGCCTCCACTCCCTCTCTCATCACGGCTACGAAACTCAAAAAGAAAATTCCAAAACGAGAATTATTAGAAAGATGACCTCCTATTTTATTCTCCATATCCGCCCTAAAAGTTTTTCTATTTTTTAACATCCAATAAAGCAACCATGTCACCATCAAAGAGGCAACAATCATTGTAATTCCCTCATACAACTCTTCATAAACACCCTCGAATTCACCAATATATTTTTGAAAGAAATAAGCGAAAACAAAGCTAAAAACAGCACCACCAAGCACTCCCAGCCAGACAGATTTTTTCTCTCTAAAAGCGCCCGTTCTGACAAGATAAGCCAAAATAATACCAACAACCAGAGATGCCTCCAGGGCTTCCCTGAAAGTTATAAAAAGAACAGAAATCATATTTATTTAGTTTCAGAATTAATTTTAACATCGACTTTTGCTGGAACTTCTTCCTTAGGCTGTTCCGGCATTACTCTCAATTTATCCAAACTTAGCTCGGACTCCCAACCATCGGAAACAAATTTAATAGAATATTTATCACCATCAATTTTTTGAACTTTTGCAGCATAAAATGCATCCTCCATCCATTCAGCCAAAACAACATCGCCTGACTCTATCGAACTAGATGAGGGTGCAGTATTTTGAACCAACTTTTGCTCAGTATAACAAACAGGCTCCTTATCACTCGCTGAATTATAAAAACTATCATTGAAAGAAACTTTCCATCCACCTGTTTTACAAACCTCAGTAACTTTTCCAATATGCCAATTACCCTGATACCAATCAGCCAAAACAACATCATTAACTTTAAATTTTGGAGTAGAACTGCATGCTGTAAACAAACCCAAAACTGCAAACAGTACAAAAAGTTTTTTCATAAAATTTTTATCTAATAAGACCAGAAAAAATATATATTATTTTTGCGATTCCAGCAATGGAAGGACCTCCTCTCCATAATCGTCAATGCTAGCAAATACAGAATCACTCACTCCGTTATCTACAAGTATTGCGTAGGAACCAAGACCTATAACTTTTACATCGCTACCATGCTCAGGGATATCATGAATAACACTCTCTGGAATCAAAACACGACCAATTTTATCCATATGGGTACATCTCTGATCATATCCACATCTAAACAAGCCGAGCCTACCGTTCATGGAAATAACTATATAAATTTTGCCGTTAATTTCCTTTGAATATAGACTAACCGGAAAACCCTCCTTTAAACACTGCAATTCACCAACAGATAAACGCCCTTTTGCATCTATTCTTCTTGAAAAAGTTTGATAACCAATATTTTTCAAATAATCATTGGAAGGATTAATCTCAATACTCCTCTCTAGCTCTGAGATTTGAAAAGGAATTTTTTCCTGAAGAAAAACGTTCTCCAATTCAACCCTCAATTGGGTAATGACCATTTCAATATCCCTCACTCCCTTTCTATCACCCTCTATTTTAATCGTTTGAGAAAAACAATCAGCAAACAAATTGACTCCGCCATTTTCTCTTATAAGCCTACCAATAGATCTTCTCAAAATATCGATAGATCGAGATACCTCAGAATTAAATTCTGATCTTTCATATCTATCCGTCCCCCTTTTTCCTAACGAATCATTTCCCATCAAAACAATTTAGAAGAATATCTTTTAAACTATTTTGACAGGAAAGTCAATGCCGCACGCCTACTCCAAAACTTACAACAACTCAAAAGTCTTCATTATATCTTTAAAAAGCTTAATATCTCTACTCTCATCAAAAGCCAATTCGCTACATTTAGGCAAACTCAAAGCGTCTTCATTCTCACACCCCTCGTAAATAGCAACGCTTGTTGGAAAACGAATGGTCATAAATACATCAACAATTTTCACAGCCTTAGTTGTGTAATGATAAGTTCTATACGTACTTCCAGCCGCCCCTTCATCAAAAGAACTTATACAAAAATCTATTCCGTGAATTTTTTGCTTTCCCTTCATAGAAGGAGTTTGCTCTCCTTGATTAAGGCATCCATCAGAATCCATTACAACTTTTGCAGTATCGAAAGTTTCTATCTTTAAAGTTCTGTCTTTTTCACCAATCGCATCAGGCAAAGTAACTCCCAATTTCGCATCAACTTCTGAATCTTTTGCTAAAGGATATGAAATTGAAAAACCAGCCATAGTATCTGTATATAAATACCACCCTTCATTAAGCACCTTCTTTTCTGCTTCCGCTTGAACCACCGGCTTATCAGCTACAACAACTTCAATTTGAGCTTTTTGACAACCAAAACTTCCTAAAGCAAAGATAGACACAAAAGCAAAACCGATCAAACTCTTCAAGAAGTTTTTAGACATAAATTTTTAGTTAAACAAACGAAATAATAATCCACACAAATAATCATGTTCCTATTGAAACTAAATAGCCATAAAATACCTTATTTTTTTAAGACTTTTGAATAAGAGCAATATTCCTAGAAGTAAATCTTTGCTCTTGCCCATCAAAATGAAAACCCAAAGAAAAAGGATTAACCTCACATTTAATAACGGAAACACCTGGTGATGTTGTCGCCCACTCCAAAACATCATCAAAACATTTATCAGTTGCCTGAGTAATATCTTTAAAATAACCATTTCCAGAAGGGAGCTTATCGTAAGTAGAAAAGTGATGACTTGGATAATTAGTTATGCAAAAAGCACCACCTTCTAAAAGCTTATCCATTACTCCCTTAACTATATTTACAACAGCAGCAGAGCCATTTAGTAAATCCTGTTGAATTCTTATGCCCACCTGTTTACAAACAGCTGCATGAATATTCTGCCTTATCCTAGGAGGATGGTATTCAAATTCAAGCGCAGGCAATTGTCCAAGTACGCGCGAAGTTAAAATATCATCTATACCATGATTCATTACTCCCAAATGAAACGACTTATTTAAAAAAGGAAGATTCTCAGCATCACCTTTGACTAAATGATCTAAGAAAGAAGCCTGACCCAAGCGATTTCTAAATAATAATCGCAAATGCTCCAATGTCGGAACATCCGCATCCAAGGAGGTCATGCTCTCCACAAAACCAGAAGCATCTCTGTTTATTATACAAGCCGCTGTTTGCTCTTTTGGGCTAAATCCACCAGGCAATAACGACAACACTTTTAGTCCAGTATCATCAATAATTGGCTGTATATCTCTAAACAAAGAATAATACAAACTTACAAATTCAAGAAAAGTAGATGTTGGATCCGATATAGAAGCTGCCACCTTAGAGGGATCCAAAAAATTTTCAGGGACAAGATCCCCATCATTAATTCTTTTTGAAATTATATTCGTATCTAGTTTCAGCATAAGTAATAGACAAAACGATGCAATATTGTACCACGTTCCGCGAATATGTCCAGCCCTCACCTTAACTATACCCAAAAAGAACAATTCTAATCCTTAGAATCTTAATGGCAGGCCCTGTAGGAATCGAACCCACGCTAGCGGTTTTGGAAACCGATGTACTACCATTATACGAAGGGCCTATGTGTCAAAATTGCAAGCAGCACTATAACAAAAGAGGTCGCTTTTGGCGAATTTTTTTTAATTTTACAGATAAAAATCACCATGATAGACTCCAAAAAACTTGATTACCCTAAAATGCCTTCAAAAGTAGGTCTTAAAATATCTATCATTTCAGCACTCGTTTTTCTAGGATTCTCTGCATGCACTCAACCCGCAAAACCCAAGCTAGAAATCCCAGAAATTTACAGCAATAAAAACATAGTTATCGGCGCCAGATCCCAAATTGGCGTAGTCACTAAATACGACACAAGCTATTACTCCACCGCATATCCGCCAGCAGACACGGGAGTTTGCGCTGACGTAATTTGGCGAGCATTTCAAGAGACAGGATATGATTTCAAAAAAATGCTAGATGAAGATATTCGTAAAAATTCCTCAGCCTATCCCCAAAATTCTCTTACCGATGAAAATATTAATTTTCGCCGCGTACAAAACATACGAACATATTTAGAACGTCACGCTCAAAGTCTCACAACAGAAGTTAAACCTGGAGATAAAACAAATCTCTCAGAATGGCAAGGTGGCGACATAGTCACTTTCGCTCAAATAAAAGGTGGTCTCTGGCACATCGCAATCATCTCCAATAAACGCCAAGTAGATGGAATTCCTCTCCTTATCCATAACTACGGACGTGGCGTAAAAGAAGACAATTTTCTCACAAATTGGCCAACAAAAATCACCGGTCACTTCAGAATGAAATAAAAAAAGAGGCCCCACTCGGGACCTCTTAAATTCTTCAATTACTTAGTCTGCGCCGCCTCGTCCACAACCTTTTGTATCCTCGCAAAGCCCTTCGCATTAATTTTTCCATCTCTATACTTAGTCGAACTAATAGAATATTGCATTGTTCCAATAAACTTCTCTGCCAATTTCACATATCCCAAAGCCAAATCCTTACCAATACCATCGGTAGTGTTCATTGACACTGCCATTTTCAAAAACTTATCTACAAAAGTTATCAAAGACTTAGTATTAAAATAAGAAACAGACATTCCATAACCATCACCGAGTTTAGCAAACGCCTCCTTATAATCGGCATCATTAGCAAGAACATCCTGTCCATAAACAGTTGGGAAATCAGGGTACCAAGCTAAAACAAATACATTATCCCCCATTAAACCATAATAGAATTCATTTTTAACGCTGGTAACATCAATCCCACTCTTCGTGCTCCATTCAGTAATCAAATCCTGTGGAGCAGACTTCCAATCAACATAAACCTTGTGTAAAGCACCTCCATTCGCCGCAAGAATTTCTTTCTTTATAAAACTCTGACCTTCTCCCTTAGAAACAATTTTATTAATTTCTGCCACAACTTTATCAACATATACATCAACATCTGCAACTAAATTTTTTGCATTTTGCACATCAGCATCTTTCAACTGAAAATAGAACGCAATCGCCGGCAAATAATTTTCTTTATCAGAAACTGAAATTGCATAAGGAGAACTCAAAAGAACATCAATCTTCTTCAAAAAGACCAAAAGTTCACCATCAAAAGCAGAAGACAAACTCTTTTCGGATAATACTGGATTATTACTCACTCCCAAAGCCGCAAAAACGTTCGTTTGCAAAGAATCATCCACGACTTCTTCCCCATTTTCTTTAACACTAACCTCATTTTCCACCCCCTCACTACCATCTATCAGATATCCCAAAAATCCATCTTTCAAACTAGCACTTTCAATATAGAAAAATAATCCCTTACTATTTACCTTATTTATTAGAGAAATTTTGTAATCAGGATTTGATAGAAAATATTTAAAACCCTTACTTTTTTCATCAACATTCATCTCAGTTAGAGATACAAACCCGTCTTTCTCTGCAAAAACACCTATGTAAGCATCATCCATCGTTGAAAGCATTTCGCCAATATTATTACCAAAATCAACTCCATTTGCCGCCTTTAGTTTATCTAAACCAAAAGCTTTCACATCAAAGTAATAAGTAAAAAAGCCTCCACCAATTTTTTTATCAAAAACCTCAAAATTAGAATTTTTATTTAAACCTTCATTTTCATTTAATCTATCTACAGCCGCCTTTCTCCCCTCTTCTTTAGGGGTAGCTACAAAGACACCTTTACTAAAAGCCAAATACAAAGAACTGGAAGGCTCTGTCCAATACTCTACCCCAGCATCTTTTTCATATTCAACATTTGCCCAAAAACCTTTTTTTGTTGCCATAAATTTATTCAACAACGCCTTAACTTTTTCACTTTCAGAAAATTTTGCGGCAAAAACAAAATCAACAGAATCAGTCTCCTTAAAATCCTCACCACCCACAGTTCCGATTCCAAAACCAACCTTCCACTCAGCAGCCAATATAGGGGCTACATCCTCCTTCCAAGACAAATCACCTTCCGCTCCATTAGCATCAAAAGCTTTAGGCAAAAATCCCATAAAACCAGTTGTAGGAAACTGATCCACAAGGTTATTGAAATTTTCCACCTGCGTCCCATCAGAAAAATCCGCAATCATCACGAGCGCAGAATCTTTTGAAAAAGCCGCTTCAATATTTCTATCTCCAGATTTTCCAAAATTACACGCCACCAAAGTAAAAGACGACACCAACATAAACGCGCCCAAAAAAAATCTCCTGTTATTTTTCATATATTTGGTTGAAAAAATTTACAAGGAGACTTTAACAAAAAGCTGATTTTACCGCAACAAAAGGATCAGGAAGCTGAACCTTTTCTTGTATCCTTTCTCTTGTGAGTTGTGTGCTTACGGCATTTTGGACAGAACAATCTCAATTCCTTAGCAATTTCACTATCACGACGCTTGTCATAAGCAGTAATGCTCTGATGAGCTGTATTACAAGGTTTCATTGAAACTGTATCCTTTGCCTTACCTCTGCCTTTTACCTCTCTCTCTTCTTTGCAATACCAAGTTGTAAACTGACTTTTTCCGTGTGACATATTCTTAAATTAAAACTTATAACTGTTTAAAGCAAAGGCATATTATCGAAATCTGGCCTATTGTCAACAAATTACTGCCCGCAATTGACTCAATTGCAAAATTGTATCATAAGCTCTTTCTATTGAAAACTACCATTTTCTCCATCTACAAAAGATCAAAAAATCATGTACAATCCGTACATGACTCAATCGAACTTAGAAATTGAAATTAACGAAGATTTTTCCCGAGCTCTAAAGTTTTTAGAGAATTCCACCAAAAATCTTTTTATCACTGGAAACGCAGGGACAGGAAAATCCACTCTTCTTGAACACTTCCAACTTCATACAAAAAAGAATGTCGCCATCCTCGCCCCTACCGGAGTAGCCGCACTCAATGTAAATGGACAAACAATACATTCTTTTTTTCTCATACCTCCCACTATCACTCCGGACAAAGTTCTCGATCACAAACTTTCCGAAAAAAAGAAAAAGCTCATCGCCAATCTCGACATGATAATTATTGATGAAGCTTCCATGCTCCGCGCCGATCTCTTGGATTGTATCGACGTTTCCCTGCGTCATCACCGCCAGGAGCCGAACCAAGCCTTTGGCGGCTTACAAATGGTTTTTATTGGTGATCTATATCAATTACCACCGGTTGTCGCCAGCAACGAAGAACGCCAATTATTTCAAAATCATTACGGCAGCCCATATTTCTTTTCTGCAAAATGTTTAGAAAACACTGAATTGGAGTTTCTGGAATTACAAAAAATATATCGCCAAAATGATGATGATTTTATTTCTCTCTTAAATAAAGTTCGCAACAACACCATCACTCAGGAAGAATTGAATAAATTAAATTTGCGCTATTCTCCAGATACTGAAAATTCTACCGATAAAGAATTTGTAATTACTCTCACCACTACCAACGCCGCCGCAGACGAAAAAAATCGTAAAGAATTGGCGAAACTTCGTAGCGAAGAAGAAACTTTTAGAGGAGAATTGGACGGTGAATTTCCCAATGGCCACTTACCTACTATGGAAATTTTAGACCTGAAAGTTGGCGCCCAAATCATGATGCTCAATAACGATTCCTCAGGCCGTTGGGTAAACGGTAGCATTGGAAAAATCACTAAAATAGAATTCGATGAATTAGAAGAAGATGATGTCCTCCAAATAAAATTGAATAATGGAATCAGCGCCACTGTAAAAAAACACAGCTGGAATATTCACAAATATTTTTATAACGAAGAAAAAAAATCCATAGATACGGAAATCGCCGGATCATTCACTCAGTTTCCGGTGCGCCTCGCTTGGGCTGTGACTATTCACAAGAGCCAAGGCAAAACTTTCGACAAAGTAATTATCGATATTGGCAATGGTGCCTTTGCCCACGGCCAAGTCTACGTCGCCCTCAGCCGCTGCCGCAGCCTCGAAGGAATAACTTTAAAAAAACACATTCAAAAACGCCACATCTGGATGGACAAGAAAATCGTACAATATTTTGCGGCGTTAAGATCATAGCATTGACAGATTCGAATCTCCAATTTAAAATCGCCCCCAAACTTTAATTTCAATTTTTATGGGAATGGGACGTCCAGAATCAAATAATCGCAGAATAGCCGCCTTAGCAATGGTAGTGGGAGTTGCTAGCAATCCTATGCCAATGAGTGGCCCAACATTTGAAACAAACATACCAGTAGTTCGGACTGAAACTTCAGCACCCGTAGTCCCTCAAAGAGCACCTACGCCAATTAGAGAAGAAAAAAGAGCAAATGATTTAGGCCAAAGATTTCGCGGAGAAATTCTCAAAGCCAGCGCAGACAACTATCAACCTTCACAATCAAAAACTCGTGGTGGAAAATTTGCAGTTACAAATGAGATGGATTACGGATCAAATGATGCAGCCTTCTCGCAAAGACAAAATCATGCTCGCAGCCCAAGAGGAAAAACAGAAGTATTTCCTAAAGAAAAAGAACAGCAATCTTCTAGCTCAAATGATTTAAGAGACCTAGTTTTACAAGAACTAGATAGCACTCCAGGCACTTATTCGTTAGGCGAAAATCAGCTAAGGTTAAAAGTAAGAACAGCCATTGAGGCAGTATTAAACCCGTGGTACGTAAAAAAAGATGTTCGCGCAGAAATTGATGAACAAGACTCTCTTGATAATAATGACTCAGCAGAAACTCCTTACAAAGCAGCAAACACTAAATCAAATCCAGAAAAACTAACCAAAGGAAAAATCGAATTCAATCCAGTCCCAGAAGCAACCGGCGGAAAATGCAAACCTTTGAGCCCACAAGAAGAGGAAAAACTAATAAAGCATATGGTTTCACACTTCGTAGAAGGTACACATTTCAAAATAAATAAAGACTCAAAAGTTCGATTAACAATGGATGGTGCATTTGTAGTAGATGATTTTCTAAAACCTTTTTTCAAAGAAAAAAATCTATCATACGCTGACTTTAAACTTAATGAATTTGTAGAAGCAAATCTAGAAGCTTTTAGGTTAAAAGGTAGCGCAATACGTGTAAGAAAATTCATTAATGCCCAGCTTGCTCAAGCACTAAAAGGTCGCGATAAAACTCGCTCAAAACAACGCCGTGAAAAAAACCGTACAAGCGTAGTGGCCAATTTTACAGAAGAATACGACGATACAAATTACGATACTGAAGCTCCTGAAGATGAACCAATGCAAGATTATGCTGTAAACAATAGCCCGGACTATCATGGTTTCGATCCAGAAGCAGAAAATGCAAAAGCCGAGGCCTATCTAGCTTCAATAAAAGCTGAATACGAAGCCTTAAGAAAATTTGCAAGCGACGAAGAAGAAGATTTAGACCTACACCCTAAAACAGGAAGAAGGGCTACAAGGAGAACAATTAAGCAATTTATCTAATATTCCTGGAGCCGTTGGGGAGAATCAAACTCCTGACCTCCCCCTTACCAAGGGGGTGCTCTATCACTGAGCTACAACGGCGCGCTAGTACCAAATTCATCGAAGAAAACAGCGGCCCCTTTATACCCAATTTCCGAAATTCGGGCAAGCTGGAGAGCACCTCTTAACTTTTTATAGGTAAGAAGATTTCTCCAAACTTTCTATCTGTTTCGCAAAACATCTTAATAAAATTGAAAAGAATATGCAAGGTTTTTCAAACACTTTTTACATATATTTTTACGAAATTTAAACGACAACATATTCATCAAATTAACGCAGTCCAATTTTTATTCAAACTATGGACATTAAAAAATAATGTGACCAAAATGATCCAGTAATATTTAATATTTTAACCCCTCTCCGAATGAGCAAAAAAATGCTTCCTCTTCTCTCTATTGGATTACTAAGCATGACTCTTGTAGCCTGCAGTGGAAAAACAGACGCCCCTGCAAAAACAGATACATCATCAACTCCGGTTACTACACCTGTCGTAGTTGCACCGGCGCCAGACCAACTCCCTTTTGACTTCCCTGCTGTTAAATTAGATGCAAAAGCGGGAGATATAGTTTTAGCTCCATCCAGATCAATGATTGATTCAGATTTTGAAGCTCAGAAAAAAGGCAGCACAGGCACTTATCTTTTCTACAATGCTACAGTTGTTGAAGCAGGAGAAAAAGCTACAAAATTAAAAGAAATTATCGACGAAGTTACAATTCCTAACGCTTTAATTCTTCCAATCAAAGCAGGTCAAACAGCTAAGACCGGAGACCTCGTAGTTACTTGGTGGCAATCAGGTTCTGGATTACAAAGAGCATACGTAACTGAAGGAGGAAAAACTCCAAAAGTTGTTTATCTCGATGGGAAAAATATCGGAACAGACACATTAAAAGCAGATTCTTTCAACGTTCTTTCTTCCGATTGGCAACAAGGCACAACTGTTGCATGTAAAGATCGTGAAACAGAAAAATACGAACAATTTACTCTCATCAATTCAGCTGATGACATGAGCCTAATAAGTGGATGGGCCGGATCTCTCAAAACAGCAGTAAAGAGCAGATGTGTTCCTGTTCCTGTGAAAGGCACATACAAAGCTGGTGACACTGTTTACGTAGCTCCATTTGGTACATTCCAAAAAGCAACTGTGACATCAGTAGACAAAGCAAACGGCAAAATCAAAGCTAAGTATGAATTTGCTGGTTCATCTACAGAGGAGGAATTTAGCTTCGGAAGCATTTTGGTAACAATGCCTCAATAATAATTAGCACAACAAAATTTAAAAGAGTTCTCAATCCGAGGGCTCTTTTTTATATCTATTTTCTCACAAATAAATCTCCTCTAAATTTATCCGTACGATAAATTGCTCCGCTCACATCAACTATCATCGCCTCAATTGGCAACTCAGACAATTTCTCTTTTGCCACCGCATAACCCATCACAAAAAGGACCGTAGAATAGGCATCAGCCAAAGAACAATTTTCAGCTTGTGTATACACGGCAAGCATTTTATCCGCCGGTTCTTTTGTCAAAGGATTTACTAGATGATGCTTATTCGATGCCAAGGCAGCGTGTCGCCCGGAGTGGGCGACCGACCATACCCTTTTACTTGGACTGCTAGACGCCAAACCCATACCACCCTCGTCAACGTTCACAAAACCAATCACCTGCTCTGGATCACTCGGATGTTCAAAATAAACTTTCCATTTTTCACCTTTCTCATCCAGTCCTTTTGCAAAAATATCACCACCAGCATTAATAAAATAATTAGAAAATTTTTCTAAAAATTTTGCCATCTCATCCACAGCATAACCTTTTCCAATTCCACCCAATTCTATCGCCGCACTCAGCCTTACTTCATCATTAGAAAACTCGATATCTCCCAACTTCCCTACACCATTTTCCTTGAAAGAATATTCCGCATCATACCCCCAACTTTCCAAAATTCCCTTCACTGATAAATCAAAAACTCCGCCAGTTTTTTTCTTTAAATCATCTCCGAACTTCAATAAATAAAAAGTCTCTTTATCCACCTTCACCCATTCTCCCAATCTTGAATTCAAATCAGCCAAAACATTATCCTTCAAAAATCTAGAATATTTCTTCTCAATTTCTTTTGCACGAAAAAAAGCTGCCTTAATCGCCTCTTCGGCAGCAGCCTTTTCTCCTTCAGAAATCGCAACCATGATCCACACTTTAGTGCCTAAGACATCATAGTCACGAGAAACTAACTCCATAAAATATTTTTACTTTTGAGCAGCAGTGCGAATCTCTCCAATCGCTTTATTGAAGCCTTCTCCAGTCAAAGAAGCACCATTCACCTTACCAACTTTTACATCTTCCAATTTTTTACCAACAACTAATGAATTTACACCTTCAATAAAAAGATTTTGATTGTAAACTGAACCTTCATTAGATCCACCATTTACCAAAGACAATGACTGAACAACATCATCCTTCACAACAACAGTCACAGTAACTTTATCCGCACCACCTGGAGATTGATACATACCAACTTTTGTATAAGTACCATCAACATATTTAGTAGTAACCTTCACGCCTGGCTGAGTAGAAGTTTCTACAGGCTTAGTAACCGGCACAACAGGAACTACAGGCGCTACCGGAGTATTAACTTTTTTGTCATCTGAATCTTTATCATCATCTTTGTCATCGTCTTTATCTTCACCATTACCCTTTTCATCTTCATCTCCATCAATATCTTCTATCTTTCCGTTTTCAATATCTTCCACATTAGTAGTTTCTTTATCATCAACTTCCTTAGCTTCTGGACCGCAGGCCACAAAAGTAAAAAGTGAACCGGTAATAATTGTGAGCAGAAATAATGAACGTAAAGTTGTTTTTTCCATAAATTGAGAATAAGTTATAAGCGAAAAAAACATACCCTAAAAAATTATGAAACTCAAGCTAAATGCCACTCAAGAAATAGCAGCGCTCTTGATCCTTTTTACAATTGGTGCCGTCATCAGAAATAATTTTCAAATGCAAATCTTTATTCACTTGGCTGCCACCGTAGGGCTTGGTGTAATTATTTTTTACGTTTTCAAGTACCTCACAAAAAAGACCAAAAATATTTGGAATACAGTCATCAGTTGCTTAATTATCTTCCTCATAATTCATTACGGAGCAAAACCTACAGACGCCTTAGCCACAATGCTGGTAGTAACCTTTGTAGTTTTCTCGAAATACTTCATGGAATGGAAAGGCTCACCAATATTTAATCCTGTAGTTTTAGGATTTTTCGCTTTAGAACTTCTAGCAAAATTCGTGCCATCTCTTCAGCTAAGCTTCCTATCATGGTGGGGTACAGGATATTCATTCATATCATCACCAATAGATATTTTATCGATAACACTCTGTATAATTTTTGGAATTTGGGTTTTATTCAGCTTCAAGACTTGGAGAAAATGGGGAGTAGCACTTAGCTATCTAGCATTCCTAGCAATCTCTATATTATTATTCTACAAAGTTTCTCCTGGAGAAGGCCAATTTGATTTTCTTAAATTTACTTTCACAAATAGCACAGTCTACTTCTTCGCTTTCGTAATGCTTTCGGAGCCACGCACTTCCCCAATGCTAAAACACCAACAAATCATCTACGGCTTCCTTGCTGCAATTTTTTCAACGCTATCCTTTACCACAAACTTTCCGACATCTGCTTTACTAGCTATCTTAGTACCAAATCTCTATTTCTTCATCGTTAAATGGTTAACACTAAGAAATATGCAGACTGCAAAACCTCTACATCCTTAAAAAGCCCATGTCTGGGCTTAGATTCTGAACTCCTGAGGAGATCCTAAAACAGTTTCAAAGTTACTAAAGAAAATATTTTTTGGATTCTGAGACCCCTTGGAGGTTAGAAGCGGTCGCTCACTATCCCCTAAGGAAATCTTTCCTAATTCTTAGTTATTACACAATCGCCTGCATGAAGGCCTGACTGTTTCTCTAAAGCTCTGCCGTGTCGTTTGGTTTCAGGTGACTGGGCCCCCTTGAAAGCAATTGTGGGTAAATCCTCAGCTTTCAGCCACGGCCGAAAGAAATAATTGGACTCCCGAATACTTGTTGATAGAGAGAGTAGATAAAACTCTTACAAACAAAGTAGAGCATGCCCACATACTATCAGAAACCAAGGCGAAGTAAAGGCTTCTGTAAGCCATTTCTCCCCTGGCTTGGCCCCAATATAAGGCTGATCAAAATCCTTGGATACCACTACCCCTAGGTGCCCAAAAGTAAAACTGTGCTTACCCGATCGTGCAAAAACTGCATAACGTTGCCGAAAACAGAGAATCTGAAGATGTTACCCATAATAAAAACATCGATCAATAATATGACAACTAGATATTTAACACCAACATCCAAATAATTGGCATAAATTCCATGCCAACGCTTCGGAATTATAAGTCCCAAAATCTTCGATCCATCAAGAGGTGGGAAAGGAAACAGATTAAAAATAGCCAAAAACACATTCATATGAAAAAGAGTCTGCACAAATAAAAGTAATGGAGCCCACATATAATCCCCGAGATATTTCCACAAAAGTGCGATCACAAACGCAAAAGCTAAATTGGAAACAGGTCCAGCCAAAGCCACTAATGCACTGTCGCGAACAGGATGTCTAAAATTTCTTGGATCAACAGGAACAGGCTTTCCCCACCCTATAGTCCAAGTAATTAAAAAAATCATTGTACCCATTGGATCCAAATGATTTATAGGATTCAAACTCAAACGTCCCTCCATTTTAGCAGTAGGATCTCCTAAGTAATAAGCCACAAGAGCATGAGAAGCCTCATGAAAAGTAAGAGTAGCCAACAATGCTACTAAAAAACTCACAACCTGCAACGGATCCATCTGAAAAAATCCCATAAAAACTTTTTAAATACTGGAAACAACTTGCCACAAAAAGCTTTTAAATGCTATAAAAACTGGGCTGCACATCGGGAGGGATCGCATAGTGGCCGAGTGCGCATCGTTGGAAACGATGTAGGGGCGCAAGCTCCTCGAGGGTTCGACTCCCTCTCCCTCCGCCAGATTATTAGAGCCAAGTCCCCTTTCGCATGCCAAAAATCCATGCGATACTATTCGCAATTATGAATCAGCCAATCGAACAACTCCTCGATCTTCTCCTTCTCTATAAATATGCCATCATTCTCCCCGTCGCAGTAATCGAAGGGCCTGTCATTGCAATTCTTGTCGGAGTTTTAATTGCCAGAGAATTAATAAATCCAATATTCAGCTACTGTTTGTTGATTTTTGGCGACGTGCTTGGTGATACTATATATTATTGCCTTGGTCGTTTTGGTGGACATCCTATTCTAAAAAAATGGGGTCACTTAATAAAAGTCACAGAATCTCATTTATCAAAACTCGAACACCACTTTCATTTCAAAGCTCCCTCAAAAACTCTCATTCTTGGGAAAACCCAACCATGGGGTGCAGCAATCCTTTTCGCAGCCGGAACAGCAAAAATGAATTATCTAAAATTTCTTTTAATAAATACTGCAGCTTCAATTCCCAAGACACTACTACTCGTAGCGCTTGGATATTACTTTAATCAAGCGTATGTTACCCTAAACGGTTATGTTAAATATGCAGGAATTGGTTTAACCATGATCGGTATCTCAATTGTCATCTACTTTTTTCTTAGAAAGAAGAGAGCATAGCGAGCGCGCAACAAGCAAAGAATGTGGCTCCGCCACTTCTGAGCGAAGTGAGCCTATAAAAAAACTATGAAAAAAATAATAATTGCTACTGACGTCTGGAAAAATATTAACGGAGTAGTTACCAGCATAAAACAACTCAAAGAAGGCCTCGAGAAAAAAGGATTCAAAGTGAAAATAATTCACCCTGCAGAATTTAAAAATGTTCCGTTATTTACCGACCCTGATATTAAGTTGGCGATTTTGGGTCGTGGAAAAATGGAAAAAATAATTAAGGAATTCAACCCGGATTATATTCACATTGCTACAGAAGGACCTGTGGGATTTGCTGCTCGTCTTGCTTGCACAAAAAATAATTGGAAATTCACTACTCACTACCACACTCAACTACCAGAATATATTGAAATTCGCACCGGTGTATCAAAAGAGGCCATCTATCACTACATGCGTTGGTTCCATAAAAAAAGTGAAAGAACCATGGTCAGCTCCCCCCTTTTTAAAACACTTTTGGAAAAGAAGAGATTCAAGAATGTCACTTTGATCCCACTCGGAGTAGACACGGATTTTTTTAAAAAAAATCCAAATGCAAAAATTCCGGAAGGAATGAAAACTCCAGTTTTTACTTTCCTGGGACGAGTCACTACCGAAAAAAATATTGAAGCGTTTTTAAAATGCAAATTACCTGGAACGAAAATGGTAATTGGTGAAGGTACAGCCCTAAAATCTCTCAAGAAGAATTTCAAAGACGATGTAATTTTCACTGGCTGCAAAACAGGACAAGAACTGGTAGATTTACTTTCAATCACTGACGTTTTCGTCTTTCCATCAAAAACTGACACCTTTGGATTAGTAATTCTGGAAGCGATGGCCTGTGGAGTACCTGTTGCCGCCTATAAAGTACAAGGTCCAAAAGATCTTATTACTAACGGCATTGATGGATTCATTGGACCAAACCTCCAGAAAAACGCCTTAAGCTGCCTCAAGCTAAAAGCTTCCGACTGCCGCAAAAAGGCTGAGAAATTTTCTTCAGCAAAATGGTGCGATAGTTTCATTAGAAATCTCTCCCAGGTCTAAAATTTTTTCTCCACAATCAATTTTTTCATTCCCTTGATCTGCTTATAAATACCTTTGTAGCCAAGGTAATTAACTATTTCTCTTACCATTTTCCAATCTCTCATAGTTCCCTCCAAATATCCAAATTTCACTGATTTTCTAGGAGTAATTACATTCTTCCAATACACAATTGCCAAACGCAAACCCTTTTCCACAATCAAATTATTCAAATGAGATTCCAGACCAAAACAACTCAGCTTCCCCAAGTCATCAAGATTAGGAATCAATCTCCTACTAAAAATTCTTTCTCCTGAAACAAAATCCAAGCCCATTAACTTAAAAATCGGCAAACTGTTTTTTCGGAGAGTCATGGCCACATCTGCTACACCCTCCAAAACAGGTTCCACCAACTTTGTAATAGCTTCAGCAGTCAGACCAAGCAAATCAGAATCAATCATTAATAAAAGATCGTTCTTCGCTCTCTTCATTCCCGTCATCACCGCAAAACTTTTCCCACGATTCTCAGCATAGGATATCAAATTTATTCCCTCTATTTTTTTCAAAACTTCTTCGCTATCGTCACTAGATCCATCATTCACGACGATCACCTCATCAAGCAAGGGATGGCCCACCAAAGCGCTCAAAACATTGTCCACTCTCTTCCCTTCATTATAAACAGGGACGACACAAGAAATTTTTCGTTTAACTATTTCGGACATTCCACTAAATTAAATACTGATAATAAACTTATACCTTTCTAATGGAAATAATTAAAGAGCTTCAAAACCTAGCAAGTCCGGAAAAAGCAAAATTTGCCGATAGATTTTTCAAAACAGGAAAAGGAGAATACGGTGAAGGCGATCATTTTCTTGGCATAATGGTGCCAGAAACCCGCAAGGTCGCAAAAAAACATAAAAACCTTTCTCTCACAGAAATCAAAACACTTCTCAACAATAAATTTCACGAAGCTAGACTCTGCGCGCTCCTCATTTTAGTTCAAAAATTTCCCAAAGAACCAGAAAAAATCTACAAATTTTATTTAAAGAATTCAGCTAAAATAAATAATTGGGACCTCGTAGATAGCAGTGCCGACAAAATAATCGGTGCCTATTTATACGCAAACCCAAGCCAAAAACCCATTATCTACAAATTAGTGAAGTCGAAAAATATTTGGGAAAAACGCATTTCTATTATCAGTACTTTTTATTTCATTCGCAAAAATGAATTCGATGACGCCTTAAAAATCAGCGAGCTCCTCCTCCACGACTCTCACGACCTAATTCACAAAGCCGTCGGCTGGATGCTACGCGAAATTGGTAAACGCTCATTATCCACAGAAGAAGCCTTCCTAAAAAAATTCGCGTCAAAAATGCCACGCACTATGTTAAGATACGCGATAGAACGCTTCCCGGAAGCAAAAAGACAATCATATTTAAAAACCAAACAATCGCATGACTAATATTATTCTCTGCCTCGTAATAGGTCTAGTAGCCGGAACTCTTAGCGGACTTCTTGGAATTGGCGGAGGTATTATTATCGTGCCCGCACTTGTCTATATTTTTGGCATGAACCAACACATGGCACAGGGCACAACTCTCGCCCTAATGGTTCCTCCAATTGGTCTACTCGCAGCTTGGACATATTATAAAGAGGGCTACGTCGATATTAAGATCGCAGCCCTCATATGTTTAGGATTCTTCATCGGAGGCCTTATCGGCGCCTCCCTTTCCTTAGAATTTTCTGAAGCAGTACTCAAAAAATGCTTTGGAGTCACTTTTATGATCATCGCCATAAAAATGACTTTCTTCTAAAACTATTTCTTCCCTTTCATCTTCAACGCAACAATCGCAAGGATGACAATTGCCACAGCAGTACCAATTACTGCGTAAATATTATGCGCAATCATTGAAACTAAAATTGTAGCACCTGACAAAACTAGAGAAACAACTAAAGTCACAACTCCAATCATTGCACGGCTCAAACTTCCAAAGAATGGTAATACATCGAGCAATGTGCTGATAGGTCCAAACAAAGCGCTCAAACCGATCCACATCATCAAGAATCCAACAGCTCTAAGGATCCAAGTTAACGTATTGTGTTCACCTGATAATTGACCAATGGCAGCATCTGTTCCACCAGCTGTAAAAATTCTATAAAGTTTTGCATTATCTTTGCTGGCATCAACAAATGGAATCAATTTTGATCCATCAAGTTTTCCAAAAACTGTTGAATCTACATCTTGCTGAGCAACTGTATAAGTGATTCTCATATCGCCAAGTTGTGGTTGATCAATAGTTCCTGTGCTACCTTTTGCGGCAACAAAAACGTAATTTCCGGAAATTTTAGCAGCATCTTTTACTTTGATATTTGTTTCATTTACAGTAACTGCAGTAAATGGTGGCAATTCAATATTCGCCATGTCTAATTCAAAATTTCCAACTTTTGCACTAGTAACAGTTTTTCTAGCATCAGCAATACCCTTTGCAGGATTTGCATGACCTTCCGGCACCTTAAAATTACCTGAATCTGAAGGAACAGTAGTCCAAGATTTCTTATAATCATAAGTAGTTGTGGAACTAGAAGAACCACCAGTATTGTTTGTATTGCTGCTTGAAGAACTTTCTACCCAAGCATACATTTCTACACTTCTGTTTACGGCCAAATACTTAGCTGGAGCCAAATACAAATCGTCTCCAAGAGTTTCTGTAGAAGTAATTTTGCCATTTGTGCTAACCAACTTGCCATTTGCTTCAGCAGGAGCTGCCTGTGAAGAGTCGATATTTATCGCTGTTTTTGCGACTTGAGATAAATCTGTACGTCCTTCGTTGTAGTAAAGCACCGCAAAAGATGCTAAGAACAAGAGGAAACCGAATCCGATTCCTTTAATAGAATCGACAATTCTCGAACCAAACCCTGTCACATTAGTGACTTTGTATTGATCAGCCATAGGAAAATGAGGTTAAATGAAAATACGGAAAAAATTTTACCACAAGATGAAAAAATCCAAAACTAAAACTGAAGAAACCTACTACTCTAAAAATAAAAAGGCCTTTCACGACTACGAAATATTAGAAAAATTCGAAGCCGGAATAGTCCTTCTTGGAGATGAAGTAAAAGCTATTAAAGGCAATCAGGCTAATCTAAAAGGAGCATTCGTCGATGTATGGAAAGATGAAGCCTTCATCAACAACGTACACATTTCCAGATACAAACAATCTAGCAATATCACGTTAGACCCAGTTCGCATTCGTAAATTAATTCTCCACAAAAAAGAAATTGGCAAAATTGAAGCCGCCATCACTCAAAAAGGAATTACCTGCGTCCCTCTCGAGCTCTATCCAAAACAAGGAATGATAAAAGTACAGATTGGACTTTGCCGTGGTAAAAAACTTTACGACAAACGCGAGACTCTCAAAAAACGTGATCAAGAGATTGAAATTGATCGCCAAGTTAAGAAATATAGATAAATACTCGATTTAAAACCATCTTTCCCTTAAAACGGCAAGATATTTTAAAATCGCCCCCTTCCAATATCCTACGAAAGTTTTATAATTCGGGCCTATGAAGACCACACAATCTAACCTTTTTGACTTCGTCGAAGAGCCAAAAGAGCCTAGCACTCATACGGAAGCCATAAAACTACCGAAGCTAACCAAAAAGATTGAGGTTCCAAAACCTAAAGTAATTAAAAAGACCACTCCCACTCCCCTAATACCCCACAAATCTATGCACAACACTTACACAAAAATCATCGCTTCCATCCAGAGATATTTCAAAGAAGCTCAGATTGAAAATGCCGTTATTGGTGTCAGTGGTGGTGTAGATTCCGCACTTTGTCTAAAACTCGTAGTTGATGCCCTCGGAGCGGAACACGTGACAGGAATTACTATGCCGGAAAAAGGTGTGTCTAGTGACGAAAACCTTCTCCACGCTCGTACTCTTTGCCAATTTTTAAATGTAAATTATTATAACGTTCCGATTAATAAATATCTCACAGACTTCCTTGCACTTCCTTGGAAACCTAGCGACCTTGCTCAGATCAATACAAAAGCTCGTGTACGTATGGTGATTCTTTATAACTTTGCCAACAGCCGCAATTCACTTGTAATTGGAACGTCAAACAAAAGCGAATTAGCTCTTGGATATGGGACAAAATACGGCGACCTTGCTGCTGATTTAGAAATCATCGGCGATCTTTTCAAAGATGAAGTTTATAAATTAGCTGAACACGTTGGCTTACCAAATGAATTCATAGAAAAAGCACCATCAGCAGAACTTTACAACGGCCAAACAGACGAAACTGAACTCGGCATGACTTACCGTGAAATTGATATTGTTCTCAGAAAAATGGAAGAAGGTCTCACTAAAGAAGAGCTCATTGGTAAAGGCATAAGCCCAAATATCGTTCATAAAGTTTTCCGTCTTTATGAAATAAATAAGCACAAATTAAACCCTCCATACTTGATCAGGGTGAAATAAAAGTGTAGTTTTTCAGCATAACTTTCAACCTATGCAATCTGCACTTTTTATCGGTCGCTTTCAACCTTTTCATCTTGGTCATCTTGATGTAATTAAAAAAATCCTCGAGAAACACGAACGTGTAATCATCGTAATTGGTTCAGCCGAAAAAAACTTTCTACCAGACAATCCTTGGACTGCCGGAGAACGTTTTCAATTGATAGAAGAATCTCTCCGCGAAGCAAAAATTCCAGCAGAAAAATACTGTATTATCCCGGTAAGAAATGTGAATAATTACGCTCTTTGGGTAAATCACGTAAACACCTATGTTCCTCCATATACTCACCTTTTCACCGGCTCAGAAATTGTAAAAGCATGCTACGAAGGAAAGTATCACCGCCCTCATGAAAAAACAAAAGTTGGTCCGGAAATTTTCCAATTAAAAAGAGTCTTAAAAATTAGCGCCACAAAAGTTCGTGAATCAATTATGAAAAATAAAAAATGGGAAAAATTAGTTCCTCCAGCTTGCGCTAAATTATTAAAAGAATGGAATAGCCAAAACCGTCTCAGAGATATTAAAAACACAATGGATTTCACAAAATATAATAACGAATATTAACCCTCACTCCCTACCCTCATGACAATAAATCCTCTCATTTTTCGCGCCTACGACATCCGTGGAATCGCTGCGCCCCTAGATGATAAACCAGCCGATCTCACAGATAAATCAGTATACTTAATCGGCCGTGCCGCCGGTATTTATTTACAAAAAAAATATGGCGTAAAAACCATGGCCGTCGGTTCTGACAATCGCCTCACAAGTGACGACTTGAAACTTGGCTACATGCAAGGACTCATAGACTCCGGTGTACAACCAACAGACATAGGCCTCGTGACCTCACCAATGGTCTACTGGACGAGTTGCGCCATGAATTTTGACTCAGGTGCCAATATCACCGCAAGCCACAATCCAAAGGCCTACAACGGCCTCAAAATAGTTATCAAAAATGCACACTCTATTTGTGGCGATGAGTTACAAGAAATTTTAAAAATTATCCAGACAGAAGGAAAAGATTGGCCTGAATTCAATGCTGCAAATTGCGCAGCTGCATCAGTAGCAAAAGTAGACATCTGGCCAACATATCTTGCCGACATTACATCTCGTACAAAACTCGCAAAACCTCTCAAAGTAGTAATAGACACCGGCAATGGAGTAGCCGGAAAATTCGCTCCTGAATTACTCCG
Organism: Candidatus Peribacteria bacterium; assembly: GCA_943357285.1. Classification (GTDB taxonomy): domain Bacteria; phylum Patescibacteriota; class Gracilibacteria; order UBA1369; family LOWO2-01-FULL-3; genus JACRIB01. The sequence goes on along the minus strand of CALRGJ010000001.1, from coordinate 24,832 downwards.
AAAACTCGGCTGCGAAGTAATAGAATTATATTGCGAACTCGACGGAAATTTTCCCAATCATGAAGCCAATCCTGAAGAGCTTCACAACATGCAGGACCTCATCAAAAAAGTCCTGGAACATAAAGCAGACCTCGGAATTGGATTTGATGGTGATGGCGATCGTGTCGGCGTAGTTGATGAAAAAGGTCACATGTATTCTTCAGATTTCATGCTGCTTCTTCTCGCTCGCGACATGCTCACTCGCCTACCTGGAAGCAAAGTAGTTTTCGATGTAAAAGTTTCTCAAGCAATTATCAATGATCTTAAAAAACACAGTGCCGTACCAGTAATGAGCAAAACAGGCCACAGTTTTATCGAAGCAAAAATGAAAGAAATTGGTGCGCCTCTCGCCGGTGAAGTTTCCGGACATTTATTTTTCGGTGAAAATTATTATGGTTTTGATGACGCTCTTCTCGCTGCAGCTCGTATATTGGAAATCGCTTCAAAAAGCCAAAAACCTTTCTCTGCATTTTTTGATGACTTACCAAAAACTTGCACCACTCCGGAATTCAAAGCTCACTGTCCAGACGATAAAAAATTCGAAATTGTAAAAAATCTCGTTTCTCATTTCACAGCAATTTACGACTGCATCACCATCGATGGCGTCCGCGTAAACTTCGACGAAAATTCTTGGGGAGCAGTTCGCGCCTCAAACACTAGCCCAAATCTCACACTTCGTTTCGAAGCACTCACTCCTGAGCGCCTCGCCGAGATTCAAAAAATCATGGTCGAAGAAATGAGAAAGTATCCGGAAATTTCCCTAGATTGGTATCAGGCATAATCGCTACCTATTTTCCACTAATATTTATTGCGCCGCTCTTGGAGAACACAAATGACTTTGTGTCCGGAGCCACGTAATAAACGTACACAGGATTAAAATCTTTTGTAGAATCCAAACCTGTAGCAGCTGTAAAACTGCTTGGCGCAATCAGATCTCCAGTAACATTTTTGTCGTCATATTTCGCCAATGGATTTACTCCATCGCAAGAGTTAGGACTATTCAAAGAATCATTTACCGGATCACAAGGTTGCTTTTGTCCACAAATAGTTTTGAAAGTATTACCTGTTTCATCTTTATAAGAACCAGTATTCAATAGAGATTGTAGATTCACCTGATCATCTGGAGTCCACGCCTTTCCGCACTTCTGATCAATAGGAAGTCCTTCAGCTCCCATTTGTAAATTAAGCTTAAACATTCTCAAGTAATTCAAATCATAATACTGAGCCCTCATACGATCGGCAATACTTGCAGGCAATGGAATTACTCTTCCTCCTCCGGCAAGTAAATAATTTTTATGATTTGTTCCTTGATCAAGATTTGCTCCACCAATAGTGTTGTCGGAAAGAATAGCTCCTTGAACCAATAATTGATAAGTCTGCAAAGAAGAAATCATCGCAGAATAATCTCCACCAGCTCCCCATTTAGGTTCACCGGTAGCAGCATCTAAATGTGTATGGTCACCATCGTAAGAGAAAAGAGATCCATCAGCCACAAGAGTACCAACTAAATTAGTTACCGTTGGCGCAATATAAATATTTCCTGTTTGATAATATTTATTAGTATCTGCAGATCTAAAAGCAACCAAAGAAATTCTCGAAGCTACCGGATCAATAGGAAGTAAATTTTTATCTACAAAAATATTGCCTCCATCGGCAATAACTACCCATTTACCCTTCCAGTCACCAACATCAGGATACATCGTAAAATCCAAAGTAACATCTCCTCCTTTAACATAAAGCACATGCTCAGTCACACCATTAGTTGTTACCTCGAATGATTTTTTACCAACAGCGCAAGCGGTATAGGTATAACCACTATTTGAATCACTTAATTTTAGAATATTACAATTTCCATAAGCTCCAGCCGTTACACTACTACCTCCATTTCTCTGCAAATTCTCATTAATTGCATCTCTAATCAAAGCAACATTCACTGATCCGGCAGCCGTAGTACGTTGATCACCCTGTACATTTCCTACAGCCTGAGCAGTAATATTTCCATGAACAACAACCGCAGGATTTACTATTGAATCACCACCGGTTCTCGGCAATTTATTATCATAATAACTCACAGTTTTTCCATCAACTGAATAAGTAATCTTGCTATAAAAAGTTGCTCCTTTAGCTACATCGCAAGGATTTGCCTTAGCCTCAGGATCAGTTGGAATATCCGGCGTAAATTGTAAATCAAAAACCTTGTTAAATAATCCAGAAATTCCATCCTGTAAAATTTTCACATTACCGGTTTTATTATCAGAAACAACACCTTCATCGGTTACATCAAACTGAAAATTAACATCCTGACCGGGACACTGTGTGGTAGTTTGCCCATTAGAATAAGCCACATGAAATTCCGCATTACCGCTAGCAATAGGATTCAAATTACCAACCGCCTTCAAAGATCTCTTCAAAGTTACCGGCACAGATCTATATCCCAAAATACTATCCTGGAAATCATTAGCATACAAAGTATCTAAATAAACTGCCGGTCTGAACTTGAAAGGCAATCCTACTTTTCCATTCGGATAGATTGGAGAATTAGTCGCCGGAATCAAAACCGTATTTGTATTATCTACTAAATTTGGAAAATTAATATTATTCAAAAGCAACTTATTGCCACCGGCCGTAGGAAGAGTAATTCCATCTGGAGCGTAAATAAAATTCTCATTATTTGTTAAATACGCTGGTTTTGTACCAGTTGTTAAAGACAATTTAGATTCAGAAGTAGGGGCATAACTGGTAATTGAAACCTTTGTTTTATAATGACCAAGATCGCCTACTACAGGATCAAAATCAGCAAGCGATGTAGGCTTATTTGGAACTGCATTAGCGTTAACATTTGCAGCGTTCACCTGATCTAACTTCACCGTATCGGTCCAATCAAATTTAACACTATTTAAATTTGTAATCTTAGTAGGATCAATAGCCACACCATCCTTGTCCCTAAAATAAATATGCAAATCATATCCATCTTTACCATCAGCCACCTTTACTCCTGGATTTCCACCAAAAGCTAAACTAGCCGGATCAGGCGTAATTTCCACACATAAGTATGGTTTATTTTTACACCAAGTGTCCACCACCACTACATTAGTTTTATCTGGTAAATTAAAAACCGTTCCCGTTAAATCAATATAAACTCCAGCGGAAGTCCAAGCATGACCAGTAGCCTTAAAAGTTACAGGATCAATTTTTACTCCATAGCTAATTGCATCACCGGTATTATTATCATCAAATCTTATCCAACCAAAAGTCTGATTCCAAGCATAACCCAAAACACTATTATCAGCTCCAATATAAACACCATAATTAATATTTCCACATGCTACATTCGCACCACCTGCATTATTTGAACCATTTTGACAATTGAATGAAACAAATCCTCCATTGGTATCCCAAGCCCATCCTTTTACCGCATAAACATAAGCTTTTCCGGTATTTGCATCGACTCCGGCTACCTTGCTAATACAAGCAGCATCGGTACGACTCGCAGGAGCAAGTCCCACGGCGCCAGCCGCAGCAACACCTAAATTCACGGCAATATTATCCTCCGCTCCAGGACCTGAATGCGCATCAAAAGAAATGACTCCAGAGTTAGGATTATAAACTTTACTTGTTCCAGTAATTCTACCGCTACAAGCAGCAGGATCGCTGGCAACCTTATCTGTTTCCGCAAAAACACTTTGAGGAAAATTCAAAAAACTAGACAACAAAACTGTCGTCAAAAGAAGAAGAGCTTTTTTATTAGATATCATGGTTTTTATTTTTATTTTTTTATTGCCCTAATTATAGCAAAAAAACGGCTAAATCGCAAGGACCATAGCCGTTCTCTCAATCTTATTGTTACTATTCCTCACTCTCCTCTTCTTTCTTCTTTTTACCCCATCTTCCACCACCTTTAGAAGGAGCCGGTTTTGCCATTTCACAGTCCATACAGAGCACTGCGCCATCTGATTTTTTATCTTCTACCTTCAATCCTCCACATTTTTCGCACTTTCCAACAGGTTTATTCCAAGTAGCGAGCTTACATTTTGGAAATTTATTACAGCCCCAGAAAATCTTGCCACCTTTTCTTGTATGACGTTCCACCAAGTCGCCTTCGCTACACTTAGGACATTTTACGCCTGAAGAGATCACGATAGATTGAATATTTTTACATTCCGGATAACCACTGCAACCAAGGAAAGGGCCAAATCTGCCAGACTTAATTTCCATTGGTTTGCCACATTTTTCACATTTCTTATCAGCATGTTTCGCCTTCATATCATCAATAACTTTCTGTTCCTCAGGAGTCAAAACTTTCTCGGCAGCAGGACCGGTGCCTTCCAAAGGTCTGGCATTCTTACAAGCTGGATAATTAGAACAAGATAAGAATTTCCCAAATCTTCCCAATTTAATCACCATATTTGATCCACATTTTTCGCAAACCTCAGTTGTCTCATCTTTAATCATATCTCCTTTCTTTAAAGTCATACTTTTATCAAGAATCTTCGCATGGAAAGGCTCGTAGAAAGCTCTGATCATCGGCACCCATTCCAATTTTCCATCTTCAATCGTATCCAATTTTTCTTCCATTTCAGCCGTAAACTTATAATCCACAATCTCCTGGAAATTTTCCACCAACATATCCGTAACCACCATGGCTACATCTGTTGGCTTCAAAGCTTTTCCTTCTTTTTCAATATAACCACGAGTCATAATAGTCGTGATAGTTGGAGCATATGTACTCGGTCTACCAATGCCTTCGCTCTCAAGTTTTTTAACCAAAGAAGCTTCAGTATATCTAGCCGGTGGCTTAGTGAAATGTTGAGTATTTACCAAATCTCTCAAGTCTACCATTTCTCCTTCCACCAATTTTGGCAAAATCTTTTCACCATCTTGAGCCTCTTCTTCCTCATTATCACGACCTTCCATATACACTTCCATAAATCCTGGGAACACCACCGTCTGACCAGTAGCACGGAAAGTATATCCAGTATCTGTCGCGCCTTTAAACGCATTAATATCCGCACCAACTTTAGCCAAAACCGCTTCCTTCATCTGACAAGCGAGAGTTCTTTTCCAAATTATTTCATACAATCTAGACTGATCATGATCAAGAAATTTTGCCGCAGCATCAGGAGTCATAGAAAGATCTACCGGACGAATCGCCTCATGCGCTTCCTGAGCACTCTTTCTTCCTTTATATTTACGTGGTTCCGCCAAAGCATATTGAGCACCAAATTGTTTTGTAATTACTTCCTTCGCCATATTCAAAGCCAAATCAGAAAGATTCACACTATCCGTTCTCATATAAGTAATCATACCTGTCTGACCAGATCCTGTATCAATACCTTCATATAATCTCTGAGCCACCATCATTGTTTTCTTCACGGAGAAACCTAATTTACGTGAAGCCTCTTGCTGAAGAGTAGAAGTAATAAAAGGAGCAGCTGGAGATCTCTTTGTTTCTTTTTCTTCCACAGACATCACTTTATAGTCTGCATTTTCCAAATCTTTCAAAACGTTCGCCGCATGTTCTCCGTTTCCAATTTCCAATTTCTTATCTTGAAACTTCTGCAATTCAGCCTGAAAATTTCTATCATGTTCCTTTAGAGCTTTATCTTTCTTTTCAAAATTTCCAATAACTGTCCAGTATTCCTCAGGTTTAAACGCCAAAATTTCACGTTCTCTATCTACTACTAAACGCACCGCCACACTTTGCACACGACCTGCTGAAAGTCCGAAACGAATCTTCTTCCATAATAGTGGAGACAATTCGTAACCAACCAATCTATCAAGTACGCGGCGAGCCTGCTGCGCATCTACTATATGTTGATCAATGCTACGAGGATGCTTCAAAGATTCTTTAATCGCACCTTCGGTAATTTCATGAAACACAATTCTATGAGTAGGAGTTTTCTTTTGATCAACTTTCAAAGCGTCCAATAAATGCCATCCAATAGCCTCTCCTTCGCGGTCCTCATCAGTTGCGATCCAAAGTTCACCAGCTTTCTTCAATTCATCTTTTAATTGTGAAACAACTTTTTTCTTTTCAGCAGAAACTACGTAGGCAGGCTTGAAATCATGTTCAATATCAATGCTCATTTTTGATTTCGGCAAATCCATCACATGACCCATTGAAGCCAACACTTTATAGTCCTTTCCCAAAAATCTTGAGATAGTTTTTGCTTTCGCCGGGGACTCTACAATCACCAAATTTTTTGCCATGTTTCTATATTAGGAACTCAAATTTACTTTTTCATTCTTATAATAATTAAGCTCTCACGTCAACCCAATAAGCTGAAAATGGCTTATACACACCAAAATAACTCACCACGATTTGCAACGAAAATATTTCCGCAGCCCTAAGCCACAAACCTGATTTTGGCGTACTTCGACCCCCAATTAAAGGCTGAAAAAAGCCCTTTCTGCCAAAAATCAGCTTGCTTCCAGCCTTTAAGCCCATATAATACGAATGTTTTATTTTCTTACCCCAACACATATGACTAAGCAAGACTTAGTAGCAGGTGCTGCACAAGCTGCCGGCGTTACAAAGAAAGCCGCTAGTGAAGTTCTAGATTCAGTTTTAACAATGATCACAAAGAGCCTTAAGGGTGGTCAGAACGTTACTATCACTGGTTTCGGTACTTTCCGTGTATCAAAGAGAGCTGCTCGTACAGGTGTTAACCCACGCAACCCAGCACAAAAGATCAAGATCCCAGCTATGAAGCTTCCAGCTTTCAAGGCAGGTAAATCTCTTAAAGATGCTGTAAGATAACAGAGCGCTTGCGCTCTAGCGAGGCTAAGGCCGAGCAAAATGAGCGAAGCGAAAACCTTTCCCCCAGCGCAAGCTGGATACAACAAACTTTGAAAAGACCCCGTGGAAACACAGGGTCTTTTTTAATCTATAACTCTTATAACTTCAACCTACATAGTGATCACCGTCAAATCTTTTCGTGCGGAATTTAGAATTATTTTAACTTCGTGTGCTTTACTGAAATTAGAGGAAAATTGACCACTGAAATAAAAAAGTGTACACTTAAGTTACACTTTAATCAGCTCATAAGATGACTATCAAAACTATAGGTATCAAAGAATTCCGCCAAAATATCACAACAATTTGGAAAAACGCTCAAAAGAAAAAAATTAAATACATCGTTATGTATCATTCTCAACCAATTCTAGAAGTCACACCCATAGACAAAAAAACTAACGCCTTAGAAAAATTAGCAGCTGATATTGCCGAAGCAAGAGAACAAGTAAAAAGGGGTGAAGTTTATACCCAAGAAGAAATAATGAAGGAGTTCGGAGTAATTTAAGAGACAAATGCACCAAATAATCTATACACAAAAAGCTAGGCAAGATTTAAAATCTTTAGATTATCAAATTCATAGTAGGATAATTAAAAAAATCCACGAATATTCGTTAACGGACAATCCTTTATCTTTTGCAAAAAGATTGCAAAACTCTCCGCTGGGCACTTACAGATTCCGCATCGGAGACTACCGCGCAATTTTTGATTTGGACGAAAACAATAATATAAAAATATTGCTAATCTTGACCATTGGCCATCGAAAAGAAATTTATGATGATTAACTTCACAAGCTAGCCCCAAACTTCAAAAAATCCCTTTCCGCAATTTCCAAAATAACTACGTCATAAGAATCACCCAATTGATTATAAGTTTGCTCAATTGACCCCGTCTTCCAATGAATCTTCTTGAAATTCTTAAAGGCCAAATTGAAATACATCTCATTATCAAAAAAACTGTCATGAAAAATTAACACTCTATCATCAGCCTCAATTCTGGATTTATCCACAATAGGTTGAGATACCGTCTCAGAATTATTAAAACCAACCAACAAAGACAAATCACCCACCCTCTGCACATCTTCCACACCACTGGAATTCATCCCTTCCCTACCAAAAGACCTCAACATCTCGTTAATAGTTATGAAGAGCCCGTAGCGCGTCCAATGAGTATCATTCTTTGAATAAACCATAGAGCCTTTATCCTTCACGTCCTGCAAAAGTTTCAGACCATCGAAAGTATTTACATTTTGCCATTCTATCTCCTTCATAATCATCTCATAATTATTCTCCCCCTCCAGCTTTTCTCTCAAAAATTCCGGATAAATAGATTCCTTGTTGGGAGCTAACACGAAAACAAATCTCTTATCCTGAAACACCAGCTCGTCTTCAAAATTTTTAATTTTTTCAACTACTTTCTTTACCATTTCCATATCCACTGCGATTTTATTCGATTCATAAGAAGGTTGGTAATACATCCAACCATTCTTCCCAATTATCACCTGAGTATTCGGCGAAATTTTAAAAACACTCAAATCAATATAGTTGTTCAAAAAAATAAGTGAACCTCTTAATCCGAAATTATCATTAAAATAATTTGTTAATCCTTCCAATGTTTTTTCATCCAAAGAAATTTTTGGAAAAACCGCCAATTCTCTTTTCTCCTCAATTTTTGTTTCAGGAAAAACTCCCACCAAAGTCTGAAAAACAGGAATGGCGATGATACAGCAAAATATAATTGAGAAGATTTTTTTCATTTTAAAATCGGAAATAAATAAATGGATTAAAACCACCAGCCGCTAATTGCAAAGAAGCGTAAACTAGCAACAGTAAGGCGAAAACACCCTTCACTATCACAAATCTTTCGAGTCTCTTAATAGATTCCGTCTCCGGAAAAAACGCGATCAAAATTGCTAACGCAAAGAAAAACCATTCCTTATTCGTCACAAAATTCACTGCAGAAATATCTGCAAAATTAAATTTTATCATTGTCATAAAATTCATCCAAGCCACACTCAAACTTTCCGCAGAAAAAAGCACCCAACCAAAAAGAATAATCAAAAAAGTCATCGCTCTGCGAATTAATTTAGGAATTTTAGACAACCATTTTTCTTCAAAAATTCTCTCAATCACAAGCCACATTCCAAAATAAAGTCCCCACACAATAAATGTCCAATTCGCCCCGTGCCAAATTCCTGAAAGCAAAAATACAAACAAAAGATTACGACAAGTTTTCCACAAAATCACTCTGCTTCCACCCAAAGGAAAGAACACATATTCTCTGAAAAAATTCATTAAAGAAATATGCCATCTTCGCCAAAATTCACCTACGGTCACTGACAAATATGGTCGATTAAAATTCACCGGCATATCAAATCCCATCATCTTGCCGAGACCAACTGCCATCTTTGAATATCCAGCAAAATCATAATAAATCTGAAAAGCATAACACAAAGCAATAAGCCACAAAACGCCGCTCGTAGCCGTCGCCGCATCTCCCAAGTTTTTACTCATTCCTGCAATTTGATTCGCTATCAAAACTTTCATTCCCAAACCACAACAAAACAAAAACACACCGTCAAAAAATTTATCAAAAGAGTGTTCGCGCTTTTTTATTTGATCGGCAATTTCATGATAACGAACGATGGGTCCGGCAATAAGCTGCGGGAAAAAAGTCACATACAAAGCGAAATTCACAAAATTCTTTTCCGTCGGCGTGTGTTTTTTATAAACATCCACTAAATAGCTAATTCCATGAAAGGTGAAAAACGAGATACCTAATGGCAAAATCACACTCTCCCAAATAATCTGTGAAAACCCAAAATAACTAGCCACACCATTTAATTGCCCTACAAAAAAATTCGCATATTTGAAATATCCCAAAGCCAAAATTTCCAGAGCAATTCCAAAAATCAAAATTTTCTTTCCATATTTTTCACTCCCTACAAATCTTCCCAGAAAATAATTCACTACTGTCAGGCCAAGCAAAAACCACAAAAAACTCAAAGCTCCCCAAGCATAAAACACATAGCTCGCCAGCAAAGTAAAAACATTCTTAAACCTCCACGGCAACACATAATAAATGCCCAAGAAAATCGGCAAAAATCCAAAGATGAAAATAATAGAGCTAAAAACCATGACCACAGATTAGCACACCCTCTATTTGCAAATAAAACAAAAACGTGTAAATTTCTCGCATGGAACAGTCTCTGAAAAATCTAGAACAAGAAGGTTTGAAAGCTATTCATGGCTGCACAAGTGTAGAAACACTACGCGAAGTGGAGCTCGAATATTTCGGCCGCAAAGATGGAAAGCTCACTAACATTATGAAAGGCCTAAAAGATCTTTCTAATGAAGAGAAACCAAAAATTGGTCAGCTCTCAAATGCCGTAAAAGGTGTTCTCGAAAAAGCTCTCAACGCAAAACTCCAAGCCTTCGAAAACGCAAAACTACAGAAGGAACTTTCTTCAGATTTCTTCGACACTACTATTCCAGGAAAAGCTCGTACTGTTGGCCACATTCATCCGATTGCCCAAGTTCAAGAAGAGGTTGAAAGAATTTTCAGCCAAATGGGTTTTGCGGTTATGGACGGACCAGAAATAGAATCTGAATATTACAATTTTGAAGGTTTAAATATTCCTGCCGATCATCCAGCTCGCGACATGCAGGACACGTTTTTCGTCCAAGGGAAAAATGATGAAAAATATGGACGCATGGTTCTCCGCACTCACACTTCCCCGGTTCAAGTAAGAACTATGGAGAAATACGGCGCACCGCTTCGCGTGATAGTCCCAGGACGCGTTTTCCGCTACGAAGCCACCGATGCCAGCCATGACAGCACATTCAACCAAGTAGAAGGTCTTCTTATAGATAAAGATATTTCACTAAGTCACCTCAAAGGAGTAATGGCTGAATTCCTCACTCGCCTTTTCGGCAAACCGGTAAAGGTTCGTTTCCGCCCTGGATATTTTCCATTCGTGGAACCTGGCGTTGAGCTCGATTTCTCCTGCTTATTATGCGCAGGGAAAGGTTGCCGCGTATGTAAACACAGCGGTTGGGTAGAATTCATGGGCGCAGGTATGGTCCACGAAAACGTTCTCAAAGCCGGCGGTATCGACAGCAAAAAATACCAAGGCTGGGCATTTGGTTTCGGTCTCACTCGTCTCGTCATGATGAGATACGGCATCGACGACATCAGACTTCTCACAAGTGGAGAATTGAGATTTTTGAGACAGTTTTAATTTAGGCAATTTGCAATTACTACAAAATATTTGCTACAATATAAGCACGTAGTCTACTGATGCACTGTCATTTAAAAACCCCCGAATTTAAACGGGGGTTTTTTCGCACCAATCTGGTGGAGATGCCGGGAGTTGAACCCGGGTCAGTTAGATTCGTAGTCCACTGACGCAGCCTGCCATCCCCAAACATCTTGATGCACTTCAGTCATACCAAACAAACATTAAATTTTCTTAAATTAAAGTTAAATTAATTCTAAAATTTCTAAACTCATTTGAATCTACTCAAAATCCACCTCAAAACTATACATTCCCATAGAACAGAAACCCTGGATAGTTTCTCCTGCAGTCTGAAGCGGCAACTTCACATCGGTAATTCCAGACATTGGTAAATTTTCCTGATAATTTATAGATGGAATAACTAAAGAAGCGGAACAATCGAAAGTACCCTTTGTATTAATTCTCAAAGTAGTAGGCATCCCAGCTTTCGCCACACTCTTCCTTGGAGAATATCCTCCCTTCGCAGAAATTTCCACGATCTGAACTCCATTCTCCACAGACACATTTTTTCCATCACCATCCATAGAGGAAAGCCCTGAACCGCCAACTCCCCCAAAAAGCAAAATCATCAACCCGACAAAAGCAAATCCGGATAAAATTCCTCCTAAAATTGTTTTCATAATAAATTTAGAAATTAAATACAGGCGCAATATAACCAGCCGCCACCAAACTATTTATAATATTAAAAATCGCGAACATAATAACAACTAACCCCGCAGACTTAAAGAAAATTCCAGATTTGGTACTATCCTTAATACCGAAAGAGCTGAAACTTACCAAAGCCAAAACCGGCAAAGTGCCAAGAGCGAAAAAAAGCATTGTCAAAGCTCCACTCATAAAGTTTCCCGTCGATAAAGAATAAATCTGCATCGCTTGCGTAAATCCACATGGTAAAAAGAAAGTGGCAACTCCCACAAGCACAGGAGTAACAGTATGATTAAATCCTCCAATGCTCATCGCTTTTTCCGAAACGAATTTTGGCATCGCAGGCTGTAATTTTTTCGTAAAATTAAAAATATCCAAAAGATTAAGACCCAAAATCAACATCACCAATCCCACCACTATTCCTAAAATAAAAGTTCCCATCACTCCTAATTTAAAAGTAGATCCAATCATTGCAATTACTCCACCCAAAAGAAAAAACGAAACCACCCGTCCCACGTGAAACAAAACTTGTGGTTTCACCTTGTCTCCCTCTTTAGCAAAACTTGCAGACATGGAAAGAACTAATCCTCCTACCAATGCCATACAAGTAGACAACGAAGCCACTATTCCCACTAAAAATGCCGTGCCATAGCTTACGTCACTCGCATTCACCAAGTTCACAATTCCCGCTTTTTGCAAAAGAACAAAAAAACCTATAAAAGCAAAAGCTATTGGAAAAGCATAAAGAAAATCATTCCAATTAACTTTCTTCTTCGGCTTTTCAATAGATAATTCATAACCCTTCCCATCTAGCAATGGACTTAGCTCCTTAATAATTTCCAAATCGGACATGCCCCCAAAATCACCCTCAATTTCAACCCTTGTTGTCTCCAAGCTAGACTTAACCATCACGACCTTCGGATGCTGTTTAAGCCCCCTTTCCGTAAGCATCTCGCACGCACTACAATGCATGCCGCAAACATAAAACTGATATTTTTTTGGATTACTCATACAAGAAAGTTTAAATTATTATTTAAGCTCAAACCCCTTTCCTACAAAATGCATAGTATCAAGCACTGTTTTTGTCTCAGGCAAAATTCCGGCAATTATAACGTCGTTACCAAAAAGATCAACAATAGTATCTCCCACCTTCGAAAACAACTTACTTTCAATCATCATCTTTGCTTCACTTGAACCAATATAAATTGGCAAATATTTTTTGCCACCAAGGATCACAACTTCAAAGCCCTGAATATCTTTCTTCAGTTTTTCAGGAGTAGGTAAGACTTCTGCAACCACGCTAGCCCCAGATACAGGAGTAGCAACAGGCGCAGCTACATCAAAATAAAACACCTTAAGAACCTCTTTCTCAGCCACATATTTAACAGTAGCTGAATTAGTCATCTTCGCTAAAGTAGCGTTATTAACAAAATGATAATTATCTATCATTGTCCCCGTAGGCTCGAGAATTCCGACAACTTTCACACTTGAAAGTCCAAAGAAATCCTTCAAGCTATCACCAGGACCTTTAATAAGTTTTTCTTCAATCATCATCATTGCCTCATCATAACCCATAATAATTTCATCATTAGCGAGAGCCAAAACTCCTTCCTTTGCCTTTAATTGAACAGGCAATGTGTCAGCACCTAAAAACAATTTAGGCGTACCCTCGGCAAAATTAATTTTGGTTTGTCCGTTAGCTATGAAACTATTTAAATCAGAAGCAACTTCAACCGATACAGTAACTCCACCCTCGCCCTCCATTCCAGAGCTCAAACGAGCAAATTGAAAGAATCCAAACGTAAATACCGTAATCATAATAATCGGCGCAATAGTTGAAAGATAATTCTTTTTACCAGGTTTGAATCTCTTCAATAGTAAAGAATTTGTCACCACAGAAACAGAACTGAAAGCCATAGCTAAACCAGCCAGCTCCGGCTTCAAAATAATACCAATCCCTGCAAACACACGAGCAGCTATTGGAATACCAATCACATTATAAAACAAAGCGAAGAACATATTTTGTTTCACCTTTCCAATAGTTTCTTTACTCAATTGAATAGCGTGAACTACGTCCATCAAATCATTTTTAATAATCACAATTCCGCCAGCCTCCATCGCTACATCCGTGCCGCTACCCATCGCCACTCCTAGATTAGCTTGAGCAAGAGCCGGCGCATCATTAATACCATCTCCCACCATTGCCACCACTAAACCTCTCTCCTGCAATTTTTTTATTTCATTAGATTTATCTTCAGGCAAAACCTCCGCCAAAATATTAGTAATACCAGCTTGTTTACCAATTGCTTGAGCCGTACGCTCATTGTCGCCAGTAATCATATAGACTGCTATTCCCATTTTTTCCAAAGCTTGAACTGCCTGCAAAGAAGTTTCCTTAATTGTGTCAGCCACTGCAACAATTCCAATAATCTCCTTATCAGTAGCCAAAATCATCGCAGTCTTTCCAGCTTCTTCAAGCTTACGCATCTTCCTATCAATATTCTTGATATCCAAATTCAAAAATTCCTCAATAAGCTTACGATTACCCAAATAGTAAGTTGTTTTTCCTATTGAACCTTGCACTCCATGTCCTGGAATAGCCTTAAAGTCCGCAACCTCCTTATTATCAACACCTTCTTCTTCAGCATATTTACAAATAGCTTCAGCCAAAGAATGTTCAGATTTACTTTCTAAACTAGAAGCAATTTCCAATATTTCGCCCTCCTCAATACTTGCCGTTTCCACAATGTCGGTAACTTCCGGTTTACCCTTGGTCAAGGTTCCAGTTTTGTCAAAAACAACAACTTTAACTTTGCAAGTTTGTTCCAATGGTTCACCACCCTTAATAAGAATTCCATGCTCCGCTCCTTTTCCAGTGGCAACCATAATTGCCGTAGGTGTCGCAAGGCCAAGAGCACATGGACAAGCAATCACCAATACCGCAGTGAAAGCCATTATTGAAAAGCTCAAAGTTGCATTCAAAAAGAAAAACCAAACAACGAAAGTAAGGATAGCTATACCAATAACAATAGGAACAAACCAAGCTGAAACCCTATCAGCAAAAGCCTGAATCGGAGCCTTGCTTCCCTGAGCATCTTCAATCAATTTAATAATTTGAGCTAAGGCTGTTTCAGAACCAACCTTCTTTGCCGTAAATTCAAAACTTCCAGTTTTATTAATTGTCGCACCAATTACAGAATCCCCTACTTTTTTATCTACCGGAATACTTTCTCCAGTAAGCATAGACTCATCAATTGAAGAATAACCTTTGCTAATAACTCCATCTACAGGAACTTTTTCTCCTGGACGAACCACTATAGTATCTCCAGCCACTACGCTTTCAATTGGAACATCCATCGTTTTCCCATCTCTAATAACTCGCGCAGTTTTAGCCTGAAGCCCCATTAGCTTTTTGATAGCTTCTGAAGTTTGACCCTTCGCCCGACTCTCCAACCATTTCCCCAAAATCACAAAAGTAATAAGGAAAGCTGCCGTCTCAAAATACAAATCTGGAATTTTCCCACCACCAACTCCTATGAGGCTTTTGTTTATAACCGCATAACTCACAAAATTATATAAACTGTAAAAATAAGCTGCAGAAGTTCCAATAGAAATTAGGCTATCCATATTAAACATCTTCATCCTCAAACTAGACCACATTCCCTTATAAAATCCTGCCCCAATAATAAACTGAACGGGAGTTGCTAAAATTAAAGAGATGAGCCCCGCCCATGGAAAAAGGAGAGCCTTCCCGGGAAGAGTGAAAAAATCAAAAAACATAAAATAAACCATTGGCAAACTCAGGATAAAGCCAGTCCAAAATCTATTTCTATATCCTTTGATTTCACCTTCACGACGAGCTTTCTCGGCCTCGCTACTATCGGCAGTAGTAAGATTAGCTTTATATCCAGCTTTTACTATTTGCTCCATAATTTGCTTATCGCTTACTTGAGCAGAATCAAAAATAACTTTTGCTTTTTCTGCCGCAAAATTCACAACAACTTCCTTAATTCCAGGCAATTTTTTTACACTGCGTTGAACAATTGCAGAACACGACGCACAGTGCATACCGCCAATCGCGAGATCGATTCTCTTTTCACCATTATTTAAAACCGCAGGAGCCATAGGCATAGACATCTTTCTATGCTCAACATGCTGCTCACCAGCCAACCCATCAAAATTCAAAATTCCAGCCAAACTATTAGCAATCTTCTCAGCATCAGGCATTCCCTTTGGAAACTCTACTTCTCCTTTTTTCTGAGAACTAACCTTTCCATCAAAATATGGCTTACCGCTAGCATCAGTTTTCAAATTTCCCTCAGCCTTAGTTTGAATAGTATAACTTATTTTTAAAGGTATCCCCTTCGCACCTTCCACTTTTTCAACAACAACACCCCTTTGAGATTTTTCGTCTTCAACATTGTTAAAAGAAGCCGAAATCGCCTTATATCCTGCCTTTTCAATAGCTTGAATTACCTTCTCCTTATCCAATGCCGCAGTGGCCTCAATGAGACAATCACCCGTAGCGCTATCCACGTGAGCAATTTTTATTTCTTTGAATTTTTCCAACTCATGACTAATAAGTTTCTCACAAGACTTGCAATGCATGCCTGAAATTTTGAGATGCGTAATCATATATTTTAGTTGTTAATTGTTACCTTATATTCCCCTAAACTTTCTATCTCCTTTTTTAAATTTTCTAAATCCAAACTTTCATCATGCTCAATTACAGTTTCTCCTGTTTTAGAATCAACATTCGTAGAATGAACACCCTCAATTTCGCTACAAACATCTTCGATTAGAGTTTTGCAAGCAGGACAATGTAAACCTTTAATGTGAATTGTAGTTTTTTGCATAAAATTATTTTGAGTTATTAATAATAGTTTTAATGATCTGATCAAGTTCCGCCGGCATCCCTCCCAAATCAGCATTCGGAAAAAACTGAGAAAGGACAACTGGACGCATACCGGAGATAAAAGTCTCACCTCCGCTGATATAAACATTTATTTTGCAAGGCATACAAAGACCAATTTTGATATCAGCATTTAAAAAAGCATTGGCAAATTTTGCATTACAAAATTCGACAATTTTAAAACCATCTCTTTTAAATCCCTTTTCGCTCAAAGATTTTTGCACATCATGTACATACAAAACTTTCATTCCAGAATTAGAAATTTCCTTTTCCACGGCCTGCACAGCGTCATCGAAACTTTTAGAACTGACTAAAGTGTAATCGAATTCCATAAATTAATTTGATAAGTTGTAAATTTTTAAAAGTTCCTGAATTGCTTTCGGCTTATTTTCTGCCAATTGCTTAACTACGCAACTATCCAAGTGCCCAGCTAATAATTCTTTTTTCGCAGTTTTTAAAAGACCTATCACGCTATCAACCTGTTGAATAATTTCCGGACAATAAATATTTTCCTCCATCATTCCGGCAATTTTATTCAAAGTGCCCTGCGCCTGACGCGCGCACTTCAAAGCTTTTTTCTTTTTAATTGGGATATCAATTTTGATGGACATATTTTTAAAATTAAAGAACCTCCCCCCTAGGTTACCCTAGGACGCAAAAAATGTCAAACTCCGAGCAATCTATCTAGTAATTTGCAAATATCAAAGTATATTTGCTAAAATATACGCGAGTGTCAAACACGCTGTAGGATCTGCAAGGTCCTAACTAAAAAGACCTCCGCCAAACGCGGGGGCCTTTTTATGCAGAATTTGGTGGACGATGCAAAGCAGCGTGCATGGGCACCACGAAGTGGTCATGCCTGACCGGGAGTCGAACCCGGAACAGCGAGTGTCAAACACGCTGCGGATACCACATCCTCACCCCACATTGATTCTGCTAATCCGTTATATCAAACAAACATTAAATTTTATTAAATAAATTCTAAATAAATTCTAAATAAATTCTAAAATATATAAAATCTTAGCCTTTCTACATCTCCCCCATCGCCTCAGCCACGATTGCACCCATCACCATCGCCACAGTTTCTGCACGTAAAATTCTATTTCCTAGAGAGACTATGTGAGCACCCTTGCTTTGAGCGAAATAAACTTCCTTATCTGTAAAGCCACCTTCAGGGCCAATACAAATCACCAATTCTCCAGAAAATTTCTCACCATTTTCGCCAACCAATTTTTCTTTACAAAAATCTGAAAATTTCTGCGTAGCCCCCGGATGAGGCACTACGATAATTTTTTCACCTTCTTCTCCGTAATCCAAGGCGTGCTCTTGTTCAGCATCACTCAAAAATATTTTTTCAAACTTCTTTTCTTCCAATAATTCCGGCACCCTTCCACGTCCAGATTGTTCAGCCGCTTCTTTCAAAATTCTATGCAAACGCTCCACTTTCCCCAAAACCTTTCTCTCAGTCCTATCGCTAAGCAAAGGGATAAAAGTGCTCACTCCCAATTCAGTTCCCTTCTGAAACATCCACTCCAGTCTTTCCATATTTTTTAAAATTGCCTGTGCCACCACAAGCTTTATAGGCAATTCGGTTTCGCAAAATTTCTTATTCAAAACTTTTCCAATAATTTTTTTAGAACTAAAATCCTGTAACTCCACTTCAAATTCAAACCCGCTTCCGTTAAGCAAAACCACCTTCTCGCCTTTCTCAAACCTAAGAACCTTCGTAAACTGATGGATTAGATCTTCTGAACAAATCAGAGCCTGAATATCATCAACTACATCTAATTGTGAAACAAAAAATCTATGCATGCCGCCAGACTACAAAAAAACTAGCCAAAACTCAATGCGTTAACTAAATAAAACCCCACTCCCTTGCCAACAGAATACAAAAACAGTAAATTGGGCCTACTCAAAGACTTTTAAATTGTCCCAATGCTAATCTCCCTAAACTGGCTAAAAGAATTCGTAGACCTTCCAGAAAATCTCGACCCAAAAGAATTAGCTACAGAATTAACCATCAAAACTGCTGAAGTAGACAGTGTAATAAATGAAGCTGAATCTTTCGAAAATATTGTTGTAGGACAAATCCTCGAAATAACTCCACATCCAAATGCTGACAAATTAAGAGTTACAAAAGTTTCTATCGGCAAAGAAAACTGCCAAATCGTTTGTGGTGGTTCAAATCTTCGAGAAGGAATGTACGTAGCGATTGCTAAGCCAGGCTCAAAAGTAAGATGGCATGGTGCTGGCGACCTCATCACTCTCGAAAGAACAAAAATACGCGATGTAGAAAGTGACGGCATGATTTGTGCCGGCAGCGAAATTGGTGTATCTGACCCAACAGCAAAAGAAAAAGAAATTCTCGATCTCTCTGCAATGAAGACAGCTCCGGGAACTCCTCTCTCAGAACTTCTACAAAAAAACGACGTAATTTTTGAATTCGACAATAAAGCCCTTACTCATCGCCCAGATCTTTGGGGACACTATGGAATTGCTAGAGAAATTGCCGTACTCACTGGCGCAAAATTAAAATCAGTAAAGTCAGCGGTGAAAATTCCAGCCAAGGGAGAACAAATCGAAGTAGAAGTAAAAGATGAAAAACTTTGCCCACGCTACTGCGGACTAATTATTGAAAACGTAAAAGTAGGGCCTTCACCAGATTGGTTACAAAAGAAACTCAAAGCCACAGATCACGGCACGCACAACAATATCGTTGATGTCACAAACTACGTAATGCTCGAGCTCGGCCAACCAATGCACGCTTTTGATAAAGCGAAAATAAACAAAGGAATAGTTGTTCGCACTGCAAAAAAAGGCGAAATGATTCCATGTCTCGACGACAAAATAAGAGAGCTCAATGAGCACATGCTTATCATCGCCGATCACGAAAAACCTGTAGCAATTGCCGGAGTAATAGGAGGTGCAAATAGCGAAATTGGCAGTTTCACAACTTCTATCATTCTCGAATCAGCAAACTTCAATTCATCCAGCGTTAGAAAGACTTCTACAAAATTTATGCTCCGCACAGATGCAGTTCAAAGATTTGAAAAAGGACTCGATCCACATCTCTGCGAACTTGCCATCAAACGCGCCGCTGAATTAATTCTCGAAATTTGCCCGGAAGCAAAAATCGCCGGCCCAATCACAGACATCTCAAATTTTTCAACTACTCCTTTAAAAATCACTCTCGACACAGAGATGGCTCGTTCAAAAATCGGCGCTGACATTTCCGACAAACAAATGAAGGAAATTCTCGAAAGCCTAGACTTCGAAGTAAAAGCAGTAACAAAAAAAGGCACATTTGAAGTCACAGTTCCGACTTTCCGCGCAAATAAAGATGTGAAAATTGAAGACGACATCGTAGAAGAAATCGCTCGTATTTTCGGCTACGGAAATATTCCGGCCACCCTCCCTTCTCTCCCTACAAAACTGCCAGAAGAAAATACTGAACGCTTCAAGAAACATCTCGCTCGCGAATTGCTTTCCTATGGCCTCGGTTTCGACGAAGTTTCCAATTATTCTTTCTATGGCAAAAACGAAATTGAGCGCTGCCTTATGAAGGAAGAAGGACATATAAAACTTCTCAATTATCTTTCTGAAGATCAGACGCACATGCGCACAAGCATGACTCCAAATCTTCTCAAAAACCTTCAGCACAATGTGAAGAATTTCGATGAACTTCGCATCTATGAAATTGGTCGCACTTATAAAGAGATTAACCAATTCATGCCGCTGGAAGAAAAGAAAATCGTTGGAGCAATTCTCCTAAAAGGAAAGTCTGACGCTCCATTCTATGAAGCAAAAGGCGTCCTCGAAACTATTTTTAAAAAATTTGAAATTGCTCTTCCTCATCCAGCAAAAGGGATGGACTGCGCACCATATGCTCATCCGAATAAAGCAATCAGCTACATCGATGTACACGGACAAACTCTTGGAAAAGTTTTCATGCTACACCCTATTGTTGCAAAAAATCATGACCTTGAAAATTATTCTATCGGAATTTTTGCTGTGAATTTCACTGAGCTCATGAAGCTCGCACCAAATGAAAAGAAGTACAAAAAAATCGGACGATTCCCTAGCATTGAATTCGACGTTTCCGTTCTCGTTGATGCAAATATTGAAATCCAAACCCTGAAAGAATCCATAGCCTCGGCCGAAAAACACCTCATCACCGAAGTGTCTCTCTTCGATATTTACCAAGGCCAAGGAATTCCATCAGACAAAAAAGCCGTAGCTTTCAAAATCACTCTTCAAGCGGAAGATCGAACTCTCACAGACCTCGAAATGACGGAAACTCAAAAATTCGTCTTCAGAAATCTTGAAGAACTCGGTGGAGTAATTAGAGGAAAATAAAAAGCTAGCCTTTCCTCTTAAGCATTTTCGCCTTGGAATTTTTCTGATGATCTTGGCAATTCAAAAGATTCCCACCCCGGAGTTTTTCTCACTTCATTAATTAAATCTACTCCCAAATGATCTCTCAAAAGCTCCACTAAATAAATGGACTCTCTCACCGCACCTCTTCTTCCCATCTCAACAGAGTCTCCAAACATTCTCGCCACTTTTCCATAATAGGCCAAGCGATCTCTTCTCTGATATTTTAACTGCCCTTTTAGGTCTTTGTCTCCCACTAAAACCTCGCCGGAGTTGTGGGATTTTGAAGCCAAGGCTCTCAAAAAAACTCTGCGCAAATTAGCCAAACAAAGAGGGGCCTTTTTACTGTCAGCACTTTCCTCTCTAATCGCTTCAAAATAAACAGATAATTCCTCAAAAACCCTCTCCTGCGAATCAGCAGGAATCAGCGTCAATGGCCAAACCTTAAAACAATCTTCCACCTCCACAATTGGAACATCACCCTCAATAACCTCTCTTGGACTTTTGGGAACACTATACAAAGAGGGGCTTCTTTCGCCCGGCTTTAATTTACGCAAAATATGTTTACCTCTCCAAAATGGATCGTTAAATCCCGCAGCAACTCCCGGAACAATATGCACTCCCTGCACTCTCCATCCCATGATTGATAAATAAGCATCTACATCAAACCACTTCTCCAAAGGGATCATAGAGGTTTGGTAGTGACTACTATCAAACTTATAAACAGTGGCACTTGTAACTCTATCAACCGCCTCACAATGATGAGGATCGGTAAAATAAATAATACCTCCCGGATTTACACGTTCTTGTAAACGAGCAATGTACTTAGTAGGGTCGCTACATTCATGAACAACGTCGCAAGCCAATAAGACATCGACCTTCGGAAACCTCTTAACTATTTCCTCCAGCACCTCCTCCTCGTCACGATCTTTTACTCCAATCTTATCAGAAATTCGTCGCCCATCCTCGCTCGTATGACTGCCATCGCTCTCGCTGTCATGATCGATATCCACTCCATAAACACCAGAAACAACACCCATTTTTAACAATAATTTTCCCACCTGTCCTCTTCCCTCTCCCCAATCTCCCACATAGGCCAACTTCCCGGTTCTATCATAAAAATCCTTAAAAATTTGCACCAAAGATACCTTCTTCGGATCCGGATGATTCGTGGCCTCAGGATTAAAATGAAAATTCACTGTAAACTGTGCCCTGCGATAAGCAAAAATTGCATCAAAAATTTTCTGATACTTGCCGTATAAATTAAATTTATCGGACAACGCAATTAAATCAAAAATCGCAAACTCCTCCTGTATCAAATTTTCAAATTCTCCATTTTCTTTTACAAGCCCTCCTTCCTTTTTGTCAGGAAAAATCAGAGACAAATTAGCCTTTATATAACTATCCACTTGATCAACGCCGGCAGGGCCCTCAAATTTTTCTTCTGAAAACAACTTCAAAGACGGAGCCGGAACCTTTCTACCTTTTGGAGGAATGGTAGCCCAATCACTTCTATCTTCCTTAAATTGACTCAAGGTTTCATCAGCAGTGATTTGCGCCATCGTATATGCCTCACGATGACAAGCACCTTCTCCGGAATTTTTAAAAGCCTCCATTGCCTTGTGCCACAACTCAAAGAAAAACAATCTGTACCGTAAAAATTCAGAGCTATCTCCCTCCACAACTCCAAACTCCTCTAGCCCAACAATCTCTCTTGGGCAGCTTGCCGCAGTTTGAGCCGAAAATCCATTTTTCCCATAGCCGGGAACTTTCGTAAAAAAATGAGGACTATTAGGGTCGTCACAACTTGCGTTAAAAGACGCCGTAGCCAACTCCTCTACTCCTGATTTTATATAATAATGCCTTTCCTTTACAGACTGAGGAGCTTCTCCGGACACTCCCTTTGAAGACAAAGAATAGAACGCTCCCGAAGCCACTCCCTCCAAAAGCGTATCAACATTCAGTTCTTTTCCCGCGAATCTATCGGCAAACATATCAACAATAACCTTGTGAGCCTCCTGATGAGACAAAGCCTCCTCAGAGACAAAAGCGTCCAGAGTTTCTCTCACCCCTTCTTCCAGCAACTCCTCAAAAATTCTAGACAAATCCAAATTTTCGAAAGGAGAAAGAGCTTCCCCAACAGCATCATGGGCCAACGCTACCTCTATCTCACTGGCAACTGAAAAAGCCAAGGGATGAGCTGTTGGCGCAACGGCAAGAACTGGCAAATCTTTCCCGCCCTCTTCTCTAGAATGTTCAGGAACAGCTCCACTCATGGCGCGATTAGGTTGACAGATTTAAATATTAGGGGAGAATCATAGTGTATTACCTATATTATGTCAACAAGCCGATTGAATAACAATGATTCACAAAAAGAAAGCCCTGCAGCGGGCTTTGATCATAAAATTTTGGACGAAGTCGTAAAGTCCATAAATGTAGTTCAGACCATGAACGAGTGCTTTTGGGTAGGAAACAAAGATCATAAAACTCTTTACGTAAATCCGGTATTTGAAAAACTATCAGGATATTCTCTTCAAGAATGTGTTGGTAGAGACTGTGTTTCCTTTTTTGATGAAGAGGGAAAAAGGATAATAAACCAACATCATGGTCTTCGCTTATCAGGAAAGTCCTCTCAGTACGAAGCGAACATGGTTTCTAAAACCGGCAGAGTCATCCCGCTCTTGATAAGTGGAGGCCCAACTAAAGAAGGAGGGACAATGGGAATTTTCACAAACTTAAGCAAATTAAAAAAACTTAGCCGCCAAGAAAAAGTAACAAGACAAATTCTTAAATTCTCTACCGAGGCTATCGTAATTTTGGATCAAAATCGCCACATCTCACTTTGGAATAATGGAGCGACAAGATTGTTTGGATATAAAGAAGAAGATGTTTTAAATAAGTCTATAGATATAGTCATTCCCTCAGAAGAGGTTGAAACAAATCAGAGACTCCTTGCCGAAGTGGAAGAAAAAGGACACATTAAAAACATTGAAGGCCGCCGCCAAACAAAAAACGGAGAGGCTATAGACGTATTGATTTCTGTAACAAAAGTATTAGACGAAGAAAATCATTTGATTGGATATCTTGTAATTTACCGCGACGTAACACAGCAAAAACGGACCAACAACGAACTTCAAAAACGCTTTGAAACAATACAAGACGCCTACAAAGAATTAGGGCTCCAAAGAAGACACCTCGACTATCTTTACGAAATCATCGACTCTACCGTAAACAACGAGACTTCCCTTGAAAGCCTTGAAAAGCTCATAGTGAGCGCTCTCTGCCTTCTCACAAAATGTGATGCCGCTATTTTACGAATTTATGACGAAAGAAAAAAAGTCCTAAAGCTCGCCTCTTGCTTCGGAGTTAGCCCAAAGTGGCTAGACAAACATCAGGTAAAATTCGAAAACAGTCTTGCCTCTGAAGCTTTTGAAAACAAGCGTCCCACAATTATTGACGATGTTGACAACAATCCAAAACACCAAGGATCAAGCCTGCTAAAGATGCATCGCTTCAAAACTATCGTCCTCATCCCTCTTTCCATAAATAAAAAAATCTTTGGAACAATAAGCCTCTACGCTACAGATGCCTCTAAATTTCGTTTAATAGAAACAGACTTTCTCGAAAAAATCGGCAAGCAATGCACCATAGCCCTCTTCGCAAAAAAGACCTCTCAAAAATAGATCCTCAGCTCAGCCCTTTACCAAAAAGTTGTTTTTTAGTAATATCTCTGCGATATGTTAAAGAAATTACTTCTCAAAAGTCAGGCCAC